>DJFX01000013.1:996-56681 GCA_002432635.1 Halothiobacillaceae bacterium UBA5861 | reverse complement strand
TATATGCATTCGGGCATGTATGGGATGTACGCATTGCAAGAGAGCGTCAGACAAATGCGCGGTACTTCGCCGGCTCAGGTTGAAGGCGCAGCGCTCTCGGTCTGCCACGGTGTAGGTGGCATGTTTGGCGCAAGTGGCACAATCGTGATGACAAACGATCCTTCGTCAAGCTAACCAATCTCTCAAGCCGCCCCGATATATCCGGGGCGGTACCTACGCTCAATCACCACCCCAGCGCGTCCCAAACAATAAAACACATCAATCGTGAACCATACAAAATCATAGATTTTTAATGCTGTGGTAACATGCATGGAGTAGCGCTACGATACCTCTCTTATGGGATATAGCTTCTTATTGATCACGTATACACTGCACCCAGTCATCAGGCTTAGAGCTCGTCTCTAAATTTAACAAGCACTGATGAAATGCGAGGAACTTTAACTAATTAACATTTTGATAAAAAAAGTGGATGTAAGTCTGTATTAATTATCAATAAAAAAAAATTTAAGTCGCATCAGGTCAATAGCTTAGGTAAAAAGTAAAAGCAGAGAGCTTTATTTTTTCGGGCACGAAATTTAATCACGTTATTGAGTTGAGCCGAGAAAGAAAGAAGTGAATAAAAAAAATAAACACATTTCCAAAAAAACCATCTCCCTATGGCTAGCCTTGGCTCTAGGGTCGGCTTGGTATGCAGCAGGCGCTGAAGCCGTCGCAACAGATTTGGGCATTACCCGCTTTGATGACAGGAAAGACCCTGTTATCGCGGGCAGTAACGTAACTTATACGATTAAAGCCGATAACAGCCAATACGGTGTTGCTGAAAATGCAAAAGTTGACATCAACATTCCGGCAAGTTTTGAGTTCATTAGCGCAACGCCAACCATTGGCCAGTGTGAATTCATATCCGCAGAGCAAAAAGTCACTTGTAATATTGGCAGCTTCCAACCCCAATCCAGTTTCAATCTCGACCTAACACTCAAAGCTATTGCTCCAGGCCCTCAAATTGTCAGCCTGACAGCCAGAATCTCATCAACCAGCAATGATATTAATCCTGGCAACAACGCACAAACTGAAGAGACCACCATCATTGCAGGTGCTGATGTATCTGTAGCGCTTGATGCCACACCGAATCCTGCCGCCACAGGCTCGAATGTTATCTACACCGTAGAGACAAAAAACTCGGGGCCCAACGCTGTCAGCTCACTGCAATTAACCAACTCACTGCCATCGGAATTAACGTACACCGGCTACAGCGGGACAAACTGGCAATGCAGTTTTAACACTCAAACGGCAAATTGCACTTATACAAATACTCTGCCAGCAAATGGTCAGGCTCCGTCACTGCAACTCACTGCACAAGTCTCAAGCAATGCAACAGGGACGGTATCTAACAGCGTCTCTGTTTCGCCCGGCAACCTATCAGACCCCAATATTGAAAATAATACAGCGACACACCAACTGAGTCTTTTATCGGGGGCCGACCTCGTCATAGAAAAAACAGCGTCAGCAACCTATGTTGGATTGAATGAAACCATTCGTTTTTTTATCACAGCAACCAATCAAGGTTCATCAAGCGCTGAAAATGTCCGCGTTACCGACACCCTTCCCAGTGGGCTGAAAAACATAGTGGCCGATGGCGATGGCTGGACCTGTGAAACGAATGGTCTGACTGTTTCTTGCGAAAGGCCGTTACTGGATACGGGCAGCGCACCCGTCATCACAATTACAGCAACAACAGCAGAGACAGTACCCACAAGCGGACCTAACCAAACCAATACTGCATTGGTTAGCACAACATCAACAGAAATTAATACCGGCAATAATAGTGACACTGTCACTTATACGCTGATGCCAGACGGCGCTGATTTGTATTTGAATAAAAGCAAGACCAGTGGAACGATTGCCCAAGGCTCCGACATCACATCCACGATTCGGGTGGGGAACAGAGGCCCCAAACAAGCCTCCGGCCCAATCAAAGTGACTGACACACTAGAGCCAGAAGAAGTGTTTGTTTCTGCCTCAGGTAACGGCTGGACTTGTAACCACTCAGGAAACATCGTCACCTGTGAATACCCAGGTCCACTCGCTGTCAACGCACTGACACCAATACTGACTATTACAACGCGTGCAGAGGGTACCGGGCAACTCACGAATACGGCCTGCACAAGTACATCAGCGGGCAGCCCTCCTCCAGAGGGCGACTCCAACCCCAACAATGACTGCGACTCAGAAAGCGTAAAGTCTACAAACAATATTGTTGACCTCGCGCTCACCAAAACCGTTGACAAAGCCATTCTTAACCCAAACGAAAACACACTGGTTTACACTCTCGAAGTTACCAATAACGGGCCTAATGAGGCTACCTACATACGGTTGACTGACCGCATTATGATGGATGCCCCGGCCACGGATTACCACCAGGCGACAGGGTTGGTCATCACACCAGAACAAGGCAATTGTTCAACCAGTAATCATACAAAACGATATATTTATTGCGCACTGGGTTCTCTTGCATCCGGTGAGTCAACACGTGTCACAGTGACTGTTTCCCGTCCGATGCGCGCAGGTACTTGGGATTTTGAAGCCACTGTCTACTCTTCAACATCCGACGATCCAGATCCTGGTAATAACAAAGCCTCTGCGCCTGTGACCGTTCTACCCGCGACTGACCTTCAGGTCACCAGCAAAACGGTCGCGCCACAACAAGTGATCTCTGGTGATCATGCAAGTTACGTGATCAGTTTTCGGAACAATGGCCCCTCAAAAGCAACCAATGTGGTCATCCAAGATACCTTTGCTCCTGAGTCGGCAGCCTTCTCGTTTCTGAATGCATCAGCCTCTAAAGGAAGCTGTCTTTACGAAAGTGAAAGTCTGTTACTTACCTGTAGTATTGGCGATTTACCCACCGGAGAAACTCAGACCGTTATCGTCAATATCCAAACAGGAAGTGAAGCAGTCGGGCCGATCAACAACACAGC
Source organism: Halothiobacillaceae bacterium UBA5861 (assembly GCA_002432635.1). Lineage (GTDB taxonomy): Bacteria > Pseudomonadota > Gammaproteobacteria > UBA5861 > UBA5861 > UBA5861. The sequence continues at coordinate 53,703 of DJFX01000013.1, read as the reverse complement.
CAGTGTGACAGCCGATACGTACGATACTGATCAAACCAATAATACAAAAACAGCCACGCTGGCAGTTGGCCAGGCCACTCTTGATCTGTTGGTCAACGCCTCGGACAGTAATGATCCAGCGGCATTCAACCCCCTCATTCCGAAAAATAACCTAATTGCCTATACCCTGCGTTCAGAAAACCTGGGACCTGCCGCGGCAACCAATGTTCACCTGAGCAACAAGCTGACAACTCCACCTGGAAAATCCATTCGATTTATTTGTGATGCCAGTCCCGATACCACAGATTGCCCTCCAATGTCCGAGCAAATATGTACCGGTCAAAATCAAATCATCACAACAGAGGGCATTACCTCATGCCACCTCGACACACTGGGCGCCAATCAAGCGGTTGAAAGAAATTTGATTTATCGGGTCATATCCTTGCCCGATATCGGTGGCGACACCTACAAATTAAACGTGCACATTCAGTCCGACCAAATTGACTCCGATGCCAGCAACAATACCACCGAAGAACTCACAACAACGGCCTTGGGTGTTGATATTGAAGTCCGTGAAGTCAGGCCCAGCCTTGATACGGTGAACCTTAATCAACCGTTTGAGTGGCGCGTCACCGTCGTCAATAATGGTCCTGGCGATAGCCGACAAACCACCCTGGTAAACACTTTACCACCTGGAACAACGCTCACTGCTCCCCCGGAAACCACACAAGGTAGTTGTAACGTTGCCGACACCGGCGAACGTATTACCTGCGATTTAGGCTACGTTACTAATGGCCAAGAAGTCATAATCACAATGCCGAGTGTTGTCACAACTTACCCGGAAAATGGCACGCTGAACAATACGGCAACAGCATCCACAGTAGAGTTTGATATTGATTTATCTAACAATACCCGCTCTGGTTCTTTGAATGTTGCAAAAGCAAGCATTACCGCCGGCGTATATTTGGATAGCAATGACAATGGCATTCAAGATATCGACGAACCTGGTATAGCCAATGTTTTACTGACACTCTCCGGCCGGGATGCTTACGGCCAACCACTGGACCGAAGCGCCCGCACGGCATCAAACGGGAAACTCACTTTTGATGAACTCCCTCCCAGTGATAGCACGGGCTATGCACTCACCGAAGAGCAACCACAAGGCTTCCTTGATGGGCAAGAAAGCATCCTTGGTAAACCAATTCCAAACAGTATTGGAACAGATATCATTTCCAATATCATTGTGCCGGAAGGCACAGCGCTGACAGACTACCTCTTTGGCGAGCGAACCGCGATAACCAACCCGGATCTCAGCCAGCTTTCGGGAAGTGTTTACTTTGATAAAAACAACAACGGGATACGCGAGACACAAGAGACAGGCATTCCTGGGGTCTTGCTGAGACTCACTGGCCTAAGCGCTGCCAACGACGATATCGACATCACTATCGCCACGGATAACAACGGTAACTACCTCTTCCGTAACCTGCCCGCCAGTAGCCCCGGCGGGTATACGATTACTCAAACGCAACCTGAGGGATGGCTAGACGGCATAGAATCTGCCGGTACTGCCGGGGGGGATGTCAGTGACAATCAAATCAGCAACATCGTACTGGCCGCTGGTATTCATGCCCAAGACTATCTATTTGGTGAGCAACAGCCCGATATTCTACCAGTACTCGGCAGCCTATCAGGCACTGTTTACATTGATATCAACGGCAACGGGCTGCAAGAAAGTGACGACCTCCCTGTAGAAAACAACACAATCAGCCTAACCGGGACAACAACACTCGGTGAGCTATTCAGTCAAACGACACAAACCAGCGAAACCGGCCAATTTGCCTTCACGAATCTGCCCGCAGGTATTTACCGTTTGATTCAGACACAACCGGCTCATTTAATAGACCGCACAGCACTGGCCGGTACCTTAGGCGGTAGCTCAGACGCTAACCAGATTAACGATATTCCCCTTCAGCCAGGCGACAACGGGACCAATTATCGCTTCACCGAACAATATTCCCGCCTCACAGGCGCTGTCTATTTTGATGAGAATCAAAATGGCTTATTCGATGAAGGCGAATCCGGCATTGGCGGTGTCACCTTGCAGCTATCCGGTCAAGATGGCTCAGGCAACACACTTGATCGCGAAACCCAGAGCGAAGAAGACGGTCGCTTCAGTTTTGACACACTGCCAGCCAGCGACTCGAATGGTTATACATTGGAAGAAATTCAACCTGCCGGGTGGCAGTGGCTGGAAGGCAGTATTACGGTGGGCGACGCTGGAGGTAATGCGGCCGATAATCGCATACTCAACATTGTGCTCATTACAACTCCCCATGCCAACGGTTATTTATTTGGTGAACGACAAAGAGATGAAGACCCACCCGCCACGGCACGGATCTCTGGCCATGTCTGGTTGGATGAAAACCATGACCGCATCATTAACGAGCCCAACTCAGGGCAAAAAGATTGGATCGTCCAGCTATACCAACGAACCGGGCCCATCAATAACAGCGAAGCTAACCTGGTCGCTGAAACACGGACAAACGAAAACGGCGACTATGTTTTTAAAAACATTGAGCCTGGCTCAGGGTATGAAATCCGCTTCTTACACCCCAATGGCTATGTTTACGGCAATCCGATTTCTTCGCTATCAGAAGCCGAGATTACACAAGGCACGATCCGCAACATCACCTTAGCCAACAATGCGGATATCCCAGACCAGAACCTACCGATTGACCCTTCAGGCATTATCTACAATGCCGTCACTCGCCAACCCATTTCAGGTGCTACCGTTCGTATTTTAGGCCCCGTAGGATTTGATCCGGGGCTGCACCTTGTCGGAGGCGAAAATAATCAGACGCAAATAACAGCAGCCGATGGTTATTACCAGTTCCTACTGCTAACCGATGCACCAGCAGGCACTTACACGCTCGATGTCAGCGCCCCTGACGGCTACATACCGCTCAACTCGGCCATGATTCCGGTTTGTGAAAATACGTTAACCGTTATGCCAACACCCGATCCGGCCCTTGTGCATATCAGTGCACGCGCACCCGTTGAAAGTGCTCCGATACACGATCCACAAAATTGCCCACTCAACACACCAGAACTGGCTGCCACGGCCAATAGCACGCAATACTTCTTAACGTTTGATATTTCTCCGATCACATCGGCTGATGTCGTCTCCAACCATATCCCGCTGGATCCCTTGGACGGCGACACAATTACTGCCGTGAAAACATCTCCGAAAAATAAGGTGATCCGGGGTGAGTTGGTTCCTTACACACTGCGTTATACCAATAACCTTAGTTTGGAAATAAGAAACATTGCCTTGCAGGACCGGATACCGCCAGGCTTCAAATACGTCGAAAACAGCGCGAAACTGGATGGCGCCAGCCGTGAGCCCACGATCAATGGTTTAGAGTTGACATGGCCAGGCGTCACCTTTACTCCCAACCAAACTCGCACGATTACACTGATGCTTATTGTTGGCGCTGGTGTTGAAGAAGGTGAGTATGTCAATCAAACCTGGGCCTACAGCTTTGCCATCAACCAACGCCTATCCAACATTGCCACCGCCAAAGTCCTTGTGACACCAGATCCGCTCTTCCAGTGCAGCGATCTTATCGGAAAAGTTTACGATGACAGGAACATCAATGGTTATCCGGACAAAGGCGAACCCGGCATTGCAGGTGTCAAACTGGTCACTGCACGCGGTCTTATTACTAAAACCGATCAATATGGACGTTACCACATTGCCTGCGCCGCTCTACCCAACAGATTACATGGCTCAAACTTTATTCTGAAGTTGGATGAACGTAGCTTACCTTCTGGCTTTAGAACGACAACCGAAAACCCACGTGTTGTCCGCCTCACCGAAGGTAAAATGGAAAAAATCAACTTCGGCGCGACGATACACCGCGTGATACGGTTGGATTTAGGGCCTGCTGCTTTTTCCAATACCACGGCACTCACGCCTGACTCACTTAAAAAACTGGATGACTTGGTGAATATACTCAACCAAAAGTCATCGATTTTACGACTCGCTTATATCGCCGAAGGAGAGAGTCCATCAACCGTTAACACGCGTCTCGACACCTTTGAAAAACAGCTACGAAGACGCTGGAAACAGTGTGACTGTGATAATTACGAACTGATTATCGAGCGGGAAATTCTTTGGAGCACGTCTGCCAACGAGGTTGGAAAACAACCCAGGAGGCTGCGACGTGATTAAGTTGATCAAACAGCAAAAAGCGCAGGCTCTCCTGCTCATTGGGGGCCTGCTTTATGTTCAGATGCCTCCTCTCTCTGCTCAGAGTGAAATAGACTGTGATACCGTCTGCGAGATTGAAGCGATCCGCTCAGCGCTCCCCATAGATAGCTCTATTCAAAAAGTGGAGCTACCGGAAAACAGCGAGCGTCACCTGCCCGATGAAACCTTAACTCTCTGGGCGCTCCCTACTCAAAAGCCCGTGCCTCCAGTAGTTAGGGAACACAGTGTTACATCTAACCTTGCCGGCGAAGACAGTCCCATCACTTTTCGATCAGGAAAGGCCTTTATTGAAGGCACAGCATTGGATCAATTTCAAAGCATTGCAGACCGGTTGAAAATCAAAAAAAATCTTCGCCTACACTTTATTGGCCATACCGATAGTCAACGACTCAGCGCCTATACCAGACAGTTCTATGCAGACAACCAAGAACTTTCAGAGGCCCGCGCACGTGTCGTTGCCCAGTTTTTCAAATCTGCACTTAATCTGCCTGACGATGCGGTAACGTATCAAGGTAAAGCCGACCGGGTGCCCATTGCCAGCAACGACACGAAAGAAGGCATGGCCAAAAACCGCCGGGTGGAAATGAAGATCTGGTACGAAGAAGAAATCATCACGACACCGCCACCCATTCAATTGCACAAAGCCCGGATTTGTGAAGGCGGCATCAATGCGGTTAACCAGAACAATGAATTCGATGGCTTTCGCATCAGCATTGACGGGAAAACTGTTAACGGCAAAGTCTCAAAACAAAACGCGGACCTACAGCGTTGTACGGACGTTGCACTCGATAAAGCCAAAATACAACTTCAGTACAACAACCTGACCACCCAGCCAAGGCTGAACATTACTGCACTACCCAAAACAGCAGATATCGATGGGCATGTTCAATTTCAAGGCTTTACTAACTATCGTAGCTGGTTTCAAAAAGCCGAGGTACGACTTTTTGAAATTGGACAATCGCCACAGGCAACTCCCCTGGCTATTGTACCGCTTGACAGTGACATGTCAGGAACCTGGGCTGACATCACCACCACATCAGCAAAAATCGCATACCGGTTGCGCGTCTATGATAACAACGGCCATTTTGACGAAACTAAAAGCCATACACTTTGGTTGAAAAATGATAAAGACAATGGGGACACTCAAGAGACTGACGTGCTCTTTGACGGCTACGATAAAAATCATCTAGCCATCAGAAACATCCCCGTCCAAGGTGGCACATTGACTGTTTACGGAGAGAACATTCCAGACGACCATCAGGTCTTCTTTCTAGGCATGCCAGTACCCGTCGCTGATGACCAAAAATTTGTCACTGAGCACATCATTGGTAACGGTGGTCATACCGTTGAAGTTGCGGTGCTTGATGAAACCGGCAATGGCGACATTTACTGGAGAGATCTCAAGTTTGAGGAAGATGACTGGTTCATCGTCGCGTTGGCCGACCTGACCGTTGGTGAAAACAAAACCACAGGACCGGCCGACCTGGTCACAGGCAATACACACTATTACGGCGACGAACCCTATGCAGATGGCCGTATCGCGTTTTATGCAAAAGGCAAAATTTCGAAAAAATACCAATTAACCGCCAGTGTTGACACCCGGGAAAAAGAACTTGATCAACTGTTAAAAAACTTTGATGAAAAGTCACCCGAAACCTTGCTCAGGAAACTGGACGAGGAACAGTACTATTCCGTTTATGGTGACGACAGTACCACTTATGAAGACGCTCCCACGCAAGGAAAAGCGTACCTTAAGATCGAAGATGAACAGTCCCATATTATGTGGGGTAACTTTAAAACGCATATTCATGAAAATGAACTGGCCCGTATAGACCGCGGCCTATACGGTGCACAAGCACAGTGGCAAAGTCTGTCTTCAACAGAGTATGGTGAACGAAAAACAGCGATTCAGGCTTTTGCAGCAGACCCGGGCACACTAGCTGCCCGTGAAGAGTTCCGCGGAACGGGCGGCTCTTTGTACTACCTTCAACACCAAAACATCACACAGGGTTCGGAACAACTTAGCATCGAAATTCGTGATAAAGACTCGGGGATCGTCCTGTCTAGCCACATGCTGGCTTCCGGTGTTGATTACACGCTAAATACCCTGCAAGGTCGAATCTTATTAACATCACCTCTCTCTTCCGTGGCCGATGGCAGCACGTTAGTCAGAGCAGGCAGCCTCTCGGGCAACCCGGCCTTTCTTGTCGCAACATACGAATATTCACCACTTTTCAATGACCTCGACGAAGCCGCGGTTGGTGGCCGTGCCAGCCACTGGTTTAACGATCACGTATCCGCTGGCATGACACTAAGCAAACAAGAGCAAAGCGGCGGCGATCAACGATTAAACGCTATTGATCTCCTGGTACGTAAAACGCCAGAAACATACATAAAAGTTGAAGTTGCTGAAAGCAAAGGCGAAGGCACCGGCACACAGTTTTCTGATGATGGCGGCTTCACATTTACCCCACTTGCACAAAACCGCCAAAATGACCTGAATGCAGCCGCGCTGCGGGTTGAATCTGGCTTCAAAATCAATGACCTGGGGCTCGACAACCCAGGCCGGGGTGGATTCTACCTACAACACCGTGAAGATGGCTTTTCCGCACCCGGGCAACTCACACTTTACGACACCAGCCAGATAGGCACGCATTTATCCGCACCTGTTACAGAGAGTACGGAGCTTTCTATCAAAGCGGACTTAACTGATGAAGACGGAGGATATGATACGCAGTCAGCAGAGGTAGGCATCAGCCAGCAGCTCAATTCGATATGGCGTATTTCTTCTGCATTGAAAAATGAGCACACCAAGGACGATGCGGGCGTTAATACAAACACAGGGTATCGCAACGATTTAGCCATTCAGCTGGATCAAAAAGCATCACCTGACGTATCAAACTACCTGTTCGCACAAGGCACACTGAGTAAAAGTGATGCCCGACGGGAAAACAACCGTGCAGGGCTGGGAACACGCCGGCAACTCAGCGACCGGTTGTCACTGAACGGAGAAATATCCGGCGGTACCGGTGGCTTGGGTGGCAAGGCAGGCAGTGAATTCCATGTTACCGACAGCACAGACCTCTATTTAACTTATGCGCTGGATACCGATCGCACACATAACAGCGTAACCCAACCCTATGGCCAGTTCATTAGTGGTGCGCGGACACGTTATACCGATGCCGTGAGTATTTTTGGGGAAGCCAGAGTCCAACATGGCGACACCAGTGGCGTTAGTCAGGTCTATGGCGTTGATTACAGCCCCAAAGATACCTGGAAACTGGGACTTTCTTTCGAAACAGGTGAACTAGAAGACCAAACAGGCTCAAAAACAGACCGATCAGCAGCGACAATCAGCATGGGACTGCGCAACCCATCCACCCGTTTTGGTACGGCACTGGAATACCGGAAAGACGAAACTGAAGCAGAAACCCGCACTGCGTGGCTAACACGGAATAACTTGGGTTATCAACTCTCCCCGTCCTGGCGCTCACAGTTCCGGCTGGATCTCGCCTTCAACGAAAGTGATCAAGGTGACTACTACAATGGGGATTACACACTCGCCGATATCGGCATGGCTTACCGTCCCGTTGATCATGACACCTGGAACGCTTTGTTCCGCTACACCTATCTGGAAGACCTGGCCCCTGCGGACCAAATAGCCAATAACGGCAGCACCGGAAACTGGCAACAACGCAGCCATGTCCTCGCACTGGACACAACTTATGACCTCAGCTTACGCTGGAGTATTGGTGGAAAGTACGCCATCCGAGTGGGCGAAATACGAGAAGGTCGAGAAACCGGCCCATGGACAACGAGCCATGCTCAACTGGTGATCGGGCGGCTCAATTGGCACCTGGTCCGGCGCTGGGACCTTCTTGCAGAAGGCCGAGTGCTGATGGTTGAAGAAGCCGAAGACCAGCGCGCAGGAGTACTCACTGCAGCACACTACCACTTTGGTAAACATATCAAAGGGGGCATTGGCTACAACTTCACAGACTTTTCAGATGACTTGACAGACCTTGACTACGATAGCCGAGGCTGGTTCCTGAATATTGTTGGCAAGTACTAATAAAAGCTTTTGTACGAGCTCCCAAATCAAACCATGACTGATAATTCAGCGAGGGTTTGATTTAACGGCTTACGCCAAAAAAACCAATGAAGTCAGGCCGCTTTTCTAATTTTTATCGTTAACCGTTAGATTCTTACCAAACAATTAACACCCGTTGAACAGAAACCAACGTCCTTCTTGATGGGAATGCACCGCATTTTCTCATTCAGTGAAATCTATTGAATGATTATGGTCTGTTAGAGACCCCAAAAATACAAATATGGGCATGTTACCAATAGACCTCCCAGAGCTATTCAAATCGTAATATGAGTTTTATCTAAAACTTTGAGACTCCTCCCCTCTCCAACATATCAATGCCTTTAAAGTAACTGCATGAATGTATTCCACGCAGGAAAGTCGATGAAAATCAAAATATTATCTTTACTGGTTATCCCTTTTTTAATGATGGCTTGCACAGAAGAATCTGAAAAAATAAACCCAGACAATCCGAATGCGGTGGTTGACACAACACCTGATTCCTTTCAATTTTCTGTTCAAGAGAATGCTGAACTTGCGACCTCCTACACCTCTGACCCAATTACGATTACAGGGATTAACAGTGCTACCGGAATTAACATTGAAGGGGGCGAATACTCCGTAGATGGTGCTCCTTTCATTTCCACATCAAGCACTATTGAAAACGGGCAACAAGTCGTAGTCCGGCGAATGTCATCCTCAAACCACGCCACAACCACTGAGGCCCTTTTAACGGTAGGTGGTGTTACCGCCAGCTTTCGCATTACCACTGTTGGCGCAGTCTCAACAAGCCCCGTCAATAATGGCAACATTGCGTTTACTGATTTAATCTCCGGCCCCGCTAACGGTTTGGGAGACGGTTTAGGTCAAGGCGCTATTGTTACAGTCTGGGGTTGGTTTGGTTCTACTCAGGGCGATAGCCGTATTGAATACTGCGATAGTTCCAATAACTGCTTTCAGGGTTATGTGTACTATTGGAAAAACGCTGACGGCACGCTACCCAGTGGCCCGGCCAATTTGTATGCTTCTTTTCAGTTACAGGAAGTTGCCTTTTCAATCCCTGAAAATGCACCTGAAGGAGCGGGCGAAATCAGAGTCACGGTAGGAGATAACATGAGTAGCACTCCGTTTACCATCCGAGAAGGGGCTATTTTTCATGTCAACAGTACAGGTAACAATAACAACGAAGGAAGTTTCGATTCGCCTTTCGCGACGGTTTCGCATGCGGTAAACAATACTCCCGCAGGTTCTACTATTTATGTACATGATGTAGAGACACTGGCTGATGGCAACGACCGGGCTATCTACAAAAAAGCAAATACTCCTGACTCTACCCTCGCAGCTCAGTACTCGATCGTCTCCTACCCTGGTTTTCAAGCAGAATTTAAAGCACCACAAGGCATTCAGGGTTATCAGCAGTCGGCAATAGTGATATCTAAGGCGGTCGTTCTTTCCAGTAATCGTGTGGAGGAACCCCAAGGGCAGTTAGGTGCGGGCACGGGCAACGGGCCGACATTCGCGATCAAAGCCACTGCCTATGGTCGGGCTGTTGGCAACCGTATCAGCGATTTACCCGGCCAATGTGCATCTAAGACACAAGGTGCAATCATCAGTAGTGCCGACTTTTATGATTATGCCAGCGATTTTCGCGTCTATGGCAATGAGATTCATGACTATGGTTGTGCCGGCAGTAGCAAACTACACCATACGACTTATTTTTCTTTAAGATCAAACCCAGATACCGACGGTCCCCAAGACCTCCAGGCGCTGCCGCCCCATGTTCAATTTAACTATTTACACAACAATGAGGCAAAAAATGGTATCCACTTTCATGATCAATCGGCAGACTGTGGCAACTACACTGAAGACGTTTATATCAATAACAATGTCATCGTCAATCAAAGCGGTGCGGGGATAACTTATCAATCTTCTGGGTGCGACCGCCATGAGGACGTCCATATATTCAATAATATTATTCTCAACGCTGGCCTGCCTGCAGACTGGAATGGTATTGACCCGGAGACCAGCCAAGGGCACGACGGTAATGGCGTGACCATTTGGGATTCCGGCTTAACCGGCACTATGCATGTTTATCATAATTTAATCGCGGGCTGGAACCGGGATAACATCAACAGTGGGAGTGGTTGCTTCGGATTTCGCGGATCCCAGGATGAGGTCAACGTGCTGTTTAATCACAATATTTGTGTGGCCTATTTCGACCGGGATTTTATCGGTATTGGCTACCAGTCAGAGAGTAAATCCGACAATATTTTTGGTCATGACAACTTATTCTATTACGTGGGAGAGAATCCAAGCTTCCCAATAGTATTCAGTGAAGTTGAGCCGGCCGGCTATGAATACACCTTGAATCCAGCCCAGGCCATAAATGCCACATCACCTAATGTAGAAAACTTATCCAATCACATTGAACAGAACCCAGGGTTACTGATTCATGGAGTCATCACCTCGATTTTGGAAACTTCTCCCGCCAAGGGCACTAGCACTCAGGCGCCACTGCAGGATATTTACGGTAATTGGCGAAGTACTCCAGCCACTGCAGGTCCGGTGGAATAAGTCTGCCTATGGGTAAATGAGCAAACATATTGACCCTCACTTAGAACAGTCGGTACTCCTGACACAAGAGCAAGAGGATTTACTCCAATTGTAAGCACTAAAGTAAAATATCGCTCTGTAACTACAATACGGGTGTATCCGCCTGTTGGAATTAGAAGTCTGCCCCTATCCGTAGATAGAGTTGATCTTCACCGGGTTCATCAAAACCATGTGCATAACCCAACGACACTTGCAAATAGCCTAGCCCCATCAAACCTGGCTCAGCATGCAGTTCAAAACCCGCTGATGTGTAATATGTTTGCTCTTCGCCCCGAAACCAGGCCGCACCGGTATCCAAAAACACGCTCCCCCAGGTGCGCTGTAAACCCACAGGAAACATGCCCCAAGTGCGCTCAACATTTTTGATCGGAACAAACCATTCAATACTATTTAATTGGAGTTTATCGCCACGTAATTCTTCGGCTCCACTGGGATAGCCCCGTAAACGATACCGCTCCTGCCCGAGCAATCCCCCTGCGGGGAAAAAGTTAGTGGAACCACTCAGACGGAATGGCAGCGTCTCTTCATCTTTGTAGCCGACCGCAACCTTGAACGCGACAGCCGAACGCCCAATCGGCAGGCGTTTATCCAATGTTAAGGCATAGCTGTTACCGGCATAATCGCTGCTCAGCACATCGTTAGATTCAAACTTTGCGGCTATTTGCTGCCCTTCTGAGAGGAAAAAAGCGGATTGATATGAGATACGATCATCATAGGTTAATCGAAACCCAGCCAGTGCATTTTCGAAATCGCGTCCCCGGATTACGGTACTGTCTCGTTGGTAGGTATCATGATTTTTTTCCATCAAAATGCCGTAATCGAGTGACCACTCAAGTCCGCTGTATGTCCAGGCCCTCAGGTGCGATAGCTCAAAGGTGTCGGAAGCACGAACACGATAAAGTGCCTCATCTTCATCATCACCGTCTGTAAAATACTCATTTTCCCGGCTGAAACGCGTGGACAAATACCCGCTCAAGGGCCAGTCCCATAGATATTGAAATGCGCCAGAGGTTTCTCCTGATTCAAACTCGTGGCTCACATCCACCACGTAGCTGTGCTTTTTTACGGCATCTTCGCCATACGTTGACAACCCGATTTCGGTGATCGCCGGAGAACTCACTAAAAAAGGAGCCCAGGACCTTGGCCGCAAGGTTTCCCACGGCGAATAAGCACTCACATTTGACGCAACAGGCGTCGCATTCTCGTTTTGTGTATAGCGCGTTAATGGCTCTGTTCCATACACGGCTTCATTGTCCATACGCCCCAATGGAACAGGTATTGAAATTTCATATAAATCATAACCTTGCGCACCGTACCCGAAGTAAGTTATCTTGCCTGTCACAGGGTTTTGATCCGGGCGGAATGCTCCTCCTAACACTCGTGTAAACTGTTGAATTTTTTCTGTCACCAAATCAACTTTGTGTAGGTTGTATACCTTATTGCCATAATCAGCGCTAAAAAGAACGCCTTGGCCCGCATCAACAAAAACAGGTGCCGATTCAATGGCTCCTGTATCCGTTAGCTTTTCCCACCGCTGGGATGTCAGGTCAAACAACTCAAGGTCCCAGTGTTGGCCGTCTCGTTTTTTAGATGCCACCAGCTGCAGCCCATTCGGCGAGATGTCAAACTGGCCGATCACTGCCCCCAGCTCACCACCCCAGAGTGTTTTGATATAACCCCCTGTTTTATCCAGCAAGTCCAGCACGGGTGCCCCCTTAATCACTCGTAAGGCGACCAGATGCTCGCCATCCGGCATCCAGACGCCACGCCGGTAACGCTGCCGGTGAGTGAGCTGTTCGAAGCGCCCGTCATAATGATACCGATACAAGTCAGAGAAACCTTCACCCTTCCCCGTTGGTTTTAATTGCGACACCAAAACACCTGAACGCCAGTGTGTATCAATAAAACCTGGGGCGGTCAGCCGCTGTAACTCGACAGTCTTTCCCTTGGCATCCAAGCGCATCAGTGCGGCGTGGCTACTTGCCTGGGTACGAATATAGTAGAGACCATCTGCGCCGTATTTGGCATGACTATTTGTGATCATTCCTTTCGTGAGCGCCTCTCCTGTAACCAGACCTTCTTGCTCCAGCATGGTAATCTGCTCTCGGAAGTGAGCAACCATTTCAAATCGGTAAGCCAACCAAAGCTCCGAAAACGATTTACCAAAAGCACGACGGGCTGCCCGGTCGAGCAAATACGGTAATAAGCCCCGGCTGTAGACATAAATAAAGCGCTGGACGGGTTCGTAACCGTACTCTTCAACGAGGTAGTTAAAGAAAAACGCACCATACAGATAAGACTTTCCATAAGGCCAGCTGTGCCCGTCCATATTCACTTGTGTGATGGGCTTAAACCCTTCTAAAACCTCCATCCGCATCATCATTTCATACAGTGCACTTTGCCCTCTCCCCACACCGGCCTTTTGATCCGTTTCCTGATAAATAGCAAGCCCTTCAGGGATAAAGTCTGGTGAAAAAATGTGCGGAAAACTGAACAATGTTCTGCCGAATATTTTTTGCAACACAGCCGGGGCGCCATGACTTTGGCCAATGTGTAAGGTATGTGTGAACTCATGGACAAACAGCATTTCCAACCAGTCACCATAATCTTCAATCTGATTCATAGTGTCGGGTGGGGATGCGATCATGGTGATCTGGTCATAGGGCAGAGGGCTGGCATAACCGTTTGAATAGTCAAAATAATCGACAATACGAATATGTGTTTTGTCGGAAGGCACCCAGCCCAGCTGGGTCGTCATCGGTGTGTAATGATATTCTGCGATTTGTTCGACGCGCTCAGCCAGCGCTTCATGCCCTGTTTGGTAGTGAATTTTAAAATGCAGTGTTTCCAGCGTATGCCAAGGCGCTTGATAATGAACACCGGCCCGCTCATCCGCAAAAACCCCGCTAAGATTAAACAGTCCCAATAGCACACAAAAAACAATAAACTGCCGCATTACATCCCCTAAAACATCGCTAGCAGTGTAAATGAGGATGGATGCCCTATGCATCTGAAACCGGCGACATTTGAGAGGTGTTTCTAGAATCCCAGAGGAGTTAAAAACCAAGACGGAATACAAGCGAATAGGGAAATGTTAGGATAATCGTTCAGGCGAAGCTAAAAAACGATCAAATCACAACAAACCAATCCAGGTGAGGAAGTAACATGGCACTTAAAATGTACGACCTGTGTGGCAAAGACAAATCGCGTCGCTTCAGCCCTTTCTGCTGGCGGATCAAAATGGCACTCGCGCATAAAGGGTTGGAAACAGAATTTATTCCTTGGCGCTTTACAGAAAAAGAAACCATCAGCCAGACCAATCAAGGTCTTGTGCCAGTGCTGGTCGATGGTGACCGCTGGCTCCACGATTCCTGGAATATCGCACTGTATCTGGATCAACAATACCCGCAGAAGCCATTGATGGGTGGCGAACAGGCCAAGGCTTTAACACAGTTCGCCCGATATTGGGTGGACTCACAGCTCTCAGGCATCATCCTCAAATTAGTGGTCAACGATATCCCGGGGAAATTAGACGCAGAAGATGCTGAATATTTTATTACCAGCCGGGAACAACGCTTTGGGCAGTCACTCGAAGCGTTTGCTGGCGATTCCGAAAAAAATCTTAAACAGCTCCACGCGACATTGCTCCCTGCCCGTTTAACCCTCAAGAAGCAGCTTTTTCTCTGTGGTGACCACCCGGCTTATGCCGATTACATACTCTTCAGCGTCTTTCAATGGGCGCGCAGTGTTTCAACAACACCCTTGCTTGACGACCCACAGGATAGTCTCTACCTGTGGCGTGAGCGAATGCTGGACCTTTATGATGGGCTCGCACGTCGTGCCCCGGCTGCCTAAACCTAAGCCTTAAAACACTTACATTTAACCTTTTAAGAGGAATCAAGCATGAAAGAAGCTGTTATCGTATCAACTGCCAGAACACCGATCGGCCGTGCCTTTCGCGGCGCCTTTAATAACACAAAATCGCCCACTTTGATGGCTCATGCGATCAAACATGCTGTTGAACGCGCTGGCATTGACGCCGCAGAAATCGACGACTCTATCATGGGAACGGTACTGACTGCCGGCACTTCGGGGATGAACATCGGCCGCATGGCGGCACTCGCGGCAGGGGTACCCAATACCGTTGCAGGACAAACGATTGATCGCCAATGTTCGTCCGGCATGATGGCCATTGGTATGGCCGCTAAGCAAATCATTGTAGACGGGCATGACGTTGTATTGGCTGGCGGGCAGGACAACATCTCACTTGCCCAGGCCGACTATTTCGGGCTGTGTGGTAAACAGCAGGATCCTAATGTCACCGCACAATCCGAACACGCTTATATGCCTATGCTTCAAACTGCTGAATATGTCGTTAAAAAATACAATATCAGCCGGGAATCCCAAGACGAATACTCGCTCCTCTCACAACAACGTACAGCAGCCGCTCAAGAAGCTGGCAAACTGGATGATGAAATTGTTCCGATGACTGCCACTAAAGCGGTCGTCAACAAGGAAACGAAAGAAGTTTCCTTTGAAAAAGTCACCCTGAGTAAAGACGAAGGCAACCGTCCAAGCACGACGCTTGAGAGCCTGCAGGGGCTTGACCCGGTAATTGAGGGCGGCACTGTGACGGCGGGTAACGCCAGCCAGCTTTCGGATGGCGCCTCGGCCTGCATTCTGATGGACAGCAAACTGGCTGAACAGCGAGGCTTACAGCCACTGGGTATCTACCGAGGTATTGCCGTCGCCGGTAATGAGCCTGAAGAAATGGGTATTGGTCCCATTTACGCTGTTCCCAAACTGCTGAAACAGCACGGCCTGAAAATTAATGATATTGGACTTTGGGAGTTGAACGAAGCATTTGCCTGCCAAGCGCTTTATTGCCGTGACAAGCTGGAAATCGACCCCGAAATATATAATGTCAACGGTGGTAGCATTTCTATTGGCCACCCCTACGGCATGACGGGCTCTCGCCTGGTTGGCCATGCCTTGATTGAAGGCAAGCGCCGGGGCGTTAAATACGTCGTGGTTACAATGTGTGTTGGCGGCGGCATGGGTGCAGCAGGACTGTTCGAAGTCGCATAGTTATTTCATACCCTAAACCCGCCTCAACCCATTTAAAGTGTTGGGGTGGGTTTTATCCACAATTATTAACCAAAACACCTGCTAACACGTACGCTCACTAAAAAAATCCATTTTCGTACTCTAAAGCGCATACAATCACAAAAAACCGGTTTTCTGGTGAACCGGGTATGTTTAAGATTCATACCAAAAATCAATTAAGGAGGCAGCCACGTGTCAAATGACAAAATCTACCCTGTACCCAGTGAATTTGCACAGAAGGCACACATCACCGAAAAACAATACAAGGACATGTATGAGCGCTCGATTAATGATTCCGATAATTTTTGGGCCGAGCAAGCCGATTCCTTTATCCACTGGTTCAAACGCTGGGACAGTGTTCAAAATATTGACTACACCACGGCCAAAATAAACTGGTTTGAAGGCGCAAAAACCAATGTGGCCTACAACTGCCTAGACCGCCATCTGGAACAACGCGCTGATCAGGTTGCCATTATCTGGGAAGGCGACGAACCTACAGAAGACAAAAAGATCACCTACCGCGAGCTGCACCGAGAAGTCTGTCAATTTGCCAATGCACTCAAAGATCTTGGCGCCACCAAGGGCGATCGTATTTGCATTTATATGCCCATGATTCCCGAAGCC
Source organism: Halothiobacillaceae bacterium UBA5861 (assembly GCA_002432635.1). Lineage (GTDB taxonomy): Bacteria > Pseudomonadota > Gammaproteobacteria > UBA5861 > UBA5861 > UBA5861. The sequence continues at coordinate 37,021 of DJFX01000013.1, read as the reverse complement.
GCTGTGGCCATGCTGGCCTGCGCGCGTATAGGGGCTATTCATTCCATCGTATTTGGGGGCTTTTCACCCGATGCGCTGCGGGACCGGATTAACGATTCCGCCTGCAAACTCTTAATCACTGCCGACGAAGGACTCCGCAGTGGCAATACCATCCCCCTAAAAGCCAATGCCAACAAGGCCTGTGAAAATACACCAAGCATTGAAAAATGTATTGTGGTAAAACGCACTGGAGGCGCGATCGACTGGGATGAAACTCGGGATGTCTGGTACCACGAAATAATGGCCTCTGCTTCGCCCGATTGCCCAGCCGAAGAGATGGATGCCGAAGACCCTTTATTTATTCTCTACACGTCAGGCTCAACCGGCAAACCCAAAGGAGTTCTACACACAACCGGTGGCTATATTCTTTACACCGCGATGACGCACAAATATGTCTTTGACTACCACGACGGGGATATTTACTGGTGTACAGCTGATGTCGGTTGGGTGACCGGGCATAGTTACATTGTTTATGGCCCGCTGGCGAACGGTGCAACCACACTCATGTTTGAAGGCGTACCGACCTACCCGGATGCCTCCCGCTTCTGGCAGGTAGTCGACAAGCATCAGGTTAATACATTTTATACAGCGCCCACCGCACTACGAGCATTGATGGGGCAAGGTGACGAGCTGGTCAAACAAACATCCCGCTCCAGTCTGCGGCTGCTAGGCAGTGTAGGCGAACCTATCAACCCTGAAGCGTGGGAGTGGTACTACCATGTCGTGGGGGAGCAACGCTGCCCAATTGTCGACACTTGGTGGCAAACAGAAACGGGGGGTATTTTGATCAGCCCGCTGCCCGGTGCAACACCGCTCAAACCAGGTTCAGCTACCCAACCGTTTTTTGGTATTGAACCGGCACTTGTTGATGACCAAGGCAAAGAGCTCAAGGGCCCTGTATCCGGCAATTTGGTCATGAAGCGCTCCTGGCCTGGGCAAATGCGTACTGTCTACGGTGATCACCAGCGCTTTTTTGATACGTATTTTTCCATGTATCCTGGCACCTACTTTTCTGGCGATGGTGCACGGCGCGATGAAGATGGTTACTACTGGATAACCGGCCGGGTTGATGATGTATTGAATGTCTCTGGCCACCGCTTAGGCACTGCCGAAATCGAAAGTGCTCTGGTCTTACACCCCAGCGTCGCAGAAGCCGCTGTGGTAGGCTACCCGCACGACATCAAAGGTCAAGGCATTTACGCCTATGTCACCTTGATGAGTGGCATTGAAGAAAGCGATGCACTCTTAAAAGAATTAGTTGCCCATGTACGTAAAGAAATTGGTCCGATCGCAGCGCCGGACATTATTCAATGGGCGCCAGGGTTACCCAAAACCCGATCAGGAAAAATCATGCGTCGTATTCTTCGCAAGATCGCAGCCAATGAACTCGAAAACATGGGCGACACCTCAACCTTGGCCGATCCAACCGTGGTCGAAGACCTCACGGATAAGCGTATCAACCAGTAAACTGTGCAGCACGTGGGGAGTAAATTTCATCACGCGCAACGAATATTCATTGGTAGTGCTATCAACCAGTACTGCCAATGATTCACTTTCATTTCGAATTCTAATAAGATTACGCAGTTTAAGTTGAATTCTTTGTGCCTCCTGCACTCAGAAAAAGAACTGGCTTGGCCTCGTGATTGCGAGTATCGCTGTCGATAAGCAGCCTCCGGGCATCACACGCAATCGTCCAAATATTTATCCTGGGGAGGGATATGCAAGACATCATCCAAAAGTTAGAAGAAAAACGTCAAGCAGCAAGGCTTGGTGGCGGGCAAAAGCGTATTGACGCACAACATTCCAAAGGCAAACTGACCGCTCGGGAGCGGCTGGAAGTGCTATTCGATAAAGGTTCCTTCGAGGAATGGGACATGTTTGTCGAGCATGACTGTACTGACTTTGGCATGGAAGAAAACAAAATACCCGGTGATGGCGTCATCATTGGGCATGGCACCGTCAATGGTCGGCTCGTATTCGCCTTCAGCCAGGACTTTACTGTTTTTGGTGGTGCTCTGTCGGCGGCTCACGCACGCAAAATTTGTAAGATCATGGATCAAGCCATGAAAGTGGGCGCTCCGATCATTGGCCTCAATGACTCAGGGGGCGCGCGTATCCAGGAAGGCGTTGCCTCTCTGGGCGGTTATGCCGATGTATTTCAACGCAATGTTTTGGCATCAGGTGTCATTCCCCAAATTTCCGTCATTATGGGCCCCTGTGCGGGAGGCGCTGTCTATTCCCCAGCCATGACAGATTATATTTTCATGGTAAAAGACACATCTTATATGTTCGTTACCGGGCCGGATGTTGTTAAAACGGTCACTCATGAAGAAGTGACCCAGGAAGAACTCGGCGGTGCATTGACGCATGCAACAAAGTCCAGCGTTGCGGATATGGCTTTCGAAAACGACATTGAAGCGCTTTTGAACTTGCGCAGAATGCTGAACTTTTTACCAGCAAATAACAAAGAAAAACCACCCACACGCCCAACTGCTGACCCGGCGACACGCGTGGAAATGTCACTGGATACGCTTGTACCATCAAATCCCAATATTCCTTATGACATCAAAGAACTGATCACCAAAGTTGTCGATGAAGGTGACTTCTTCGAATTACAGCCCGACTTTGCAGCCAATATCGTCATTGGATTCGCACGCATTGAAGGCTCAACAGTGGGAGTGGTTGCCAATCAGCCTATGGTGCTTGCCGGCTGCCTCGACATTAGCAGCAGCCGTAAGGCCGCTCGCTTTGTGCGCTTCTGTGATGCCTTTAACATCCCGATTTTAACGTTTGTCGATGTTCCCGGCTTTTTACCGGGCACCGCTCAGGAATACGGCGGTATCATCAAACATGGTGCCAAACTTCTATTTGCTTATGCAGAAGCGACGGTTCCTAAAATCACAGTCATTACTCGTAAGGCCTACGGCGGCGCCTACGATGTTATGGCTTCCAAACACCTGCGGGGTGACGTGAATTACGCCTGGCCAACAGCAGAGATTGCGGTGATGGGCGCCAAAGGTGCTGTTGAAATTATCTTCCGAAAAGACATCGGTGACCCAGAAAAAATCGAACAGCGCACAAACGAATACAGCGATAAATTTGCTAACCCCTTCGTTGCCGGTGCCAAGGGATTTATCGATGACGTGATCATGCCGCATGACACGCGTCGGCATATCTGCAGAGATTTGCGGATGTTAAAAAACAAACAGTTGGAAAACCCGTGGAAGAAACACAGCAATATTCCACTTTAATCGGCCATTACCGGCAATGAATTAAAATCATCCAACCCATGCCAGCATTTACAGGTTATTGAAGAATGTTTAAAAAGATATTGATTGCAAATCGCGGTGAAATTGCCTGTCGCGTAATTAAAACGGCCAAGAAAATGGGCATCCAAACGGTCGCCGTTTACTCCGAAGCAGATACCAACTCCCTGCATGTGAAAATGGCCGATGAAGCTGTTTACATCGGTCCTTCACCTTCAGCTGAAAGCTATCTTGTGATCGACAATATTATCAATGCCATCAAACAAACGGGGGCTGAAGCCGTGCATCCCGGTTTTGGGTTTTTGTCTGAAAATGCGGCATTTGCAAACCGTCTCGCTCAGGAAGGGATTGTGTTCATTGGACCGGGAGTGGAGGCCATTGGTGCAATGGGCGACAAAATCGAATCCAAGAAGCTGGCGATTGAATCTGAGGTCAACACAATTCCCGGGCACACCCAAGCTCTGACAAGTGCAGAGGAGGCCATTGAGGTCTCCGAGAAAATTGGTCTACCTGTCATGTTAAAAGCATCTGCTGGCGGGGGTGGTAAAGGCATGCGCGTTGCCTGGACGCTGGATGAAGTGGCCGATAGTTTCAAAAGCGCTGCGAGTGAAGCGGCAACCAGCTTTGGAGATGACCGGGTCTTTGTCGAAAAATACATTGAACAACCACGACATATCGAAATCCAGGTACTTGCTGACAGCTTTGGTAACACCGTGTTTCTAGGCGAGCGGGAGTGCTCTATTCAACGTCGTCACCAAAAAGTCATTGAGGAAGCCCCCTCTCCTTTTATTGATGATGCCACACGTCAAGCGATGGGGGCTCAAGCCGTCGCATTGGCTAAAGCCGTTAATTACGTTTCTGCCGGAACCGTTGAATTCATTGTAGATAAAGAGCGGAATTTTTATTTTCTGGAAATGAACACACGCCTGCAGGTTGAACACCCTGTCACAGAATTCGTTACCGGTCTGGATATTGTCGAACAGATGATCCGGATTGCGTTCGGCGAAGCACTGGAAATGACGCAGAATGATATCAAGCTGGAAGGCTGGGCAATTGAAGCACGTGTTTACGCTGAAGACCCGGACAAAAACTTTATGCCTTCAATTGGCCGTCTCACTCATTACCTTCCTCCTTCGGAAAATAAAAATGTTCGTGTTGATACCGGCATCTATGAGGGCTCTGAAATCAGTATGTATTATGACCCTATGATTGCCAAACTGGTGACCTACGGATCAGATCGCTCTCACGCACTCGACCACATGTTGGATGCACTGGATCACTACACCATCCGTGGTGTGTCTCATAACATTCCGTTCCTTTCAGCCATTATGCGTCACCCCAAATTTGTATCTGGCGACATCAGTACCGCGTTTATCGATCAAGAGTACCCCGATGGATTTAACAGCCGGGACGTTGTGCATGCCGACCCAAAACTTTTAGTTGCCGTTGCCACCGCCATTCAGTACAGCCGCGACAGTCGGGACTTGGACATTTCAGGCAAAATTGATGAAACTCTCACGGCACCCAAAAAATATGTTGTCGAGGCCGGGGAGACACAAGTTCCTGTCAAAATTTTGAAAGAAACGGAAGACCTTTTACTGAATGTAGACGGCGAAGAGTACACGCTTGCAACAGAATGGAAACCCGGTGAAGTACTTTTCAATGCTTTGATCAATGGCAAGCAGCAATCCATCCAGGTAGACCGTGAGGGTATAGGGTGGAAATTGACGCATAACGGCTCAGTAAATACCTATATTGTCTTTACCGAACGTATGGCCGAACTCCATAAACTCATGCCGGTAAAAGTACCCCCTGATTTATCAAAATTTTTAATCTCACCAATGCCCGGGTTACTGGTGAGGCTCAACGTTGCCGAAGGCGATGAAGTAAAAGCTGGGCAAGAACTCGCCGTTGTTGAAGCCATGAAGATGGAAAATTCTCTGCATGCTGTTCAAGACGGGGTTGTCAGTCAAATAAACGCCTCCCCAGGGGACAGTCTCGCTGCAGACCAGGCCATCCTTGAATTTGTATAACCCAGCCCTGAACTGATATCAACAGGGTATTGATAAGGAATCACTATGATTGGACGTTTAAATCATGTTGCCATCGCTGTTGCTGACCTTGATGCAGCAACGAGCGTGTATCGTGACACACTCGGCGCCAAGGTCAGTGCACCTGTGGACTTGCCCGAACACGGCGTCACCACTGTTTTCGTTGAATTACCTAATACCAAAATAGAATTGCTTTTGCCTCTTGGGGAAGATTCACCTGTCGCAAACTTTGTAAAACGTAATCCAGGTGGAGGTGTACACCATATCTGCTATGAAGTTGACGACATTATCGCTGCGAGAGACAAATTAGTCGCTGGCGGTGCTCGCGTATTAGGGGGTGGCGAGCCCAAAATCGGTGCTCACAACAAGCCCGTATTATTTTTACACCCGAAAGACTTTTGCGGCACCCTGGTTGAAATCGAGCAGGTGTAATTTAAAAAACGGTGACTAAGTTAATCAAAACAGCTGTTATCGGAGTTGGCCATCTTGGACGCTATCATGCTCAAAAATATCAGGCATTACCCTCCTGTGAATTAGTTGCCCTTGCGGACAACCGGCCAGATAGCCACGCCCAACTCGCCACGGACTTCAACGTACCTGTTTACTCAGACTATCGAGAGCTTTTTGGCAAAGTTGAGGCTGTCAGTATCGCCGCGCCTACATTATTGCACCATTCCATCGCACACGATTGTTTATCGAATAATCTCCATGTGCTCGTGGAAAAACCGATTACTGCGACACTCAGCGAGGCGAATGAACTTATTGAGCTTGCCAAAAAAAAGAGCCTCATTCTGCAAGTTGGGCACCTGGAGCGCTTTAACCCTGCCTTTGTGAAAATCAGAGAGCAAACGATTGAGCCCAGGTTCATTGAAGCACACCGCCTCGCTCAATTCACTGTGCGTGGGACAGATGTCAATGTCATACTGGATTTGATGATTCACGACATCGATCTTTGCTGTCATTTAGTAGACAGCCCAATCAACCGAATAGAAGCCAGCGGTGCTAGTGTTCTCACAGACGGTATTGATATCGCGAATGCCCGGCTGATGTTCAAAAATGGCTGTGTAGCCAACCTCACAGCCAGCCGCATTAGTGAAAAACGGGAAAGGAAGATTCGCATTTTCCAACGCGCCTCTTGTCTTTCGGCCGATTTGCAAAATAACCAATTAAAGGTCTACAAGGCAAAAACTGCCACGTTAGACTCAGAGGCTGGCATCCATTCTGAAACCATTTTCCTATCATCGGACGATGCCATTCTCAGTGAAATTTGTGATTTTCTGACGACTATTCAAGATGGAAAGCGCCCAATAGTCGGTGGAGAGGAAGGCCGGCACGCTCTGGATATCGCGATGCAAATCAGTCAAAAAGTTTCTGAGGGCTTTGCTGCCTAAAAAGCACACCACTGAATTTTTCTCGTTTAGAGAAACCTGATCGACTATAAACCCGTAACAGAAAATTACGTTATTACCGGTGAAAGGCGAATTTATGAGTCTGAAGCAAAAGGGTGTCGGACGATAATATTGGCATTCCTGTCCGGGCCTGTCGAGACCAGGTCAACGGGCACACCAAGAAGTGTCTCTAATCGTTTAATATACTGTATTGCGTTATCAGGCAGATCATCCAGGCGCGTCACATTGTAGGTCGACTCTTTCCACCCTGGCATTTCTTCATATATGGGCTCACACCGTTCTAATGTGATTGCATTAATAGGCAGTTGCTCGTAAATGCCCTCTTCATACTTGTAACCTGTACATATTTTGACGGTTTCTAAGCCATCTAAAACATCCAGTTTTGTCAGACATATACCCGTCACACTGTTCATAACAAGGGAACGCTTCAGTAATACTGCATCAAACCAGCCGCAACGCCTGTTACGCCCAGTTGTAGCGCCAACTTCACAACCCTTTTCCGCCAGTGTTTTACCTACTTCATCAAACAGTTCGGTTGGGAAAGGGCCTGCGCCAACACGCGTGGTATAGGCTTTTGTGATACCTAAAACATAGTCAAGGTGCATCGGCCCAACACCGCTTCCCGTACAAGCCCCCCCTGCTGTCGTATTTGAAGATGTCACATAGGGATATGTGCCATGGTCAACATCCAGAAGAGCTCCCTGAGCACCTTCAAACAGTATGTGATGCCCTTGACTTTGATGTTTATACAGTGCTGTTGTCACATCTAAAACCATCGGCTTGACGCGTGCACCTAATGCCATGAACTCATCAAAAACTCTATTGATATCGAAGGGCTGTAACCCATGGTATTGCTCGAGAACAAAATTGTGATAGTCAAGAAGGCCCTGTAATTTTTCTTGAAAAACTTTTTCGTTCAATAAGTCGATGACTTTTAGGCCACGCCGCGCGGCTTTGTCCTCATAAGCGGGACCAATTCCACGCCCCGTTGTTCCAATCGCCGATTTACCCGCCGACTTTTCTCTGGCTTGGTCTAAAGCAATGTGAGAGGGAAGAATTAAAGGGCAAGACTCGCTGATTTTTAACCGCTGTTCAACCGGGATGCCTTTTTTTTTCAGCATTGAACACTCTTCAAATAAAGCGGGCAATGACAACACAACACCATTGCCGATGTAACACGTAACATTGTCCCGCAAAATACCTGATGGGATGAGATGAAGCACTGTTTTGGCGCCATCTATCACCAGTGTGTGCCCGGCATTATGGCCACCTTGAAAACGAACAACAGCAGTGGCTTTATCCGTTAGTAAATCAACAATTTTACCTTTCCCTTCGTCACCCCATTGGGTGCCAAGTATCACCACACTTTTTGTCATCTTATGCTTCCACAACAATCCACTGCTTATTTTTATGGACTAACTTGTATTGACAGCCCACCCCATTCATTGGCTCTTGACCATCCACTTGACCTGACAATTCCGAAATCACAATATCTCCCGCTGCGCGTAGCGATGAGATGTACTCCCAAAGCGCCGTATCTTTACTTTGGGGCGCAAGTATTCGTCGAACCATTTTAGTTGGAGGAATATCTGCTTCAACAAGCGACACTAATGATTTTAGATCTGTACTAAACCCTGTTGCAGGACGTGCCGTTCCAAGAGGACTGGCAATGTTGTCATAACGACCTCCTCGAGCAATTTCATGCCCTCTGCCTGGTACAAAGGCTGCAAATACAACACCTGTGTGGTACTTATAACCTCTGAGTTCAGCAAGGTCAAAATGAATAGAGCACTCGGGACAACGATATTTCAACTCGTCCGCAATTTTTTGCAAATACGAAAGTGCATCTTGAACTTTCTCGCATGCCTGTTCAAGTTCTCGCTTCGCTCGCAGGAGCGTACTTTCATCACCGTTCAACCGGCTTAATGAGAGCAACATCGACTTCAAATTGTGGCTCAAACCAAGCGAATCTAAGTAAGCCGATATCTCTGGCAAGGCTTTTCGTTGCATCAATCCAAAAAGCTTTTCCTCAGCCGTTTGTTTCAAACCGGCTTGCTGAGTTAATCCCCGAAATATTCCTACATGGCCAATATCTAAATAAAGATTATTAATGCCTGCTGTTGTTAAAACGGTATGCATTAACGCAATAGCTTCAGCATCGCTGTGAACACCTTGATGACCATATATTTCTGCACCGAACTGTAAAGGCGAACGAGTTCCAGAAAACCCTTCGGGAAGAGCCCGAAGGACAGTACCTAAATAACACAGACGATTAGGTCGACTGTCATTTAATCGGTACGCATCAATACGTGCAACTTGAGGCGTCATATCGGCTCTAACACCCATCATACGCCCTGTTAACTGGTCAGTAAGTTTGAATGTTTCTAAACTAAACTCCTGGCCTGCGCCCGTCAAAAGCGTATCGACAAATTCAATAAAGGGTGGACTCACTAATTGATAGCCATGACTTCTGACGACACTGAGCAGCTTATTTCGCAGCTGCTCTAATCGTTCAGATTGTTCCGGCAACAGCTCATCAACCCCATCAGGGAGGAACCATGCATCATTCACTGGGGGCATATTTATCGCAAACCATAAAGGATAAGTATGCCTAACAGCATACTGAGAAAGCCGGTTATTCTGATACCTCTAGGCGGTAACTGGGCAAGTTGGCTGACAGCTTTGCGATAACCCATTGGACTAATAAAAGGTATTAATCCCTCAATCACCAAAACCAAAGCAACGGCTGTGAAAATTTCAGACCACATTAGCTTCCGCAGAGTTTATTCTGAAGGTATTTAGTTTACTTTCTACGTTCACAGACAAAAGCAAAGCTACTTTGTTTGTCCAAGTGGGTCAGAAAAATACTTAAAAAATTGTGAGTCCGGTTTCAGCAAAATTACATCTTGCTTACTGTCAAAGCTTGATCTGTAGGCATTTAAACTTCTGGTAAAGCTGTAAAACTCTGGATTTTTACCAAATGCCTTTGCATATATTTCTGCTGCTTCGGCATCGCCTTCACCGCGAATTTGTTCAGCTTCACTATAAGCTTCCGCGATGACCTCTTCTCTTTGACGATCAGCGTCAGCCCGAATCCCTCTGGCCTGTTCCTGTCCACGCGAACGGAAGGCTTTAGCAACCGTGGCCCTTTCTTTTTCCATTCTTCTGTAGACCGCATCACTCACATCAGGGGGAAGGTCAACCTTTTTAACCCGAACATCAATCAGCTGGATGCCAAGTTGTACAGTTTGTAATCCCGCTTTTTCTTTGACCTCACGCGTGATTAAGGTTCTTTCACCAGAAATGGCTTCTTGTATGGTTCGTCGACCAAACTCATCCAACATGCCTTTCTTGATAAATTGAGAAAGTAGTGTCAGCGCTCTTCTTTCATCACCACCCGTTGCTCGAAAAAATTTTTCAACATCTTCGATGCGCCATTTTACAAATGAGTCAACGACGACATTCTTTTTCTCAGCTGTCAAAACACGCTCTGGACGTGCGTCAAGTGTTAATACACGTGAATCAAACTTCAATATCGTATTGTAAAAAGGGACTTTGAAATATAAACCAGGCTCATAATTTGAACGGCTAATTTCACCCAAGGTAAGCTTGATTGTTTTTTCTGTTTCTTTAACCGTGAACGTCACCGAAAAAGCAATAAGGCCAATAACAGCAACCAGGATAACCAACATTAAAGGACGGTTCATTATCGAGTCTCCCGGGAACGACTTCTCAAGGAATTTGTCAAACTATCTACACTCTGCCTCAATGAACTGCTCCCATTACTACTACTGGAATCACTGCTGCTTGATGAAAATGGTGAGCTATTGGGGGTAAGCGAGGAACGAGCACTTCCCAGCAGCTGATCGAGAGGCAAATACATGATGTTATTTCCACCCTCGACATCTAACAACACTTTACTGCTATTCACTAACACGCCCTCAAGAGAGTCAATATAGAGCCGTTCACGCGTCACTTGAGGTGCCTTTTCATACTCGCGCAGTAAGTTCAAAAAGCGTATCGACTCACCCTCTGAAGCTTTAACAACACGTGCACGATAGCCTTTTGCTTCCTCCAAAATGCTTCTCGCTTCACCTCTGGCTTGAGGGATAATTTCATTCGCATAAGCCTCTGATTCATTAATGAAGCGCTGTTCATCCTCACGCGCCTTAATTGCGTCTGAAAAAGCAGCTTGAACCGCCTCAGGTGGCTGAGCGCTTTCAAGGTTAACAGTTGTAACATTCAAACCGGTACCATATTCATCCAAGGTGGCTTGGATGAGTGCTTCCGTTCGCGTGGCAATTTCATTACGGCCTTCGGTAATAATAAAATCCATATTATTTTTACCGATAATTTCTCTGATCGCACTTTCCATCACTTGCTGTAAGGTTGCATCAGGGTCTCGGACCTTAAAGAGATAATCTTCTGGATTTTTGATGTTGTACTGAATAGCAATATCAATTTCAACAATATTCTCGTCTTGAGTCAGCATGGACTGTGAACGCAACCGAAGTGAACGGTTTTGATCCACATTAACCCGCCAAAGTTTTTCAACCGGCCATGGGATATGCCAGTGTGGCCCAGGTAATGTAGAGGCTTGATACTCACCAAACCGAGTAATGACACCTCTTTCAGCAGGCTGAATGATATAGATACCGCTGCCTAACCAAACAATAACAACAATCGCAACAATAAATCCTATTGCGGTGCCACTGAAGTTAAACCCACCGCCAGAGGAGCCACTTGATGGCGTCTTGCTTCCGCCGAATAAACCCGACAATTTTGACTGGATATTTTTAAATACTTCATCCAAGTCAGGCGGCCCCTGGTCATTTTTTTTACCCCATGGGTCTTTCTCTCCACCAGGCTCATTCCAAGCCATATATCTCTCCACTCAAATTAGGTGTCCAATTTGCCAAGCGCAACAGCTTCACTTCACGCCTTTATCAGATTTCAAACGCTGCATTGTATTGCGAGACTCATAGAGCCGCAAGTTCAATGGACTCAGATCGATCTTCCCAAATCCTTTTCTCGAGGTATGGGTGTTTTTTAACCAGTTTACCCCAAGCACTCGGAGAAATATCCAAATAGAGTTCCACGCTACCATCTTCTTTTAAGGTTTCATCTTGCACCGCATTCCATTGGTACAGCTGTGCGCGAATATGAAACTCCTCTGGTTTAAGCTGTAGCAGGCCCAATACACGGTCGTGCGAAAGGATCTGCTGTAATACGTCCAACAACAAATCAAGGCCAAGAGACTGTGATGCCGACAGCCAGACATAAAAAGCTTGATTATCTTTCAAAACATCTACCCGAGGCTGAGACCCGAGCACATCAATTTTGTTGTAGACGACAACTTGAGGAATTTCATCTGCCCCTATCTGGCCAAGAATACGATTCACTTCGAGCATACGATGTTCTTTGTCGTCATCGCTCACATCAACAACGTGCAAAAGCACATCAGCCTCACGCGTTTCTAACAATGTGGCTTGAAATGCTTCTATTAGTTCATGAGGCAAATCTTGAATAAAACCAACGGTATCTGTAAGCACACATGGTGCGCCATTGGGGAGGGAAAGGCGCCTGAATGTAGGGTCAAGCGTAGCAAACAATTGATCAGCTGCGTAGACATTAGTCTTTGTCAGTGCATTAAAGAGCGTTGACTTACCGGCATTGGTATAACCAACAACAGATACAGTTGGCAGCCCGGATCGGTGCCGTGCCCGGCGCCCTTGCTCCCGCTGACTGCGCACTCTATCAAGTTTGTGACGAATCTGTTTGATCCGTTGAGCAATTAAACGCCGGTCAGTCTCAAGCTGTGTTTCACCCGGACCTCTAAGCCCAATCCCGCCTTTTTGACGCTCCAAATGGGTCCAGCCTCGAATCAGACGGACTGAAAGATGCTTTAATTGAGCAAGCTCGACCTGCAAACGCCCCTCAAAGGAACGGGCTCGTTGTGAAAATATATCTAATATAAGACCACTTCTATCCAACACCGGGACTTTCAACTTGTCGCGGAGGTGCCGCTCTTGCCCAGGCGTTAAGGCATGATCAAAGAGTACAACGTCCGCACACATATCCAGAACTAACTGATAAATTTCATCGAGCTTTCCCACGCCAACAAAATGTCTTGGGTGTGGTTTTTCGCGCTTCCCAGTAACTGTCGCGGCAATATTTAAACCCGCTGAGGTTACGAGTTGCGTAAACTCAAAGCTTGACTTTTCTGGCTCACCCGCAATATCTAATTGAACCGTTAAAGCACGTAAGTTTGGTTGGACTTTCTCAGACAAAAATTATTCTCTTCAATAGCATTCCTTCCAACAAAGCTCAGCCCGTAAACTCGTCCTCATCAGCATTTGTGGTGATTTTAACCGGGCGCGAAGGGACGACCGTAGAAATGGCATGCTTATAAACCATTTGACTCACGTTGTTCTTGAGCAAAATAACAAACTGATCAAACGACTCCACCTGCCCTTGGAGCTTAATACCGTTTACCAGAAAAATCGAAACCGGAATGCGTTCCTTTCGCAATGCATTTAAAAAGGGTTCTTGTAAGGACTGCCCTTTTGCCATATCAGTGACTCCTCAGTCGTTTTTATATCGTTATCCTCACTCCGAGAAACTGCGTCGGTAGCATCAGGAACAACAATGTTTATCTGTTTTACCTAGTTTAATACTTCCAACACACTAGGCAAATTCTCTTCCTTAGAATTACATTCTAGCTCTAAACAACGCAGAAATATATCTTACCTCTCCACTGAAACGGGTTTTTCTAACATGTAATTTTAAGGCCACCCCTCCCCTCTTAAGCCAACTCCATTCTAAAGTTTGTTATTATCTGCGGCTTTACCAAAGCTGACTACAAAACTATGGACACAATCCAGTCTTTTTACGTTTCTTGGGAAGAGTTCCATCGAGATACCCGAAAGTTAGCCTCCTCTTTGCTGCCTGCAGCACAGTGGGAGGGTATTATTGCAATCACTCGTGGAGGTATGATTCCTGCTGCAATTATCGCACGGGAACTTGGCATCCGCTTAATCGATACCGTATGCATCTCCAGTTACGATCATACCGAACAACGAGAACTGACAATTCTTAAACACGCTGAGGGAAAAGGAGAAAACATGCTCCTGGTTGATGACCTTGTTGATACAGGTAAAACAGCCGCTGTTGTTCGCGAGCTCTTCCCTCTGGCACGCTTTGTAACAGTCTACGCCAAACCTGCGGGTAAGAAACTGGTGGATGATTACATCAGCGAAGTCGACCAGGATGTTTGGATACACTTTCCTTGGGATATGGAGTTGAACTTTAAAAAGCCCTTGGTCGAACAATAAACCTTAGGCAGACATAGCATACAAAACTGCCATGTCTGCCTTCACACAAGCTTACAGTTGAGACTCTGAAAGGATCAGAGAGTCCTGACTGTGCTTCAAAGCTTGAAGGTGCGATACCGTTTTGGGTTGAATATGGTGGCAATAGAAAAGCACTGTTGTTATCTTGGTGCGATAAAACACTTCCTCCACTTCGCCCGCTGCCAATTTCGCTTGAGCGGCCAGAGCAGATTGGGCCAACACCCAAGTACCACAGGCATAACCCATAAGCATCAGAAAGTCGACAGATGCGGCGGCAGGCACTCGTGGGTCGTCTACTTTCAGCAAAAAGCCTACGGCGGCCTCAACCGACTGTATCGCATGCTCTAACGCGGCTTTTATATCCTTCATCTCTGAATGATCCTTACCACCGATCTGTTCAAGCACAGCCTTCATGTCGCCAAGCAGTTCGCGCAAGCCCTGCCCCCCGTCACGTATAAATTTACGCCCGATGAGGTCACCAGCCTGTATGCCCGTTGTCCCTTCATAAATAGGCGCAATCCGCGCATCCCGGTAATGCTGAGCAGCTCCCGTTTCTTCAATAAAACCCATACCACCATGAACCTGTATGCCTAAGGATGCGATATCAACGCCCAACTCTGTAGACCAACCTTTGACAATAGGTGTCAAGAGCTCGCCCCGACGCTGATAATAAGCCCTTTTTTCAGGGTCTTCATGCGCCTCACCACGGTCAAAAGCGGCGGCACTGACACAAGCTAGCGCACGCATGGCTTCAACCTGAGATCGCATGGTCATTAATATACGGCGTATATCTGGATGATTAATGATTGCCAAGCTTTCCCCTGCTTTCACCCCGATCGGCTTACCCTGAATACGCTCACGGGCATAGGCAACGGCTTGTTGATAAGCTCTCTCCGCAATAGCATACCCTTGAATACCTACGGCGTGGCGGGCTTGATTCATCATAGTGAACATGTACATCAGACCTTTATTCTCTTCACCGACAAGGTACCCTTTTGCTCCCCCATTCTCGCCGAAACTCATAACACAGGTCGGGCTGGCATGGATGCCCAACTTGTGTTCGATTGATGCACAACGCACATCGTTTTTCTCTGCCAAAGAACCATCTTCATTCACATTGATTTTAGGGACAACAAATAACGAAATACCCTTTACACCAGGAGGTGCGTCCGGTGTCCTTGCCAAAACCAGATGAATAATGTTATCGGTTAAATCATGCTCCCCATACGTGATAAAAATTTTCTGGCCTGTGATCAAATAGTGATCACCCACAGGCTCTGCTTTTGCCCGTATAGCACTTAAGTCTGAACCCGCTTGTGGTTCTGTCAGATTCATAGTACCGGTCCACTCTCCAGCGGCCATCTTCGGCAAGAACAACTCTTTTAACGAATCCGAGGCATGATTATCAACGGCTTCAATGGCTCCTTGTGTTAAAAGAGGACATAAGCTAAACGACATATTTGACGCCGCCCACATTTCTTGAACCGCCGTACTGACTAATTGTGGTAGCCCTTGACCACCAAATTCAGGATCAAAGGCAACGCTACACCAACCACCCTCAGCAAATTGCTGATAGGCCTCCTGCCATCCACCAGCGGTTTGAACGCCCTGCTCCGACCATGTGGCACCTTCAACGTCACCGGACTTGTTCAATGGACCAAGCACTTCCTCTGACAGTTTCGCGCCCTCACGAACAACGGCTGAAACTGTTTCCACATCAAAATCCTTGAATTTTGGTAGTTCAAGGATTTCTTGCAAATTAGCAACCTCATTAATAACAAACTCTATGTCGCGTATTGGCGCTTTATAGTCAGACATTATTTTCTCCACATAACACTAAGGTCTAAACATGCATCGGATTAACGATGAAAAGTATTCCAGCAAAAAAATAGCCCGATGGCAAAAAGCCTACCGGGCCATTTTATGCGTTAGAGCATAGCCTATTATTCAAATAGGTCTACTAGGCTCTAATCTAGCACTTTTTCAAGCTCTTGGTCGAACTCAGGGACGGCTTGGAAAAGATCAGCCACCAACCCATAGTCGGATACTTGAAAAATGGGGGCTTCTTCATCTTTATTAATTGCAACAATCACTTTGCTGTCTTTCATGCCCGCCAAGTGCTGGATCGCACCTGAAATACCAACAGCTACATAGAGTTCTGGTGCAACGATTTTCCCGGTCTGCCCGACCTGATAATCGTTTGGCACAAAACCTGCGTCAACCGCTGCTCGTGAGGCGCCCACGGCAGCTCCCAGTTTATCGGCAACACTTTCCAGCATGGAAAAGTTTTCACCGCTTTGCATACCACGGCCACCAGAAATAATCACTCGAGCCGCTGTCAGTTCAGGACGCTCAAGCACCGCAACTTCCTGACCAACAAAGGAAACGTTGTCGCTTGCTGGAGTTGCCTGAATAGACTCAACAGCTGCAGAACCACCTTCCGCACTGACGGCATCATACGCTGTCGTACGAACAGTAATGACTTTCTTTTCGTCACTACTTTGAATTGTTGCCATCGCATTACCTGCATAAATTGGCCGAACAAATGTGTCTTCTGATTCCACGCTGACGATGTCCGAAATGCCAGCCACGTCCAGTTTGGCTGCAACGCGCGGCATAATATTTTTTCCTGAAGCGGTCGCAGGAAAAAGGATATGTGAATAATCGCCTGCTATAGAAACAACCAATTCAGTCACATTTTCCGCCAGTGCATTTTCGTATTGCGCATCATCAGCAACAAGCACTTTTCCAACTCCGGCAATCTTGCCCGCGGCTTCGGCCGCGGCAGAACAATTGCTGCCAGCAACCAATACTGTAATATCACTATTGATAACACCTGCGGCGGCGACTACGTTAAGTGTAGGACCTTTAATTTCTGAATTATCGTGTTCAGCTACAACTAGTACTGTCATGAGAACCCCCTTAAATAACCTTGGCTTCGTTCTTGAGTTTGTCCACCAGCTCGGCGACACTTTCAACCATTACACCTGCAGAACGCTCAGGCGGCTCTTCAACTTTCAGTGTTTTAAGGCGTGGTGCAATATCAACACCCAAATCTGCAACTGGGATAACATCCAACGGCTTTTTCTTCGCTTTCATGATGTTGGGTAATTTTGCATAACGAGGCTCATTCAAACGCAAATCTGTCGTAATCACAGCCGGCAAACTCAACGACAGGGTCTGCAGACCACCGTCAATTTCGCGAGTTACATCAACCTTGCCATCGCCAACTTCCACCTTAGAAGCAAACGTTGCTTGCGCACAATCCATGAGAGCGGCAAGCATTTGACCGGTTACGTTGCTGTCATCGTCGATTGCTTGTTTACCTAATATAGCGAGCTGAGGTGACTCTTTTTCGGCCACTGCCTTTAAAATTTTGGCAACAGCTAAGGGCTCAATTTCCTGATCGGTTTCAACCAAAATACCTCGATCTGCGCCCATTGCTAAAGCAGTTCGAATCGTTTCCTGGCATTGGCTCACACCGATCGATACCACAACAACTTCATCAGCCTTCCCTGCTTCCTTGATCCGTAAAGCTTCCTCTACTGCAATTTCGTCGAATGGATTCATCGACATTTTGACATTTGACAAATCCACACCGGATTTATCCGCTTTCACACGAGCTTTGACGTTATAGTCGAGCACTCGTTTCACTGCTACCAGAATTTTCATCTTCCCAATGAGCCTCTCGTTTTATAGTCGAATTAAGTAATCTGTAACTAAATCTGAACTTTTTATTGTACCTCAAAAATCAAACTTGCGGCAATTTACACCTCAACTAACGTCACAAGGCTGCACAAAGGCTAAGCTTCATTGCGCTGCGCCATCAAGGCTTCGGCCAATACTTTGTCGGCTAAGGTATCAACACTTAGACCTGGCTGTTGGCGCGCCTCATCCACGAATATTCGCGTACCGTGCCAAAGTGCTCGCAGTTGCTCCAGCTGCTCTATTGATTCCAACGCACAAGCGGGCATCTGCGTATACTGCCTAAGAAAACGCACTCGATAGGCATAAATACCCACATGAACCCAGGCCGGAACATCTTTATCGGCAGGGTCTCTTTTCCAAGGTATTGGGGCCCGACTAAAATAAAGTGCGTACCCTTGATAATCTCTAACGACTTTAACCTTATTTGGGTCCTGCGAACATTCCGCATAGGGCTCCCGGAGGCAAAGTGTGGCTATACCTGCCTCCGGATGCTCGGCAAGCGCACAGGCAACTTGAGTGATGTTTTCCGGCGGCGTCATCGGCTCATCGCCTTGCAGGTTAACGACAACAACCTCATCGTCCCAGCCCTGCTGTTCAGCCACCTCAGCGATTCGGTCTGTGCCCGATCGGTGGGCTGTGCTTGTCATGCAAACCGCTCCACCAAAATTTTTGACGGCCTCGTAGATTGCTTCATGGTCTGTCGCAACCAGGATGTCATTCGCTGATGTTTTTAATGCGCATTCATATACGTGTTGAATCATCGGTTTGCCGGCCAGCGAGATCAGAGGCTTTGCTGGCAAACGTGTCGAGCCATAGCGAGCAGGAATAACAATTTTGAAACCAGAATCTGTCGTCATCGTCAGATCTTATTCTTTGACCGGCTTTGTTCAACCTCATCCAGGCTCAGTTCACGGGCCTGTTCCTCCAACATGACAGGGATGTCGTCCCGCACCGGAAAAGCCAAGCGGTCAGCGTGACACCAAAGCTCGCTCTCAGCTTGATGATAGACTAATCGGCCTTTGCAAATAGGGCACGCCAAGATATCAAGTAAATATTTATCCATGTTATTTGTTCCCTAGGACAGATAGTCGAGCCAGAAGTTTATCCACAAAATGACTGTGTAATTCTACCTCAACAGGGACATACCAGGCATTTCCATCAACTAAGTCACGGCATTTGACAGCATCTTTTTCTGTCATCAGAACCGGTAACTCATGACTAAACGCGAGATCTTCTTCCCTGTAGTGGTGGTGATCAGTAAAAGCATGCTCGTGAGGCATGACGCCATATCGCCGCAGCAAATCAAAAAAACGAGGGGGATGACCAATACCTGCAACCGCATGCACTGCACATCCTGAAAAATCAGTCAGTGGTCGCTTTTCTTCCGTTCTAAGATTAACAGCCTCTTGCGCCGCTAACGTAAAATAATGCTCAGTTTCAGGGGACTCAGGAATACCGTTATATACCTGAAAATCGACCGTATTCAATCGAGAGGGAGGTTCTCGCAATGGCCCTGCGGGTAAAAGCAGGCGATTACCGAGCCTTCTTTTAGCGTCGAGCACTGCCACTTCCAGCGTGCGTGCGAGCCGGTAGTGTTGCATACCATCATCTGAAAACAAGATATCACAGGGGTATTCCGCCAATAGCTGCTTGGCGGCTGCAACCCGGTCAGGCCCTACAACAACCGGGCAGCCGGTACGTTGCGCTAATAAAACGGGCTCATCACCGACCTCATAGGGGTCGCTGTCTTTGTGAACAGAACGAGGCCAGGTTTTAGACGCCCCTTTGTACCCGCGGCTGATAATTCCTGGGTGATAACCCAAGCCACGTAAGGCATTGGCTAAGTAAATGGTCAGAGGCGTCTTGCCTGTCCCACCGACTGTCACATTGCCTACGATGATAACTGGAACAGGCAGCTGAACTTGTCGCAACAAACCGATGTCGTAGCAGAGCCGTCTTGTCCAGACAATCAGCCCAAACAGGCAAGACAAGGGGTACAGCAAGCCTACCCGCCAGTTTCGTGTTTGCCAATCGTCTTGTAGCGCCATAGAGGGAGGTATGAGTGAGCTTAACCGGATGAGCGGTCAACATTGAATTGCAAGTTGTATAAGGCAGCGTAGTGCTGCCCCTTATCCAAGAGCGCCTGGTGTGTCCCGGATTCAACAATTTGCCCGTTATCCATGACCAGAATCCGGTCAGCATTTTCGATTGTCGATAACCGGTGGGCAATCACCAGCGTTGTACGATTTTTCAGTAAGGCATTCAGGCCTTCCTGAACAATTCGCTCCGATTCATTATCCAGGGCCGATGTGGCTTCATCCAGAATCAAGATAGGAGCATCTTTCAACAATGCTCGAGCAATGGCGATGCGCTGGCGCTGTCCGCCTGACAACAATACACCGTTTTCACCTACAACGGTTTCATACCCTTGAGGCAATGCTTCAATGAACTCAGCCGCGTGCGCCATTTCGCTTGCATTGCGAATTTTTTCCATCCCAACGCCTTCCAGGCGACCATAAGCAATGTTATGTGCAATCGTGTCATTAAACAGGGTGACGTGCTGGCCCACGTAAGCAATCTGATCCCGCAAACTCGTCAGTGTTAGATCTTGAATGGAATGTCCGTCAATACGGATTTTTCCGGAGTTTAATTCATATAAGCGTGCAAGCAAGTTAACCAGTGTTGTTTTTCCACCCCCTGATCGCCCCACAATGGCAACGACCTGGCCCGGACTAATCCGAATGTCAACATTCGAAATAACCTGCTTCTCGGCTCCTGGGTATGTGAAGCAAACATTCTCGTAGGTGATTTCGCCTCGAACTTTTTGGATGTCCTGGGTGCCGGTGTCATCCTCTGAGCGTTCATCCAACATCGCGAAAACACTTTCGCCAGCGGCAACTCCCTGCTGAAGCGTGGCGTTCACATTGGTCAATTGGCGCAGTGGGCCAAACAGCATCATCATCGCAACAATAAATGACATAAATGAACCCACGGATATTTCATTAACAAACTCTTCCAGAGTCGCCAGATAGATAATCGCAGCCAGGGCAACTGCTACAAGAAAGTGTACCGTGGGCGAACTGATCGACTTGGCAATGGTCATCTTTAAGTGCAGTACACGATTGCGTTCATTAATCTGTTCAAAACGCTCGCGTTCATACTCCTGGCCGCCAAAGACTTTCACCACGCGGTGCCCTTCAATGGCCTCCTCCACAATATGGGAAATACTCCCCATTGAACTTTGAATCCGGCGGCTTATTTTGCGGAATTTACGCGAGACCCGGGAAACGATCAGCCCGATCAACGGGCCGATTAAAATGCACCCCAACGTCAGCTGCCAGCTATGGTAAAACATCAACCCTAAAAGTCCGATCACAGTGAGCGTATCTCGCACCAGGACAGTCAAGGCATTGGTAGCGGCACCGGATACATTCGTCACATCGTAAGAGACTTTGGAGATCAACTCGCCGGATGTCATTTGGTCATAACGCGGTGTGGGCAAGGTCAGGTACTTATCGAATAGCTGATGACGAATTTTTTTGATCATCCGCCACCCAATCCAAGCCATATAATAATTGGATAAAAACGTTGCTATCCCTCGCGCCAAAAAGGCACACAAAATCAATACTGGGACATAGCGGATAGCATCTGGGTCTTTCTCCACAAAATTGCCATCGAGCAGTGGTTTCATCAGTGCCGCAAAAGAAGTATCTGCACCGGCATACAAGGCCATCCCAAAAATAGCCACCGCAAACTGCCTCCAGTAAGGTTTTACATACTGAAGGAGGCGGCGATACGTCTGTAAACCACTGGCCTCGGTTGGTGTTGAAGCATTCATCTCAGGTTGCAAATTACTCTTTCGACCTACTCTTCAACATGGGAGGTGGCAATGGAGAGGCGCGTTAGCCCCAGCTGAGAGGCGGCATCCATTGCTGTCACCACAGCTTGGTGCGGCGTTCGTGCATCGGCGCGCACAATAACAGGCAGTTCGGTTTTTCCTTCTGCAATACTTTGCATCGCCGCGCGAACAGTAGCCAACTGATTATTCACCAGCTCCCGCCCATTCAGGAAGAATTGCCCTTGGGCATTAATCACAACCTCGATAGAGACCGGAACATCGTCAGCCGGTGTTGCTGTTGATTCTGGCAGTTGAACCTGGAGTTCCGCTGACTTCTGAAAGGTGGTTGAAACCATAAAGAAGATCAGCAAGATAAAAACTACGTCAATGAGCGGTGTGATGTTGATGTCCAAGTCATCCCGCGGGCGCGTCCTGAAATTCACTGTTTAGGACCTCTTGGAGGTTGGCTAACAGCAGGCTTTTTGACCGGTTGTGGACGTGTGCGTGAGTGATTCATAACCTCGACCAGTTTGATCGCTTCCTGCTCCATGCCCACAACCAGAGTATCCACCTGGCCACGAAAGTAACGCGCAAACATCAATGAAGGAATCGCCACAACCAAACCTGCCGCTGTCGTAATCAGAGCCTGGGAAATACCCCCAGCCAACTCAGCAGGGTCGCCTACCCCAACATTCGTAATGGTCGCGAACACCTCAATCATGCCCACCACCGTCCCTAAGAGCCCCAGCAGCGGGCTAATCGCTGCAATGGTACCCAAGGTGTTTAAAAAACGTTCGAGTTCATGGGCAACATGGCGCCCGACCTCTTCGATACTGTCTCGCATGATATCTCGATCACGTGTTCGATTTTGCAGCCCTGCGGCCAGTACACGCCCGAGTGGCGACGAGATCTGAACTTCACGCACTCGATCATCATTCAGCTTATTTTCCCTGGACCACTTCCAGATTTGTGGCAATAAATCAGGCGGCAACACGCGCTTGGGCTGCAATGACCAAAACCGTTCAATCACGATGGCCAAAGCCACCACTGAGCAGGCAATAATCGGCAACATAAGCCAACCACCTGCCTTCACTAATTCGAACACGGACGAATTACTCCTGTTGCTTCTGGAAAACTGCTGATCATACTGTATTTCGCTGCCAGGGTACGAATATCTGGCTCCAGTCATTGAGACTGTTCAAAAAAATAATCACCTATCATACCAGTAGCGTTTTGAATTTATTCGATATGTTTCAAACCTAAAAACCTCTCCTTCCGGGCCGGTATAAAAACTGATCGCCCCGTCGGTACCTGTTTTCATTATTTTAGCGCCTGCCGACTGATAACGTGCGACGATTTCTCCATTTGGGAAGCCAAACCGATTCAGATGTCCGGATGGAAATAACACGTATTCTGCATTAACGGCCTCAACAAATGTTTGTGTTGAAGATGTCAGACTTCCGTGATGCGGGGCAACCAGCAGGTCAGACCTGAGCTTTTCGGATACCTTCAACTCTGAGTCAATATCCTTAAGTAATGCCTGCTCCGCTCGACGTTCAATGTCACCGGTTAACAAAATACTGCCAGCATCCGAGTCTATTTTTAGTACACATGAACGATTGTTGCGCCGGTCGTACTGATGATTGACAGGCGGATGCAGAAATTCGAACGTTACCCCGTCCCACTCCCAGGATTGTCCGCGTTGACAACGCACATGAGGTGTACTGAGCAGCTGTGCTTCCTCCTCGTCCCCGTAACCGATGATCAATTTTTTGACTGGCATTGATTGCAAAACCGCCTCAGCACCTCCCAGGTGGTCATTATCCAGGTGAGAAATGATGACAGCGTCTAATGTTCCTATCCCTTTTGCTCGAAGAAAAGGAATGACCACCGCCTGACCGGCATCAAAATGCGCAGAAAATCGTGGGCCTGCATCAAATAGCATGGCATGTGACTGGGTACGCACAACCGCTGACAAACCTTGGCCAACATCGAGCAAATGGAAATGGACCCCTCCGTGATCAGGTGACACCGGCCGGCTCAAAAGCAAAGGCAAGAACATAAAAGGCGCCGCCAGACGACCTGGCAACGCTCGGGGACTGAGCAATAAAAATCCGCCTGATACCGCTAAAATAACGGCCCACAAGGGTGGTTGTGTCGGTAACCACTGTGCGTAAGGCAACTCTGCCAGCCACACTAACGGCACCCAAAGTAGTTGAATGGTTTGGTCTGCCAGCCATAAGACCATGGCTCCCAGACTTTCATTTAATGTACTGAGCAAAACGCCTATTAAAACCAAAGGCACAACTACAAAACTGACCCAGGGAACAGCGATCACATTCGCCACTGGCGATACCAACGATGCTATCTGAAAAAAATAAACCGTGACCGGTATTAAAATGAACGTGATGGCAATTTGTACAAAGCCCCACTGCCGCCATAACACGGGTTTGCCCACGTGTCCGCTGAAAACAAACAAAATCACCACCACCGCTATGAACGACAACCAAAACCCGGCGGACATAACCACAAAGGGATCAACGAGCAATACAACAACGAGTGCAAAGAATAAATTATCAAACGACGCCAGTCTCTTTCGCAACAAGACACTGCCACCGAAGAATGCCAGCAGCATAATAAATGCCCTCTGCGTGGGAATAGAAAACCCCGCCATGGCGGCATACCCAAAAGCAGCCAGGATTGCCATGGCCGCCGCAAAATCAGGCCGGTTCACGTGGCGACTCACCCAGGGCAACCATGCCCAAATGATACGACTTAACCCATAAACAAATGCAGCCAGCAAACTCAAATGCAACCCGGAAATAGCCATCAAGTGATTCGTACCTGTCTTTCTCAACAAGTCCCAGATCTCAGGAGGCAGGTCCTCCCGGTAACCGAGGGACAGGGCTTTGATCGTTGCCGGGTTATGGTAGTCCCCGATCACAGTATCAAGGTGATGAGACAGTTGCTGCCGAAGGGCTTCTACCGGGAAACGCATGGGCTGCTCGTTAATCAATTGATACGCAGCGTTCGCCCTTACGTAACCGACGGCACGAATACCTTGCTGAAAAAGCCAGCCTTCATAATCAAAGCTACCGGGGTTCATAAAACTGCGGGGCCGCTTGAGGCGAACAGTCAACCGCCATACTTGGCCCACCCGCAAGGCCGGTACTTCACCATACCAGCTTAAGCGCACTTGGTGAGGGACTCTGCCCGAGAAGCCACCCTGATCAACTGAGTCTATTTTGAATACAAACCGGGTTGCGCGCGCTTTTCGCACTGGCGTGCTGGCAATGACACCTGTCACAATCAGGTCTTTACCTTCCAAAGACTCGGATAAACGATCGGCCAGGCCGACATTTGCGTGAATACCAAGCCATGCGGCCCCAAACATCGAATAAGCCAGCCATACGCCGCGTTTTTTAATCAACAACCACACAGCAGGCAGGCACAATGCCAAAAACCATTCCACATGTGGCATGGTAGGCTGAAACTGGACGATGAGCAGGCCCGCTAAAAAGAAAAGAGTGTGACGCCTCACGAGATCTCGATTCCAAAAATCACTAAAATGGGCGCCGATCAGAAAATGGCGAAATGTTCATAAATGACAATATACAACAGCAGAAAAGCTCAAACCCCTCTACAATTCCGTCATCCCAACGTTTAGTGCTTTTGATACTCACTCCAAGCCCAAGCTAAAACACATGCCCAAAAAGCTGATTAAACGCGTCTTACCGGACCACCTTGAGTTTCGGAATCATAAATCAGTGCGCTTTCTCGGGGCACTTTTACACGATCCGAATCTGTGGCACCTAAACCGTCGTTCTGTCTCAGGCGCGGTTGGGTTGGGCTTGTTCATGGCCTGGATGCCTGTGCCTTCGCAAATGGTGCTTTCTGCCATTTTGTCCATCCCGCTCCGAGTCAATCTACCGATCGCTGTTGTATCCGTATGGGTGACTAACCCCATAACCATGCCACCGATGTTTTACATGGCGTATCGCTTAGGTGCGGCCATGCTTGGCATTCAGCCTAAGGGGTTCGAATTTCAGTTGTCTTTTAGCTGGCTGATAGAAACGCTGAGTGAAATCTGGCAACCATTTTTAACCGGCTGCGTGGTGATGGGTATTATTTCGAGTGGTCTCGGTTATTTGGCAGTACGCCTCTACTGGCGCTGGCACATCTACCGGGCGCTACAAAAACGACGTCACAAAAACCGTTCATCCCGCTAGGCAGGCACTAACCGGCCTTCAGTCAACAGAAGTACGCGGTCCATTTGCTTTGCCAATTCAAGATCGTGGGTGACTATCACAAAACTAGTTTTTAGATCCGTGTTGAGTTCGCCCATCAACTCATTGACTTTGGTGGCTGTGCGCTGATCCAAATTACCGGTCGGTTCATCGGCCAAAACACATAAAGGACTCGTGACCAAAGCCCGGGCAATGGCGGCCCGTTGCCGCTCTCCACCCGACATTTCAGCCTGCTTGTGTTTTAAGCGCGCGCCCAACCCTACTCTTTCCAATATTTTCGATGCTTTTTCCGAGGCAGGCTTTACGCGCTCACCCCCGATCAACAGTGGCATCATAACGTTTTCCAGGCATGTTAATTCCGGCAAAAGGTGGTGGAATTGGTACACAAACCCTAACGCTCTGTTTCTGATTTGCCCTCGTTGCCGGTCATTTTGAGCAGCGATATCAACCCCGTCAATGAACACTTCGCCCGAAGTGGGTAAATCCAAACCGCCCAGAAGGTGCAGCAATGTGCTCTTCCCGGAACCCGAAGCACCCACAATTGCAACACGTTCGCCCTGCTGAACACTGAAATTCACCCTGTCCAAAACAGAAATATCTAACTCGCCCTGAGTAAAACTTTTCGTCAGCTGATTGCAACGGATAATGTCACTCATAGCGTAAGGCCTCAGCTGGTTGGATCCTTGAGGCACGCCAGGCCGGGTAAATCGTCGCCAAAACAGATAACAGCAGCGACATACCCGATATTTTCAACACATCATCCCAGTTAAGTTCAGAGGGCAAACTGCTAATGTAGTAAACGCTGGGATCCAGAAATTGCTGACCCAATATTTGTTCAATCCACGGCACCAGTGTTTCAACGTTCAATGCCAGGGTCACGCCTCCGACAGCACCGAGCACAGTACCAACAACGCCAATGACGGAGCCTTGCACCAAAAAAATAGCCATGATGTCCATCGGCGATGCCCCTAAAGTTCTCAAAACAGCAATATCGGTCTGTTTATCGGTCACGACCATGACCAGCGTCGAAACAATATTAAACGCCGCGACAGCAACGATGAGGGTGAGGATGACAAACATGACAGTTTTTTCTGTTTTAACCGCGCGGAAAAAGTTGGCGTGTCGAAAAGTCCAATCGCTGACCCAAAATTCCTGCCCCACTTGGCTGGCCAGATCACGGGCTACCGAATATGACTCGAACATATCACTCAAGCGAAGCCTAACTCCCGTCACCCCACCTTCCAGCCGCAAGAGTTTAGACGCATCATCCATATGCATGACGGCAAGCGACCGGTCATACTCGTACATGCCCACTTTACTGATACCAACCACACTGAACCGTTTTAGCCGAGGCAAGACACCTACCGGCGTTACATTTGCCTCAGGCGCAATCAACATCACCTTATCGCCCACACGGGCATCCAAATAGGTGGCAAGCTCAGAACCGAGCACAATGCCAAACGCCCCTTCTTGCAAACCATCAATACTGCCTGCAATGATTTTATTCGCCACTTCAGAAACCCGTGGCTCCTCGGCAGGCAAAATTCCCCGAATCAACGTTCCGCTCACCTGTTTACCTTTAATGACCATCACCTGGCCTTCAACATAGGGGGCAGACCCTTCCACCAGCGGGTGGTTATTGGCCACTTCGGCCAAGGCCTCCCAGTTTTGTAAGGGTTTGTTGTACTTCGTGATGGTGGCGTGAGACGCCATACTCAAAATGCGCTCATGGAGTTCCTTCTCAAAACCGTTCATAACAGAAATAACTGTAATCAGCGCTGTGACGCCCAGAATGATCCCGATAATTGAGATCAACGAAATGAAGGAAATGAAATGATTACGGCGCTTGGCGCGTGTGTAGCGAAGGCCAAGAAAAAATGGATAAGGTTGTCGCATGGGCTCGGATTAAACCACAAGTGTGTGCATGTTGCTTACGATTTTGCCTCTTCTCTACAAATGGAAATATCGGTATTCTAGTCAAAATTCAGCAAGGCAACGCGTTCACCATAGAAAATAACCAGAGTTCGGAGGAATGGACCTTGAGCGGCGCATACGAAAAAGTCTACCAACAATCGATAGAATCACCCAACGCCTTCTGGAAGGCAGCAGCTGATGATATTTTTTGGTACCAGTCACCCGAAACCATTCTAGATGACAGTAACAGCCCCTTTAACACCTGGTATAAAGATGGGCTGACAAACGCCTGCTACAACGCGCTTGATTTCCACATTGAGCAGGGCCGTGGTGAACAGACCGCATTGATTTACGATAGCCCTGTGACCCAAACAGTCAAAAAATACACTTATAACGAGCTCCACATAGCAGTTGCCCAAGCCGCAGGGGCTCTGGCTGAGCTGGGGGTGACCAAGGGTGACCGGGTCATCATTTACATGCCGATGATTCCAGAAGCGGCTATTGCCATGCTCGCCTGTGCCCGGATAGGTGCACCTCACTCTGTCGTCTTTGGTGGGTTCGCTGCTAACGAACTCGCTGTGCGCATTGATGATGCACAGCCAAAGCTCATCATTTCGGCTTCTTGCGGAATCGAAGTCGATCGAATCATCGAATACAAACCCCTGCTTGATCACGCCATTGAGCTTGCACAACACAAGCCGGATCAATGTCTGATTTTTCAAAGGCCGCAAACAACCGCCGCTTTGCAAACGGGGCGGGATTTTGACTGGGTATCCACTGTATCGCACGCGCAACCCGTTGATTGTGTACCGGTTGAGTCCACTCACCCGCTTTATATTCTCTATACATCCGGCACGACAGGCCAACCTAAAGGGGTCGTGCGTGATACAGGCGGCAATATCGTCTCGCTTAAATGGTCCATGAAAAATATTTACGATGTAGAAGCTGGCGATGTTTTCTGGGCGGCATCGGATATCGGCTGGGTTGTAGGCCATGCCTATATCGTTTACGGACCGCTCTACAACGGTAATACCACCATCATGTTTGAAGGCAAGCCTGTAGGCACACCGGACCCCGGGACTTTTTGGCGCATCATCTCTGAGCACCAAGTTAAAAGCTTCTTCACCGCGCCCACCGCCTTCCGAGCCATCAAAAAAGAGGACCCTAACGGGTTATTTATCAAAAAGTATGACATCCAGTGCTTAAAATACTTATTCCTGGCCGGTGAGCGGTGTGACCCCGACACCCTTCACTGGGCAGAAAATCAACTGGGCATACCTGTTATTGACCACTGGTGGCAAACAGAGACCGGCTGGTCGATTTGTGCCAATCCTGTTGGTATAGAACTCTTGTCAGTGCGGCCAGGCTCCCCCACTAAAGCGGTACCTGGCTACCAGATTAATATTCTCGATGCCGACCACCAGCCATTGCCACCTGGCGAAATCGGGGATATTGTCGTCAAACTGCCCTTGCCTCCTGGTACTTTTCCCACACTTTGGAATGCCGAAGACCGTTACGTTAACACTTACTTTGCCCCCCACCCGGGTTATTACCAAACGGGAGATGCCGGCTATATTGATGAAGAGGGTTACCTTTATGTTATGTCACGTACAGACGACGTCATCAATGTCGCGGGACACCGGCTTTCAACCGGAGCGATGGAAGAAGTCCTGGCTGCCCACCCCGACGTTGCAGAGTGCGCCGTTATTGGTGTGGCCGATGACATGAAAGGCCAAGTGCCACTGGGATTGCTGGTGTTAAAAGCAGGCGTCACAAAAGATGATCAAGTTATTGCTCAAGAAGTTGTAAAAATGGTCCGAGAAACCATTGGGCCTGTCGCCGCCTTCAAAACAGCGACCGTTGTCCAACGATTGCCTAAAACGCGATCGGGCAAAGTGCTCAGAGGCACCATGCGCAGCATTGCCGATAGCCAGCCCTATAAAACACCCGCAACCATTGACGATCCGGTCATACTCGATGAAATTTTGGATACCTTAAAAACATTAGGCTATGCAAAAAACTGAACTGGGATGCAAAAATCGGCACATCCTAAAGATGTGCCTTCTACGTTCGGCCGTAGCGGTCTTTTAAGCGAACGATATCATCTTCGCCTAAATATGCGCCCGATTGCACTTCGATCATTTCGAGTGCAATTTTCCCCGGGTTTTCCAATGCATGGACTTGCCCAACGGGGATAAACGTCGACTCATTTTCAGTGACAAGATAGGTTTTCTCTCCATTGGTCACCTTGGCTGTGCCCGACACGACCACCCAATGCTCAGCACGGTGGTGATGCATTTGGACAGAAAGTTTTGCCCCAGGTTTAACGGTTATTCGCTTGACTTGGTAGCGCTCGCCACTATCAATCGAGTCATATTTTCCCCAAGGCCGGTAAACTTCACGATGTTGGTAGTGCTCTTGTCGACCTTGCTCCTTTAACTCGTTAACAATTGCTTTAACATCTTGAACACTATCTTTACCAGCAACCAATAAAGCATCTGCCGTATCCACAATCACCAGGTTGTCGACGCCTAATGTCGCAACAAGGCGGTCGCTGCTGTGAATAAAACTGTTGTACGTTTGTTTTAAAATTGTACCCCCTGCACCACTCACAGCATTAGACTGCTCGTCTCTCTCAGCGATCTCCCACAAGGCAGACCAACTACCCACATCACTCCAACCCGCCTCAAGTGGAGCCACCACAATGTCAGAGCTCTCACTTTTAGAGGCGGTTAAGGGTTCCATAATTGCGTAATCAATCGAATCATCAGGAGACTTTTGAAAAGCTTCAGAATCTACCCTAATAAAATCAAAATCCTTTTGTTGACACTCCATTGCCTGGTGACAAGCTGTATAGATGTCGGGGCAAAATCGTTGTAGCTCTTCCAAATAACGATCAGCGCGAACCATAAACATGCCACTGTTCCAAAAATAGGCTTGGCTCTCAACGTAAGCTTGGGCTGTTTGTAAGTCGGGCTTTTCAACAAATGCTTCGACAGCAAGCACTCCGTTATGAATCTGAGTGCCGGCTTTGATATACCCATAACCTGTCGCCGGCTCCGTCGGAACAATGCCAAGCGTGCCAAACTTTCCGTCTTCAACATAAGGGTGTAATCTGCTAACAGATTCGTGGAATGCATCAATGTCTTGAATCACATGGTCAGCGGCTAATATTAATAATACTGGTGGCTTTTGATCAGGCGCACCTTGCAGAGCGCACATCGCACCCAGTGCAATTGCTGGCGCTGTATTACGACCAACCGGTTCGAGAATAATATGTGCTTTTTTATCCAGCTGACGCATTTGCTCAGCAACCAGAAACCGATGCTCTTCATTACAAATAATCAAAAGTTCTTGGCTGGTAAGCCCATCCAAACGACCGACCGTTTCCTGTAACAAACTACGCTCACTGCACAAGGCTAGAAATTGTTTGGGAAACGCTGTACGTGATAATGGCCACAAGCGAGTACCAGAGCCTCCAGCCATGATGACAGGGATCATATTTTATCCTTAAAAATCAACTTACTATCAAAATAGGCCTTTGAATAATGATGAACTTTTGTCTCGCTTAACAATTCACATTGACTAAACCACTGATAACATTGGTGCTGCACAAGGGGAAGATAGTTTTCCTCTTCCAAAGTAAGCTCAAAAGCATTAACAATATAGTGGGTAGAAATATGTTTGCCGAAAACACTGTCCTCGTAAAAGTGCTCATAAAGGCCTTGATAATCCGCATCGGACATCTTTAACTGTTGGCCCAGCTCTTCTGTACTAATGCGACTAAACGCACCTTCTAAAGTTTCACCTTTGTATATTCGCCCACCAGGCACAAACCAATAATTTTTTGCTGGTGGGTTTATGCGCCGGCCAAGGAGGACTAAACCATCAATATTTCGGACTAACAAATCAATAGAAACTAAAGGTGTATGCGTAACTATCGTTTCAAATGTTTCTAATCCAAGAAAACTCATTGTTAAGTTCGGAAGTCGCTTTGATGTTGCAGGTACCAGTCATAGGTTCGCTGGAGACCCTCTTTAAGCTCAATTTGGTAATGCCAACCTAATTTTTTTAGCATTTCAACATTCAATAGCTTACGGGGCGCACCATCGGGTTTTGTCGCATCGAAAGTAATACCCCCTTGATAACCAACAACGTCCGCAATGGTATGAGCTAGCTCCTTAATCGTACAATCGACGCCAGTACCAACGTTGATATGGGAAAGCATCGGCTGTGTACAAGCGGCATAATCTTCTTGGCTGACATTCGCAACAAAAACGGAAGCGGCAGCCATATCATCCACATGAAGAAACTCTCGCATGGGTTTTCCTGACCCCCAAACTTCAATTTCAGAAGCATCATTTAACTTAGCCTCATGAAAACGCCTTAATAAAGCGGGAATCACATGTGAGTTTTCAAGGTGGAAATTATCATTTTCACCATAAAGGTTTGTCGGCATCACACTACGGTAATTACGACCATATTGCCGGTTATATGACTCACATAGCTTAATGCCTGCAATTTTTGCAATCGCATAAGGCTCATTAGTTGGCTCTAGAGCTCCTGTCAACAATGCAGACTCACTCATTGGTTGTTCAGCCAATTTAGGATATATGCATGATGAACCCAGAAATAAAAGCTCATTTACTCCAGCCAAGTGAGCAGAATGAATCACATTGCACTCAATCATTAAGTTTGTATAGATAAACTCGGCTGGGTAATTATTATTGGCAACAATTCCCCCGACTTTTGCAGCAGCCAAATAAACAGCATCAATCCGTTCTTTGAGAAAAAATGCTTGAACTTGCGATTGCACGGTTAAATCCAACTCATGACGATCGCGTAGTACAAGTTCAATATTGGTTTTTTTCTCTAGATGGCGGACAAGCGCAGAGCCAACCATACCTTTATAACCCGCAACAAAAACTCGCTTCATCATTACCCTTCAACAGAAATATTTACTTCGAAGCCTTTTTCTCTCAATAAGGCATGTTGGCGCGCTTGCTGTAAATCTGCACGAACCATTTCAGCGCACATTTCTTCAACTGTTATTTCAGGCACCCAGCCCAATTTTTCTTTGGCCTTCGTTGGATCTCCCAGCAAAGTTTCTACTTCAGCAGGGCGAAAATATTTAGGGTCAACGCGGACAATAACATCATCCACTTGAATACCAGGGCATAAAGCCCGATCAACACTTTCAACAACAGCTATTTCATTAGTGCCTTTTCCCTCAAAACGTAAAATAATGCCTAATTCTTTCGCCGATAAGCGGACAAACTCTCGGACAGAAATTTGTTTTCCAGTTGCAATTACAAAGTCTTCGGCCTGTTCTTGTTGCAACATAAGCCACTGCATACGCACATAGTCCTTCGCATGTCCCCAGTCACGCAAAGCATCCAAGTTACCCAGATAAAGCGTTTTTTCTAAGCCTTGAGAAATATTTGCGAGCGCTCGTGTTATTTTTCGAGTGACAAAAGTCTCGCCTCGTCGAGGAGACTCATGATTGAATAAGACTCCATTACAAGCATATAGCCCATAGGACTCACGATAATTAATAGTAATCCAGTAAGCGTACATTTTTGCAACGGCATAAGGCGACCGAGGATAAAACGGCGTCGTTTCCTTCTGAGGGACTTCCTGCACCAAGCCGTATAATTCCGAAGTGGATGCTTGATAAAAGCGTGTTTTTTCCTCTAAGCCTAAGAAGCGAATTGCCTCAAGCAAACGCAACGTACCAACAGCATCGACGTCGGCTGTGTATTCCGGCGACTCAAAAGAAACCGCAACATGAGACTGCGCGCCAAGGTTATACACCTCATCCGGCTTCACCTCATGTAAAATGCGTGTCAGATTAGAGGTATCTGTCAGGTCGCCATAGTGCATAAAAAAGCGCGCACCGTCTTCATGAGGATCTTGGTAAATATGATCAATGCGTTCCGTATTAAAAGAGGAAGCCCTACGCTTAATACCATGCACTTCATAACCTTTACTTAACAAAAATTCTGCCAAATAGGAGCCATCTTGACCGGTTACGCCAGTAATTAAAGCAACCTTATCCGTCATTCCTAAAATCCTTTCCTAAGTAAAAGTTAATCCAATAATGTCAATAACTTGAAGCAACTAGATTGCCATTCAGTGCTATTGGTGGTTACCACTTTTATGAAATTGTTTCCCGAGTAACCATTGCTGCAAAAAATACCAAATAAAGCGCGGATTCTGTTTTAAATATCTTTTCCACAACCGACCTGGTTCTGAACACAACCGAAACAACCACTCAAGGCCAATATGCTGTATCCAGCGCGGCGCGTGTTTCTTATTGCCTGCTATAAAATCAAAAGCTGCTCCTACACCCAGCATCACACAAGTCAAATGGTCGCGATGCTCAGCCATCCAGATTTCCTGTTTTGGACATCCAACTCCGACAAACAGCAGATCGACCTTCGCCTTATTAATTCCATTAATTACAGCTATATTCTCCTCGTCAGTCAGCGCTCTGAAGGGAGGAGAAAAAGCGTAGGCAATCTTAATATCAGGATACTGCGCCACTAGATTAGATTGGACTAAACCCAGAATGACATCCGAGCCACCCCCGTATAAACCGATATTTAGCCCCCTTTCGCCACTTAGCCCGCACAGTTTATTCATAATGTCCTGACCTCGCACCTGCGCAGCGTGTCTGTAACCTAACAGCTTTTGAGCAATTGCCAGCGGTTTACCATCAGGAATCACCAAGTCTGCACCATTCACCACTGCAGCAAAGTCTGTGGAATCAAAAACCTCCATGCACATATGAACGTTAGAAACACAAACATAAGCGCCTTTCCCTTGCTCAGCCAGTGTAAATACACGATTGGTCGCTCCACTCAGCGTTGTTAACTCAACACCCATTGTGATAATCGTTGCGCGAGTCATCTCAGCCTACGCCTCTATTAGACTCAACTGCTTTCTGATAAATACCCATCAAGATTTGATAGTTTTTTTCTGGCGTGTAATTCTCTTCATAAACCTTTCGAGCATTTCTCCCCATCTGCTCACGCTCATTAGGGTGCTCATCCATCCATCGTACTTTTTCTGCTAAATCGGCCGCATTACCTGCCTCAAAGTGCAGACCGGTTACTCCATCCTGAATAATCTCTGCCATACTACCTAACCTTGATCCAACAACTGGCAATCCTTGAGAAAAAGCCTCAACCAAAACCATAGGAAATCCTTCATACCATTCAGAAGGCATGACTAGAAAAGCAGATTCTTTCATGAGTTTCAAAACTGAGGATCCATCCAGTTGACCTAAAAAATGGACAAACTTTCCTTTATCAACTAAGGCATTTAAATCAAGTAGGCCAGCACCTACAATTTGTAAGTCTATCTGTACCTCTTCCCATGACTTTAACAACGTCATTACACCCTTTTCCTTACTTAAACGTCCAACAAAGAGAGCATTTTTTTTCCTTTCTTTATCTATACTTAAACGTTGGTTTTGAGAACGGTTATCCCATACAAAGTTCGGCTTAACACTAATATTATTCTCAGGAAAACCAGCTTCAATAAATTTCATTTTTGCGAATTTAGTCAGGGCGATAAAGCAGTCAACTTTATTATTCCAAGTTCTTTTTCTCTTATGGTAAGCAACCATATTAGCTACAGCTAAAGTAGCAAGACGAGAATTCCTATAGCAGCCATAAATAACAGACTGATAAGGCGATCCTTTCAAACAATTTTCACATATTTCACCATTTCGAGTAAGTAAAGCTCCTGGGCATACTGTTCTATAGTTATGAAGAGTTTGTACAACAGCAACTTTCTCTTCAATACAGACATCATAAATAGACGGTGACAATAAAGGAAAAAAGTTATGGACGTGCACAATATCAGGTCTTAACTTAGATAAAAATTTTCTAAAATCTTTCTTAGACCTGTATGAATATCTAGTATTTATTGCTGTAACAAGTGTGCTAAAGCGATTAATTTCAGAGTTGTTTTTGTGATAAAAATCAGTTTTTATGCCATACTTAGAAAGTAGTTTTTGTTCATTATTAACTACAGAATCTTCCCCCCCCAAATGTAAATAAGAATTATGTACAATTAGAACATTTCTTATCATGGCTTAAATCACTCGAAATCTTTCAAACATGAAATTATTCCCTCATAAAAATTTTCAACCATATTATTTATAGTATATTTTTGAGCACTAAAAAAACAAT
>DJFX01000013.1:0-787 GCA_002432635.1 Halothiobacillaceae bacterium UBA5861 | reverse complement strand
ACAATTATCTTTCATCTTTTCAATAGCTTCAGAATTACGGATTAAATCGACGCAAGCTTTTGAATAAGCTTCAATATTATAAGGAGTAATCAAACCATTAGCACCATTTTCAAGGTATGCTATTTCTGGGCTATGTATATTGCAATCTGTAGTCACCAGAGGTGTTTTAGACAAAAAAGAATCAAGTATTCCTAGACCGACCAAACCAGGATTCAAATTCAGTAAAGCAGACTTAAGGTAAATTGCTTTTTCTAAACCGAATTTCGTTCCCACATAGTGCCCCCAGGATCTTTCTGAGCACCACTGCGATACTAGTTTATTCAAGGGTCCATCACCTATAATAATCAAATGGAAATCATAAATTTCTTTTTTTATTTTCTCAGATGATTCAAGTAAAAATTCAATTTTTTTATCCCCGTAAAGTGAGCCTACAAAAACACCTATTGTCCCATCTTTTATTCCATGCTTATCTCTAAGCTTAACCTCATCTTCATTGGTTAAAGTTTCTATGTCTCGGGAAAAAGAAGTAGTATCAATAGAATTATTTAATGTAGTAATTTTTGATTTAGGCATACCAGCTTTTGCCACAAGATCAGAGCTCAGATTTGAATAAGTAAACCACCAGTCTACTTTAGTAATCATCCATTTTTTAAACTTTTCTAAATATCCATATGAGTTGATTGATTGAAAATTAGCACCATGACCCCAAAAAGCAATCTGATATCTCTTTCTAGGATTAAAAATTAAAAAATAATTAACTAGCAATTTATTCTCTTGGGTAACGATC
>DJFX01000020.1 GCA_002432635.1 Halothiobacillaceae bacterium UBA5861 | reverse complement strand
AGCGCCTGGTATTGATCTTCACCGACTCTGACGTGGCATTGGCCCTTTACTACCAAATGAAATCTGGCAGCTTCCGCCAGGGGCGGCACGGTTACCGCCCACTTACCACTGAACTCGGTACGAAAATACAGCGTTCCTTTCAAGTTAAGGGTGCTGAGAATGTCATTGAGCAGGTCCATTTTCAAAAACCTTTAAAACTAAAAAAGGTAACTACACCCGCTGCACTTAAATTGATTTAGCGTCTATTTTTTTTATCTTTTCGTACAACGTATGATTCTAGTAAGCTCACTGGGCAAGTCAGCATTCGGCTTTGCCACTGCACCGCCTCTTAAATAGAGACACCGCCTTGTCACTCCAAACTCCTGCAGGATGATTCGGTGGCGTGGCCACTACCGCTCATCTACATTGTTAATATAAAATTTAAGAGTGGAAAATTATCTGGATCAGCTCTCTATGGCCTGGCTTATTCGACACGAGCTATGCTGCATCCAACAACTGCTTCGCCATCATTCTTGCCAGAAGCGCAGCATCGCGATCACCCCGGGTATGTGCACGGACAATGGCCCCGTCGACCAGCAGTGCCAGCTGTTCTGCCATTAACTGTTTTTTCCGCCTGCCAGAGATCTCTACCAAGCTGGATTCGATCAAGTCCTGCATCGCGGCCTTGTGTTCAGCCGCCAGTCTATAAATCGCATGCCCTTCTTGAGCATATTCAGCGCTGGCATTGATAAAATTACAGCCAAAGAAGTGATCGCTGCGAAACCACTCGTCCAGGACATCAAAGATTATCAATGGTGGCAACTTACCGCCGCTTCTTGCTTGCCCAATGGCAGCGCCAATTGCCTGCATTAATTGCTCATGACGTTGTTGTAACACCGCAACGACTAGCTCGTCCTTGCTACGAAAGTGTTTGTACAACGTCGCCTTTGAAACCCCCGATTCAGCCAGTATCCGGTCAATACCTGTAGCGTGGTAGCCATGCTCGTTGAAGAGCCGATAAGCCGTATCAATTAAATGTTGTTTGCGTGGCTGCATGATCTGCTTCGATCTCAATTTCAAGAGTGGACAGCATACCGGAAAGCGCTTGACATGAACAGATCTGTTCACTACCCTATCTGCCAAGTATACAGATCTGTTCACCCATGTAGCGAACCCCAACGATAGGGCAATATTCATGCACCAAACGACTCAAGGCATTCACCACCTGGGATTAACGGTAAAGGACATCCGTGAGACATCGGCATTTCTTTGCGGTCAACTTGACTTCAAAGTCATCGGTGAAAAACCGGATTATCCGGCCATTTTTGTTAGCAACGGCACGATCATGCTGACGCTCTGGCAAGTCAAGGGCAGCAGCGCAACGGTTTCTTTTGACCGGCACCACAACATTGGGCTGCATCACTTCGCGCTCAAAGTTGTCGATCGTGCGACACTTGAGTCGCTATGCGAAAAACTAGAAGAAGGCCATTGTGGCGTTAATATTGAATTCAAACCCGAGCCCCTGGGGCAAACCGGTGCATTTCATATGATGTGTACCATACCGGGGGGCATCAGGGTCGAGTTCATTGCGGCCAAGTGAGGCGCCATCATGAATAGCCTTACTCAAAACGTCTGGCACTCTGGCGAACTGGCCGCACAGGCTCTGGCAGGTGTTAAAGAAAAAATGAGCAGCATCGGTCCACGGGTAATCCGGAATTACATGCCCGATCAGCACCGGGATTTTTTCGCCAGCCTGCCTTTGGTAATCGTGGGCAGTGAAGATAAAGAGGGCCACTTATGGGCCAGCCCATTATTCGGCCACCCGGGTTTTATCCAGTCACCCACGCCCGAATTACTCACCATCGATACCTCAGCGCTCTATTCTCATCCAGTTTCAACCGAACTGAACATCGGCCGTCAGGTGGGATTGCTCGGCATTGATTTTGAAACTCGCCGTCGCAATCGCTTAAACGGGGTCGTTACCGGGAAAAACCAGCTCCACATCTCCATCAAGGTTCGGCAAAGCTTCGGCAATTGTCCCAAATACATTCAGCAACGCCGGATAGAAACCCAAATACAGCGTGATCAAATCACCCGCACGTTCCTGAGCAGTTGGACCAGCGCCCTACGAGAATGTATTGCCCGGGCCGACACCTGCTTTATCGCCAGTACCTACGCTGCTCATCACGCGGATGAATGCTCGGGAATGGATGTTTCCCATCGCGGAGGCCAGCCAGGATTCATTGAATTTGACGAGCATGACAGATTGACCATCCCTGATTACCGAGGCAACTTTTTTTTCAACACCATCGGCAACCTAACGGAAGACCCGCGGGCGGGTTTGCTCTTCCTTGATTTTTCCGCAGGAAGCATCCTCACCTTGACGATGAGCGCCGAGGTCATCTGGAAAACCGAAAATCCAATACTATGCGGAGAGTACGAGAGAGTGATTCGATTATCGCTGAAAGGCGGATATCTTATTCGCAACGCCCTTCCCTATCGTTGGGAATTCATGGAAGATTCAATGTAGAACGTTACTGGAGCAGCTCCTCTAACATAACAGATGACCGCCAATGAAAAATATTGAATACAGAGCACTAAACCAAGTCGACCCAGAACAGTTGTTATGCTTATTAAACAAGGAAAAAATACGCACGCATCTCATGGAACACCACCTCTTCAACAGGGAATCTTTACAGGCCTGGCTGAATGAGAAAATGAAAATCGACTCCAAACCGGGGTGTCGCATACGGGCGATTCTCGTCGAAGAGCAATGTGTGGGTTGGTGTGGCATTCAAGAGGATAAAGGCAATTTCGAATTTGCAATTATCCTGGATAACAGCCATTGGGGCCTGGGACGAAAAATATTCCAAGATTTAATGGCCTGGGCAAAAGAGCTGGGGCATCAAACCGTTTCCTTACATTTGCTCCATACCCGTTCGGAATATAAATTTCTGCGGAAAATGGCAAAAAACGTATATACGTCCGACATACAAGGAAACAAATTCACCACTTATACGCTATCGGTGGACTGACCCTTGATTCTGGTAAAAAACGGGCAAGCCCCTCGGCAATAACCACCTCTCAAGGCAATCTTAACTCAGCTGCTCTTCGGGCTATATCCACTGGAGCGCCGTTTTAAACCCGTTCATTCTGTACCACGTCACTGAGGGTTCAATCGGGATGGAGACCTTCCAGACACTGCACAATGAGCATCATTCCAGACCTGATAATTTCTCTTCAAGAAAATTAACGAGTGCACGAACTTTGGGTGCGACGTGTTTGCGCGTTGGGTAGACCGCATAGATACCCAATTCAATTGAACGGTACTCGGGAAGTATTTCCACCAGTCTGCCAGCTTCCAGATCGTCCCCGATCAAAAACGTTGGATGTAGAATGATCCCCTGATGTGCCAGTGCAACCGCCCGGCATGTGTCACCGTTGTTGGTCATCATCCACGGGTCAACCTTGACGCTGACCGGCCCCTCAGGACCGTCAAAATCCCAGGTATCGCCACCCAACCAATAGCTGTATCCAATGATTTTATGCGCTCCCAGCGCACTTGGATCCGAGGGTTGGCCATACATTTCCAGGTACTGGGGGGAGGCACAAAGAACAACCCGTGTACTGGCCAACCGTTTGCTGATGAGGGATGAATCAGGCAGCGTGGCAATGCGGATGGCCAAGTCATATCCTTCCTCAACCACATCCACAACNNCCCCGATCAAAAACGTTGGATGTAGAATGATCCCCTGATGTGCCAGTGCAACCGCCCGGCATGTGTCGCCGTTGTTGGTCATCATCCACGGGTGAACCTTGACGCTGACCGGCCCCTCAGGACCGTCAAACTCCCAGGTATCGCCACCCAACCAATAGCTGTATCCAATGATTTGATGCGCACCCAGCGCACTTGGATCCGAGGGTTGGCCATACATTTCCAGATACTGGGGTGAGGCACAAAGAAC
The DNA here is from genome assembly GCA_002432635.1 of Halothiobacillaceae bacterium UBA5861. Taxonomy (GTDB): domain Bacteria; phylum Pseudomonadota; class Gammaproteobacteria; order UBA5861; family UBA5861; genus UBA5861. The sequence goes on along the minus strand of DJFX01000020.1, from coordinate 9 downwards.
AACCCGTGT
>DJFX01000041.1:31216-31575 GCA_002432635.1 Halothiobacillaceae bacterium UBA5861 | reverse complement strand
GAACGGCAAATCACTAAATCAGCCCAGGTATAAGCCTCTGCCATGTTATGAATGAAAGCATGAACGCGCGCGGACACCCCATCATAAGCTTGTTGAGTTATTTCCAGGTCAGTGACCCCGGTTTGATGCCAGACATCAACCTCCTCGAACATATCTCGCACTGCCGCTGGCACCACTTGATTCAATACCCGTGCACCTTGACTCCCGCCAATCACCAACAAGCGGATGGGGCCGGTCCGCCCTGCTAACCGGACAGTGGGCGGAGCGACCGCCGCAATCTCCTGACGGACGGGGTTACCCACATCCAAGGCTTGCCTTTTCGGGTTAAAGGCACCCGGAAACGCCTCCAATGTCCGCTT
>DJFX01000041.1:769-31000 GCA_002432635.1 Halothiobacillaceae bacterium UBA5861 | reverse complement strand
AAAACGCGGCCAATGTCCGCTGTGCACACCGGGATAAACACTTATTCGTTAACCCTGGAACAGCATTCTGTTCATGCACGACCAAGGGCTTCCTCAATAGCCACGCAGCCAGGCCTGCAGGGCCCGATGCAAAGCCTCCCAGGCCCAAAACAACATAAGGGTTTCGGCGCCGAATAATGGCCATCGCCTGCGCACAGGCTTTCACAAGGCGCCACGGCGCAGCCAACAAGGCTAATTTGCCTTTACCACGCAAGCCACTCACAGAAACCCATTCAATTTCGATACCGGCCTCCGGTACAAGACGAGACTCCAGCCCCCATGGCGTACCCACCCAAATAACCTGCAACCCCAAGCCACGTATAACTTCAGCAACGGATAGACCGGGAAAAACGTGCCCACCCGTGCCGCCTGCAGCGATCAACACAGGCTTACCACCACTGGCCGCCGCCAGCTGCCTCAAATCACGCACGGATGCATTCATGCGGACCTCCTGCGGGCCTGCGCACTTGAAAGGCGCGCCTCTCGGGCAATGCGGAGTAAAATACCTGCTGCGAGACAGCTCACCATCAAACTGCTCCCACCATAACTGACAAAAGGAAGCGTCAACCCTTTGGTGGGCAATGCGCCGATATCAACCGCAATATGAATAAATGCCTGGAGACTTATCCATATTCCAATGCCGCTCGCCAGATGCGCACCGAATGTGTGTCCCGTTTTCTCTGCCAGCGCAGAAATCGAAAATGCACGCCAGACAAAGGCAACAAATAGCAAGAGCACCAAGGTGATTCCTATGAAACCAAACTCTTCAGCCAGTACAGAGAAAACAAAATCCGTATGTGGCTCGGGCAAAAACATTAACTTTTGAACACTGTTTCCAAGCCCCAGGCCAAACCAGTTACCACTGCCGACCGCAATGAGCGACTGAATCAGTTGAAAACCATCCCCGAAAGGATCCGCCCAAGGATCCAGAAAACTGGTAACACGTCTGAGTCGATAGTCCGTTGACAGCGTGAGTAATGCGGCCATAAATACCAGTGAAGCACCGATCAAAACGAACAACCCTAAACGCACGCCGCCAATAAACAGCATGGCCATGCCCGTGGCAAAGAGCACAACCGTCGTTCCCATATCTGGCTGCAATAAAACCAAAAATCCAATCAGCGCAAACAACAGCAACGGCTTAATAAAGCCCATCAATGACTGTCTGGTCGTCTCGACATGGCGAACGAGGTAACTTGCCATGTATGTAAAAGCAAATAACTTGGCAAGCTCGGAAACTTGAAGGTTAAAGATGCCTAAGGGAATCCAACGGGTACTGTAGTTCACTGTTTTCCCAATTCCAGGCACCAGGACCAGAACCAGCAGTAAAAAAGCCACTATGAGCAGGCCAGGCGCAAAGCGCTGCCACCAGATCATTCTGACCTGATAGGCCGCCACACCCAGAGAGACACCCAGACAAAGCGCAATGAATTGTCGTTTGACATAGAACAAAGCATCACCGGTGCGGTTTTCGGCGACCATGACGGAGGAAGAAGCCACCATCACCAAACCAAGGCAAACCAATACCACTACGATGCCCGCCAATACGCTATCCAAGGGCGTCTCATAGTGATCCGCTTGTTTGAAATAGCGCTGGGAAAACTGATGCCAGGACGCGGCCAGCACGGATGTCATGACAGCACCTCCTTAACAAGCCTAGAAAAGTCGTCCCCTCTTGCCTCAAAGTTTCGATATTGATCCAAGCTGGCACACGCCGGTGAGAGCAGCACGCAATCACCTGGCTGCACAATCGCATGCGCCTTAATCACTGCCTCACGCATCGTGCCAACCCGGTATAGCGGAACAGTTCCTTTCCAGCTCGCTTCAAGCTTTTCGGCGTCTTTACCCAAAAGTATGACGGCTTGCGTGTGCTCAGCCACTAACGGTTTCAAGTCGTCAAAATCGGCACCCTTAGCCTCCCCGCCGGCAATCAAAACCGCTTTTCTTGTCATGCCACTGAGGGCAGCCGCTGTCGCACCAGGATTCGTGGCCTTGGAGTCGTTGTACCAGACAACATCCTCTTGCTCGGCAACAACTTCCATGCGGTGCGGAAGCCCCTTAAAGGACTTAAGCGCTGCACACATTGCCTCGTCGGGAAGCCCCACCTGAGCACCCAAGGCTAAAGCAGCCAGTGCATTACTTTGGTTATGTCTCCCTGGGGTCCTAAGAATTTCCACAGGACAAAGTGTATTCTTACCCCGTACAAACCAATGAGTACCAGAGGTACCTTCAACAATGCCGTAGTCATTTTCAGTGGCTGGAGGGGTCAGTGCGTAATGAATGACTGTTTGGGAGTCACTTCTAGGAATCAGTGGCGCATATGATGACTCTTGATTGACAACCGCAACAGAGGCATTTTTGTAGATCGACAGTTTTGTCTCGGCATAGTGGTTAAGGCCTTGGTAACGGTCCATGTGATCTTCGCTGATGTTCAGTACAACCGCTGCATGAGCCTGTAAAGAGAAGGTGGTTTCTAATTGAAAACTGGATAACTCCAGTACGTAAAAGTCAACCGCCTCCTGATTTAATAGGTCCAGTGCAGGGGTACCAATGTTGCCACCAATAGCGGCCTTTCTACCTGCGTGTGAGGCCATTTCACCCAGTAGGCTGACTACAGAGGTTTTGCCGTTTGAGCCGGTCACCGCGAGAATCGGCGCTTTCGCCTCGCGCACAAACAATTCGATATCACCGATTAGCTCAACGCCTGCTGCCGCAGCCTGCTGTATGGCTGGCTCAGTGAGCGCCACCCCAGGGCTGATCACCAGCCTTGAAACCTGTCGGAACAACTTTGCATTAAACGTACCCAAGTGGATATCAACATCCGGCATGAGGGCTTTCAAATCATTCAGAAACGGCGGGCTCTGGCGTGTATCGACAACGGCAAACGGTTCGCCCACACGTTTGAAATAGCGCGCGCAGGCAAACCCGGTTTGTCCCAGCCCAATGATGATTGTGTTGACTTTCTTCGCCACTCCGCTCACCGCACCTTCAATGTCGCCAAACCGACCAACACAAGCACCACCGTAATGATCCAAAACCGCACGATGACTCTGGGTTCAGGCCAACCTTTTAATTCAAAGTGGTGGTGCAGCGGCGCCATTCGGAAAATTCGCCGCCCAGTTAACTTAAATGACGTGACCTGTAAGATGACGGAGACCGTTTCCATGACAAACACCCCGCCCATAATTAAGAGAACAAACTCTTGCCGTATCATGACCGCCACGACACCGAGTGCCGCCCCTAAGGCGAGTGCGCCTACATCGCCCATAAAAACTTGCGCGGGATAGGTATTAAACCAAAGGAAGCCCAGCCCCGCTCCCGCTAAGGCTGCGCAAAAAACCAGCAGCTCACCGGCTCCGGGGACGTAGGGAATGTTTAAATAATCGGCAAACTCAATATGGCCGGTCAGATAAGCGATAAAGCCCAGTCCGCCAGCAACCATTACCGCCGGCAAAATGGCCAGCCCATCCAAGCCGTCGGTTAAATTGACTGCGTTACTACTGCCCACGACAACGAAATAGGTAAAGGGCACAAACAACCAGCCCATTTGCCAGGCAAAGTCTTTCCACATCGGCAGAATCAATGCGGTCTCAGAAGGCATCACAGCAAACCAATACAAATAGGTTCCAGCCGCTAAGGCAAAGACGGATTGCCAGAAAAATTTTGATCGGGCAGAAAGACCGGCCGAGTGGCGCTGGCTGACTTTTCGGTAGTCATCAATCCAACCAATGACACCAAAAGCCAGAGTGATCAACAAAGCGACCCAGATTTGCTTGGTTTCCAAATTCCCCCAAAGCAAGGTGCTGACACTCAGCGACACCAGAATCAGTGCCCCGCCCATCGTGGGTGTGCCACTTTTGGACAAATGAGTTTGCGGACCGTCGTCACGCACCGCTTGGCCAATCTTTTTCTCCGTCAGGTGACGAATAACGGTCGGCCCCACCAAAAGAGAAATCGCCAACGCCGTCAGCGCGCTCATGATCGAACGAAAGGTAATGTAATTGAAAACATTAAACCCGTCATGGAAAGACATGAGCGCTTGTGCAATATATTGCATCATTGAGCGACGCCCTCCACGTGATTGTTGGCTTTTTCCAACAGGGCCTGAACCACAAACTCCATATGTGCAGAACGGGACCCTTTGACGAGCAGTACAACTCCGGGCTCAGCATTAGCCCAGACCCAGTCAACTAACCGCTCCTGTTGTGAGAATACATGCCCACCCTCACCGAAAGCTTCGGCAGCATATTGAGACAAAGGCCCTAGAGCAATGAGCTTTTGCACACCTAACTGGCGGGCCAGCACACCCACTTTGCGATGTGCGTTTTCAGTCTCTTCGCCAATTTCTCCCATATCCCCCATCATGCACCAAACATTGTCGCCTACAGCCACAGCGGACTTGAGCGCAACGGCAAATGAATCAGGGTTTGCGTTATAAGTGTCGTCAATGACTGTCAGTCGGCCGCATGGAATTGTTTGCAACCGCCCAGGAACTGGCTGACTCGATTCAAGCCCGACCCGAATCTCATCCAATGTCGCACCAGCCGCCAAGGCCGCTGCGGCCGCAGCAAGTGCGTTTTGTTGGTTATGCCGACCAATGAGCGACAAAGCGATGCGTTTTTTGTCATTTTGCCAATGGATTGAAAACGCCCCATCTGCCTCAATCTCACCGCGCACATCGGCCCGTGGCGAAAAACCAAAAGTGAGCTGCCGGGCGTGTGCACTCATTGTCAACCAGAGTTTGCTGTAGCCGTCATCCAGATTAATGACGGCTGTACCCGTTGTTTGCAGGCCGGCATAAATTTCACCCTTAGACCGGGCGACATTTTCAACACTGCCAAAACCTTCAAGGTGAGCCGCGCCAGCATTCGTGATCAGCGCAACGGTCGGGGCGCTGAATTGAACGAGGTAAGCAATGTCACCTGTATGGCTGGCACCGTGTTCCAAAACAGCATAGCGGTGTGTTTCCCGGAGGTTTAGCAGCGTCAACGGCACACCAATCTCATTGTTAAAATTACCCGAGGTTGCCAGTACTGGGCCTTTTTGTTTCAAAATAGCGGCCAACATCTCCTTGACGGTTGTTTTGCCATTGCTCCCGGTAATCGCGATTAGCGGCATACTCAGCTGCTGTCGCCACAAGGCAGCAATACGGCCCAACGCGACCCGCGTATCCGGGACGATAACCTGCGGCTGCTCAACTTGTTGCCTGTTTTTCACAACAAGCGCCACCGCGCCGTGTGCTAAGGCATCCTGTACAAAGCTATGCGCATCAAAACGCGCGCCCTGTAACGCTATAAACAAAGCGTTTTCACAGCCTTGTCGCGTATCCGTGCATACATGCGTAATGGACAGGTCCTGGCCCACCAGTTGGCCATCACAATATTGTGCAATCGCCCGGAGAGATAAGCTCATCATGTAGCGCCCTCCAACATATCAGCAACATATGCTCGGTCGCTAAAGTGAAGACGCTGACCTTGTATGATTTGATAATCCTCATGCCCCTTGCCAGCGACCAGAATGAGATCACTGGGTTGTGCATTTTCAAAGGCATACCTCAATGCCCGAGCCCGGTCCCGTTCAACATGAACATTCTGAGGGCACTGAACGCCAGCAAGAATCTCATCGATAATCGCCTGTCCGGATTCATTACGCGGGTTATCATCCGTGATCACCACTCGGTCTGCGTGCTTTTCGGCAAGCGCACCCATCAATGGGCGTTTACCGGCATCACGATCCCCCCCGCAACCAAAAACACACCAAATGTTATTTTTTGCGTGTTCACGAGCAGCCTGCAAGGCGGACTCCAATGCCTGTGGCGTATGCGCATAGTCGACCACAATCTTAGGTAACCCAGGCCGACTGAACAGCTCCATCCGGCCGGGTATCGGGCGAACCTTCTCCAGCCGGTGAACAATCTCTTTCCCTGTCAACCCCAAAGCCTCTAGCACACACCAAGCGGCCAGAAGGTTGCTGGCATTAAAAGCCCCCAGCAGACGGCTGTTTAGAATGGATACGCCGTCATCGGTAGACACGTGCATAACCAGGCCCGTTGGTTGCGCAAAGATTTGCGTGGCATGAATAAGGTGGTCAACTTTCATTGGCGGCTCGGGCTGACAGGAATAGCCAATGACCGCCATGTGTGAGCGCTTAGCCAAAAACAACTCTCGCCCGAACGCATCATCAACATTCAGAACCAAACGCTTTAACCCGGACATTTGAAACAGTTTTGCTTTCGCGTCACGATAGGCCTGTAAATCACCGTGATAATCCAGGTGATCCCGCCCAAGATTCGTTAAAACGGCGATATCAAAATCAACACCATTGACTCGCTCCTGCACCAAGGCATGAGACGAAACCTCCATGGCAACGGTTGTCGCGCCTTGCGCAACCAAATCGGAAAGCGCCTTTTGTACCGAAATCGCATCCGGCGTCGTCATTCCTGTTGCCGCGAGCTGCCCCGGCACACCATTGCCCAACGTCCCGATGACGCCACAAGGTGACGTTTTTGTGCTCAATGCCTGAGCGATAATGTGGGTCACCGACGTCTTCCCATCCGTACCCGTCACACCGATCACTGAGAGGTGCTGACTGGGATGATGATAAAAACGATCGGCAATTTGTCCTGCTTTTCTTCTGAGCTCAGCGACTGGCACCGCTGTTATACCCGCCTCATCAACGTGTTTTTGCACTGTCTCGAACCGAGGATCCCCCTCGCAGTAGCAAAGAGCCGCAATGCCTGCTGCAAGTGCTTGCTGTATAAAATCCAAACCGTGGTGATGATCGCCTGGCAAGGCTAAAAACAGGTACCCGGCATCCAGCTGACGGCTATCAGAGGCAATGCCTGAAATCACAACCTCCTGAAAAGCAGTCGGCGTGACCCAACCTTCTAATAAGGTAGACAGTGGCATATCGCTGTATTTGGAGGAGCGTACCGTCATCACGATCCAGCCTCCTTGGATCGATTGACACCAGCTGTTTTCAACCTATCCGGCACACTACCCATAAGGCGAAGCGTGCCGGCCATGATTTGTGAAAACACGGGAGCAGCAACTGAGCCGCCAGACACCGCTTCACCAATAGGTTCATCAATCGCAACAACAGCGACATACTCAGGCCGCGAGGCCGGCGCAAAGCCCGCAAACAAGGCGTAGTAGCGGTCCTCAGAGTATCCGCCCGCAATGGATTTGCGTGCTGTTCCCGTTTTCCCAGCAACGCGGTAACCGCTCACGCGCGCACGATAACCGGTTCCTTCCGGCCGAATGACTGACTCCAGCATTGATTGTAAAACCTGAGCGGTTTGTTCATTAATAATCCGCGTACCTGAGCGCTGTTCTTTCTGCTTGAGAAACGTGACATCTGGCAGCGTACCACCCGAGGCAATCGCAGCATAAGCCCGGGCAAGCTGGAGCGTGGTCACAGAAACACCGTAACCGAAAGTGATGGTCGCCTGTTGTATCCGCCCCCACTCACTGCCATGCGTGAGCTTCCCTTCTGCTTCTCCAGGGAACTCACTGCCGGTCAAATGTCCAAAACCAAAACGGTCTAACACTTCCCATTGCTGCACGGGATCTAACCCCAAGGCAATCCGGGTGACCCCGACATTGCTCGATTTTTGAATAACCCTCGACAAGTCCAATGTCCCGTAATTACGGTGGTCTTTGATGGTGTATTTGCCAATTCGGAGATGGCCGGGGGCGGTTGGAATTTTATCTGACAGGCGATACTGCCCCGACTCAAGCGCAGCCGCCATCAGAAAAATTTTCATGGTTGAACCCGGTTCCAGGACATCCGTCACAACACGATTGCGCGGCGACTCACCGAAACGCTCACTGACATCGTTGGGATTGAAGGACGGTTGATTGACCAGCGCCACCACTTCGCCGGTATGTACATTCATAACCACCGCGGAACCGGCCCTGGCCTGATACTTTTCAACCGCATCCTGCAGCTCGCGATAGACCAGATATTGCAAGCGGATATCGATACTCAATTGGACATCACGCCCGGGCTTAACTGGCTTAACCTCTCCTCCAATTGCTTCAACACCTTGCTGGTGCAAATTAATCAGCAGGCGTCGTTCGCCAGGTACTCCAGCCAATTGTTCGTCCAAAGCCAGTTCAATGCCTTCCTGCCCTCGATCGCTGATATTTGTAAAACCCACCAACTGCGCACTGACATCGGCCGCGGGATAGTAACGTCTAAATGCACGCTCCAGCCCAACACCATATTTTTTAAGAGCCCGCACCTCTCTGGCTGTTTGCGGCTGCACCAATCTGCGCAAATAGATAAATTTTAAGTGCTGGGATGACTGTAATCGCTCTTCCAGGTCGCTTTGATTGATACCTAACGCCTTCGCAAGCACTGGCCACTTATCAGGGTATTGAATAAATTGTTGCGGGTTCACGTAGACAGATGGCATGGGCGTGCTGATCGCCAGAGGCTCCCCATGGCGATCCAGCAACATGCCACGATAAGCCGGCACACTGACATGTCTCACCTGCCGTTTAGCAGCCTCTTGCTGGAGCTTATCATTCCCGATCAGCTGCAAATAACCCGTGCGCGCAAGCAGGCCAACAGCAACCGCAACTACAATCGCGAATGCAACTGTCCTGCGGTTATGCATCTCAGCTTTGGCTTTCACTTTACCCATTACTGCACCATCTTAATTTCACTGATGTGAGGAACACGCATTTTTAGCTCTTCTACCGCGACACTTTCGATTCTCCTGTGCGCGGCCCAAACGCCTTGCTCAAGTAGCAACTGCCCCCATTCCTGGTTGAGCTGATCTTCAACTGATTCCAAGTACTGCGATTCACTAAATAAAACGCGCGCACGATGCTTCGCCGCCACAATTTCAACCGCTGAGATCACAACTGCACCGAGTACGCCAAAAATGATGAACGCCTGCAGCTTCATGCCACTCGCTCCGCCACACGCATCACGGCACTTCTGGCACGGGGGTTGCGCTTAATTTCATCGTCTTTGGGCCGAACAGCCTTCCCCAAGCTTTTAAGCCGTTGCTTCCAATGAGTGTCGGGTGGAGGTAAGCCCCTCACCGGAGAAACTGGCCGCTCCCAGCTGCGGATAAAATTTTTGACGAGACGGTCTTCCAATGAGTGAAAGCTAATCACCACCAGGCGCCCACCTAAGCAGAGTACATCAACAGCCTGCTGCAGAGCGGCCTTGATCGAAGCTAATTCGTCGTTGATATAAATTCGAATCGCCTGAAAAGTTCGCGTGGCCGGGTGTTTATTTTTTTCCCAGCGAGGAATGGCCGCCGAGACCACTTCCGCAAGCTGTACAGTATTGGTCACACCCCCTTGCTGCAACGCGGCTTTGATGGCGCGTGCGATACGGCGACTATAGCGCTCTTCGCCGTACTGCCATATGACATTAGCAATCTCTTCTTCCTTGGCGCATCCCAGCCACTCTGCGGCGGTCAACCCGCGGGTTGTATCCATCCGCATATCAATAGGGCCAGGTGTTTGAAAGCTGAAACCCCGGTCTGCTTCATCCAATTGCGGCGAGGAAACGCCTAAATCCATCAACACACCATCAATCTGACCCGACAAACCCTGTTGTTCAACCACGACACCAAGCTCATTAAAATTTTCCTGAAAAATTTGGAAACGCTCATCGTGCTGAAGCGTAGCTTGCGCGTTTCTGACCGCCATTGGATCCCGATCGAAAGCGAGTAAACGACCAGCCTCACCTAGTCCTAATAGTATTTCTTCGCTGTGCCCACCCCGGCCGTAAGTGCAATCAACATAAATACCATTAGCCTTCACAGATAGCGCGTGAATGGCTTCAGTCAATAGCACTGTTTGATGCGCGTTTTCTCTTCCCACACGATTGCCTTATTTACAACGAGAAATTTGCCAACCCATCAGAGGACTCTTCTTCCTCCGACCGCAATTCATCCAACCAACCTTCACGTCGGCTTTGATATAACTCCTCATCCCATAATTCAAATTTATTACCCTGCCCTGTCAACACTGCTCGCTTTTCAATACCCGCAAACTCACGCAGTGGCGTGGGAATCAGCACGCGCCCTTGGGAGTCCAACTCACCATCCGTGGCATGCCCAATATAGAGTCGCTGCAATGCGCGTGTTTTGCTGTTCAAATTAGGCAGCTTCATTAACCGCCTCTCAACAAGCTCCCACTCTGTTAATGGGAAGATCAATAAGCAGGGGTCTTTTTCAGCTGTCACCACAATGCGCCCCGCATCATCTTCTTGCAGGCAATCCCGATAGCACGCGGGTATCGCTATGCGACCTTTGGAATCCACATTTAGGTGTCGTACGCCTCGAAACAACTTTTTATAACTTAGGGATAAATACCCACAGTTCCCCACAATTCACCACTTAACCACACTATGGTAGTTAAACAGCAATGTGTCAAGCAAAAAGCAGCTTTATTTTTGAGAGCTATTTCTTTAAACAACAATGAGTTAGCGAGGAAGCCATGAGGCCAAAAGCAAAGGGGAATAAATTAATTCAGGAATTCATGTGGTTAAATACACAAGCTAATGTGCTTTATAAAGAGTTGGTCTGCAGCGGAAAATGAAGTAAGAAGAGGAAGCCAGCCATAAGCCGGGTTCTGTCGTGGACAGTCATTCATCTAGGATGCACGTCACCGTGCACCTCAAGCAACCTACCCGAGAGCCTCGCGAGCCACGAGATTGCTCTCCTATTTGGTCTTGCTCCAGGTGGGGTTTACCCTGCCACCAATGTTGCCATTGGCGCGGTGCGCTCTTACCGCACCCTTTCACCCTTACCGGCGTAAAACGCTTTGGCGGTCTACTCTCTGCGGCACTTTCCGTAGGCTCACACCTCCCAGGCGTTACCTGGCACCTTGCTCTTTGGAGCCCGGACTTTCCTCTGTGCATTTCGCACAGCGACTGTCTGTCTGGCTTCCGCTAAAGAATACCATAAACCCGGACGCAATGTAGAAACTGTCTGGAAATTAAACGGTTACATGCCACAAAGCAAAAACCAGATGCACACTGGATAAACAACAATCAGTCCGTTTGGTTTTTTAGCGACAGTGCGCGCTGATAGGCTTCGTTCTTAGCTATGCCAAAGTAACGAGACGCCATGCCTGCTGCCGTTTTCAGCGAGACATCAACCATGAGCACACGAAGTAGTTTATCAAGCTCTTGGTGATCAGCTTGCTCTGAGGTTTTATTTCCGGCAACAACAATGACAAACTCACCTCGCTGCTGGTCTGCATCCCGAGAAACCCACTCGCAAAGATCAGACAATGTGTCCGAACGCACGGTTTCATAGCGTTTTGTTAATTCACGGCAGAGTGTTGCATGACGGCTTTCTCCAAAAATCTGGCACATATCTGCGAGGCAGCTGAGGATTCGATGACTCGACTCATAGAAAACCAAGGTTGATTTTTGCGCAGAAAGCACCTCTAAAGCGGCTAACCGGGCAGCTGACTTTGCCGGCAAAAAACCTTCAAACGTGAAATGGTCTGTGGGCAACCCACTTACCGATAACGCAGCAATAGCCGCGCAAGCTCCTGGAACAGGTGACACGGAGAGCCCGTAACCATGGCACTCACGAACAAGAAAAAAACCAGGGTCACTGATCAAGGGTGTTCCAGCATCAGAGACCAATGCGATAGCAGCGCCTTTCTGAAGCTGCTCAATTAGACCCGCTGTAATAGCCCGCTCATTATGCTCGTGCAATGACCGTAAGTGACATTGAATACCCAAGTGCTTTAACAAGCGCCCGGTATGGCGAGTATCTTCGGCCAACACAAGGTCAACTTGCTCTAGTACTTCTTTCGCACGCGGGCTTAAATCACCTTGATGACCAATCGGTGTAGCCACCACATAGAGAACACCCGGGTTAATTGTAGACATTGCCTGCTTATCAATCACAAATTTTTAGGCCCCAAGGATCCTGATTGGTTAAAATAACACACTGACTCAGGACCCTCATCAATGATTAGAGTAAATCGTCTTATTAGAACAAATCTTTTAGTTGCACTTTGTTTGCTGGTGGCTGCTTGCGGCACACAAAGGTATGTCCCATCGAAGGATAGAGCAAGTCCATCACTTGATGAAGAAATAACGCAAGCGATGGGAGAAGGTCGGCCGCTCGCAGCAATTCGGTTGCTCGATAAGCATATGGCCGATGCACCCCCCAAGTTAAAATTTGAATTGCAGATACAAGCGTCTGAAATTCTTTTTGACTCGGGCTACCCTGAGCTCGCGGCCAACCGGTTGAATCAATTACCCGCTGACCAGGTGCACTCTGAACTGGAAGACCGTAAAAAAATACTCCAGGCGCAAGCATGGCTGTACCAATCACAGCCCGATTTAGCCTTAGCCACGCTACCCAACTTCAGCGGCGCTATGCAGCAGAGCACACAAGTTCGTTTACTGGAAACACGCGCCCGTGGATTCACTCAAACAAACCAGCTGTCGAAAGCATTGCTTGACCGACAAGCACTCTCATCACTGCTCAGTGGCAACCCAGAGGCACAAACAAGCAATTATGACAAAATCTGGGCCCTCCTGAGCAAACAGTCTGATGAAGTGCTTTTGATGCAGAAAGCCCAACATCAAAATACTGAACTCATCGGATGGATTAAATTTGCGCTGGCAATTAACGCCGCCCGGAGAGAGCGCATCGACTTAGCTGAAGAGTATCAAAACTGGGCTGCTTTTCATCCCGGGCACCCACTTGTAAGCAGCTATGGGCAGCTGCTGCTTGAAAAAATTAGCCGCACCGCCCCCCAGCCGCGCATGATCACACTGCTATTACCTCTGTCAGGGCCCGTCGCACCCTCATCACACGCAGTCCGAGACGGTTTCCTTGCCGCATATTTTGCCGACAGTCAAAACCCTAGCCGCCCTACTGTCGTCATCCAGGATACTGGCACAGACCCAAGTGCCATTTGGCAATATTATAACCAGGCGATTGAGAATGGGGCCGAGCATATTGTTGGCCCACTGCAAAAGCAGGCCGTTACATTGCTCAGCGCCCCTCCCAAGCTGCCTGTACCCACCCTTGCACTGAACTACAGCCAGGATCAGGCATCCAATTTGCCAGAAGGCATGACCCAGTTTGGACTATTACCCGAAGATGAGGGGCGGCAAATCGCTGAACATACTATTCAGGAACAACTGACTCATGCGGTTTTATTACTGGAAAACACCGATTGGGCCAAACGCGTTGCTGAGAGCTTTACCCAGCATTACCGAGCATTGGGGGGCACCGTTTTAAAGCAAGGTCGATTCAACCCCGGCACTTCGGATTTCTCCGCCCCTATCCGCGGCACACTCAACATTACGGAAAGTCTTGCACGTCACCGTCAGCTCGAAAACACGTTGGGTACAAAACTTGAGTTTATACCAACCCGTCGCCAGGACACTGACCTGATTTTACTCGTTGCAGCGCCGATAGAGGCCCGACAAATTATGCCACAGCTCAAATTTCACTATGCAGGCGATATCCCCACATTTTCCTCCTCCCATGCCTTTAGTGGCGAAGTAGATGCGGATGTGGACCGTGACCTCAACGGCCTGATTTTTATCGACATACCGTGGCATACCGGCTCATCAAAGGAAGACCCATTATTTACCCAGATAAAAAAACGCTGGCCAGACGCACATCGCTATACACGGCTGTATGCACTAGGGATCGATGCTTATCAGCTACTGCCAAATATCGAAACACTCAAAAGCTCATCTGATGCGTTTTTTGACGGCCGCTCTGGTAAGCTGTTTCTCGATGCCAGCGGCCGCATCCACAGGAAACTCAGCCAAGCAGAGTTTTCTGATGGATCACCCACCCCGAGACAAATCCCAAATCAACCCGCATCCTTGACCGAAAAACAGGAGTAAAGGATTGCTTAAAGCGAAAACCACAACCATCGGTAAGCAGGCGGAAAAGGTCGCTTTGCACTATTTAACCCAGCAAGGGTTGACACTGGAATCTCAGAACTTTCATTCACGCTGGGGGGAAATTGATCTCATCATGCGCGATCACAATGCCACACTGATTTTTGTGGAAGTGCGATCGAGAAAAAAATCTCGCTACGGAAATGCGGCATCCAGCGTCAACATTACTAAGCAACAAAAATTGATCAAAACGGCACTGGTATACTTGCAAAAATTCAAGTCACCGCCTAATACACGTTTTGACGTTATTGCAATAGACCATCACACCGGTGACGATCTCAACGCTCACATTCAATGGATACAAAATGCCTTTGAGTCACAAGGCTAGCTACCAACCGATATCATCTCTAAGGATTTACCTATGGACGCAACCAGTATTGTTCGGGAACATTTCGAAGAAAGCATTAAAGTCAAAGAAAAGTCACTCAATATTCTTTCAGGCCAAGTTGCCCGCGCAGCTGAAACCATTCATGCCGCGTTAATTTCCGGACATAAAATACTGACGTGCGGCAACGGCGGATCGGCCGGGGACGCCGCACACTTTTCTTCGGAAATGATCAATCGCTACGAAATGGAGAGACCCGCTCTACCCGCTATTGCACTGACGACAGATACGCCGACACTGACATCAATCTCAAACGACTACAGCTATGAAAAAGTTTTTGAACGCCAAGTTCGTGCGATCGGCCTTCAAGGTGATATTTTGCTCATGTTTACCACCAGCGGGAACTCTGCCAATCTCCTGCCGGCGCTGCAAGCGGCCCATGATCGTGGATTAAAAACCATTGCCGTATCTGGAAAAGATGGTGGTAAATTAGCACCCCTCCTCGGTGAAAATGATCTTGAGATTCGAGTACCCGCTGAAAAAACAGCCCGCATACAGGAAACACATCTTGTCATCATTCACAGTATTTGTGACTTAATTGATAAGCTGCTATTCGGCAACCCAAATGAATAACAACGCAGAACACCCACCAAACAAAAAACACGTCAACCCATAAGGCCAAATCACTCACCTTAGCGCATCAAAACACTTTATTTGACGACTTTTAAGTTGGGGCGTTTTTTTATGTTAGAAGGTGTGCTCCCGTCTGGAGCAGAAGGGGGAGAGGGAGGTGGCTCACTTCCCCCTTCATTAAAAACCATCCCTTGACCATTTTCTTTAGCATATACTGCTATCACAGAAATGACTGGAATGTATAACTCATGCTCTCGGCCACTGAATCGAGCACTGAACACAATTGCATCATTGCCTAACGACAAACCCTGAACTGCAGACGGCCCTAGATTGAGAATAATCCGGCCATCTTTAATATATTCTGTCGGCACGACAACGTCTTGCTTTGTTGCATCTACCAATAAAAAAGGCGTGCAATCGTTATCCACGATCCACTCATAAAACGCTCGCACTAAATAGGGCCGGTTCGAACCCATTGTATTTTCGGCCAAACTAGCACATCTCCCGCTCTTCTTCGGTCAAACTGGCTTGAAAAGCCTCTCGGGCAAAAATTCTCTCCGCGTAGGCATGGATTGAAGTGGCGCTCTTGGGGATCTCAACACCATATTTTTTCAAACGCCAGAGAAGCGGAGCAATCGTGGCATCGACCAAAGAGTATTCGTCACTCAAAAAGAAGGGCTTTGCACTGAAAACCTCTGTTGACGCAATTAAACTCTCTTTTAGTAACTTTGCTGCTTTTGACATTTTTTTGGTATCGCCACTTTCCAAATCTGGTAATTGGCTATACCAGTCTTTCTCTATCCGGTGCAGAGCAAGACGTGAACAGGCCCGAGAAACCGGGTCGACAGGCATCAACGGCGGGTGCGGGAAACGTTCATCAAGGTATTCAGAGATAACACGAGAGTCATACAAAACCAAGTCTCGATCAACCAGTGTGGGAATCGAGTGATAAGGGTTAATATGTAACAGATCTTCTGGAAGGTTATCAGGGTCAACATACTCAATATCAACAGCAATGTCTTTTTCAGCCAAAACAACCCGAACCCGATGACAGTGCGGATTAGAATGAGAAGAAAATAGGACCATTGCCGATCTGCGGTTAGCGATTGCGCTCAAGATTACTCTCCACTTTGTATCTATTGGTATGAATTTAAAAATAAAGGACGGGCATAGCGCCCGTCCAATGTTTACCCGGCGGACCAAATCCGCACGCGTGTAACGGTATCGTTTACAGTTAAAACACTGGAGACAGTTTAGTGGACATCTCTCCAGTATTCTTTCTTCAGTATATAGGCGAAGATAGCCAAGAGTACCAAGAAAGCCAATACCCACATCCCCGTACGCTCCCTCTGCAACTTGTACGGATCACTTAAATAAGCGAGAAAATTGACAAGATCGCCAACCAGTTTGTCATATTCTTTCGGAGACAGCTTACCCTCAGTCACTTGCTCAAAACCGACAAATTGTTTGTGCTCTTCGCCGTGCGAGTCGGTTGCCTTTTCATAAATGGGTTTCTGCCAGCCTTGCAACTCCCACAATACATGAGGCATCCCAACATCGGGAAAAACTTTATTATTAACACCAACCGTTTCGCGCGACGAGTCAAGATAGAACGTACGCAGATAAGTGTATAACCAATCAGCCCCTCTCGATTTTGCGATCAAAGTCAGGTTGGGAGGCACGACACCAAAAACTTGTTTGGCATATTCGTCAGGCATATTGTTCTCAATGAGAGAACCTACCTTTGTGGGTTCTCCAGACGCGTCCGTCGTAAAGATGAGGTTCTCTCGCACCTGATCTTCTGTTAAATCCAAATCAATAGCCATTCGGTTATACCGGTGGTAATCGGCAGAGTGACAGCCCAGACAATAATTCATAAATGTTTGGGCACCCCGCTGAAGAGAAGCTTTATTCTCAAAATCCACAGGTGCACGATCAAGAGGAAAACCAATGCCCGCCGCTAATGCACCCATGGGCATGACGGTGGCTATCAAACCTGCAAAAATAAACCGCTTAATGTGCATCATATTCCACCCTTTCCGGTACGGGTTTGGTATTTTCGTATTTGCTGATCAACCAAAGCGCCACGAAAAAACCAAAGTATAAAATTGTACAAACGATACCTATTGTCTTCCAAGGCTCATCAGGAGGCTTGATACCTACGACACCAAGCAGCACGAAGGCGACAACAAACACCGCCAGATTGAGCTTATACATCCAGGAACGAAAACGGATGGAACGAACATTACTTCTGTCAATCCAAGGCAGGAAAAACAGCACAACAATCGCCGCACCCATGGCAATCACACCGCCCAATTTATCGGGGATGGCGCGCAAGATAGCGTAGTAAGGTGTGAAGTACCAGACAGGCGCAATGTGCTCCGGCGTTTTCAAAGGGTCAGCGGGAACATAGTTAACATATTCAAGGAAGTACCCATACATCTCGGGTGCGAAGAATACGATGGCAAAAAAGACGATCAGGAATATCGCTACCCCGAAAATATCTTTGACCGTGTAATAGGGGTGGAAAGGGATGCCATCCAGCGGTATTCCATTCTCATCCTTTTTCTTTTTAATTTCGACGCCATCCGGATTATTCGAGCCAACTTCATGCAATGCCAAAATATGTGCCACAACAAGCATCAAAAGGATCAGCGGTACTGCAATCACATGCAAAGCAAAAAAGCGATTCAGCGTTGCATCTGAGATGATGTAATCCCCCTTTAACCACAAGGTCAATGCGTCACCAATACCAAAGGGAATCGCACCAAACAGCGAGATGATGACTTGCGCACCCCAGTATGACATCTGTCCCCAAGGCAGCAGATAGCCCATGAATGCTTCCGCCATTAATGCCAAGTAAATCAGCATTCCAAAAATCCAGATTAGCTCACGTGGTTTCTGATACGAGCCATACATAAGTCCTCTGAACATATGCAGGTAAACGACAACGAAGAACATGGAAGCGCCGGTTGAGTGCATGTAACGGATCAGCCAGCCCCACTCCACATCCCTCATAATATACTCGACGGATCTAAAGGCTAATTCTCCGTCCGGCTTGTAATTCATTGTGAGGAAAATCCCTGTCACGATTTGTATGACCAGGACTAATAAAGCTAGAGAACCGAAGTAGTACCAAAAGTTAAAATTCTTCGGCGCGTAGTATTTGGAAAGATGCTCTTCCCACATTTTTGTCAACGGGAAGCGTGCATCCACCCATTGCAGCGTATTTTCTAGTATTTTACTCATTACGCAACCCCGTCTTCACCAATCAATATACGGTTGTCACTCAAAAAATGGTGCGGAGGCACCTCAAGATTCAAGGGTGCTGGGACACCTTTATAAACGCGCCCGGCAAAATCGAACTTTGAACCATGGCAAGGACAGAAAAAACCACCACGCCAGTCACCCTCAATCTCTGGCATGTAAGTCGGCGAGCACCCTAAGTGAGTGCATACACCGATCAGAACGAGATATTCCTTATTAATAGAGCGCCAGGTATTCTTGGTGTACTCTGGCTGGAGTGATTCGTCTGACTCAGGGTCTCGCAGCTTATCCACCACAGAAGACAAGCTTTTAAGTGCATCATCTGTTCGTCGCACAATCCAAACAGGTTTACCCCGCCATTCGTAGGTCACAAGCTGTCCAGGCTCTAACTTACTTATATCCGCTTCGACAGGCGCCCCAGCCGCTTTGGCCTTCGCACTAGGCAACATGGAAGATATAAATGGTGTTGCCAGCCCAACAACACCTACGGCGCCGACAACACTGGTTGTCGCGATAAGAAAGCGCCGCCGCCCTTTATCAATATTGGCAGTGGAGAATGACCCTGCATTCACCACGTTTTCGCTACTCATCCTACAGCTCTCCAATCACAAAAATAATTTACAAAACCTTGCTGATTTTATCACAGAACACCGCCTCTTACACTGGAAAGACACCTTACTTTTAAGGTTAAACGGGATTATCGATATCAATGAATTGACTATCAATACTATAAACATCTGCCAAATGCTCCCCCAGGGCTTTAACTCCACCCCGCTCAGTCGCATGATGACCGGCCGCAAAAAATTCAATGCCGCGCTCTCGTGCAACGTGCGTTGTTTGCTCTGAGGCTTCTCCGGTTAAAAACACGTCCACCCCAAGTTCGCAGGCCGCCTCAATCAAGCCTTGTCCACCCCCGGTACACCAAGCAATGGTGGAAATATTTCTCTGTTGATCGCCAATGTGCAATGGCGGTCGCCCCCCAAGCTTTTCTTGAAGGTATTCGGTAAAATCACCGGCCGTAAAAGCATCGGGTAATGTACCTGACCAAAGCAACCCATTCCCTTTTTCTGCACGTTCCCTGTCAACACGAATATTGAGCAAAGCAGCAAGCTGTGCATTATTCCCGTATAAAGGGTGGGCATCCAAAGGCAGGTGGTAGGCGAGCAGGTTAATGTCGTGCTGCAACAAACGGCGTAAACGCTGGCGTTTCATCCCCGTCACAACTGCAGGCTCACCTTTCCAAAAATAACCGTGGTGTACTAAAACAGCATCAGCCTCAAACTCAATCGCTTTTTCAATCAGCGCCTGTGAGGCCGTAACTCCGGTCACCAAACGGTGCACAGTCGGACGCCCTTCCACTTGCAGACCGTTAGGGCAGTAGTCGTCAAAATCAGCCGGTTTGAGTAGTTGATTCAGATATCGGAGCAACTCAGAAAACTCAACCATAAAGGCACGCACCCTCTGATCCAAAAATGCCAGATTTTAGCCTAAGCGCGTTCGAAACGTAACACGAAAATCACACACCATTAATGACATAAATCAATGTCAATTTGATCGAATGCTGCTGTCTTGAAAGCTAAAAAACTCACACCCTTCGTAACGCAATAGAAACCTGCACAGCACTAGCACACTCTCTAGACCTCTTACATTAACAGCACACGCTTAACAAATTTTGAAACAACGTATCTTGACAGACCCGGTTTAATGGGAGAACCTTTTGAGGGAAAATATCACCTTTAAAACAATAAACTCTCCACCCACACAACCAATACAACAACATGTCATAGAGGGAGGCTCGGCTCATGAGCTTTTGGAATTTTTTAACCGAAGAACAACAACAGTGGAAAGATACTTGCCATCGCGTCATGGACAAGGAAATTACCCGCGAATACATTCGCGAATGCGACATGAACCGAGAATACTACTACGAGGGCTTCGACAAACTGCACGAACAAGGCATGATGACCATGCTCATCCCTGAGGAGCTTGGAGGTATGGGCGCAGACGCCATGTCCTATGTCATTTTTAATGAGGCCATGGGCAAGTACGGCGTCGATTTCGTTGCCACGCTCGGCGTTTCCCAATTCACTGCACAAAATCTCGTCAAATACGGCACTCCTGAGCAGCAAGAAAAATTTTTAAGGCCATTTATTGAAGGTACTGGCCGGTTTGCAGTCTCGATCTCAGAACCTCATGCTGGTTCAGATGCCGCCGCGGCAACCACACGCGCTGTAAAAGAGGGAGACCACTATTCTGTAACAGGGCTCAAACAATGGTGTTCCGGTTCCAGCGCGAAAAACTGCATTATCTGCATGCTCGTAAGAACTGACCCCGACGCACCCAAACGGGAAGGACTATCAATCCTGATCATCCCTAATGACACGCCCAATATGGAGTTGCGCAAATTAAAAACACTGGCTCGACGTGGCACTGGCACCAACCAGATTTTTTTAGATGGCGCCAAGATACCGGTTGAAAACCGCTTAGGCAAAGAAGGTCAAGGCTGGAAAATCATTACCGGACACCTCGAACTTGAAAGAGTTGCTGTGGCCGCAGGTTACGTGGGCTGTGCGCAGCAGGCTGTTGACGATGCACTGGCTTATGCACACCAGCGTGAGGCCTTTGGCCAACCCATTTTCAAGTTCCAAACGTTGCGCCACATGCTGGCCGACATGCAGACCGAGGTGGATGCCGCTCGTTTGCTGACTTACCGTGCAGCCGCCATGATGGATGCAGGGCAGAACGCATTGCGGGAAGTTTCGATGGCAAAACTCCATGCTTCTGAAACATTACAAAAAGTCAGCCGCCAGGGCATCCAGATCATGGGAGGACACGGCATGTTGCCAGAGGCTGACATGGAACGTTACTTCAGAGAAGGTATGCAAGCTACGATCGGCGGCGGCACGTCCGAAATTCAACGCACACTCATCGCACAGACCATGCGTCTTTAACGTAATACCGCCGGGGAGGATTTTACTCCCCGGCCTCTCTCTCGCGACATCCATTTATTTCTTTTTTCGGGCTGGCAGAATTTCAAAAAAATCGCTGTATACTCAAAAGAACTCTTTGTTGGAATCAGCCCATGAAATTGCAACAGCTTCGCTACTTGATTGCGATTGCAAACAATAATCTCAATATCTCCGCCGCATCAGAAAAGCTTTACACCTCACAGCCGGGCGTCAGTAAACAGATTAAATTACTTGAAGAAGAACTTGGCGTACAACTCTTTGTCCGCAGCGGGAAAAACCTGACGCATATCACCCCTGTCGGCAAGCAGATTCTTGAACGCGCCAACAACATCATGGATGAAGTCAACAATATTCGTCATTTGGCCTCCGAATTTAAAGATGACACGCACGGTACACTGCGGATTGCCACCACACACACTCAGGCACGTTATGCCTTACCTCCTGTGGTTCGCGAGTTTCGCCGCCGCCACCCCGGCATTAACCTGCAAATGCAACAAGGGCGGCCCGAGGAAATCGCCGAAATGGCGGCATCAGGAGAAGTCGACATCGCCATTGCCACCGAAGCAATTGCAGAAAATGACCGCTTAATCATGATGCCCTGCTACCTTTGGAATCGCTGTGTTCTTGTTCCGCCAGGACACCCATTGGAAGACGTAAAAAAACTATCACTTGAACAAATTGCGGCACACCCTATCGTTACATACGTTTTCGGCTTTACGGGCCGATCACAGCTCGACCACACTTTTGCAAAAGCTCATTTAAAGCCTAACGTGGTGTTCACTGCTGTCGACTCTGACATCATCAAAACCTATGTACGTTTGGGCATTGGCATCGGTATTATTGCCAGAATGGCCTACAATCCAAGCGACGATAAAGACCTGATTTCACTTGATGCCGGCCACCTTTTCCCCAATAGCAGTACGAAAATAGGTTTCCGCCGCAATATGTTTTTACGGCGCTATATGTACGACTTTATGGAGCTGTTTGCCCCTCACCTGACTCAAGAGCTGGTCGACCAGGCCAGGCAGGCTTCGAACAAAGAAAAAATAAACACCATTTTCAGCAAAATTGAACTAAATATTTATTAACGCGTCAGACTAGCTGCACACCTTTATTCACACAAAAATAACTCGGGGCAGCACCCACTATGGCCAAAAAACTTCTAATCATTGCCGTATTCACTGTGTTGGCTGGACTTTTCTATGCCTTTGACCTCGGTCAATACCTCACATTGGACTATATCAAGTCGCAGCAAGAAAGTTTGCAAGCCTATTACCAGGCTCATCCACTCCAAACACTAGGCATTTATTTTATTGCCTATGTCATCATTACTGGCGTTTCCCTGCCGGGCGCCGCCGTCATGACATTGGCTGGCGGAGCCATTTTTGGCACATTGACTGGCTTGGTTCTGGTCTCTTTCGCGTCCACTATCGGTGCAACCATTGCATTTCTCGCTTCACGCTACATTCTCCGCGACAGCGTACAAAACAAATTCCGTGACAAACTCAAAACCATTAACGAGGGCATTGAAAAAGAAGGCGCCTTTTATCTTTTTACCCTGAGGTTAGTGCCGATCTTTCCATTTTTTTTGATTAACCTCCTGATGGGGTTAATGCCAATCCGTGTGATCACCTTCTTTTTTGTCAGCCAGATTGGCATGCTTCCTGGCACCTGGGTTTACGTCAACGCCGGCACACAACTGGCAAAGATAGAATCACTTTCTGGCATTCTGTCACCTGCGCTCATTGCCTCTTTTGTTCTGCTCGGGCTCTTCCCATTAATTGCAAAAAAACTGGTGTCATTTATTCAGTCACGACGGGTTTTAAAAAACCATCCCAAACCTCAATCGTTTGACCGCAACCTCGTGGTGATCGGTGCCGGTTCGGCAGGCCTTGTGAGTGCGTATATCGCTGCGGCAGTCAAATCGAAGGTGACGCTCATCGAGCGGCACAAAATGGGTGGCGACTGCCTCAATACCGGCTGCGTGCCCTCCAAGGCGCTCATCCGTTCTGCCAGCTTCTATCAGCAAACAAAGCGCGCACACGAGCTTGGCTTTAAAGCGGCCTCGGCCGAGTTTGATTTTGCGGACATCATGGACCGCGTCCACCGAGTTATTCGCACCGTTGAGCCGCATGACTCCATTGAACGCTATACCGGGCTGGGCGTGGATGTCATTGAAGGTGAGGCCCAAATAACATCGCCTTACCATGTACAAGTCAACGGCCGCACACTCAGTACACGCAATATCATCATTGCCACCGGTGCACGCCCTTTTGTTCCACCCATTCCGGGCTTGGAAAAAATCGATTACTTAACATCCGACACGGTCTGGGGCCTGCGCGCACTACCGCAGCGCCTCATCGTCATTGGTGGGGGGCCGATTGGCTGTGAGCTGGCACAGTGTTTCGCCCGTTTCGGCAGTCGGGTCTCGATAGTCCAGCAACAACCACGCTTAATGATGCGCGAAGACCCGGAAGTCTCGGATACCGTTCAACAACGTTTCGAGCGCGAGAATATCCGTGTACTCACAAAGCATCAGGCAAAGTCTTTTGAAGTTCGTGGGACAGAGAAAGTGCTGGTCTGCGAGTGTGAAGGCAACACGGTCGACATTCCCTTTGACAACGTACTGCTGGCCGTCGGGCGAGCAGCCAATACCCAGGGTTTCGGAGCCGAAGAACTCGGCATTGAAATCAATGACCGCAAAACAATCAAGACCAATGCTTTTCTGCAAACCAATTACCCGAATATTTACGCGTGTGGTGATGTGGCAGGCCCTTATCAATTCACTCACACGGCCTCTCATCAGGCCTGGTATGCATCGGTCAATGCTCTGTTTGGCATGTTCAAAAAGTTTAAAGCGGATTACTCCGTGATTCCCTGGTCAACATTTACTGACCCGGAAGTCGCCCGTGTCGGACTCAATGAACTGGAAGCGAAAGAGCGAGAGGTTCCTTATGAGGTAACCACCTACGGAATTGATGACCTGGACAGAGCGATTGCCGACGAAGAAGCACATGGCTTTATTAAAGTCCTCACAGTCCCGGGTAAAGATAAAATCCTGGGGGTCACCCTTGTCGGTGCTCATGCCGGCGACTTAATTGCTGAATACGTCTCCGCCATGAAGCACGGCATTGGCCTCAATAAAATCCTGGGCACTATCCATATTTATCCTACGATGGCCGAAGCGAACAAATACGTTGCGGGCGAATGGAAACGAGCCCACGCGCCCGAGGGCCTACTCCGCTGGGTTGAAAAATTTCACCACTGGAGACTGGCAAAATAGACACGCCACCCAGAATACAGATCGCTAAAGCCGCCCTTCAACCACGGCGTGACAAGCAACCTGCTGACTGCTGCCAACCATCTGGAGCACAGGCACTTCCTGCCTACACCGCTCGTTGGCATGCTGACAGCGTTTGTGGAAAACACAACCACTCGGTAAATCAAGTGGCGTGGAGACTTCACCGGCCAGTTTAATAAAGTTGGGCCGGGAATCGCGTAACCGTGGTACAGCGCTCAGCAGTGCCTGGGTGTAAGGGTGCCGTGGCGCTTCAAACAGTGCTTTCGCCTCTGCCAGTTCACATAATGTTCCCAGGTACATCACGGCAATGCGGGTGCCAAAGTGCTCCACGACGGACAAGTCATGTGTGATAAAGAGATACGTTAAATTGTGCGTTTCCTGTGCATCCATCAGCACGTTCAAAACTTGTGCCTGAATCGAAACATCCAGTGCTGAGATCGGCTCATCGGCAGCAATAAACACGGGGTTCACCATCAATGCCCGGGCAATCGAGATCCGCTGCCGCTGCCCACCTGAAAATTCGTGGGGATAGCGCTCACCCCAGCTCCTATCAACTCCCACAGAGACCATAACCTCTTCGATCCGGGCGCGGACCTCGCCGGAACCCAGTGACGGTTGATGAAAGCGCAGAGGCTCTTCAAGTGTCTGCCACACGGTCATACGTGGATTCAAAGAAGCATAAGGATTCTGGAAAATCATCTGCATTTTTTTCCGGTAAGGCAGCATCTCACGCCTTGGCAAATGGTCAATTCGCTCACCTTCAAAGAGGACTTGCCCTTGTGTAGTTGCCAGCAACCCCATCACTAGCCGCGCCAGGGTAGATTTACCACAGCCGCTTTCTCCCACGACGCAAAGGGCTTCGCCACGCTCGATATCCAGACTGACGCCATTCACCGCTTTCACGGTTTTTTGCTGGCGAACCAAGCGCCCCTGCGCGATGCGAAACTGCTCTCTCAAGGGGTTGGCGACGGGAAATGTCTTGCTCACATTATCGATACGGATCAACGAAGGCTGCGCGCGGTTATCCAATGTCACGGCTCTACCCCTTGCTCGGCCACCCAATGACAGGCGACCTTTGAACGACCTGCATCCACATAATCCGGCACGGTGGTACGACACACTGGCAGAGTGTATCCACAGCGGTCATGGAAAGCGCACCCCGATGGAATGGCGGCCAAGGTGGGCATCATGCCCGGTATTTGGTTAAGACGTTGACCAGGCAGGGTGCTTTCCGGCAGTGCCTTGATCAGTCCTTGCGTATAGGGGTGCTGTGGATGATCGATCACTTCACGGGTCAGCCCCTGTTCAACGATGCGGCCCGCATACATGACCAGAAGACGCTGGGTGACTTGTGAAACCACACCCAGGTCGTGAGTAATTAAAATCAAACTCAGACCTGACTGCTCGCACAGGCCTAAAAGCAAGTCCATGATTTCCGCCTGGATGGTCACATCCAGCGCTGTCGTAGGCTCATCAGCAATCAAAAGTTCAGGCTCTGTGAGCAAGGCAATCGCAATCACGACTCGCTGGCGCATACCACCTGAAAGCTCGTGGGGATATTGATCAATGCGCGTCTCAGGTGACGGAATGCGTACTTTCTCAAGCTGTGCAATCGCCATTTCCTTCGCTTTTCGTGTTGAAACCGTTCGGTGCGCTTTGAGGCATTCCACCATCTGGGTACCTATCGTCAATACCGGATTCAAAGTCATCATAGGGTCCTGAAAAATCATGCAGATACGATTCCCGCGAATACGCCGAATGTCTTTCTCCGGCAAGAGAGCAAGGTTCTGCCCCTCAAACAGGATGTTTCCAGCGGTGATCACGCCCGGCTTACTGATTAAATTCACAATGGAATACGCGACCACTGACTTACCGGCACCGCTCTCACCCACAATACCCAGGCGTTCACCTTTTTCCAGTGTGAAGCTAACATCACGAAGCGCTGTCAGCGCTCCCTGCCGCAATGAAAAAGTGACTTCCAGCTTGTCGACTTCCAAAAGCCTCATACTTTAGTCCTTGTACAACTTTGGATTCAGCACATCACGCAACCAATCACCCAACAAATTAATCACGAACACCAGCATGACAAGGACTAAGGCCGGGAATGCCGTAATCCACCAAGCCCCACTGAGCAGATACTCAAAACCACTGTTGATCAACGACCCCAGAGAAGGACGGTTCACCGGCATCCCCAGTCCCAAAAAGGACAGCGCGGCTTCACTCATGATGGCATTGGCCACTTGTACAGTGGAAATAACCAGCATGGGGGAGAACGTATTGGGCAATATATGCCGGAACATTGTCCGGCCGCTGCCCAAACCAATGACGCGTGCCGCGTCCACATATTCCTTCTTTTTCTCTGACAGCACCGAGGCCCGTACGGTGCGGGCATACTGAGGCCACTCGGCAATCCCGATGACCAATACCAGCATGAACAAGGCCAAGTCACTGTAAAGCTCGGTGCCAAAGGCAGACTGAAAAACCGCGAGCACAACAATCGCCACCATCAATGTCGAAAACGACAGCTGAATGTCAGCCACCCGCATCAAAAAGCTGTCGATGCGCCCGCCAAAATAACCGGCAACCAAGCCGATCGTGACACCGAGAACGCATTGCAACAAGACGGCACAAAAACCGATGGTTAACGAAATACGCGCACCGTAGAGAATGGTACTGAAGATATCTCGCCCCTGAGCATCGGTACCCAGCCAGAATTGTGCTTCCCCACCTGGACTCCAAGCGGGTGCCATTTCAGCATTCATGATGTCAATTTGCATTGGATCATAAGGGTCGTAGGGCGCAATCAGAGGGGCTGAGAAGCTCAGCGCGACGATGATTAAAAGCACCGCAAAACTCACCATAGCGACACGGTCTCTCTGAAAACGGTAAACGAGATGAGAGGCCTGAAAGGCCTGCCAATACTTAGACACGCTTCTCTCCCACCAGACTCACCGTCGGATTGACCAGGCCATAGATCAGATCAACCAGTGTGTTGGTCACCACAAAAATCAATCCCACCACGATAAGGTAAGCAATAATCAGTGGCGTATCGACCCGGTTCACAGCCTCTAAAAATAAAAAGCCCATACCGGGCCATTGGAAAACCGTTTCGGTCAAAATGGTGTACGCAATCATGGTACCAATCTGTACGCCGCCTACCGTAATGACGGGCAAGAGTGTGTTCTTTAAGGCATGCAAAAACAGAATACGCCGGGGGTGAAGGCCTTTAGCGCGAGCAAAACGAATGTAATCCTGCTCCAGAACTTCCATCATTTCCGATCGGATCAGACGAATAAACAAGGGCAGCATAATGGAGGACAGCGCAATAGACGGCAAAATCAGATGCAGCAGCCCGTCCCGAGTGACCAGCCCACTTTCCCAAACGCCAAACACCAATGCCGTTTCTCCCCGTCCGAATGACGGCAACCACGAAAGCTGAACAGCAAATAGGTAGATCAACAAGATGGCTGTTAAAAAAACGGGGATCGAAATCCCCACAATACTCAGACCCATCACCCATTTGGCAAGCCAACTCGAAGGTTTTACCGCGCAAAAAATGCCGGCAGGTACAGACAACACCAAAATGATTAACGTTGCACCCGCCACCAGCTCCAATGTAGCAGGCAGTTTTTCCATGATTACATCCAGGGCTGGGCGCTTAAAAAAGTAAGAATTCCCCAAATCACCCTGCAAAGCCCGTTCTAAAAACCGCCAGTACTGCGCCCAGAAAGGGTCATTCAAGCCCATGTCATCACGCATCTTCTGGCGCTCGGCCTCGGAGACCGATTGCCCAACCAGCTCTCTGAGCGGGTCACCCAACTGATCCTGGATGGAAAAGCTGATCAGGCTGATAAAAAACATCACAACCAGCGCTTGCCCCAAGCGTTTCATCAAAAAGGCCGTCATGAATGCATCCAGAAAAACGTGGCGGTGGCCACCTGCCACCGCGATACTGAGAAGACTGGGGCAGCTTGCACACAGCGGCCCCACTCACCCTGCGCTATTGGATAACCAAATCACCCAAGTAGGGAAAGTTCATCACGTTGACGATCTTATCAACACCCACGCCCTTTCTCGCAGCCCAGGCCAAATTCTGCCAATGCAGTGGAATAAAAGCAGCCTCATCGTAAAGCAGCTGCTCAACCTGCTGTAAAATGACGGCACGCTTATCGGGGTCTGTCTCTTTTTGGCTGGAAAGCACTAACTTATCTAACTCAGGATTACAGTAATTGCCACTGTTGTATTGCCCATAGCCCGTTTCTTTGTTGGGGCACATGGTTAAAAACTCAGAAAAATTTGCCGAGTCTTCCGTGTCCGCATGCCAGCCGATCATCATCACATCTGCCGCACGCTCATCAAATTTTGGCCAGTATTGCGCTTTAGGCATGGTTTTCAAGTCAACCTGGATATTGATTTTAGATAGCATGGAAGCAACAGCTTCTGCTATTTTGGCATCATTCACATAGCGGTTATTAGGCGCCATCATGGTGATGCTAAAGCCCTTTTCATAACCGGCTTCTTTCATCAGGGCTTTCGCCTTATCCAAATCGTAGCGAGGCTTTAAGCTTTCTACGTAACCGGCGTAACCTTTAGGACTTTGTTGCGCCGCTGCAGTGGCAAAACCTTTCATGATTTTATCCACAATACCTTCGTTGTTGATGGCATATACCATCGCTTGACGAACACGTTTGTCTTTAAACTCAGCTTTACGTGCCTGGTTCATTTGAAAGGTGATGATGCGTGTACCCGTCATGGTCACCAGATCGGCATCCGAACTTTTGCGAACACGCTCCAAATCCGTCGGCGGGACTGGGGCAATGAAGTCAATATCACCGGAAAGCAGTGCCGCCACACGTGTCGGTGCTTCTTTGATAGGGGTCAGCACAATTTCAGTGACATTCCCAGGTGAGGCGGTATCCCAGTACTCGTCAAACCGCTTAAACGCCATTTTAACGCCCTGCTGGCGGCTGGTGACAATAAACGGGCCGGTACCGGACGCATTTTTCGACGCAAAGGTATCACCATGCTTTTTCAATTCAGCTTTGGATTTTCCGCTTGAGTCGCTACCACCGTAAAACTGACTGTCCATGGGAAAAATATAGGTCGCCAAATGCAGTACCAGTGGATAGGGCTCTTTGGTTGTCAATTCAATGGTGTAGTCATCAACCACCGTGGCAGATTCAAACGGCACAAACAACCCTTTAAAGTCGGGGCTTTGCCTGAGCCGCTCAAAGGTCCATTTCACATCCTTGGCCGTAAAGGGTGTTCCAGAGTGAAAGTTGACGCCCTGGCGAAGCTTAAAGCGCATTGTCAGTGGACTCACTCTTTCCCATGACTCCGCCAGGCGTGGTTCAAAGCCCAGGTCTTGCGTCCAGCGTACTAAGGGGTCAAAGACCATATGCGAAAATTGCAGTGTCCCACCCGATAGTTGTTCATGAGGGTCAAGAGAAACGGGGTCGGCATCGTAAGCCATCCGTAGTGTTTTAGCTTCTACCGATATTGCCATGGCAACGCTCAACAAGAGACAAGCAGCACTGGTGACCATTTTTTTCATGATTCAAGCTCCTTTGCGTGGATATATAATCGAGCAATTCTTGGTTAACGTCTGTATTTGACCCTGGTGGCGGGCCATTGAAAGGTACGGGGCACTACAAGCCAACCTTAAGGGTCAACTTCTGTTCGAGTCTACGCTCCTCGGAACAAGATTAAAATCCTCAATTGGCCACACACCTCAAGCAATATTGAAAATGGGCTTATGATTGAGCCGGAATGTA
>DJFX01000041.1:0-506 GCA_002432635.1 Halothiobacillaceae bacterium UBA5861 | reverse complement strand
ATAAACGGTATTAGGAATACCTCAACCCGACTCGCAACCCGCTGACTTAACGTTTAAAATGTGAGCTATTTCAGCAAATTGCATAAGACAATCCAAAAGTGTCCATTTATAAACACACAATGTCTAATAATCGACATTTCATGTTTAAACAGTCAGGCAAACTCTAATCACAGCTCAGCAGACAAACAACACATCCACAGCCGATACAAAGGCGGGAGGCAACGTATGAAAAAGATCGCTCTTATCGGGCTTATCGCGCTGGCGCTTGGCGCATGTTCGGACTCCGAAGAAAATAATGACACACAAAACTACAGCGCCTCACAGCTTCAAACATATAAAGCCGCGATACCCAAATCCAGCCGTTTAAGTGTCAACGCAGAACAAAGTCTGTCCCGTGCAAACAGTACACAGGTACAACCCCAGGCCGTGGGTGATGCCATCTATCCGGCTTTCGCCGTGACAGTGGCCAGTAGCATCAACAACACGGTTACCAGTTTGATCGAAGG
>DJFX01000042.1 GCA_002432635.1 Halothiobacillaceae bacterium UBA5861 | reverse complement strand
GAGGAGCTCGTGCGATTGGTGGCTTACTTTAATCTATCTGATCAGTCAGCATCGTAGAGGCATAGCATGCACATCTCAAACAGTCAGGTTGACGGGCGTGAGAGCGCAGCAACGCAATATTTGAGTTTTAGCCTGGGTGATGAAGACTTCGGGGTCGATATCTTGAAAGTACAAGAAATTCGAGGCTGGCAACCTGTACGGGAAGTGCCGGAAGCTCCTTCTTTTATGCGCGGGGTTATCAACTTGCGGGGATTAATTGTGCCGATTATCGATCTGCGTAATCGGCTGGGAAAAGGAGAAACGCATTGCACGCCAACAACGGTCATTATCGTGTTGAAAGTCGCCGGTGCTGAAGAGGAGCATACGGTTGGCCTGGTTGTGGATGGTGTCGCTAATGTGCTTGACATCAGCGCGAATGAGGTCCGGCCCGTTTCCAGTTCAAATATTCAGATTAGCGCGTCTTATATCATGGGAATTGTCAGTATCTCGGATGACATGGTGATGCTACTGAATATTGATGCCTTGTTTAAAAACAGTGATTTAAATCTTTTTGAGAACGATATCTAAGGAGGGTTTGATGGATAAAACGCCTGATTTAGAAGATAACGATGGCTGGGGGCTGTTTGATCAAGAGTCTGATGCCGCTGAGAAACGCAGTGGTTGGGGGCTTTTTAAAGACGGTGATGACCTGTTAAATGATGATGCCGAAGGTAACTTAATAAAGTTTGGTAATTGTTTGAAGGTTTCAGAAGTGATTTCCCATTATGACTCGATGTACGACTATTTAAACTCGGGGCAAGATATTTACCTAGATGCTGAAAGCTTAGAAAAAGTAGATGCCGCAGGGCTACAGTTACTTTTTTCTTTTATTCACTCATCCGCCCAAAAGGGAATCAATATACAGTGGGTTTCGATATCGAGTGAGTTAAAAAACATGATTGATTGCATGGGCTTTTCAAGCCCTATCAATGTGGATTAAAAACTTTAAGAGATCTGCCGTTAATGCAAAACCGTGAGCGCGAATTTAAATTTACTTTAAAAGATTTTGATTATTTAAGGAATATCACGAATAAGAAGACCGGTATCGTGGTGTCTGATGATAAGTTTGATATGTTTTATGCAAGGTTATCAAAACATGTTCGCAGACTAGGGTTAAGTGACTTTCGGGATTATTGCCAAGTTATCAGTCGTGGTGAGAGCCAGGAAATGGTCACCTTAATTAACTCCGTGACAACAAATCTGACATCATTCTTTCGGGAAAAGCACCACTTTGATTACATGAAGGCAGATTTTATTCCTAGGCACGTAAAAAACAGACAAGATCGAAAGCTGCTCAGGATTTGGTCAGCAGGTTGCTCAACAGGCGAGGAGCCTTACTCAATTGCGATGCAAACACTTGAATCGCTTCCCTTGGGGTGGCAGGTAAAAATTACTGCGACTGATGTAGACACGGATGTATTGGCTAAAGCACGTACAGGGGTTTATCCGGTCAGTAAACTTGATGGCATTTCAGATTCGAGACTGAAACAGTGGTTTTATAAGGGGGCAGAGTCCAAAGAAGGCTATGTCAAAGTCAGAAAAGAGCTGACTGACGTGATTGAATTTAAACAGCTTAACTTAATTGAAAACTGGTTTTTTCAAGATAAATTTGATCTGATTTTTTGCCGGAATGTCCTTATTTACTTCGATATTGATACAAAAAAGAAAATAGCGGATAAGTTTTATAATGTTACGCGAGATGGTGGTTGTTTGATGATTGGTCATTCTGAATCATTATTTAATGTTTCCAGTAAATTCAAGTTGATTGGGAACACTATTTACGAAAAGTTGTAAGTTTATTTTGAGTTAAAATAACTGTTTTCATGAATTCTATTAAGCTTCTACCCGGCGACTATTATGTAACCCGTAAAAATGAAACGATTATGACAGTTTTAGGCTCTTGTATTTCTGCTTGTATTTATGATCCTGCTAAAAATGTGGGAGGTATGAATCATTTTATGTTACCTGAGGGGGAGGGATCTTCCCTCATAGATGAAGGTGCAAGATACGGGAGCTTCGCCATGGAAAACACCATTAATGAAATTATCAAAGTCGGCGGTGTGAAATCTAACTTACTTGTGAAAGTTTTTGGTGGAGCCAGAATTATTGAAGGTGCTGGGTCCGTTGGAATGCGAAACATAGAATTCGTAGAAAATTACCTTAAGTTAGAAAAAATAAAACTGGTTTCTTCATGTGTGGGTGATATTTACCCATTAAAAGTTAAATTTTACCCAGTAACAGGAAAGGTTTTAGTTAAGAAATTAGAAAGCTTGCAGAAGAGCTCTGTCAGCCAGAGGGAGCAAGTCTACAGCAAGCAACTAAAAGGCAAAAATATCGAAGGCGATATTGAACTTTTTTAAAGGAATTAAGCTTGAATAAACCTAAAGTCAAAGTTTTAGTTATTGACGACTCAGCGTTAGTCAGAAAAATTCTAAAAGAAATATTAGAGTCAAGCCCTGATATTGAAGTGGTTGGAACTGCGCCTGACCCCTTGGTCGCACGCAACAAGATCAAGCAGCTTAATCCTGATGTTCTCACGCTGGACGTTGAAATGCCCGGCATGGATGGGATCACATTTTTAAAAAATTTGATGCGCTTAAGGCCAATGCCCGTTGTCATGGTTTCTACGCTGACGGAACGAGGGGCTGGCATTACTTTGGAAGCGCTGGAAGTCGGTGCTGTGGATTTCATTGCTAAGCCGAAATTCGACTTTTCTCATGAAATACATCGGTATACTGAGCAAATTATTCGCAAAGTAAGAGTCGCTGCTCGGGCAAAAGTAAAGCCTTATAAACCCGATACGACGGCTGTGCCTAAACGTACGGCGCCTGCTTCCAGCATTGGGTTTTCCACGACTGATAAAGTTATTGCAATCGGTGCCTCTACCGGGGGAACGGAGGCTATCCGAGCTGTATTAACGGCTTTACCTTCCGATTCTCCGGGCATTTTGATTACACAACATATTCCACCGAAATTTAGTGAACGTTTTGCAGAGAGGTTGGATCGATTGTGCGCGCTTCGAGTGTCTGAAGCCCGCGATGGAGAGCCTGTCGTGCCTGGCCGGGCTTATATTGCCCCTGGTGATCGCCATTTAGAACTGACACGCAATGGCGCAAGGTACGTCTGCCGCTTGCGGGACGGTAACAGCGTCAGCGGCCATAAACCTTCCGTCGATGTCCTCTTTAAGTCTGTGGCACGTGTGGCGGGTGCCAATGCAATGGGCGTTATTTTGACAGGTATGGGTGCGGATGGTGCGGAAGGTTTGGGGGATATCCAGCGTACAGGAGCGCATACGATTGCTCAAGATGAGCAGACCAGTGTCGTTTGGGGTATGCCCGGAGAAGCTGTAAAACGTGGAAATGCTGAGAAGGTATTGCCCATTAATGAAATTGCCTCAGCTATTGTGACGGGGCTGGTTGCCTAGCCTGTCTAAATACTCCGTTCATTCCATTTTAATAGGCTTAATGTCCCGTTGAAAATTCAACCGCTGGATGTAACCGTCATTTGGTAAAATGAGTCTGGTTAGCATAGAGAGTCTACCTTCTGTTTGTCAGGCTATGCCAACATGGGCGTGTGTCTATGATGAAATATCCACGAGTGAATAACGGAGCATTTTTTGATTGTTAATGTTCAAGTCAACGCAGGGCCTTTTTCGCACCAGGGGGCGAATACTGCTTATCATTTTATTCGTGCGGCGCTTGAAAGAGGGCACACCGTGCAGCGTGTTTTTTTCTATGCCGACGGGGTTTACAACGGTAATGATTTGACCGTGCCTCCACAAGATGAATGCCACAGTGTCGCGAGGTGGTCTGCTTTGGCTGAGCAGGCTGGCATTGATCTGGTCATTTGTGTGGCCGCTGCGCAACGGCGAGGTATTCTGGATTCTGAAGAGGCAAGTCGGCATGGTAAGCTCTGTGCCAATCTTGCACCGGGTTTTCGACTTTCTGGTTTGGGCCAGCTGGTTGAGGCGGCTATCGATGCAGATCGTTTGGTTGTATTTAATCGCTAGTGGGGCGTCATGCCAGTCAATAATTGCTTATTTATTCTCAGTACCCCGCCTCACGGATCGGCCGTGGCACAGGAAACCTTGGATGTAATTTTAATGTATGCCGCATTTGGCGTTCCTGTGACGTTGCTTTTTATCGGTGATGGTATTTTTCAACTTAAAAAAAATCAAAGTACGGCACCACTTCAGTTAAAAAACTTTTCTGCGATATTCCGCGCCATGAAAGATTACGACATTGACAATGTTTATGCGGACGAAAGCGCGATGACTGCACGCAGTATCCAATTGGCAGATTTGCTCATTGATGTCACTCCTCTTGATGCGCAGAGACAATCTCAACTGATTGAAAGTGCTGACTTGGTTTTTAACCTTTCGTAACCACAATGCGAAAATTACATACAGTAAACAAGTCGCCCCATACCTCCATCGCTTTAAGTAGCTGCCTGAACTTAATCAGTCCTCAATCTGCACTCGTGCTGATTGAGGATGGTGTGTATGCCGCTGTAGGGAGTGCAACGCATATCCAGCAGTTAAATAGTCCCTTGGGCATCAAACTTTACGCACTCAAGCCTGATCTTGAAGCGCGGGGTCTGATTGAAACCCAGCTTCTTTCTGATATCGAGGTGATTGAATACATTGATTTTGTTGACTTGGTTGCTGCTTACAGTAGTGTTGTTGCGTGGTCGTGAGTGAGTTATGGCGGTTATGAATGTCGGTGGACGGGATATCCCAGTGGATCAAGAAGGCTTTTTGATGGACCTTACCGACTGGGATCGCGATGTCGCGCAGGCGTTGGCCGCGGAGGAAGGCGTCACTCTGGATGCGCGTCATTGGGAGATCATTGACTTTTTGCGCGCCTACTATGCTGAATATCAACTCACGCCCGCATTGCGTATTTTGACGCGCAAAATTGGTTTGGCTTTGGGGAAAGACAAGGGAAATGTTGAGTATCTACTCAGCCTTTTCCCGGTTGGACCACTTAAACAGGCCTGTAAATTTTCAGGCTTACCTAAGCCAACGGGCTGTGTTTAACCATTTCCCTTGTCGGATTGTCGGAACGAGTTTACTTCTTAAGTGGTTTTTTACCCGACAGTGCGATCCACTTTTTATTTTCGTTGAGTGTTTTGGGGCCAATACCCGGCACATTCAGTAGATCGTCAGCTGATTTAAATTTACCGTGTTTTTTCCGGTACTGAACGATTGCTTTGGCCTTTTTGGGGCCAATACCTTTTAGATTCGTGGATAAAGCGGCCGCGTCTGCCGTGTTAATGTTGACTACTTCAGCTGCAAAACTGAAAGGGGTGGTGAATATTAATATTGCTGCAAAAATAAAAGGGTTTAATTTAATCACGAAAACTCCTTAAGTTTATTTATCATTATTCTTTGTTATTTTTTTGTACAGAGATCTGACGTTTAACTCAGCATTTTGGCGTCTCTGTGCCTGTCATTGAACATGTCAAAATGTATAGGTGTCAAATAAAGGCTAAATATTCATTGCAAATAGCGCAGGCATCGGCTAATTTATGGGCTTCTTGACCGATCGGTCAACTTCGTACTCAAAGGCTAAATCTGAATGCAGCAGAGTAGTGACGCGGCAGACAATATTTTGAATGCGGCAGAACAGTTATTTGCTATCAAGGGCTACGACGGCGTTTCTGTCCGACTGGTAGCTGAGCAGGCGTGTGTGAGTAAAGCCAGTGTATTCCATCACTTTGGGTCAAAAGAGTTGCTTTACGAAGCGGTGTTAAAACGTGCTTCGGCAGAGTTTGAAGCACTTTTGGGGAGGCTCGGGGGGAACTCAGGGAACCTGCGTTACCGGTTGAGCACCTTTGTAAAAGAGCACTTGGCGTGCATTTATGATAAACCGTCGCTTTCTCATTTGCTTTTAAGAGAAGTTTTAGAGCCAGGGAGTGATGTTTCATACACAAAAGCTGCGGGTGTTTTGGGTAGTAGTTTTGCAAAGTTGACCGCTGTCTTACGGGACGAAAAGCAGGCACAGACGATCAAGCCAGAGACAGACCCGGCGTTACTGGCTTATTTACTGATCGCAGCCAATGTTTTCTTTTTTCAGTCACAAAAATTTATCCAACATATGTCCGAAATTGACTTTGCTGGTGATAGTTCGCGTTATACAGAAGCGGTTGTTACCTACCTATTGGATGGCGTGCTTAATCATTCTGATGTGCCCGCTGACCACTAACAGAGAACGTCTTATCTTGAGATCTTTTTTACTTTCTGCGGAATAATATTTAACAATATGAGTGGGCGATATGAGTATGCTTAGTGTTTTACCTAAAAGTTTAATCACCGCTATCTTGAGCGGATTACTACTCGGCTTTCCCGTTGTGCAAGCGGCGGATGATAGCCAAGAAAAATCAGATCAAGCAGCAACAAAGCGATCTACGCTTATTTCGGCTACGCAGGTTATCCGCAAAGATGTGGAAGTGAAGTTGTCATCTGTCGGGCGATTACAAAGCATTCTGAGTCCGACTGTCGCAACAGAAGTGAGCGGGCGAGTGTTGGGTACCCGCGTCAACAGTGGCGATGAGGTGCGGGCTGGAGATACCCTGCTTACACTCGATACCACGATTGTTGAGCTGAATAAAAATGCGGCGCTGGCGGATATCGACAGTCTTAAAATTCAAATTGCCAACGAAGAGCGCCGGGTAGAGCGCTTCCGTAGTTTGAAGAAAAAAGACTATCTGGCCAGTACTCAACTGGATGATTCCATTGCCCAGGTGCGGGTACTGCGGAGCCAGCTCAAAGCTGCTTACGCCCGGCTTGAAGTCATCAATGATCAGTTGAAAAAAGCTGCGCTGATTTCACCCGTTGATGGTGTTATTGACGAGCGAATGGTATCGACTGGTGACTTTGTAAAAGTAGGAACACCGGCATTTACCATTATTAACAACGTTAAATTGCGAGCGCATTTACCCTTGCCTGAGGGCGTTGCAGCTCGTTTGAGTAAAGGACAACCCGTTCATTTGAGCAGCCCGCTGGCCCCCGGCGTCAGTGTGGACGCGAGGATTACCGAATTAAGGCCTGTTGTTGGGAACGGCAGCCGTGCGGTTACCGCCATTGTTGATCTGGAAAACCCTGGAACCTGGCGCCCAGACGGTACAGTCATCGGCATCATCACCGTCGAAACACGGGAGGGGGCAATGATTGTTCCCGAAACCAGTATTGTCAGGCGTCCTACTGGTCCTGTGGTCTATGTCATTGAGGGTGATCGTGTGGTCCAAAAAAGTGTAGAGCTTGGTCTGCGTACACCCGAAGGGATCGAAGTGACCGGTGAGTTAAGCGGAGATGAACGCATTGCGGAAGATGGCGCGGCTTTCCTGGTTGATGGTGCAGCAATTCGGCTCGCGGAGGCCAACTAAATGAATTTGCCTGAGTTGTCGATACGCCGGCACGTCCTGGCGTACATGTTGTCTGGCGTACTGATTTTGTTTGGAATTATCAGTTTCCGTGGTATTGGTGTTGACCGCTTCCCAGCCATTGATTTCCCCTTTGTTTCGGTCACAACCCGTTTGGTCGGGGCCAGTCCCGACATTGTCGATTCGAGTGTGACGAATATTATCGAATCAGCCGTGAATAGTGTGCCTGGGGTCAACCATATTGAGTCAAGCTCGTCACCGGGAACATCCGTTGTTTCGGTGAGTTTCGATCTGTCCAAAGATGTGGATGTGGCGTTCAATGAAGTGCAAGCCAAAATCAATCAAATTTTGCCGTTGTTGCCTTCAGAAACCGATGCGCCTGTGGTGGCTAAAATAGAATTCGGTGGGTTACCGATTATGTGGTTGTCGCTCACAGGCGACAGAACCCTGCAGCAGCTGAATGTCTACGCCAAAAACACCATCAAAAAGCGGCTTGAGACCATTGACGGAGTTGGGCAGGTTCAGATCGGTGGTGAGCGTGAACGCAATATCCGAGTTAATCTTGATCTGGAGCGAATGGCGGGCTATGGCATCACAGTACAGGACATTATTGCGGCATTCGGCCGGGAGCATATTCGCCTGCCCGGTGGCTTTTTGGTTGGAGAAAGCAGTGAACAACTGATCAAGCTGGATTTGGAGTTTCATAATATCCCCGAGCTTGAAAACCTGATTGTCTCTCACCGGCAAGGCTTGTCGATCCGGCTTAAAGATATTGCTACGGTTGAAGATAGCCTGGAAGACTTTCGCAAGCTTGCCCGATTCAACGGCGAACCGACGGTTGGGCTGGGTATTGTCAAAATCAGTAATGCCAACACCGTTGCGATTGTTGATGAAGTGAAAAGGCGTTTGGAAACAGAGATTATTCCGCAGCTGCCACCGGGCATGGAAATCCAAATCGCCCATAACGATGCTTCATTGATTCAAGAGCTCGTGAAAGGGCTGCAAGAGCACTTGGTTGAGGGCACCATCCTGACGGCTCTTGTCGTGTTATTGTTTTTACGGAGTTTACGGTCCACGTTTATTATCGCGGTTTCTATCCCCGTATCATTGCTTGGGGCCATTGCTGTGATGTATTTCTCCGGCTACACGTTCAACACCATGACATTACTGGCTTTGCTGTTGTTGATTGGCGTGGTGGTCGATGACGCGATTGTGGTCTTGGAGAATATTTTCCGGATTCAGGAAACCAGTGAGCCAGACAAAATGAAGTCTGCGTTAATTGGTACCAATCAGGTCGTTTTTGCCGTGATTGCGGCCAGTTTGACGCTGGTTTCCATTTTTATCCCCGTCATTTTCATGGAAGGCATTATTGGCCGGTTTTTTGAATCGTTTGGGGTTGTTGTGACGTTCGGCGTCTTGGTTTCCCTTTTTGTTTCATTGACGCTAACTCCCATGCTGTGTTCCCGGTTTTTAAAAGTGCAGCATAGCCATGGCGCTATTTACAACATACTTGAAGCCTTCTTTCGAGGAATGGAGAAAGTCTATTCTGCCTTTCTTCGTGTTGCGCTCAACTTCCGCTGGATTGTAATGCTACTGACAGTATTAGTGGTGTATTCCAGTGGGTTTTTCTTCGCCAATATTGGTAAAGGCTTTATGCCCACACAAGATGAAGGTCGTTTTATCATCAGTGTTAAAACCCCCTTAGGCTCAAGTGTGACATACACCGAAGAAAAACTTGTTGAGATTGAGAACGTTCTGGCTAAACATGAAGAAATCGTGGGTTACTTCTCTGCGATTGGCATCGGTAGGAACCAGCAGGCCAACTCGGCGATATTTATCGTACGCATGGCAGACTGGAGTGATCGAGAAATTTCTCAGCAGGAATTGATTAAGGCGTTAAGCGGTGAATTGGCTCAATTGGCGGGTGTGAAGGCCTTTGCAACAGAGCTGCCTGCTGTGGGTGGTTCACGAGGCGAACCCCTCCAATTTGTATTGGTTGGGCCGGATGTGAATGAAGTCTCTCGGTTGGCTGACCAGCTTCAGGAGCGGCTCTTGGTAAGGGATGAACTGGGCCCTCTGGACTTGGGTCTGGAACTCGATCTACCCCAATTGAATTTAACGGTGGACCGCGAGCGTGCAGCGAACCTGGGCTTATCCACGCAATCAGTTGCCATGGCCGTTAATGTGCTGGCCGGCGGCTTGGATGTGGCTCGTTATAACGATATCCCCGGTGATGGTGAACGTTATGATA
The DNA here is from genome assembly GCA_002432635.1 of Halothiobacillaceae bacterium UBA5861. Taxonomy (GTDB): domain Bacteria; phylum Pseudomonadota; class Gammaproteobacteria; order UBA5861; family UBA5861; genus UBA5861. Next base: position 24,682 of record DJFX01000042.1, on the reverse strand, counting down.
TTCGCCTCAAGGCAGAAGAGGGCAAGCTCACATACCCGGATGATCTGAGCCTGATTTACTTGCGCTCGAATACCGGTGACATGGTGCGTTTGGATACCATCGCCTCGTTTGAGTCATCCATTGGTCCTGCAGTTATTTCCAAGTTTGACTTACAGTATTCGGCCCAATTTTTCAGCACCCCAACTGTTGCAATGGCAGAAGCTGTTGAAATCGTCAAAGAAGAAGCAGCTGAGATCATGCCTTTGGGGTATCAGGTCAAAATGATCGGGCAGGCTGAAGAGTTTGCCAAGACAGCTAACTATGTCGTTTTCGCCTTGATCACAGCTCTGGTCATGATTTACATGGTCTTGGCCAGCCAGTTTAATTCATTTATCCAGCCGGTCATCATCATGGCTGCGCAGCCTTTGGCAATTATCGGCGGTGTGGCCGCGCTATGGTTGACAGATAAAGGGTTAAACATTTACTCAATGATTGGTTTGGTGCTTTTGATGGGGCTCGTCGCCAAAAACTCAATTTTATTGGTGGACTTAACCAATCAGCTGCGCGAGTCGGGCAAAGACATTCGCACTGCTCTGATTGAAGCGTGCCCGATCCGCTTAAGGCCGGTTCTGATGACGTCTTTGACGGTGATTTTAACCTTACTGCCACCGGCACTCGGACTGGGCGCTGGTTCAGACACCAACGGGCCTTTGGCGATTGCGGTGATTGGTGGGATGGTGAGCTCCACGCTGCTGACCTTAATCGTGGTGCCAGCCGCTTATTCACTGGTTGAAGGGGGACTTTTAAAGTGGGCTCGGTTTCGGGGTAAGTAACGTCCTGTTATTGTTAAGGTCACACAAAGCGGCCAAACGAATGGCCGCTTTGTGTTTTTAGGTTACGTACTTTTGAGAATTTCTTTGATGGTACTGGCGAATTCATCGGGTGTGGCATCGTGCGAAACCAGTTTGCGCACATACCCATCTCGCCCTAACACATAGGTTGAACCTGTGTGACCGACCGTGTAGCCAAGCTCAGAGTCAACCTCAACCTTCCCATAAAAGGCTTTGTATTGCCTGGCAATCAGGGCAATTTCTTCCAGGGTTCCCGTCAAACCGATAAAACTGGGATAGAAGTAGGAGGCATACTCCTGCGACTTTTCGGGTGTGTCTCGTTCAGGGTCGACAGAAATGAATAAAACCTGGGTGGCATCGCGCTCATTTTGCGCCAGGCTCTCCATTGCGGCTCCAATAGCGGCCAAGGTTGTTGGGCAAATGTCAGGGCAGGCTGTATAGCCAAAGTAAATCAAAACAGCTTTGCCTTGAAATTGCTCGAGTGAAACAGCCCCCTGTGCCGAGCTTAGCGTGAAGTTACCACCAAGGCTTAGTGCATCCGAAGGGGGAGATTTACTGTTTGAAAAGTATTGACCCAACAAACCACCGGTTAGAAAAATGCCCAGTAGCATAAAGATAATTAAATAAGCTTTTCCACTCTGCCGAGTATGGGCAGGTTGTTGAAATGTCATTATGTCTACCTCTTACATTGTAGAGTGTTTTTGGTGCCCTGGCCCTTTGGGTGGGGTTACTTTCTTAACGGGCACAACCAACGTTTTGGTGCTTTCATCTTCAAACGTCAGCGATAGCTCAATTTCTGCCCCCGGCTTCAAATCTTGCTTCAGGTTAATCAGCATGATGTGCAGTCCTCCGGGCTGGAGATGGGTATCAGCGTTTGCAGGGATGTCGATTTTGTCGATAGGGATCATTTTCATCATGCCGTCTTCTTTGATGTGTGTATGCAGCTCTGTGGCTCCTGCAACGACGGCATGTGCTTTGACCAGCGCGTGTGCTGTGTCACTGTTATTTTTCAATGTTAAAAATATCCCGCTGTTTTTGATGCCAGGTGGTGTGGCTCGCGCGACAGGGTGAAGCGTGTCGATGTCGTTTGCTGCCGGTGCAGCAGACAGCGAAAGTGGTAACAGGCTCATCATGCTGATTATGAAAAAAAGGTACTTCATGGGCTTATCCTCACAGATAACATTTTTTGCAGATTCAAGCTCTGCAGGAATAAAAATCGGGTTTATGAAATGTGGTGAGAGATAGGAGGTGCCCGGATAGCATAGAACGTTTGGCGATCAATACTAGTGAGTGTGGAAGTGGCTGGATATTGAACGGTATTGTAGTCCGTACGTGTTGGTGTGCTCGGCGTATCAAGGTGTAGAGCCGTATCGGCATAAGCGGATAAAACACATACTGGGCAGTGAACGCGCTCTTGGCCCGGTAAAGTCGTATTACTTGGCTCACTTCCGACATAATTAAAGGTCAGCAGAATTTTCTTGTTGGTGTTACAGATTGCAATAAGAACACTTTCTGACTGCTGAGTTTGATGGAAATAGGTGTAAACCGGTAAAAATGACTGCAGTAAAAGGAATGCCGCTAAGAAGCCTGGAAGGCTTTTCGGGAAATTTTTGTATGTGTGTGAATGCGTTAGGAACATGCGTCCACGTAAAGTTACATTATCGTGCCGTCATCCTACACCAAAGTAACAGAAAAGCAATGCTACAATACAGCCTGGTTATCTGTGGAGGAAGTCATGGACCGTCACTCATCTGATCTGATCAGTGCACCATATATTGAGCAGGGTCAGGGAGAGCCTTTGATGTTGATCTCGGGCTACTCCATGACAAAAGAAGACTGGGGAGGGGTGTTCGACGCTCTTGCTGAAAATTTCCGCGTGATTGCTTTTGACAACCGGGGAGTGGGCGGTTTTGAGCCTGCGGGAGCCGCCTTTTCTATTGCTGATATGGCCGCAGATACGATCCGTCTCATGGACGAATTGAATATCGAAAAGGCGCATATTATGGGCATATCCATGGGTGGGCTGATTGCGCAAACTTTATGCATCGAATATCCGGAACGTGTCATTAAAGCTGTATTGGGTTGCACGACACATGGTGGCCGCGAGGCCGTTCCTGGTGACAAGACAGCCATGCAGGCCTTGGCAAGTTCTGCGGATCCGAGTAAGCCAAGAGATGATGTTATTCAGGCCTTATTGCCTTATTTCTTTCATGATAATTCTACCGCCCCACTGGCCGAAGCCATTGACGTATTTTTGGAGACCTACCTCCGTGATATTCCCAGGGCAGGACTACAAGGCCAATTAGGCGCGCTTTCGGTGTTCAATTCGAAGCCCCGGCTGGCTGAGATTGGCTGCCCCGTATTGGTGATTACCGGGACGGAGGACGCCATTATTCCTCCCGAAAACTCGGACCGACTGGCCGCAGCGATTCACCGGGCTGAACTGGTTAAAATCGAAAATACGGGTCACCTCTTTTTATTGGAAAAGCCGCAACAGGTCGTTTCAGAGGTGGTAAAATTTATAAACGCGTGACTGTACGAAGACGAACAGGCGCACAGAGTTTTATAAACAGAACGCTATAATTTCACCTTTATCACTGATACTTTATTTTGTTTTAACGGAGCAGCTATGAGCAAAATTGCAGACATCAAAGCGCGAGAAATCATCGATTCACGCGGTAACCCCACCGTAGAAGCCGACGTTATTTTAGAGTCTGGCATTTTGGGTCGTGCTGCTGTTCCATCCGGGGCGTCAACGGGTGTGCGCGAAGCGATTGAGTTGCGGGATGGTGATAAAGAGCGCTACCTCGGTAAAGGTGTGTTGAATGCGGTTGCCCATGTCAATGGTGAAATCCGTGATGCATTGTTAGGTAAAGATGTCCAGGCGCAAAAAGAGCTTGATCACTGCATGATCGAGCTGGACGGTACAGAGAATAAATCCCGACTTGGCGCCAATGCACTGCTTGCCGTCTCGCTGGCCAGTGCTCATGCAGCGGCTATTTCAGCGAAGCAGCCGCTTTATCAGCACCTCGGCGGGGCTGATGCCACGTTACTGCCAGTTCCTATGATGAATATCATCAATGGGGGTGCGCATGCGGATAACAGCGTTGATATGCAAGAGTTCATGATTCTTCCGGTAGGCGTTGAAAGCTTCAGTGAAGCATTGCGTTGCGGCGCAGAAGTTTTCCACACACTCAAAAAAGTGCTGGCACGCCGTGGGCTCAATACTGCTGTGGGGGACGAGGGGGGCTTTGCCCCGGATTTGTCATCCAACGAAGAAGCAATAGAAACAATACTCGAAGCGGTTGAAATCGCGGGCTACAATGCAGGTAAAGATATTTACTTGGGTTTAGACGTTGCAAGCTCTGAGTTTTATGAAAATGGGATTTACACATTAGCCTCTGAGAGTAAAGAGTTTGACAGTGCGGCATTTACTGAGTATCTGGCGGAGTGGGCCAGTAAATATCCTATTATCACGATTGAAGACGGTATGGCAGAAGACGACTGGGACGGCTGGAAACTGCTCACCGACAAAGTTGGCGATACTGTTCAGCTTGTGGGCGATGATTTATTCGTCACCAACGCCAAAATTTTGCAGGAAGGCATTGACAAAGGAGTGGCCAACTCCATCCTGATCAAAGTCAATCAAATTGGCACTCTGACCGAAACGCTGGACGCCATCAGCATGGCGCATAAAGCAGGCTATACTACAGTAACTTCCCACCGTTCAGGGGAAACCGAAGATGCAACGATTGCGGATTTGTCTGTAGCGACGCGCTCGGGCCAGATCAAAACAGGTTCCATGTCACGCTCTGACCGTATTGCGAAATACAATCAGCTGTTGCGTATTGAAGAGCAGTTGGGCAAACGCGCAGTTTATGCGGGTAGTTCGGCTTTTCCACGGCTTAAATAATTGACATAGATTTGATGAGTAAATGACAAAACCCTTCACCATCAACAAGTTGATCCTGATTGGTCTTATTTTATTGGTGGCATTGCAGTATCGCTTATGGCTCGGTGAAGGAGGGTTGCAAGATGTCTGGTTGCTGGAAGATGAAGTCGCAGAGCGCAATACACATATTCAAACACTCAAAGACAGAAATGAATCATTGAAAGCTGAGGTTCTGGATTTGAAGCGGGGGCTCAGCGCCCTGGAAGAGCGCGCGCGCGGGGAACTCGGCATGATCTCAAATAACGAAGTGTTTTATCAGGTTATTACTTTGCCGAATGACACCAAGCCCGCTGTTCACCAAGGCAATGCTGACTCAAAATGAGTGTGGCATACCGGGCAATTGTGCCCGCAGCGGGCATTGGCTCGCGGATGCGTGCAGACCAACCTAAACAATATCTGCCGCTATTTGACCGCACTGTCCTTGAGCAGACTTTAGACCGGCTGTTGGCTCTCCCGTTTATTGAATGCATTGTCGTTGTGATCAGTGAATCAGACCGAAATTGGGAGACACTGGCTGTTCGCTCGAACTCACGTATCGTAACAGTAAAAGGAGGCGCCGAACGGTCTCACTCTGTGCTGAAGGCCTTGGATTACTTGGCGCCGCTGTCTGAAAAAGAAGACTGGGTACTGGTGCACGATGCTGCGCGTCCCTGTGTGAGGACGGCCGATGTGCTACAACTCAAAACAATATTGGCAGAAGACCCCATTGGAGGCATTCTCGCAGCACCTGTACGTGACACCATGAAACGGGCAACTGAGGGTCGGATTCAAACAACCGTCGAGCGAGCACACCTTTGGCATGCGTTAACACCACAGATGTTCCGTTTTAATCTCCTCTATCAGGCGTTGAAAGCAGCTATAAGCAAGCAGCTTCCTGTGACGGATGAGTCCTCTGCCCTTGAGTTGGCTGGATATCATCCGCGCATTATTGAAGGCCAGCAGGACAACATCAAAATTACCCACCCAGGCGATTTGCAGCTGGCTGAGCTTTATTTGCAACAACAAACTCAACAAGAAACGGGATGAAAGCAAAAATGATTCGCGTAGGGCAGGGTTTTGATGTTCACGCCTTTGAGCTGGGCGATCACCTGATTTTGGGTGGTATCACCATCCCGTTCAACCAGGCATTTAAAGCGCACTCGGATGGCGATGTGCTGATTCACGCACTGTGTGATGCGCTCTTGGGTGCAGCAGCGATGGGCGATATCGGGCAGCATTTTCCGGACACGTCAGCCAAATACGAAGCTATCGATAGTCGAGTTTTACTTCGTCAAGTCACTGAAATGATAAATAAAAAAGGCTGGAAGGTCGGAAATGCGGACATGACAATCATTGCTCAAGCACCCAAAATGGCACCCCATATCCCCGGCATGATAAAAAACTTGGCTTCTGACTTAGGGGTGGACAGAACTGCGCTCAATATCAAAGCAACCACAACTGAAAAACTGGGTTTTACAGGTCGTGGGGAAGGCATCGCCGCCCAAGCAATCGTGTACCTGGTCGGTAACGAAGCTGTCTGATGTACGGGCCAGTGATGTTGGACCTGGTGGGTCTTGAGCTGACTCAGGAAGAGTGTGAATTACTGACTCATCCGGCGGTGGGTGGCGTGATTCTATTCGCCAGAAACTACCTCAATCGCCATCAACTCAAGCAACTGATTGCTGCGATTCGGGCAATCCGGCCAAACGTATTGGTTGCTGTCGATCAGGAGGGCGGCCGTGTTCAACGCTTTGACGAAGGCTTTGTCACAATCCCCCCCATGCGCGCATTAGGTGATTATTATGATCAGACACCTGCGAAGGCCGAGAAATTAGCACGGGATGTCGGTTGGCTGATGGCAACTGAACTCAGGGACGTGGGAGTGGATTTTAGTTTTGCACCGGTGCTCGACCTGGATACAGGGAACAGTCAAGTGATCGGAACTCGGGCTTTTCACCGAAACCCGGCAACGATTACAACATTGGCTGGGGCTTTTATTGAAGGCCTTAAAGAAGCCGGCTGTGCGAGTGTCGGTAAGCATTTCCCAGGTCATGGTTTTGTGCAAGCTGACTCACATACTGAAATCCCGGTGGACACGCGATCATTGCCACAGCTTGAGCGCGACCTGTCCCCCTTTGCCGCCTTGATTAAACAGGGTTTAGACGGCATCATGCCTGCGCATGTCATTTACACCGAAGTTGACAGGCAACCGGCTGGGTTCAGTCGCTACTGGTTACAACAAAAACTCCGGACGGAATACAATTTTAAGGGTGTGATTTTCAGCGATGACTTAAGCATGGAAGGTGCAAGCGTAGCCGGGGATATGGCCGCCAGGGTGGATTTAGCCCAGCAAGCCGGCTGTGATATGCTTCTCATTTGCAATGACCGCACGCTGGTCTCTGAAGTGCTTGACCACATGTCTGTTTCCGCTTCACTTGAGTCTCAGACTCGATTGGCTAAAATGGCAGCGCCACCGGCTCAGCAGAGCCAGCTGAGGCGGCAGATGATGAGTGAGCGATTTTCACAAACGGTCCAGCAAATAACGTGGCTTAGACAAAAATACAATAAACTCCATTATGATTGATGACCTGAAGCACCTGAGTGAGAAGCTGGTCTTTATTGGCTTGGATGGCTGGATTATCCAAGTCTTTATTGTTGTACTTTTGACCGTTGTGGCGGACTTCTTTGGGCGAATCCTGCTTCGGTATATTGCAGGCAAGCTGCAACTCAGCAAAACCTTGCTGGATGATTCACTGTTTTTCGCGGCGAGAGCACCACTCTTATTAATAATCTGGTCGCTGGGATTGACGTTTGCTGCGGACATTGTGCTGGCAGAGACTGGCAATCCTTTGTTCAAGGTTGCGGAGCCAATACGGAATGTCAGCGTCATTGCGGCGATTGCCTGGTTTCTGATACGGCTCATCAAAGAGGCGGAAAAAAATTTTATTCAGCGCATCGAATCGCGCGATGAAGATGAGCCGGGTTTGGATCGAACCACCAGTGAAGCCATTGGTAAGTTACTCCGCCTGGCGATTGGAATTACCGCAGCCATTGTCATTTTGCAAACGTTGGGCTTCAGTGTTTCGGGCGTTTTAGCATTTGGGGGTATCGGCGGTATTGCGATCGGTTTTGCAGCGCGAGACCTGCTGGCCAATTTTTTTGGTGCATTAATGATTTACCTTGATCGTCCCTTTGCCGTTAATGACTGGATTCGCTCGCCAGACCGCAATATTGAAGGCACAGTTGAGTATATTGGTTGGCGCCATACACGAATTAGAACATTTGATAAGCGGCCTTTGTACGTTCCCAATTCCATTTTCACCAATATCGTGGTGGAAAACCCATCGCGCATGTTAAACCGGAGAATCTACGAGACGGTCGGGGTGCGCTATGATGATGTAGGTGTCATCGAAGCGATTATCAGCGATGTGAAAGCGATGCTGATTGCACATGATGACATCAATGATAAGCTGACTATGATTGTCAATTTTGTCAGCTTCGCCCCATCCTCCTTAGACTTCATGGTTTATACCTTCACGCATACGACCAACTGGATTGAGTTCCACCAAATCAAGCAAGACGTCATGTTGAAAATTGCCAAAATTATTGAACAACACGGAGCAGAAATAGCTTATCCAACCTCAACAGTGCATATTGCCAGCGCTAATCTGCCATCCGGTTTGACTGACGGTCCACAGACAACAGCTTTACAACATGCGGGAGCAAACACATGAGTGCGCCACTGGCCATTATTGGTGGCACTGGGCTGACCAGCATCCCGGGTTTGCAAATAGAGCGCCGGGAAATGGTTAAAACCCCCTATGGGCCGCCCTCAGGACCTCTGTCACACGGAGAGTTGAACGGTCGAAAAATTGTTTTTTTGGCGCGGCATGGGCATCGGCACTCCATTCCTCCCCATAAAATAAATTATCGAGCGAATATCTGGGCATTAAAGTCTTTAGGCGTCACCCACATCGTTGCCGTTGCAGCAGTCGGTGGTATTGATGATGCCTGCTCACCTCTGGCAATCGTCATTCCCGATCAGATTATTGACTACACCTACTCGCGGGAACATACATTTTTTGAGGGTCGGCCGGGTAAAGTGGAACATATTGATTTTACCTACCCATATTCCCCGTTTTTACGGGAATGCCTGATCACTTCAGCTGAAAAGACAGCTTTAAGATTCGTCAGTACGGGTACCTACGGGGTTGTGCAAGGTCCGCGACTGGAGACAGCCGCAGAAGTTCAGCGTATGAAACGGGACGGCTGTACGATTGTCGGCATGACGGGAATGCCAGAGGCTGCTCTGGCACGGGAAGTGGGTCTTGAGTATGCCAGTTGCGCATTAGTGGTTAATTGGGCAGCAGGCATTACGGGTGAGACCGAGATTAATCTTTCTGACTTAGAAAATGCAGTCAATGCAGGCATTAAGAATGTACGTGTACTGTTAGCACAACTGCTGGCACATGCTTATCCTGTTTGATTAAGTCTGATTTTTTTCATTAGTCCATTCCCATCAAAACACGCACATGTTCGGTTGCGCTGCGCCCCAGTGCTTCCAAGGCATATCCTCCTTCCAGCATGGAAACAACACGTCCTTGGGCCGTTTTGTTCGCGACTCCCATCAGTGCACGCGTGATCCATAAATAATCGGAATCGACCAGGTTCAAGCCGGCCATATCGTCTTCGTGGTGGGCATCAAATCCGGCTGAAATAAACAACATATCGGGTTGATAAGCTTCCAGTCGTGGCAACAGTTTTTGTGTGAAGGCATATCGGTATTCCGCGCTGCCAACCCCTTCGGAGAGAGGGATATTGATAATGTTTTCCGCTTCTGGAGTGCTTGAGTGGGGGTAGAATGGGTGCTGGAATGTTGAAAAATACAAAACGTGTGGATTGTGTTGAAGGATATCTTCACTCCCATTCCCGTGATGTACATCAAAATCTACAACTGCGATGCGTTTTAAAGCATATTTTTCAATTGCATGAAGCGCAGCAACCGCAATATTGTTAAAAAAACAAAACCCCATGGATGCTTCTTGCTCGGCATGGTGCCCAGGGGGGCGTATGTTGCAAAAGGCATTGTTGACATCGCCTGACATGATCTTTTCAACGGCAAGCACACCAGCCCCGGCTGCGCAAAATGCTGCTTCCAGGCTGAAAGGATTCATCGCGGTATCGGCATCAATATACACAATGCCTTCTGCGGGTGATTTTTCCATTAAACGTCTAATGTGTTTGCTTGAGTGCGCGCGCTCTAATTGTGTAATTGTCGCTTTGGGGGCCGTGAAGTGGTGCATAAAGTCGAAAAGGCCTCTGGCTTTGAGGTGATCTTCAATCACACTCAAGCGGCTGGGGCACTCTGGGTGTTCAGTGAACATTTCATGTTTAAGGCACGCAGGGTGGGTAATGTAGGCTGTGATCAAGGTATGTTCTTCCTCAAAATGATCGCTCGATAGGGTACTGAACGGGGTTAAGAATCCAGGTTAGTTGTCGATATTCCAAATGACGGAGACATTAGCATATTGGGAAGGGCTCATGACGATCAATAAAAAACTGCTGGTTGGCTTTTCTTCCATGGTAGGTATTTTGGTACTCTTGGGAGGATTATCTTGGTATTACATGAATAAAATGAACAGTGCGACAGATGAAATCGCACATTGGCGCATGCCTGTTCTAAAAAGTGCGGTGAGTGTGAATAATGCGGCATTGGAATCAACACTGGGAGCTGTTCAGTTCGTATTTATGTCTTCGGAAGAAGGCATCACCTATGCAGAGAGTAGGGCAAAAGGCGTCAGCGCCTCCTTGGAAAGCACGGCTCAAATTGCAGAACAGTACGAGGATAACGCACTGAGCGAAGGTGTTACGGCTGTTAATAACAACGTGAATCAGCTATTGACTATTTATGGCGAGATAAAATCTGTCAAGCAGGCACTGAATGAAGCTGAGCGCAAGATGGAAGCGAATGGTAAAGCGGTATTAGCGGCAACCAGTGACTTTTTGCAGTACGTGGAAAGCGAATCGAAAAAGTTATATGAAAAAGCAATATCGCAATTTGAAGTCGCTGCATTTGTTCAGAAATACAACAAAGTCAACCAGTTGACACGTAAAATTCATACGCTTTTTGAGTTGGATAAACGCGAACAACTGGTACGGGATCGCACAAACTATCAAGCGCTGAAAGTAACGCTTGAAGAGACGGTTTACTTACTCGAAGACCTGGAAATCATCAGTGTCGAAGATGCTGAAATATCAAAAATCCAATTGGCAATCAAAAGTTTGAATAACTATGGCCAAGCAGCAGAGGCATGGGTTGTACAAGATGATGTCATGAAGGAAAAATTTGATCAGCTACAGGCCGCATCCGAGGGCATGCGCGCGATATCCGATCAAGCACAACAGGAAAGCTGGGTTCAAGTTGAATCTTTGAGTGAAAAAAGCGTTGCCCTTGCTCAACAGGGAACGCTCACGATCATTGCCAGTGTCGCCTTGGGCGTGTTTATTGGCCTGCTAACAGCGATACTCGTGCCGAAATCCATTAAGTCTTCTTTAGAAGCCCTAGGCGATTTTGCCAAACGGTTTGGCCGTGGTGACCTGACGGCTCGAGTTGAGCTCAAAGGTAAGGATGAGATTGCTGTGATTGGTTCCCAGTTTAATTTGGCAGCAGAAACTTTAAGTGACATTATTGCCCGGCTGGGTGAAACCTCAAGCTCGCTAACCGAAACATCGGTGACATTGAACGAAAATGCGGAACGGGCGACACAAGGTGCTGAAGTTCAGCGTGCCAATACTGAGAGCGTCGCAGCAGCGATGACCGAGATGGCGGGGTCTGCCGAAGAAGTCAGCGCCAATGCGAGTAGTGCGGCTGAAGCGGCCGATGTTGCCAATTCAACAGCAACCGAAGGTAAGGCCGTTTTTGATACCGCAATTGGCTCAATTAACGCGTTAGCGGAAGAAGTTGGACGAGCAATGGAGGTCATTCGCCGATTGGAAAGCGATGCTAACGGCATCTCTGGCGTATTGGAAGTGATTTCCAGTATCTCAGAGCAAACCAATCTCTTGGCGTTAAATGCGGCAATTGAAGCGGCGCGCGCAGGTGAGCAGGGACGAGGCTTTGCCGTCGTGGCTGAAGAGGTCCGCTTTTTGGCGACCCGTACACAAGAATCTACTGAGGAAATTCAGAAAATGATTGAGCGCTTACAAAGCGGTGCTCAGGAAGCGGTAAAAGTGATGACAGCCAGTCATGAAAAAGCGGAAGAAAGTGTGAATAAAACATCCGAATCTGACGAAGCGCTCGAAGCCATTGCAAATGCCGTATCTTCAATCAACCAGATGAACTCCCAGATTGCACACGGTATGCAAGAGCAAGCGATTGTTGTTCAGGAAATCAACAAAAACATTGAGCAGATCAGCGCTATTTCGGAAGGCAGTTTGAATGATACACAGCAGACCAGTGCGGCCAGTCATGCGTTGGCTGACCTGGCAGAGCAACTGCGCTCAACCGTTCAACTATTCAAGTTAGGCTAAGGGTGAATAACTGTCAGGACTCTTCACGAGAAGAGTCCTGACTTGGCTTAAACTCTTCAATGTAAACAATCAACCCAAATTTTGGGTGATCAAGATAGTGAATCTCTTTACTTCGCATACGTCGGTGTATATTTAACCGGTAGCTTTGCTTCCCCAGCCGCACGTCCGATTCCTGAATTGTTCCTGTTGAAACGGGTAGGCTTTCTGGTGTGGGAAGGGTCAAAATCAGATCTGTCACGATATGCAGATAGCGCCCGAGATAGATTGTTACACTACCATCCAAAGGGTAGCCCTGGATGGGGCTCACCAGCTCTGACAATTCAGGTTGTCGATCACGCGCGAAAAAAAAGTTTTTTTCAGGCTTTGTGGTTGTTGAAAGTGAATGTCCCGGTTGCGACAGAAGATAGAGCGGAAAAGGTGTGCCTGCTTTTATTCTGAGAGGTAAGGCATTGGCTTTTGCCAACCCCGGTTGACGCCAGCGTAAATGAGTCAGCACGTTATAGCGCGATGAACGACTCAGCGCTTGTTTTTGGGTGTTCAGAAAGTAAGTGTCCGATTTAAGTTTTATAAATTGCTGTTTGCTCGCCGCAGACGGTGCGCTTGGGTGGCCTTCTGCGGCTTCATCTCCTGGGAAAGCCAAAGTATTTGATAGGTTTGGGACGAGAATTTCAGGTTTCCAATAATTTGTGTTTGAAATTGGGGCCCGGCTATTTTCAAAGATAATCATTTCAACGTCGTACGTCCGGTCTTCAGCACTCAATGAGCCGAAGATTAGACAGGAGAGGAAGGTAAATAGCGTTTTTTTCATAATTTAGGGCGTACGGTTACGATGCTGTGGGTGAAGATAATAAGCCAAGCAGATTTTCCACAAACGAAATGCGTTGCTCGGGATCAGACAGTTCGCATTTAAACCGCATAACCTCTTGGCCGTCAAGTTGATAGACCGTTGGTTTTTTTTGAATCAGTTCAATCAATGTGATCGGATCAATTTTGGGTTGCTGGGTGAAAACGATATGTCCGCCAGCGGCGCCGGCTTCGAGTTTTTTGATGCCCAGCCCTTCGCATCTTAGCTTTATTTCTGATAACAGAAACAGATTTTTTGCGTACTCCGGGAGGAGCCCGAAGCGGTCAATCAGTTCGACTCGCAATTCTTTCAACGCCTCTGAAGTCATTGCACTGGCAATGCGCTTGTACATGATGAGACGATGATGGACATCTGCCAGGTAATCTGCCGGCAGTAAGGCAGGGATATTGAGGCTCACCTCAATGGGGGCCTCATCTTCGGGCATGTGTCCTGATTTGAGTGCTTTCACAGCGCGGTCCAGCAATTCGTTATACAGCGTGAAGCCAATTTCTTGTATTTCTCCGCTTTGCTCTTCACCTAGGAGTTCGCCTGCGCCACGAATCTCCAGGTCGTGCGTGGCTAATGTGAAGCCAACGCCAAGATCTTCAAGAGATGCGATAGCATCCAGCCGTTTGGCAGCATCCTTTGTCATCACCGACTTGGGCGGTTTGAGTAAATAGGCATAAGCACGGTGATGGGATCGTCCCACCCGGCCACGCAACTGGTGCAATTGGGCGAGCCCGAGTTTGTCGGCTCGGTGAATAAGAATGGTATTTGCGGTAGGGACATCAATACCACTTTCGATAATGGTCGTACATACCAGCACATTAAAACGCTGGTGGTAAAAGTCCAGCATCACGTCTTCCAGCTCTTTTTCACGCATTTGGCCATGAGCAATCCGCACCGTGGCTTCGGGAACAATCTCTTCCAGAGTACGGGCAATACGGTCGATCGATTGCACTTCATTATGCAGAAAGTAGACTTGTCCGCCCCGCGTTAATTCCCGTTGGCAGGCTTCCCGTATGATGGCATCGTCCCATTTAGTGACAAACGTTTTGATGGCATGCCGGTGGGCGGGTGGCGTGGCGATGATCGACAGATCGCGCATGCCGGCCATACTCATATTGAGTGTTCGAGGGATAGGCGTCGCGGTGAGCGTTAACACATCCACTTCGGCGCGCATTTTTTTCATATGTTCTTTGTGGCGCACGCCAAAGCGGTGTTCCTCGTCGATAATGACCAAGCCGAGATCTTTAAACGCAATCCCTTTTGAAAGCAGCTTGTGGGTACCGATGACGATATCGATTTTCCCGTGCTGCAAACCTTCTATCGCTGCTTGTTGCTGCTTGGCGTTGCGAAAGCGGGATAATGATTCAATATGAACAGGCCAGTCAGCAAAACGGTCGCGGAAGTTTTTTAAATGCTGTTCTGCGAGCAGGGTTGTCGGCACAAGGACGGCCACCTGTTTGCCGCTATCTACCGCCACAAACGCCGCACGCATGGCGACCTCGGTTTTGCCGAACCCCACATCACCACAGACGACCCGGTCCATTGGTTGTTCTCTTTGCATGTCGGCGATGACGGCTTCGATGGCTTGTTCCTGATCGGGCGTTTCTTCAAAAGGGAAGGCGTCGGCAAATCGATGATAATTTCGTACATCAATGGTACAGGCGTGTCCTTTTTGAGCGGCCCGGCGGGCGTAAACGTCCAGCAATTCCGCCGCGACATCCCGTACTTTTTCCGCCGTTTTGCGTTTAACGGTTTGCCATTGTTCACTGCCCAGCTTGTGCAGCGGGGCATTTTCCGGGCTCGAACCGGTGTAGCGGCTGATCACATGCAGTGAAGAGACCGGGACATAGAGTTTGTCGTCGCCTTTGTATACCAGGGTGAGAAATTCGGCTTCCATGCCGTCAATGTCAATGGTGGTCATCCCCTGGTAGCGCCCAACACCGTGATCGATGTGCACGACGGGAGAACCAATTTCCAAATCCGTTAAGTTGGCAATGATCGCATTGGCGTCCGGTGTGGCTTTGTAGCGGCGCCGGCTTTGTCGGACCTGTTTTCCAAACAGTTGCGACTCGCTGATAACGGCAATTTGTTCTTCTAGCAACAGGCCTTCTTCGAGCATCGCCTGGGTGATGCACAGAGGGGAGTCGCTGGAGAGAAAAGCCGGCCAGTTATTTACGAAGGTTGGTTTAACGTTCTCTTCCTGCAGCATGTCGAGCAATGCTTCCCGTCGTCCGGCTGATTCCGCCACGAGGAGAATGCGCCCAGGAAAGGATTGGATAAACGTTGTGAGATGATGGAGCGGTGCCTCTGCCTTGCTTTGTGTCGGAAGCGATGGGGGTTGGCAGGTGGGATAAGCCTGTTTGCTGATCTGTTCGGACAGATCATTCGACGGCTGTTCTCGATAGAGCTCAATGAATTTACTGGTAAACGTTTCTTGAAAGTGTTCTGGAGGAAGGTAAAGCATGTGGGGTGGCAAAATGGGGCGTTCAATGTCGTGCCGCCATTGCTCATAACGCTCACCAATTTGTTGCCAGGCTTTATTGAGTGCCTCTTCCCAGCCATGAAAACGAATATGATGGGTATCCTTGGGCAGATGGTCCGCCAGCGTTCCCAAACGCTCAAAAAAAAGAGGGAGATAATATTCGATGCCAGCGGGGACAACCCCTTGGCTCACATCCCGGTATAAAATACTTTCTTTTGATAGCCCATCAAAACACTCGCGAAAGCGTTTGCGAAATTGTTTGATACCGGCTTCATCAAAAGGAAACTCATGGGCAGGCAGCAAACGGATGTGTTCGACGGCGTCGTCCCCTCGCTGGCTTTCGGGGTCGAATGTGCGAATGGAGTCGATTTCATCGTCAAAAAAATCCAGGCGATAGGGGTTCACACTGGCCATAGGGTATAAGTCAATCAGTGATCCGCGTACAGCAAATTCCCCATGCTCTGTGACGCGGCTGACATGTCGGTACCCGCTTTCTGTGAGTTGCTCTCTCAATTGTTCGATCGACTTTTGTTCACCCGTTTTGATCAGGAAAACATGCTGCTGAAAGAAATCAGGTGGCGGTAAACGCTGGATGAGTGTTGAAATGGGTGCAACCAAGATGCCTTGCTTGAGGTGAGGGAGTGTGTGCAGCACTTCCAAACGCTGCGAGATGATATCTTGGTGGGGTGAAAAATGATCATAAGGGAGGGTCTCCCAGTCAGGTATATGAAAGACTGGCAGGCGTCCACCGACATAAAATTGTAGCTCGGTTTCCAAGCGGAGTGCATCAGCCGTTGATTGGGTCACGGCGAGTGTGAGTGAGTCAATACTCAGCGCGTACTCGGCGATGGCTAATGCGGGAGCACTCCCATAAAGCTGCAGCCAGTTTTGCTGTTTTGTGGCTTTTTGAGGACGTGGAAGAATGATGGCTTGTTCTGTCATCAATAGGATTCGCTTATGAAATGGGGCCACCTGTGATCCGGTCCCCCTTAAAAATAAAGTTTATAGGCTAGGTATAATCCGCGCTTATATCAGCATTTTGGGCTCGGTGGCGCAGCATATGGTCCATCAGCACGAGCGCCAGCATAGCCTCTGCGATGGGGGTTGCGCGTATGCCGACGCAAGGGTCGTGCCGGCCTTTTGTGACAACCTCAACGTTGTCGTTATGAAGATTAATACTTTTTCCAGGCACATGGATACTGGAGGTTGGCTTTAGCGCGAGTGATGCGATGATGTGCTGCCCTGAAGAGATGCCGCCCAGAACCCCTCCTGCATGATTGCTGAGGAAACCTTCGGACGTGATTTCGTCCCGGTGTTCACTGCCGCGTTGCTCAATCACATCAAAGCCGGCACCAATCTCAACGCCTTTGACGGCATTAATACTCATCAAGGCTTTGGCGATATCCGCATCCAGCCGGTCGAATACTGGTTCTCCCCAGCCTGGCGGAACACCTTCTGCAACGACGCGGATTTTTGCACCAATCGAATCGCCATCCTTTTTGAGCTGTCGCATATATTTTTCCAGCTCAGGCAGTTGTGAAGGGTTTGGCCAGAAAAAGGCATTTTCATTCACGATGTTCCAATCAAAATGGCTCTCGTCTAATGCGATAGGGCCTAGCTGAGAAAGGTGTCCACGAATGACAACCTCATATCGCTCACTGAGGTATTTTTTTGCAATAGCGCCGGCGGCGACACGCATCGCAGTCTCCCGGGCAGAAGCTCTTCCTCCTCCCCGATAGTCACGTATGCCGTATTTTTTTTGATAGGTGTAGTCGGCGTGAGCCGGTCGAAAAATGTCCTTAATCGCGGAATAGTCTTTGGAACGTTGGTCAGTGTTTTCAATTAACAGGCCAATAGGCGTACCTGTTGTCTTACCCTCAAAAACGCCGGACAGTATCTTTACCTGATCAGCTTCACGGCGTTGTGTTGTAAATTGCGACGTGCCTGGCTTGCGGCGATTGAGGTCTCTTTGAATATCGGCCTCGCTCAGCGCCATACCCGGCGGGCAGCCGTCGACGATGCATCCGAGGGCAGGACCGTGACTCTCACCGAAAGTACTGACGGTGAACAGTTGGCCAAAGCTGTTTCCACTCATGATTAGCTTCTAATGTCGTTGAATTGTTGGCAGGGTAATCAAAACGGTCAGATGAGCAGGGCTGGTACCAAAACAAGCCCTGCTATCGGATAAATTTAGAGCAGTGACTTGACGGTGTCGCGCTCATCAATCAGTTCTTTCTCGCTGGCTTTCATTTTTTCTGCGATGAATTCACTGATGGGTAAGTCACGAACAATTTCGTAGTCCCCATTTTGGCAAGTGACAGGGTACGAGTAGATAATCCCTTCCTCAATACCGTAACTGCCGTCACTGGGTACAGACATACTGACCCAGTCACCTTCAGGTGTGCCAAGCACCCAGCTGCGCATATGGTCAATGACGGCATTGGCCGCTGAAGCCGCGCTGGATGAACCGCGTGCATCAATCACAGCAGCTCCCCGTTTTGCAACCGTAGGGATGAAATCACCCTGAGACCAGGCAACATCGACTTTTCCAGTGGCTGCTTCACCTTTGATGGTGGCATAGCTGATATCTGGCACTTGAGTGGTGGAATGGTTACCCCAGATAAGCATTTTTTTGATATCGGCGATGGCGCAATTAGCTTTTTCCGCAAGCTGGTAGATGGCTCGGTTGTGATCAAGGCGCGTCAGCGCGGTGATATTGCGTGGGTTTAGATCAGGTGTGTTTTGTTTGAGAATGTAAGCATTAGTATTGGCGGGGTTACCGACGACACAGACTTTAACGTCCTTTTTAGCGTTAGCATTGAGTGCACTACCCAAGCCACTGAAAATTTTGCCATTATCGACTAAAAGGTCACTTCTTTCCATGCCTGGACCACGAGGCTTAGCGCCGACGAACAGTGCGGCATCGGCATCCTTAAAAGCTTCCTCAGGTTTGTCCGTGCAGACGATATCGGCCAGTAGCGGGAATGCACAATCGTTCAGTTCCATGGCCACTGCGTTGAGCACTTTGAGGGCGGGTGTAATTTCCAGTAGCTGCAGGATGACTGGCTGATCTTCCCCATACATTTCGCCTGCGGCAATGCGAAACAGCAATGAGTAACAAATCTGGCCAGCGGCCCCGGTTACAGCAATACGTACGGGTTCTTTCATAAAGTCTATTCCTTTTGGTTTAGTCAAACTGAGACTGTTAATGATAGCAATAAACGTTCGCCACTAGCCATAATTGAGCATGAATAGCGGATGGTATTCGCGTTTAGAGTCAAGGGCGCGATTGTCAATTCAAAAGCGTCGCTGCAAGGTGATTTCAATTTTTCTGAACGGATCCGTGTAAGCGGTGAGACCAACGTATCCCGTTTTATCCGTTTGGAACTCAAGCCCAAAATAGGCGCTTTGTGTGTCGGCTTCCTCAAATTCAACATCGGTCAACGTAGTGCCAAAGGCTTCCTCTTCACCGTCGATCTCCTGATAGTGAAAGCCTGCTCTTACAGCCAAGAGACTGTAATTTAAACGGATACCGAGTGTACTTTCCCAGTGTAGCCAGTCTAATTCAGCTTGCTGCTCTTCAACGTTGTCTTCAGTCGAAAAATAAGTCACGCCACTCTGCGCTTCCAATGCCAGGAATGTTGCAAAAGTGAGGTTGAATTCCATATGGATGCCATAGCCGTAACCTGTAAGATCAAGGCCGCGGGAAGCTACTCGATCATCCTGATCCGCGCCCAGTAAGCTACCGTGCAAGCGAAGTTTTACACCGGGTAAAATGCGTTCGGCAACCGACACTTTAACTTGCGCCCATTCGAGTGAGTCTGGCGTTTGAGTGTCGTCGTAGCGCACATCCGTTTCACTGCCGCTTAAGTGCAAAGCAAAATCTGGCGAGTTGGTGGTCCAGTGAAAATAATCCGAGTCAGCCCTTGAGACGTTCGGCTGCAGCAAAATAAAGACCAGTGTCAGAGCGGTTAAGTAGCGCATCTAGCGATTATGAAGGAATCGTTCTACAATATCTTGTATTTTATGAACGTTTAGTGAGTTTATTGCCTCGTTATTTTGCCTTTTTCTGATCGCGGAAGTTGAATCGGCAGACGTAAAAGGCTGTAGATAATGTTTTAGCCAGTTCCTGATTCAGGACTTCTTCTGGAGTATAACCCATGTATTGTCCTTTTTGCTTAGGTCAGGACACTAAGGTTGTCGATTCCCGCCTGGCGGGAGAGGGTGTGCAAGTACGGCGGAGGCGCCAGTGTCTGTCCTGTCATGAGCGTTTTACGACATACGAGGTGGCCGAGTTAAGCCTGCCAAAAGTTGTAAAGTCTGACGAAACCCGGGAAGCCTTTTCCGAGGGTAAATTGCGCTCCGGTATCCAAAAATCACTTGAAAAAAGACCGGTCAGTGTTGAGCAGATAGAAAGTGCCGTCAACCGAATCAAGCATCACATCATTGCCACGGGAGAGCGTGAAGTCAGTTCTTTGCTCATCGGTCAGTGGGTGATGGAAGAGTTACGCAAGCTGGATCATGTCGCCTATATTCGCTTTGCATCAATCTACCGCAGCTTTGAAGATGTGCACGCTTTTCGCGAAGTGATTGACACACTGGAAAAAGAACCGCCCGTAGAAACGGCAAAAGATCAGCTGTCCCTGCTCTAGTGCCGAAGGTTCGATTGATGTTTGCCCCAAATGATGTGCGCTATATGAAACAAGCCCTGGTGCTGGCGGACAGGGGGCGCTATACCACGGATCCCAACCCTCGTGTCGGGTGTATCATCGTGAAAGCGGGGCGGGTGATTGGTTGCGGCTGGCATCAGCGGGCTGGGCAGCCTCATGCCGAAATCAATGCCTTGAATGCCTTATCTGATTCGGCCGAAGGTGCGACAGCGTATGTGACGTTAGAGCCCTGTAGTCATTTTGGGCGGACACCACCTTGCTGTGATGCGCTCGTTGAATCAGGGGTTAGCCGCGTTGTGGTCGCGATGGAAGACCCGAATCCACAAGTCTCCGGCCAGGGAATACAGCGGCTTCGTGCCGCAGGTATCCGCGTTGACACCGGTGTGTGCGAGGATCAGGCGCGTCAGCTCAACCGGGGGTTTATTAAACGCATGAACGCACAGATGCCTTGGGTCCGTGCCAAGGTCGGTATGACACTGGACGGCTGTACTGCGCTCTCTACCGGTGAGAGCAAGTGGATTACCAGTGAGGCATCGCGGCACGATGTTCAGTTTTGGCGAGCTCAAAGCAGCTGTGTCGTGACCGGGGTCGATACGGTTTTGGCGGATGATCCTGGTTTGAATGTCAGGCTGTCTGCGACAAGTCTGGGCTTGGAGACCGGCCCTGTTCGCCAGCCACTACGCGTAGTCCTGGATACTCACGGTCGGCTCCAGAAAGCGGATCATTTTTTTCAGACTGAAGGCGACATCTTGTTATTGACGGCCGTGCCCCATCATCCGATGCGTCATCGCTGTGAAATCATATCTGTGGAACAAAATGACCAGGGCGAATTATCACTGCCGCATGTTTTAAAGGTACTGGTTGATTGCGGCATGAATGACGTGTTGATTGAGGCCGGAGCGACGTTAACCGGGGCATTTTTATCCGCAGGCTTATTAGATGAGTTGATATGTTACGTTGCACCTGTTGTTTTTGGTCACTTGGGCCGCCATGCTTTCACTATGCCGGAGTTACTCCGGATGAACGATCGGGTTGACATGGATCTGGCCGGAGTGACTCAAATAGGGGATGATGTTCGACTGATTTACAGGTTGAGGTAACCACAATGTTTACAGGTTTGATTCAGGCGGTAGGCAAGATCCAGTCGATCGGTGACCGGGGCCGTGATAAGTACATCCGTATCCATGTGGGCAATATGTCCATGGAAGATGTTGCGCTGGGCGACAGCATTGCTGTGAATGGTGTTTGTCTAACTGCGTTAGATATTGACGCTCATAGCTTTGCGGCCGATGTTTCGGCTGAAACCATTGAGCACTCTATTTTTAAATATCTTGGCGTGGGCGCTGCGGTTAATCTGGAAAAATCATTGACGCCTTCCTCCAAACTGGGTGGGCATTTCGTCAGCGGTCATGTGGATGGTGTGGGTGAAATCATTCAACGGTATGCCGATGGGCGCTCGGAACGCTTTGTAGTCCGAACACCATCCGCCTTATCGAAGTACATTGCGCCGAAGGGCTCCATTTGTGTGAGTGGCATTAGCCTGACTGTGAACGAGGTGAGCCGAGATACATTTGGGGTCAATATTGTTCCGCATACACTTAAAGAAACCATTCTTGGCGATTTGCATGTTGGCGACAAAGTTAACCTGGAAGTTGATATAATCGCCCGTTACCTTGAACAATTGCTGGAAGGTCGGCGGGGTGCAGACGGCATCTCGGAAACATTGTTGGCGAATGCGGGTTTTATAAAAAAATAAAACGGGATAACGCCATTACACGTGTGTAGCCGCCAAGCCCGTGGATGGGTTTGCCCAACGTTCAGCTTATGATTAATCCATCGAACACGTCTCCAGGAGAGCGGTATTTTGAAACTTAATTCGGTAGAAGAAATCGTCGAAGACATCCGCAAAGGAAAAATGGTCATCATTATGGACGATGAAAGCCGGGAAAATGAGGGCGATCTTGTCATGGCCGCAACCCTTACGCGGCCTCAAGATATTAACTTTATGGCCACGCATGGACGGGGGCTGATATGTCTGACGCTGTCGGCCGAGCGCTGTCGGCAATTACGCTTACCTTTAATGGTGAATGACAACAGTTCGTCTTTTTCCACAAACTTTACAGTTTCGATTGAAGCCGCTGAAGGTGTGACAACGGGTATTTCTGCGGCTGATCGGGCGAAAACGATTCAAGCGGCTGTCGCGCCGGAAGCCAAACCGGAAGATATCGTTCAGCCCGGCCATATTTTCCCGATTATGGCTCAAAAAGGTGGTGTATTGACGCGCGCGGGGCATACCGAAGCCGGTTGTGACCTGGCAAGGCTGGCGGGGTTGGAACCTGCTGCTACGATTGTTGAAATTCTCAATGAAGATGGCACCATGGCCCGGCGGCCAGACCTCGAAGTTTTTGCCAAAAAACACAATATTAAAATTGGCACCATTGAAGATTTAATTCGCTTCCGTGTTCAACATGAACGTTCGATTGAACCGGTAACCCAGACACCATTCGAGACGCGTTATGGCACTTTTCAGTTACATACCTATCGCGATGCCACACACTCAGGGCTTCATATGGCGCTCGTGATGGGAGAGCCAAAGTCTGATAAACCTTTTTTGGTGAGAGTACACGTAGAAGACTTACTCTGTGACACGCTGGGCGGAAAGTCCAATGGACGTTGGCCATTGAATGACGCCATCAAACGCGTGGCTGAAAAGGGCGAAGGCTGCATTGTCCTTTTGCGGCCCGCAACAACACAGGAAAGCTTGATCGGACGCATCAAAAATTTCCAACAGCAGGTGCGCCCTCCTCAGCCTCAGCCGTCCTCCCCGGAGGATATTCGCACTTTTGGCATCGGCGCACAGATCTTACTGGATTTGGGTGTGCGAAAAATGTGTTTAATGAGCGCGCCGAAACGCTTTCATGCCCTGGGCGGGTTTGACTTGGAAGTCACAGATTACATGAGCGAATAAGCGACTTATGCTGCGGCGAGTCCGCGACAACTATTATCAAGACTAACAGTGAATGAGACAATTTATGACAAATATACGTTCGATTTCGGGAGAGCTTTCTGCCAACGGTGCAAAAGTGGCGATAGCGGTGGGCCGGTTCAATGGGTTTATTGTGGAAAGCCTGCTGGATGGGGCGATTGATGCTTTGGAGCGCAGCGGCGTTAAATCCAGCGACATAACGGTGGTTCGTGCGCCGGGTGCATTTGAACTTCCGTTGGTGGCTGATAAGCTGGCTGCGAGTGGTAACTACCAGGCTGTGATCGTCCTTGGCGCGGTAATCCGCGGTTCTACACCGCACTTTGACTATGTCGCCGGGGAATGCACCAAAGGGATTGCCAATATTGCCTTGAAGCACTGCCTGCCGGTTATATTTGGCGTGTTAACGACAGACACGATTGAACAGGCAATTGAACGTGCCGGCACCAAGGCGGGCAACAAAGGCGCAGAAGCGGCGCTCACCGCGATCGAGATGATCAACTTATTGGACAAACTTTAAAGGCCACACCCTGTGGATGATGCTGTTGAAAAACGATCACTCCTACGAGGCCGAAAGCATGCCCGGCGCAAAGCTGTGCAGGCACTCTATCAATGGCATATGAACGCATTGATGGGGGAGGAGCCTCCTACGGACCAGTTCGTTAACGATTTTCTGAGTTACCAGGATATGGGTAACGCAGACAATGACTACTTCTGCGAACTGGTGAAAGGCGCCTTAAAACACCGCCGTCGAATCGATAGCTTACTGGCTGATCAGATGATTCGGGATACTGAACAGGTTGATGCGGTTGAACTTGCGATTCTGCAATTGGCGACCTACGAGCTGATCGAGCGCATCGACGTGCCGTTTAGAGTAGCAATCAATGAAGCCGTTGAGTTGGCAAAGACATACGGTGCTGATCAGGGGCATAAATTTGTTAACGGGATTCTCGACAAGCTGGCAAAGGATCTAAGATCCGTGGAGCGTCAGGCTGGTCGCGCACCGTCTCATGAGCCAAAGTGAATTTGATCTGATTCAAACTCACTTCATGCGTGCGGTGGAAAATCGCGATGATGTCGTATTGGGTATTGGCGATGATGGCGCGGTACTTAAATGTCCTGAAGTCCAAGAACTGATTGTGTCCATCGACACTTTGGTGGCCGGTGTGCACTTTCCGGAACCCACAGCCCCCCAAGACATTGCTCACAAAGCACTGGCGGTTAACTTGAGTGATCTGGCTGCAATGGGGGCGACTCCGGCTTGGGTCACGTTATCGTTGACCTTACCAGACGCTGATGAGGCCTGGGTGTCGGCTTTTTGCACAGGTTTTTTCGCCTTGGCTGATCAGCACCAGGTGCAGCTCGTGGGTGGGGATACAACCCGAGGGCCGCTGTCAGTCACC
>DJFX01000053.1:62740-90625 GCA_002432635.1 Halothiobacillaceae bacterium UBA5861 | reverse complement strand
AGCCCCAGCCCTCCATACTCAACCGGCTTGGAGATGCCCAGCAAACCGGCATTACCCAGGGTTTTCATCACCTCATGAGCAGGAAAAACCTCCTCTGATTCCCACTGGTCAACCTTTGGGTTGAACTCCTCTTCGATAATACGCTGGTAGGTTCGCGCAATTTCTTGGTGCTCGTGGGTAAATTCCACAATTCCTCCTCCCCGTCCTCATTTAATTTTTTAATCACTTTGTTATTTTTATGGTTTTATTTTTTAGTCAGGTAACAGCCCACCTTGGACGAACGATTTAAAAGCGCGCCACGCCGAAGGTGTTCTGCGGCAGACTCATCTTGTCCCCCGTGACACTGATATCTAGCAAGTGCGCCAGAAGCCGTCGCGTTTGCCGAGGGTCAATGATGCCATCATCTACGACTTGCCCCGTGCAGTAGAGCGCGGTGGAGTACTCATCGTAGTAGCCAGTAATTTCATCATGCTGTTTATCCATGAAACTCTGGTCAGGGTGTTTGCCTGCCGCTTTCATTTTATTTTCGTACACAATGTTCATCACCGTTGCAGCCTGTTCACCACCCATGACGGCCAGACGGGCATTCGGCCAGGCAAACAGGAAGCGGGGCTCAAAAGAACGTCCACACATTGCAAAATTGCCCGCGCCATACGAGGCACCAATAATGAATGTGATTTGGGGGACAGTTGCGTTCGAGACAGCCTGTATCATTTTTGAACCGTGTTTGATAATACCAGCCTGTTCAGCTTCTGTGCCTACAATAAAACCGGTTGTGTTCTGTAAGTAAATGATTGGCTTATCTGACTGACAACATAATTGAATAAACTGCCCGGCTTTGGCTGCGCCTGCGGGCGTAATCGGGCCATTGTTTCCAATGAATCCACAAGGCTGCCCTTCCACCTCTCCAAATCCACAAATGGTGTAGTTGTCGTAGAGTTGCTTAAATTCGAGAAAGTCGGAGTCATCAACCAAACGGGCGATGACTTCTCTGCAATCGTAGGGTTTTTTGTAATCCGTAGGTACAACACCACATAGATCTTCAATATCGTACCGTGGCGGCTTAAAGGGCTTTCTTTTACTTGTGGGAAGTTTATCTTCCCAATTCAATTTAGCCACAATATCCCGCACGATCTCGATGGCATGTGCATCATCTTCTGCGAGGAATTCTGAAACACCAGATACTTCCGAATGCATTTCTGCACCACCGAGTTCCTCTGCAGTGGCAATTTCACCGGTGGCGGCCTTCAGCAGTGGTGGACCTGCCAGAAACGCCATGGCTTTTTCCCGCACCATAACGACATAGTCCGACATACCGGGCACATAAGCTCCCCCGGCGGTAGAACTGCCATGTACAGCCGTCACTTGCGGCAGTCCCTTCGCTGAAGAGCGCGCCATCATTAAAAAACGTTTTCCACCGGTGATGGTGAACGTCCGATGTTGATGAAGCAGGTTTCCACCGCCACTTTGAATCAATGAAACAAAAGGTAACTTGGCCTCAATTGCGATATCCTGCGCACGCGAAAGCTTTGCTGTCGCGGCAGGCATGTTTGTCCCGCCTTTGATCGCTGCATCGTTAATGTAAATCATGCAGCGGGTATTAGCGATGTAACCGATGCCCGTAATAATTCCCGCACCAAAGACATTTTCTTTCCCGTCATCATCCTGGTCTTTCCAACCGGCGAGGGTCGACAACTCAATAAACGGGGCTCCCCTATCCAGTAGCAGGGACAGCCGCTCTCTTGGCAAAAGCTGCCCTCGCTGGTGGAAAAGATCTTTCTTACGATTCGAGACGTTGTGTACTTGCTTCTCAAGTGTCTGTATTTCTTCAATCATCGCCAACATTTCCTGGCGATTGGTTTTAAATGCCTCGCTGTTGTGATCGACGCGTGACTCAATAACTGGCATATGCCGCTACCCCTTTTGCATGATTTTCTGGAACCCAGCCTTGCAGTATCGCGGCTTCATCCCGAACATGTTCAGGCCCTCCAAGAACCTGGCGATTAAACCCGATGCGCTTAAACCAGTAATGCAAGCCCATCAGATCTGTAAAACCCATACCTCCAAACACTTCTGTTGAAGTTCTCGCGACCATGGTACCCACTTCAGCTAAATGTGCTTTGGCATGACAGGCCATCAAGGCCGCTTCCTCGGGCCGCTGGTCAAACGTATGAGCCGCGTACCAGACCAGTGAGCGGCAAGGCTCCAGGTTGGCTGCCATATCCGCACAGAGGTGTTTAAGAGACTGAAAAGACGCAATTGGCCGGTTAAATTGCTCACGTTGTTGTGCGTATTCCAGTGTCCGTCGCAACATTTCCTGAGCGGCGCCAAGCGTATCGGCCGCCAAGGCAATGCGGCCTGCAATCAGTGCCTGTTCCAATGCAGCAGACGCGGCCGCCGGTTCACCCATTAGCTCGCAGGCGACGTCGTTAAAGGTCAGCTCTCCCAAGCTTCGTGTCCGATCAATGCCTGTCATTTGTGTGACCTTCAAACCTGGCGATTTTGCGTCCACCAATGCCAGCGTGTCACGCCCCACTGCAACGAGGTAGGTATCCGCTGCCATGGCATCAATCACGGACAATACTTTGCCTTGCAATTTTCCGGCATTCAGCGTGAGCTTGGCACCTGCCCGGGCACCGCAAAGCTCCGAAATACCCACGCCAATACGACACTCTCCGGCCGAAATCTTCGGGAGCCATTCTGCTTTCTGAGCATCGTTGCCGGCCACTTGAAAGAGGGTGGGCGCGATGATACTCGTGCCAAGATAAGTGGAAGGAATGACTCCACCAGCCAGCGTTTCCTGCACAACAGCCGCATCTAAAAATGTCAGGCCAGCACCCCCATATTCTTCCGGCACCAGGATGCTATAAATACCCAAATCCACCAGGCCTTGGTGTATATCGGGATCATAACCCTGATTGGTCTTGGCAACTTCACGGACAGTATCTAACGGTGCTTGTTGCGAAATAAATCGCCGAAGTGATTCTATGAGCTGCTTTTGTTCATCTGAGAGTCCGAAGTCCATTAGTTTCCTCCCCCGATTGGAAAGTCACCCGGCGCGTATTTGGGTTCTTTGGGCATGCCCAGCGCGCGCTCTGCAATGATGTTTTTTTGGATTTGGGTAGACCCACCACCAATCATTAAACCTAAGTCAAACATGTATTTTCTTTGCCAATCCCCTTCATTTTCGTAGGGGCTGTTGTCATAAAGAATACCCAGCTCACCAAGGACGTCTATCGCCAAACCAGCCAGTTCATGATTCAACCAGGTACCATTCAATTTAATCAACATGCCTGCCAAGCCCGGGTTTTCACCCTTGAGGTCTGAACTCAACACCCGCTGACCGTTGTAGGTCATCGCCAAAATTCGGCCTTGAAGGCGAAGCAGCCGATCTCTTAAAACAGCATTTTCCATCAACGGAGTTCCGTTGATCGTCTCTTGCTGCATGAGGTCAACGAGGCGTTCGAAACGTTGTTGGGCTTCCCTGGGGTTGCCTAATTTTCCGCGCTCATATTTGAGTGTGACGTTGGCAACCTGCCAGCCATCCCCCCGCTTGCCCACAATTTGATCAACTGGCAGTTTCACATCGGTCAAAAAAACTTCATTGAATGTGGCATCACCTGTCATGGTCACCA
Organism: Halothiobacillaceae bacterium UBA5861; assembly: GCA_002432635.1. Classification (GTDB taxonomy): domain Bacteria; phylum Pseudomonadota; class Gammaproteobacteria; order UBA5861; family UBA5861; genus UBA5861. The sequence goes on along the minus strand of DJFX01000053.1, from coordinate 86,990 downwards.
GCGGCCTGATGTCGATGCCAGGCAGGTCCATGGGCATGAGCAGATAGCTGATGCCTTTGTGTTTTGGCGCATCAGGCTCGGTGCGGACAAGAATAAAAATCATATCCGCAAATTGTGCTGAGCTGGTCCAGATTTTTTGCCCGTTGATGATGAAGTGACCATCTTCTACGCGCGCATGCGTTTTCAAACTGGCCAGGTCACTGCCAGCACTGGGCTCTGAATATCCTTGTGCCCAGATGATTTCCCCACGAATTGTACCCGGCACCCATTGCTGACGCTGCGCTTCTGTCCCTACTTCCAACAGTGTAGGAACCAGCATTGAGGTACCTTGGTTGTCTAAACCTTGCGAAACCCCCGCGCGCGAAAATTCTTCTGTCAAAATGGATTCGGCCAGTATGTCCGGTTCAGCACCATAACCCCCATACTGTTTAGGCACTGTTCGCGCGGTGTAGCCTTTTTCGATCAGCAAGGCCTGCCAGTCCAGCCATTTCTGATCCGGACGGTGGAGCCGGAAGTCTGCTGTGGGCGCTAAATTCGCATTCTGCTTTAAAAAGTCGATGACTTCTTGACGAAAGGCCTTATATTTTTCCGGATAACTTAAATCCATCTTTCATCCCCAGTTTTTCAATTCATGTCTGCTTTGATGGCATGATGCCCAGCTCTTTGGAAATAATTTGTAACATAATTTCGTTGGTTCCCCCACCAATTGACGCATTGCGTGTGTCTCTAAAAACCCGTGTGACGTAGTTGTCCCACATAAAACCCTGGCCACCAAAAAACTGTAAGCAGGCGCTCGGTACCGTTTGGGTAATGACACCCATTTTGTATTTCGCCATAGAGGCGAGTTTGGTGACATTTTCTCCATTGATGTATTTTTCTGTCGCCAGATAGGTCAGGGCCCGGGCTGCTTCGATTTCTGTGAGTATCTCCGCCAGCTTGTAATGCACAACCTGGTTGTCAAGCACTGAACGGCCAAAGACCTGGCGTTCACGCGTGTATTGGATGGTTTCTTCGACACCATCCTCAACCTGGCTCAAAAATTTGGCTGCCGCGTAAAGCCGCTCTTCCTGGAATTGCTCCATTTGGTAGATAAACCCCCGACCTTCCTGCCCAATACGGTTGCGTTTGGGAATTCTTACATCATCAAAGTAGACAGGGGCGGTATCTGACGCATGGCCACCCAGTTTTTTGAGTTTTTCACCCACGGTAATACCGGGGCTATCCATGGGCACGACAATCAGGCTTTTGTTTTTATGAGGCCCTCCCTCATCGCTGGTATTGCAAAGCAGGCACATCCAGTCCGCTTGCGTCGAGTTCGTGATCCACATTTTGCTGCCGTTGATGATGTAATCATCACCATCGGAACGTGCATAGGTTTTGAGGGAAGCGACATCCGAACCTGCACCCACTTCGCTGACGCCGATGCAACCAACGATTTCACCAGCAATCGAGGGAGCCAGATAATCTTGCCGTAACTCATCACTGCCGTGCTTGGCAAGCGCAGGGGTACACATATCTGTTTGCACTCCGATGGCCGTCGAAACGCCACCGCTGCGAATATGGCCCAGCTCTTCAGCCATGACAATTTCATATGAATAGTCGAGGTTTTGGCCACCGTATTCAACCGGTTTTGTAATACCCAGAAACCCAGCATCTCCCAGTTTTTTGAACAGTTCGTGGGCCGGAAAAATCTTTGCCTCTTCCCATGCTTCCACGTATGGATTGATTTCTGTCTCAACAAACCGTTTTAAGGAGGCACGCAAAGCGTGGTGTTCTTCACCAAATAACATGTTCTTTTCTCCATCCCCATCGTAAATTCAAGTCGTTCAGGCGATTTCTTCACTAAGAGCTGCCGCCTGCTGTTTTGCCCATTTGTAATCCGCCTTGCCGTTTGGGCCCCGCAAGATCATTTCGACCATGAAAACCTGCTTGGGTATCTTGTAACCCGAGAGGTTTTTATGCGCTTGGTCTATGATGCCTTGTTCACTCGTAGGCAAACCTGCCTGACAGGTCACCAGCGCTGTAACCCGCTCTCCATACTTTGAGTCCGGTAGGCCAACCACCAGGCAGTCTTTGATGCCCGGCATCGCTTTGATGACTTCTTCTACTTCTTCTGGAAAAACTTTTTCGCCACCTGTGTTGATACAGACAGAGCCCCGCCCAAGCAGAGTGATTTTTCCATCGGCTTCAACCGTTGCGAAATCACCGGGGAAACAATAGTCGACGCCGTTCACCCGGCGAAATGTTTTCGCGCTTTTTTCAGGGTCTTTGTAATAGGCAAAGGGAATACCCTCCTGAACAGCCAGCATACCCACGTCGCCAGATCCGGGTTCAACAAGTTGGTCATTTTCGTTCAGCACAACGACCTTGTCGTTAAGTTCAAACTCGGCCGTTGTCGGGTTGCCTCCCCGTCTGAGTAACTGGCGGGCCATGCTACCTTCGCTGGAGCCCATTGCATCAATCAGGAGAGCATCCATGTAAGCTAGAAACCCCGCTTTTACGTCTGCTGTCCACATCACGCCAGACGATAAAATTCTCTCAACGGATGAAACGTCATAAGGCTTACCGGCTGCTTCGGCGCGCTTTAATGCGTCAATCATGGGTTTGCCAAAAACATCACCAACGATTGTCATGTCCGTGACCTTTTCCCGCTCCACAGCCTGCCATATTGCATCGGCATCAAAGGAGTGACGCGATACGCAGACCGTTTTAGCCCCCAAATTCCCAGGCATAAAGACCGCTCCCCACATACCCGCACCATGCATCAAGGGCGAAGCCGGAAGGCCTGCCGGGAAGTGCCCCTCCCGGCGCCGCATTGCGACCTTTTCAATGAGTTCTTCTGTCGTCTTGGGACGTTCTAACCCGCAAAAGTCGTAGCCTTTAAGCATGTTGCGAAAAAAAACACCCATCCGGTACATCACACCTTTTGGCATGCCGGTTGTGCCGCCAGTGTAGAGCATGTATATGTCGTCTTCGCTACGCTGGATACGCGGTGCCGGCTCATGTGCCGCAATGATTTCTTCGTAATCATAAGCACCGGGCATTCGGGGATGCCCATCATTCACTTGAACATAGGTATGCAACCCAGAGATCTGAGGCTTTATATGCATTAATCGCTCAGCAAAGCAGCCTTCAAAAATGACGACTTCTGCATCCGTGTCATTCAGCAGGTAGACGAGTTCATCATCAAGGTAACGGTAATTCACATTGACAGGTATTGCCCGCATTTTGAATGCGGCTAACTGGGCTTCCAGGTATTCATTCCGGTTATATGTGTACAAGGCGACTTTGGCATCTTTTTTTAAGCCGGCCTGTTGGAAGAAGTTCGCCAAGCACGCCGCTCGACGGTCATACTCCCCCCAGCTTCTGCGATTAACGTCATCGACTAACGCAGTAAGACCAGGATCCAGGTCAGCAATACACTCGTATACCGTAGCAAAATGCATTTCCATCCAAGGCCCTCTTTTTAAAGTGATTGGTTATATTTATGTAAGCACAAATTTTTTTATTTCGGTGCCTGAATATCGAGGGGAATAGCGGCACTTTATATTTTTATTTCATAGAGAACTTATGGCCTGCCTTAATTTAAAGAAAGAGCTTATTCTCTTGGCCAAAAAATAATATAGATTCCTGGGCATATCAAGAAAGTATTAAATATTCGACCTTTCTACTTTTCTGTATTACTCTGCAAACCCACGTTCATCGTGAAACAATGCATTAGTTGTTGTATCTTTTGAAGCGATGCTCTTAGAATAATCACAGCTCATGAAGCTGAAACATAATTAAAACGATGAGAGGAAATGAACATGATTCAATCAAGGCTTTTAGCTTTTCTTGGTGTTTGTTGTGTTTTTTTAAGCTTGATTTTCAGTACCACTAGCGCACAAGCCGACAAACTAAGTTATACCGCTTATGTCTTACCTAAACATAATGCTGTCAAAGATGGTTTAGAACCCTATTTTGAAGAACTTCGAAAAAAAACCAACGGATCAATTGACTACCAATTTCATGGTGGGGGGTCCCTGGCTTCTGCTAAAGGCACATTAAAAGCCGTCACAGATGGTATCGCGGATAGTGGGTTAATCGTTGAAGCTTATCACCGCAAAAATCTGCCGATAAATATGGCTATCGTTGACTTGGCGTTACTCGGCACCAATGCCTTGGTTGTGGGTAATGCCGTTAATGAAACTGTGCTGCGACAGTGCCCGGAATGCTTAAAAGCATACGAAAAAAATAATGTGATCCACTTTGGCGGCTATTCCACTCCGCCTTATCACCTGATGTGTAAAGAGCCCTTCAAATCGCTCGCCGATGCCAAGGGACGTAAAGTACGTGCAACCGGTCGCCATGCCAACTGGGTTCGCGCATTGGGCGCAACGCCAGTTTCAATTACCGGGGCTGAAATTTATGAAGCACTTCAACGCGGCCAAGTGGACTGCACGGTCGGTGCTGAAGCCTGGTTACGCAGCTATAACCTCAAGGATGCAGGTGTCAAGTATGTTTTAGACCTGCCGATGGGCACCTACCATGGCGCCAGTTTGATGAATGTCAATCTCGATACCTGGGACAGCTTTTCTGACGAAGAAAAGGCTGCCATTAAAAGTGGTGTTCCCCGTTTAACACGCAATGTCCTGGAGAGCTACGTGACAGAAACCGAATCTGTTCGCAGCGAGTACACACAACAAGGCGTAGAGTGGGTAAAACCGGATCAGGATATTGTTGACTTCCTTGCTGACTTTCAGAAAAAGGAAGTTGAGAATATCAAAGCTGATGTCACCGAGAAAAAAATCAAAGGCGGCGTCGAAGTCATCGACAGATTTTTAGCCAACCTCAGTAAATGGGAAAAAATCGTGAACGAAGAAGCCCAAGGCGATTTCGATAAGCTGGAAGCAGCTATGGTTCGCGAGATATATAGCAAAGCGCCCTAAATAAAGCGCAAATCACTAACGACTCTCTAATTGAAGTACTGCCTTTAAATTTTCAACCTATCACAATTTAGAGGCAGTTATTGAGAGATACCTTGTCCCCCCTATCTCTCTTGAAAATGGGTTAAAAACTCATTTCCGATCACACCTGTAATTCGTTAAGGGACAGTCAAAATGAATCTGACTATTGAAAAAACATTAAATGCACTGGCCAATGTTTTGCTCCTTTTCGGCGGAATATTGATGGTGCTGATGATGCTTCAGATTACACTCAGTGTTCTCGGGCGATACCTAATCTCACAACCCATACCCGGCACATTGGAAGTAGTCTCCAGTTATTACATGGTTGGTGTTGTTTTTTTCCCTTTAGCCTATGTCCAACGCCAACGGGAACATATTGTTGTTGAATTATTTACACAAAAACTCTCGCCAAGATCACTGGCGGGTTTGGAAGGTGTCATCTACTTATTGTCCAGCCTCTACGTGGGTATGCTGGCGTGGCGCGGGTTCCTGTCTGCTTTTAAGGCCTATGACTTTGGTGAAACCTGGACGACCGCTTATTTTGACTTAATTACCTGGCCAACCTATTGGTTTGTCCCCATTGGGTTTACCTTTATGACATTGTATCTACTGCTCCAAGGTATGAATGATTTAGTGATGGCTTGGAGAAATAACCAAATTGCGCCTCCTCCCGCAAAACATTTACCGATTGAATAATTAATTACAACCACGCCAAAGGCGGGATGAAGGAACGGTCTCATGTCAGATATTCAAATCGCTTTTACAGCCATTGTTATTTTATTGTTGCTACTTGCTGTGCGCGTTCCCATTGGCGTTGCGCTGGGGTCCGTATCGATTATTGGGATTGCTATTGTAAAAAGCCCAAGAACCGCTTTGGGTTCCCTGGGCAGCATGCCTTATGATTTCGCCGCTCACTGGACGCTCTCTGCTGTCCCGATGTTTTTACTGATGGGCGCTATCGCCTATCACTCGGGTCTTACACACACCCTGTATCGCGGCGCCCGTCTCTGGCTCAGCTTTTTGCCGGGGGGGTTGGCTGTGGCTACAAACTTTGCATCCGCCGGATTTGCGGCCGCATCAGGCTCCAGCCTGGCAACTGCAGCGGCTATGGGGCGGCTGGCTATTCCTGAAATGCTGAAACTGGGTTACGACAAGGCTCTGACAACAGGCGTTGTCGCAGCCGCAGGTACACTTGGCTCGCTGATTCCCCCGAGTATTCTGATGGTGCTTTACGGATGGTTTACCGAACAGCCCATTAGTAAACTGCTCATCGCGGGTATTTTGCCCGGCTTATTAACAGCCGCTGTTTACACTGTGATGATCGTTGCCCGTTGCAAGCTCAACCCCTCACTCGCACCAAAAGTAGAAGGCAAAGTCACCTGGCAAGAAAAGTTTTCTGTTCTTAGGGAAATATGGCCGCTGCCTTTGCTGATTCTGGGAGTGATTGGCGGTATCTACGGCGGGGTTGTAACGCCAACAGAGGCCGGCGCGTTTGGCGCCTCCCTGTCTGCACTCATTGCCCTGATCCAAGGGAAACTCAGTTGGACAGTCATAAAAAACAGTGTGCTTGAAGCGATGAACAGTACCGCTTCCATCTTTTTCGTAGCCATTGGCGCTGTCATGTTAAGCCGTTTCCTCGCTTTTTGCGGCATGCCTGCCTTTATGGGGGGCTTAATTGAAGATTGGGCGCTTGATCCATTGATGCTCGTCATTGGCACATCTCTGATTTATTTAATTCTGGGCATGTTTTTAGACCCTATCGGCCTTATGCTGCTGACTTTGCCGATTTTGTTGCCGATGTTTGAGGCACTTGATCTGGACCTCATCTGGCTGGGAGTACTGGTCATTAAATACTTGGAAATCGGCCTGTTAACACCGCCCGTGGGTATGAACGCCTACATCATTAAAGGTGTTGTGGGTGATCAAGTAGGCTTAACAACCATCTTCCGCGGATTGGGATGGTTTTTAGTCTGTGAATTACTTATCGTTGTGCTACTCATTGCCTACCCATCAATTAGCACCTACTTGCCTTCGTTGATGGAGTAATCACACGTTAATACAGCCGTTAGCTGTTGCACATGGTGCACCTAGATTGCTCCCACAACATGGCTATAAATTATTGCGCATCATTGAAATTTGTAGTGACGATACGCTTATGGATACTACAAATGCACAGGGAAAGTTCAGCTAACGATTAACTTAAACACTCGATTTCAAAGGGAAATAAGCACGAGTATTCAGGAAGAAGAATGTTGGGCTTGTAGGCCAAAAGGAAAATATCGTCTATTTCACTGTAGGACAAGGCAATAGCAGGTGACGTGTCTACATTCTTTGCTTATGTGAAAACGATCAGGTTGTCCCGGTGGATGAGTTCCGGTTCATCCACATAACCCAGGGCCGCCTCAATTTCGGCACTTGGCTTCCCTATTAACTTTTTAGCTTCTTCTGCACTGTAATTAACCAGCCCTCGCGCCACTTCTTCACCGTTCTGCGATTGACAGGACACAAGGTCACCCCGCATAAAATGACCGCAAACCCGAATAACCCCAACGGCCAATAAACTGGAGCCACTATTTTTTAATACATGAACAGCCCCTTGATCCAGCACTAGCTCCCCACGTACTCGAAGGCGGTTCGCTAACCACTGTTTCCGGGCATCTAAAGGTGCTTGCTCAGCAAAGAGCAGGGTGCCAATGGCTCTGCCACGTGCGAGATCTTTTAAAACCTGTGGATGGTGGCCGCAAGCAATAACTGTGGAGGTTCCGGATCTCGCTGCCCGGGCAGCGGCCTGAACTTTTGTGAACATGCCTCCCCGACCCAGTTGATTGGCACTTGGCCCGGCACCTGAAAGCAATGATTTATCTGTTGCAGCGGCCCGCTGTATCAACTGTGCATCAGTATGCTCAGAGGGGTTTTTGTCGTGGAGACCCGCGACATCTGTCAGAATAACCAAGACATCTGCAGTGACAAGGTTGGCAACCAAAGCACCGAGCGTGTCATTATCTCCAAAACGAATCTCATCGGTAGTCACGGTATCGTTTTCATTCACGATGGGCACAATACCTAGGCCCAATAAGGTGTTCAGCGTACTCCGTGCATTGATGTAGCGCTTTCGGTCCGCTAAATCGTCATGCGTTAATAATATTTGTGCCGTTCGAATACCTGCTTTTTTGAACACTTCCTCGTAGGTCTGAACAAGACCCATTTGACCTACAGCCGCAGCCGCTTGTAACTCATGGACATGTTTGGGCCGTTTTGACCACCCTAATCTAGCCATGCCTTCAGCAATAGAGCCCGATGAAACAATGATGATTTCAAAGCCTTGCTTTCTTAAGAAAACCAGTTGTTCTACCCAGTCAGAGACCGCTGAAAGGTCAAGCCCTTGACCATTGGCTGTCAACAAAGCACTACCAATTTTAACGACCCATCGACGAGTTTGCGCTAAATCACTGTATTGCATCTTTTTGCTCTGACTCTAACCTGCGCATGATGTCTTGACACAATGGCTTGATACCTGAACGGGTTAATGCGGACACTTTATAAACCGGACCTGTCCAATCGATTTTCTCAACAAAATTGGCGCAGGCTTCATCAATGTCATTTGCAGGGAGAAGATCGAGCTTGTTTAACACCAGCCAACGCTCGCGACGATAGAGCTCTGGACTGAACTTTTCCAACTCAGCGATCAGTTTGATTGCCATCGTTGCGGGGTCTTCACCATACTGCTCCGTTGACATATCCACGATATGCAAGAGTAATTTTGTCCGTTGTAAGTGCTTGAGAAAACGCAAGCCCAAGCCCGCACCCTCGGCTGCTCCTTCAATAATGCCAGGTATATCAGCCACGACAAAGCTGCGGTGCGGCTCTATGCTGACAACACCCAAACCCGGATGCATCGTCGTAAAGGGGTAGTCAGCAACTTTAGGTTTGGCTGCCGACACGGCGCGGATAAAAGTAGACTTCCCAGCATTGGGATACCCAAGCAACCCAACATCGGCGAGTAGTTTCAACTCAAGCTGGAGTGAGCGGCGCTCACCAGGCTGACCATGCGTTGTTTGACGGGGAGCCCGGTTAGTTGAGCTTTTAAAGCGGGTGTTACCAAGCCCGTGGTAGCCGCCTTTCGCAACTAAAAGTTGCTGATCTTTTTGGGTGATTTCGCCAATGATCTCCTCAGTATTGAGGTCTGTGATCACTGTCCCCAAGGGAACAGGGACAAATAAGTCATCACCTTTTTTGCCGGTACAATTACTGCCCATGCCATTCTGACCACGTTCAGCCAGGTAGGTTCGAGTAAAACGAAAGTCTGATAATGTATTGATACTGGGGTCAGCAACTAAAAAAACGCTGCCGCCATCACCGCCGTCACCACCATCGGGGCCACCTCGGGGAATATATTTTTCTCGGCGAAAACTGAGGCAACCATTTCCGCCATCACCCGCAATCACTTTGATTGTTGCTTCATCAACAAACTTCATGGCTAAAACTTTACGTTTACTTGCGGTAAAGCTACTACAGCCTAGTTGGCTGTAGTAGCGAATCTTGATGGGCTTGTCAGTAAAGAGGGTCTAACTGATGTCTAGCTTAGGCGGAAGGAACAATCGAGATAAATTTTCTTTTATTAGGACCACGAAAGTGAAACTTAACGACCCCTTCGGCTTCTGCATACAGAGTATGATCTTTACCACAGCCAACGTTATCGCCCGCATGGAAACGTGTACCACGTTGACGAACAATGATGTTTCCGGGCAAAACGGCTTGACCACCAAACTTTTTCACGCCGAGTCGTTTCGATTCTGAATCGCGGCCATTTCGGGTGCTACCACCGGCTTTCTTATGTGCCATGACTTTTCCTTAACTACTTTTCTTAAAGGGTCTAAAAAGTTCAGAGACTTTCATTATGAAATATTGGTAATTTCGAGCTCCGTATAGTTCTGACGGTGCCCCTGCTGTTTGCGATAATGTTTACGCCGACGGAATTTAATGATTTCAACTTTTTTACCACGGCCATGGCTTTTTACGACGGCCTTAACACTCGAGCCTTCAACATAAGGTTGCCCCAGCTTAATATTATCGCCGTCTGCGACCATCAAAACTTGATCAATTTCAAGGGCTTCGCCTTCATCATACGGCAAGGACTCAACACGTAACTTATCGCCCTCTGAAACCTTGTATTGTTTTCCGCCCGTTTTGATTACCGCAAACATAGTGGTTATCTCCAAATAACTTGCTTAACCTGATGAAACAAGTTGCACCGGAACCCCGGTAGACTTATTTCATTAAGGTTCTATTTCTTGAAATGATAATAATAGATGAACGCCAGCCTTGGGATTTTATCGTTTTTTGGACCAAAGTCAAAGAGTAAATTACCTTTTTTCATCACCTCTAGCGGGATCATCAGCCTCATTGTGCTTTAAAAGGCCTTTCTGACGCGATATTTCATCAACTGTTCATCAGGTTGTCATGGTTATTTCACAAGCTGTTGCGAGCATTCAAACCCATCGATAGCTTATCTTGATGGAAGGGAGATATTACATGTCTAAGAATGATCAAAGCCGTGGCACATCCAGACGCCAGTTCCTGAAATCCGCCACGGCTATGGGAGTCGCGGCTTCCACCGGCCCCTGGGTTATTAAAGATGCATTTTCAAGCTCTGGCACTGTTAATGTGTTTGCATGGGGCGATTACATTCAACCCAATATGGTCAGTGCTTTTGAGAAAAAAACCGGGATTAAAATTAACTTGTCAACTTATGGCTCAAATGATGAAGCTGAACAAAAGCTTCGTGCTGCTGGCGGGAAAGGTTTTGACATCGTGATGCCATCCGTCACAAATCGAGCCAATTATGACGAAGGTGATCTTCTGCAACCTATTGATGAATCCAAAGTGAATATTGATGCAGTTATCCCTTCCATGTACAAAGATTCCATCCAACTCGGCGCTGTTAAACGTGGAAAACGGTATGTTATTCCATTCAACTGGGGTACTGAGGCAATTACGTTTGACAGCAGCGTTCACAAGTTGGCTGATAGTGATGTCTCCTATGCCAGCCTGTGGGAAGCTGGCCTTGATAACAAAGTGGCTTTCCGACAAAAATCTGCTTTGGTCGGTGTCGCCGTTCTGCTTGATCACACCGGTGAAGCACCCTCAAATCGTGGCCTTGACTTGTATAAATCTGAAGAAGATATGCGCCGTGTCATGGACGCTTCCCTGGCTTACATCTTGAAACATAAAAACAATTTTGGCGCTTTCTGGAACAATGCCACGGAAGCCACCAATGCATTTACACAGGCAGGCTGCACGATTGGTCAAACGTGGGATACGACGGGTATCAAGCTCGGTCAGGATATTGACCCGAAGTGGAAATACCGTATGCCCAAAGAAGGCGGCATCACCTGGATGGACGGTATGGCTATCCCTTCAGGCGCAGCGAACATCGAACAGGCCTATGCTTTCATTAACGCCATGCTAACACCTGAAATTGGCGCTATGCTGGCCAACAATACAGGCTATAACAGTGCGGCTCAAGGTGCCGCTGACATGGCCAATACGGCTTACAAATATGCCTATAACGCGATTTATAACGAAGCCACACTGAGCAACTTATGGTGGTGGCAGTCTGACACACCTTACTTTGCCCCTGTCAGACAAGAATATGTCGATCGCATTACCAATGCCTGATGGCTAAAGGTAAACATTCGTTTCATGTGCGTAAAGTCACCAGGCACAGACTGATTTTATCTTAACTGGAGAACATCCCATGAGAGGTAAAGGGGTTCAACTTCACGAAGTTTCCATGTCGTTTGGTGATTTTACTGCCGTCTATCCCAGCAATTTAGACATTAAAGCGGGTGAGTTTTTTTCCATTCTGGGACCTTCCGGTTGTGGTAAGACAACAATCCTCCGGATGATTTCGGGCTTTTTGGAACCGACATCAGGCACTATCTTAATTGGCGGTCAATCTGTTATTGGCATCCGCCCCAATGCCAGACCGACCTGCCTGATTTTCCAAAACCTGGCGCTCTTTCCCCTTATGAGCGTGATTGAAAACATTGCGTTTGGCCTGGAAGCACGGGGCATCAAAAAGTCAAAACGGCGCGCACGTGCCCAAGAACTGATTAAGCTCGTTGCACTTGAAGGCCATGAGCACAAAAAGCCCGGCGACCTTTCTGGTGGACAAAAACAACGTGTTGCCATCGCCCGGGCGCTCGCGGTTGAGCCTGCGGTCTTATTACTTGATGAACCCCTCTCTGCGCTGGACTTAAAGCTTCGCCAGCACATGCGAGCGGAGTTGAAAACCATACAACGGCAGACCGGCGTCACTTTCATCTACATTACGCACGACCAGAGTGAAGCCCTGGCCATGTCTGACCGTATTGCTGTCATGAATCGCGGCCTCATTGAGCAAGTCGACGATACAAACGCCATTTACAGCCGACCGGCCACACCTTTTGTGGCCAGTTTTGTGGGTGAACATAATGTCTTCCCTGGCAAAGTCACCGCTTGCGATGCTCATTACGCAACGATCGATACGGGGCAGGGGGTTTACCGGGGCCGTCACTATGGTGGGCTTCAACAAGGTAGCGAGGCGCTGATCTTTGTACGGCCCGAGCGCCTGCAAATTGTCAACGGCAGCGCCATTGAAAACACCCTAACCGCCCAACTTGAACGGCGCGACCTTGAAGGCCCCTTCATCCACCTGCACATGAAATCCAGCGTTGATAACCAACCGCTTCTGGTCCATTTAACCAATGCAGGCAATGCAGACCAAACACTGGATAATGAACAGATCATTGGCTTTGATGCGAACGACGCACTGATCATGCCCTCAGGTAAACTCGCCAGTGAATAGCCTTTTTCATACTTACGGGCGGGGCTTGTCCCTGTTGTTCGCACTACTGACCGCAGCCTGGGTGATTGGCCTGATCATTTTCCCGCAGCTGAAAATGATCGAACGCTCATTGATTTATGAAGACCGAGGAGATGCGCTGTCACAGCTCAGCACTCACATTGACCGGCTTTACGCTGACCTCGATACACTACGCTACGAACAGTCCGCCCTATCCCGCACAAATACAGCAGAAGATCGTGCGCACATTGAACCCTTAGAAAAACAACAAGCCACCCTTGAAGAGCAAATCACTGCCCTTGAGCATGAGGAACAGCTCTTAAAAGAGCAGAAGGCGCAAACAGGACGTTTTTCCTTTCATAACTATACCTCGATGAACCAGGTTCACTTTGAAATCTTCTGGAAAACATTGTTGTATAGTTTTTCTGTCACTGTTTTATGCTTTTTGGCATGCTACCCCATCGCTTATGCCATGACCCGCGTCAGTAAGCCGGCACTGGTCGCGCTCATGATGCTCGGCCTGATTATCCCCTATTCCATCAATGAACTGTTGCGTATTTTTTCCTGGGTGATGATTTTGGCAAATCAAGGCATCCTCAACCACATGCTGGACTGGCTTGGCATTCTCGATCTGTCATCGGGAGGGGTCCGGTTTCTCAGTTCAAACGGCAGTGTGTTTGTCGTCATGATGTATACCTATATCCTGTTTATGATCTTTCCTATCTACAACACTTTGGAAACACTCGATGAAAATCAAATCGAAGCAGCCCGGGATCTCGGCGCACCCAGCTGGCGCATTCATTGGCGAATTATTCTCCCTCACAGTAAGCCCGGTATTGCTATCGGCTCAATCATGACATTCATGCTCTCTGCGGGCTCCATTTCTGTGCCGAGTATTGTCGGCCGGGGGCTTCACCCGGACTGGTTCAGTCAAGTCATTTACCGCCGGTTTTTTGAATCCTCTAACTGGAATATTGGGTCCGCTTATTCCTTAACTCTCCTCCTGGCTTGCTTACTTTTTATTCTCATCGTCATGCTGATTTTTCGCGTCAATATCCGGGAAATTGCCAAATGACAGGGCGCACTCGCCTTGCTGACGGGGTCTTAACCACCTATATCATCCTTTTTTTCCTCTATTTATTTCTCCCGCTGCTTTTAATGTCTGCCGCCGCGTTCAATGCCTCCGATACCCCCTCAGTCATGCTTTGGAAAGGCTGGACACTGGACTGGTTTCGTGCGCTTCCGCACGATGAACGCATGATGCAAGGCCTATTCAATTCGATACTCGTTGCCTTGGGCGTTATTAGTTTATCTTTACCTCTGGGCCTCTCCGGCGCAATGATACTGACTCATTTACAGTCGAAGTTTTCTGGCCTTCTATACACCTTGCTGGTATCGCCAATTTTGACGCCGGGCATCATTCTCGGTATCACCACCATGATTTTCTGGCGGGATATGTTCGGAGTACAGGCCGGGCTGTTCACGGCCATGATTGCCCAAACCAGTTTTATCGCATCGTTTTGCATGCTCATGTTCATGGCCCGATTACAACGCAAGAACCCCTCACTGGAAGAGGCCGCACTTGACTTGGGAGCCTCGCCGCTCTTGGTTTTCCGCCGGGTCACACTGCCATTCCTTGGCCCAACAATCTTTACGGCAACTGTCGTCGCTTTTTTACAATCATTCGAAAATTACAACACGACTTTTTTTGCCATTGGTGGCGATCACACGCTGGTCACAGAAATTGGTTCACGCATGCGCTTTGGACTCAGCCCCATCATCAACGCGATTGGATTTATTTTTATGTTGTTAACGATTATCACCGCCTTGCTGTACACACTTTTGAAATATCGCGTACGGCAACCTTCAACATAACCTTTGGGTAGAGTCCATTATGAAAGTTATTTTTCGCTGCCAACCCGGCTGGGAACCTTATCTACTTCGGCCCGCACTGTCCCGACAAGCGCTGCCGGAGTGGTTAAAACAAATGCCTGCCAAAGCGCATAACGCCTTGATGGAGACCGATTTACGCACAGCCAAACAGTGTCCACCGCTGATTGATGCAATGAGCACAGGATTTACGGTATTTCTAGCGGCCGATGTCCATATTAAAAACGGTCAGTTTAGCTGGCAGTGGGATTTGCCACCGGCGCGTGTCGGCCGGCCAAGCCGGGCACCGGTATCTTTTCACTTTCCTGAACAAACACTCGGGACACCGTTTGAAAGTGAAAATATGTTCATTAAATTCAATAATTTTTGGACAATCGAACTGGAACCTGGCTACTCGCTGTTCGTACTCCACCCGGTCAATCAAAAGGACCTGCCATTCCAGACGTTATCAGGCTTGGTGGATGCCGATTTATTTAAATACGGGCTGATTCACTTCCCGGCCGTGTGGAAGGATCCAACATTTGAAGGCCTCCTTAAACGAGGCACGCCCATTGCCCAATGTCTTATCATTAAACGCACGCCACTCGATCTAAAATTTGGCACCCTTGAGGGGCCTGCCGCAGACAAATACCGCGAAGTAGAGGATGTTCTGGAGCAAAAGCCAGGGGGTTATCGGCGTCATTTTCGGGATGCTGAGCGCGAATAACTTCTGCCTGTTGGCATCAACCATTTTCTTAATTGATTGACTGACAAGGTCAGCCGACCTGTTGCGCCCTTGCTCATTGACTTGATAATCATCGGCCGCCAAGCCGGATCCCGCATGATCAGGTGCCGAAACAACGCCAACGCCTCATCCCACTGCCCCAGCTCTTGTAAGCATAAAGCTTCATGAAAAGCAGCCCGATCTCTGTTCTCGTGTTGGGAACAGGCACCGAAGCACACAATAGCCTCCTTAAGCCGCCCTTGCCGTGCGAGGATGATACCTCTGTTCAAATGAATATTGGGATCATCCGGTGCCTCTTCAGCAGCCTGTTTAAACCACCGTTCCGCTGCTTCAAGTTGATCGAGTTCCAGGTAATTGCAGGCAATCATGTAAGTTGCCTGAGGGTAGGGCTGTTGCAGTTCCCGGGCCCGCTTAAGCGCAATGATGGAGGCTTCCCGGGCTTCTTGGTCATACAAAAAGTAGCCCAAATTGTAATGTGCTTGGGGGTATTCCGGTGCAATCTCACACGCCTTTAGAAAATGCATTTCTGCCGTATCAAAATCGTTTGCCGCGTAAGATGCCAGGGCTTGCTGTATTTCCTGCTGGGCACGCACAATTGTTGATTCACCCGAGCATGATCGATGCGCGTCCTTAGCCATAGCGGCGCCTGGGCCCTGTGTACTTGACCAGGCCTTGGGGAGTGAGCATGTGGTTTGTCAGTGTTCGCTCGGCATGGAGCATGCGATGACTGAGTAGCTGGCCAGCATAATCTGCCACTATATTTTGATAGTCCGGGTTTTGTGCCAGGTTGATATGCTCTCCCGGATCTTTTTGCAGATCAAACAACAGTGGCGGAAGTGCAGTAAAGTGCACGTATTTGTAGTGCTTATCCCGGATCACATTGAGTGTGCATTGGTCAGGGGTCAGTTGCAGGGCGTTTTCGTTATGGTAGGTATCCAGAGTGCGAAAATCGTATTCCCAAAACACAGAGGTTCGCCACGCCTTGAGCGCTTTCCCCTGGCACCAGGGGAGCAGGGAGTAGCCATCACACTCGTGGGGGGGCTCTGCACCCAGCCAATTGAGAATGGTGGGTACCAGATCAACAGATTCAGTAAACGCATCAACCTGATGACCCTTGTGTGCATGCGCTTCCGGCACGCGGATGATTAATGGAATGTGCATGGCGCTGTCAAAATAACCCGCTTTACCCCAGCACCAATGTTCACCCAGCATCTCACCGTGATCGGATGTCACGATGATCAACGTGTTGTCGTAGTTATCGGTGTCTTTCAAGTACGACAAAAGGCGACCGATTTGGAAATCAACTTCTGAAATCAACCCAAAGTAAACCGCCCGCATCATGCGCTGTATTTCATCAGAGGCCTCGACCGTATTAATGCGCGCGTCATACGAGTAGGACCTGCGTTCATACGCCAGCCTGGCAGCCAGATATGGATGCTGCTGTGCCTCTTCCTCCCAGCTGCTACAACGGCTCGGCAAAGACAGGTCATTTGGATCATACTGTGTGTTGTAGGGTGCCGGCGCAATCAGAGGTGGATGAGGCCGGTAATAAACAGCATGGATAAACCAGGGTTCATGACCCGCTTGGCTTTCAAGGTAATGAATGGCCGAGTCCGTAATATAGGCACTGTCACTGTCTTCTGCGCGGTATACTGCCGGGCGCATATCAAAAATATGGCTGCCATCTGCGGGTAAATAAATGTCCCGATGATTGGCGGGAATGGTATAGCCTTTGCGGCGAAGTTCTGTCAGCCACCCGTTCAGCCGTGACTCATTGAAGCTGGCTTCTAAGCGAAAGCCGTCCATCACCCCTTCATAGCTTTTCAGCCGGCTGTCATCACCGGTGACTTCCCGCGGATCAATCGAGGTGTCCGTGTAACCGAGAAGAATCGGGTCGTACCCCAATTTCCGAACTTCTTTGGCGACATTGCTGTGGCGTGCATCCAAAGGCGTCCCATTGCAAACCGATCGGTGAACGGAGGGATATAGGCCCGTAAGCAAGCTGGTGCGAGAGGGTCCGCATGGCACCGCGCACGTATAGTGCTGGGTAAATACCGTCGCTTCTTTTGCCAACGCATCCATGTGTGGTGTCAATACTGTGGGATGGCCCAGTAAGGACAAACAATCTCCCCGCCATTGATCTGCGGTAATGAACAAAATATTTTGGTGTCGCTGCGTCTCCATCTCGCTCGTCTGACCTTGGGTATACGTGCAACATAAACAGAAAATATTGCAGGCCAATGAATTTTTTTGACGGGCTAGCAGGAAGCTTGCCCGAGGGTGTTTTTTAATCCATGAGCGCCACTGCTTTGATTTGCACATAAACTGCTTGGCCAGCAACTAGCTTCAGTTGTTCGAATGACTTTTGTGTGACCCGCGCCAGCAGTATCGATTCACCCACTGTTAAGCGGACCAGGCAGCGGGCTGGTGGTTCCGGGAAGCAATCAATGACGGTGCCCGGGAAAATGTTGAGGATACTGGTATGTTCCGGCTTTTCTAGAACCAGGCTGACATCACGCGCTTGAATAGCAACCCGGGCCTGGTCACCCACGGCATGATCAAGATGTTCGACAACCATCGCACCGCCTGAAAAGCGCAAATAAGTCAGTCCATATCGACAATCATGCTGCTCAACCCTGGCGGTGATGACGGCAGAGGCATTGTCCCAATGTATCAGTGGTAGCTCACGTCGCGTCAGTAGGTCGACCAGGGGCCCTTGCGCCTTCACTTGGCCACTTTCCATTAACACCAGGTGGTCGGCGAGGGGAATCACTTCTTCTAAGGCATGGCTGACGTAGAGTACCGGAATCTGCAGATCATCTTTCACCCGCCTGATGTAAGGCAAGATGTCCTGTTTACTACCCCGGTCCAAGGCGGCCAGCGGTTCATCCATGAGTAAAATATCCGGACTTGCCAACAAAGCTCTCGCAATGGCTATGCGCTGCCGCTCTCCACCCGAGAGCTTTTCGGTCGCACGCGAGAGCAGGTGACCAATACCCAGCATTTCAACCACTGTTTTCGGCTGAAAGCGACATTGGTTCTTGGGCACCCTGTTGAATCCGTATTCAATATTTTGGCGCACTGAAAGATGAGGGAAAAGGCTGGCTTCCTGGAAAACATAACCGACCTTTCGACGGTGTGTGGGAACACTTTTATTGTTTTGCTTATCCAGCCAGCAGGTTGTGCCTACTTTTATGTAACCTGCCTGAGGTTTTTCGAGCCCTGCAATTGTGCGCAGAAGCGTGGTTTTGCCGGACCCGGATGGCCCGAAGACAGCGCTGAGACCCGTGCCTGGCAATTTAAGATTCACATCTAGAAAAAATTTATGCAGCGCCAGTTGGACTTGAATATGCAAATCACTCATTGCGATGATCGGTGACCCGGTCGGTTGAACAGGTACATCGCCAGTAACACACAAAAGGAGAAGGCCAGCATGCCAAATGAATAACGGTGTGCATACGAGTACTCTAGGGCTTCGACATGCTCATAAATTGCGATCGAGAGCACTTTGGTTTCCCCGGGGATACTCCCTCCGATCATCAAAACCACACCAAATTCCCCTACTGTGTGAGCAAAGCCCAGTGTTGCAGCCGTCAATAAACCCGATCGGGAGAGAGGAAGAACGACGGTGATAAACCGATCCAAAGCAGATGCTCTTAATGTCGCAGCAACTTCCAGAGGCCGATTCCCCAGCGTTTCAAAAGCACTCTGTAACGGTTGTACAACAAAGGGTAATGAGTAAATCATGGACCCAATCACCAACCCCGTGAACGAAAAGGCTAGGGGTTCCAAGCCTGTCTTTTCAAAGATAGGTTCAAATATGCCGTGGGCGCTCATGCCCATCAGCAAATAAAAACCCAATACCGTGGGGGGTAACACCAAAGGCAGCGCAACCACCGCAGATAACGGATATTTGATCCAGTGAGTTGTTCTCGCGAGCCACCAAGCAACGGGAATGGATAACAACAACAGTAAAGCCGTTGTGATCACTGCTAATTTTATTGTTAGCCAAACAGGCGTAAAATCCATCAAATTAGGTATCCAATACCATCTTCTTAATTTATTTTAATCGGATCATTTGTAGCAAAGTCGATTTTAATGTACCTCCTGCGGTGTAGGCTATTTTGCCAAGCAGGACCCTACTATTACCGGTACCCATTTATCTCACAACAACCTAAAAGAATGGAGAGTGAAATGAAACACTTAGTCAATGGCTTGAGAAGGGCTTTATTGGTGGCTTTTGTGGCCTTACCCTTTTCGGTCACAGCCGATAATCACAATGCCAAGAGCCCGTCCTATCAAACCGTTGAAGTCACCGAAAATATCTGGATGCTTCAAGGAAAAGGTGGAAATATCGGGGTTTTTACCGGTGATCAAGGGACTGTACTGATTGATGACGATTATCAGGATATGTCAGATGCTCTGAAAACGGCACTGAAGACGTTTGGAGGTGTCGACTCATTAAACTACATTATCAACACGCATTGGCACGCTGATCATACCCAGGGTAACCTGGCTCTAGGCGGTAAAGTCCCTATTGTTGCCCACAATAATGTCCGCACTCGATTGCTCAGCAGCCAGGAGATTAAGTTGTTCAAGATGGTCTCCGAGCCTTATCCGGTTGAGGCTGTTCCATCCATTACTTATTCTCAAAAAATGACATTGCACATCAATGGTGAAACCATTGAGATCGTCCATTTCCCGAATGGCCATACCGATGGTGATTCTGTGATTTTCTTTAGGAATGCCAATGTTGTCCACATGGGTGACCACTTTTTCTCCGGCTTTTTCCCTTTTGTCGACATCGGCAGTGGAGGTAACGTTGGCCAAATGGCGACAAATGTAGCTTCCGTCCTTAGTATGATTACGGAAGACACCAAAATTATCCCAGGACATGGGCCCTTATCTAAGAAGTCGGACCTGGAAGCATTTCATGGAATGCTGGTTGGTACCTCCAAGGAAGTCAGTGACATGAAAAAGCAGGGTCTGTCGCTGGAAGCCATTTTAGCGGAAGGACTTTCTGAACAATGGAAACCTTGGGCAAAAGGTTTTCTGCCTGAAAAAGTCTGGATCAACCTGGTGTATCACAGCCTTTAATTGAGATTGGGTTCCATTCAAACGAGGCTATCGGTTTTGGAGTCTGTAACCATGACACCTGTGTGTCACAGTTGACAGGTTACGGGCTTCGCCCTGTCCACAGACCATATGGTAATTACCAATAACGAAAGACATGGCCTTGTCAGGCCTCATGCGATTGCTTAAACGACCATTCTAGCTTTTTTCAAAATGAAACATACTCAGCAATCGCAAGGTCTTAGTGATAACTCCATGAGTCTTTTGAATTTTCCTTGACGTATAACATCTTCTTGACTAAACCTATCTTTTTACACCAAATAATCATAACAACACTGTAGACGTGCCATTTAAAAAACTACTAGAATGGTGGGCCAGCTCTCGACACGGTTGGCTTTCATTAAGCCACAACTTTCATTGAGTCTGGCGTGTAATTAGGTCTTTTCAAATTGGAATTTTAACAATATCAGGAGACTGTCGTTGTCGGACACCCTTTGGAAAAGTTGTCTGTCTCACTTGGAAACAGAGCTGTCAGAGAGTGATCTCAATACGTGGATCAGACCACTGAATGTCGGCGGAACTCCCGGTGAAGTCCTGCGTATTTATGCGCCCAACCGGTTTGTTATGGAATGGGTCAGAGACCATTACCTATCAATCATCGAAAAGACTTTATACAGCCGTGACGAGCAAAAAAATATAAAGGTTGTATTGGAAGTCGGCACAAGTGCGCCCACATCAACCCAAGCGAGTGAACACGCAAAAAAACCAACACAAACAGTGAATGGCAAACCTCGGCCTAGTGACCGCAGAAAAACCAGTTCACAGGCCTCTTTGCCTCCTGTCGAACACAATTTGGCGCCTAATTACGTGTTTAACCAGTTTGTCGAAGGCAAATCTAATCAGCTGGCCAGAGCAGCCTGTTCGCAAGTTGCGGTTAACCCTGGTGAAGCATACAACCCCTTGTTCATCTATGGCTCCACAGGCCTGGGGAAAACCCATTTGATGCAAGCGGCAGGCGCTTTGATGCTCAATAATAAACCTGACGCAAGGGTCGTTTATTTACACTCTGAGCGTTTCGTTGGAGAAATGGTTAAAGCCCTCCAGCAAAATAATATCAATGAATTCAAGCGGTTCTATAGATCCTTAGATGCTATGTTAATTGATGACATTCAGTTTATTGCGGGCAAGGACAGATCTCAAGAAGAGTTCTTTCACACCTTCAATTCTCTTCTTGAAGGGCAGCAGCAAATTATCATTACTTGTGATCGCTATCCAAAAGAAATTGACGGCTTGGAGGAGCGGCTCAAATCTCGCTTCGGGTGGGGTTTAACTGTTGCCATTGAACCCCCAGAGCTGGAAACACGTGTCGCAATTTTACACAGTAAGGCAGAGCTATCTGGCGTAACCCTCCCCAACGAGGTCGCCTTTTTTATTGCAAAGCGAATACGCTCCAATGTCCGTGAACTTGAAGGTGCACTCAGCCGTGTTATTGCAAATGCACAGTTTACTAATCAAACGATTACACTTGAATTTGCTCAAAATGCGTTACGCGATTTACTGGCCCTGCAAGAAAAACTGATTACGATCGAATATATTCAAAAAACCGTTGCCGACTATTATCAGATCCGAGCTGTTGACCTTTCCTCCAAACGGCGTAGTCGGTCGATTGCGCGGCCTCGACAAATGGCAATGGCCTTAGCTAAGGAGCTAACCAGCCATAGTTTCCCGGAAATCGGGAACGCATTTGGGGGTAGGGATCATACAACCGTCATCCATGCCTGCCGCAAAGTAAAACAGCTAATGGCGGAAGATGCAAAGTTTGAAAATGACTACCAAAACCTTTATCGAACACTCAGTAAATAAACTGTGGATAAAAAGGAGGAAGGGAATTTCTTCGAAACATATCCACAATTCATTCACACGAAAGGAAGGCGTTATTATCAGGGAATCCAGCCCAGATATTGGCGATAAGCGATTAAAATAAAAGAAAAAAAAACAGATATCCCCAGGACAAAGAACCGCTAATAATAATAGGTATATATATATTATGAAATTTATATTAAACAAAGAAAATCTCTTGGACGCGCTCAACTCAATTCAAGGCGTCGTAGAGAAAAGAGGCATAAATCCTATTCTTAGCAACGTTCTTTTTTCAGCGGACGATGGGAGCTTGTCTCTCACGACGACAGATACGGAGGTTGAGCTGCACGCGTCTTTTGAAACCGGATCTCTTGAGCCTGTTGAAATCACGTTGCCGTGCCGCAAATTGACCGATATCTGTAAGGCGCTGCCTAAACAGGCTGACATTGCCTTTTCGATCGCCGACGGGAAAGCAACACTCACCTCTGGCCGATCGCTATTTTCTCTCGCAACCCTGCCTGCGGCAGATTTCCCGAGAATACCTTTTTCAGAAGGAAGAGAAGAAACCTTGAACATTCCTTCCGTGACCTTTAAAAAAGTTATCGATAAGACGTTTTTTTCTATGGCATTGCAGGATGTTCGTTATTATCTTAACGGACTTTATTTTAGTTTGACTCAGGATAAGCTTCTTACCGTAACAACAGATGGCCACCGATTATCGCTGTGTACCGAAACACTGGACGAGCCATGTGAAACACCGGTTAACGTTATTATTCCTCGAAAAGGAGCACAGGAAATTTTGCGTCTACTGGATGATTCCAGTGAGAATACGGTGTTGCGACTGATAAAAAATCACTTATGTGTTGAGAAAGGTCGACATAAAGTGATCACCAAATTGATCGATGCTCAATACCCGGATTATGAAAAAGTTATCCCTGCTGGCGGGAACAAACATCTGTCCGTAGAGAAAGAAACGCTTAAGCAGAGCCTGCATAAAGCATCCATCCTATCCAATGAAAAGTACAAAGGTGTTCGCCTCAGCATTGGTGGGGGCACTCTAGAAGTTACAACGCATAATCCTGAGCATGAAGAAGCTAAGGATGAAATTGATGTCAATTACCAAGGCGAGAGCATCAGCATCGGTTTTAATGTTGTTTATTTATTGGACATTTTGAATGTTATTGATGGTGATGAGATAACAATGACGTTAAAAGATGAAAACAGCAGTTGTTTAATTACATCGCAGTCCCAAGCAGGATCTCAATATGTCGTTATGCCAATGCGACTCTAAAGGCCGTATCGATTGCCACTAGAAAAAGCGCACATTAAAAATTTCAGGAATATTGAAGAAGCACTGCTGACATTCGATAATGGATTCAATTTAATTATTGGAGACAACCGATCGGGCAAAACGTCGTTGATCGAAGCGCTCCATTTTTTGTTTTCATACCGTTCTTTCCGAACACAAAATCTCCAAGAAACCATATCACAGCACGCTTCCCAGAACTTTGTACAGGGTATTTTCATCAATGCAGCGGGGAAAAGAATAAAAGCCCGTGTGGAGCGTCGTAGAAATAACACTTCATCTGTTTTCACATGCGATGACAGCGCTATTACGAAGCTGTCTAACTGGGTGAAACATGCACCGGCAATGTTGGTTAATTCAGATATCCATCAGCTGATTTCAGGGAGCCCCCAGGGGCGGAGGAAATTACTTGATTGGGGTGTGTTTCACGTGGAACCTCTGTTTGAGGTGTCCTGGAAAACGTTTTCACGGTTATTGAAGCAGCGGAACGCGCTTTTAAAACGATCACCAGAAAAAGAAGTTGTTACAACTTGGGATAAGCTTTTCGTAGAAGCCGCGGAAGAAGTAACGCGACACAGAGAAATGCATATCGCTAAATACACCCC
>DJFX01000053.1:19702-62516 GCA_002432635.1 Halothiobacillaceae bacterium UBA5861 | reverse complement strand
TGGCCTGAAGGTGTTAGTCTGAAAGAAACCTTATCCCTCTCATTAGCACGAGACACCAAGATAAAAAACACTGAATATGGGCCACATCGTGCGGACATATCAGTGACTATAGGGAGGGGAAGTAGCCGTTATTTTTCTTCGAGAGGTGAACAGAAATTACTCGGTTACATAATGAGTGCTGCGCAAACGATATTACTTAATCAAGAAAAAGATTTGCAGTGTATAATACTTTGTGATGACCTAGAGTCCGAGCTGGATGAAAACAGCAGCAGACTGTTAATAGAGATGTTGGCGACACTACCGCATCAAACAATCGTCACCTCAATCACAGGTGCGGGTGGCCTCTATAAAAAAATTGACCCTCATGTGTTCCACGTGAAACACGGGGTGTTCAGTCAAAACCCGTCGTTATAGATATCGAGAAACTGAATGAGTGAAACATACGATTCATCAAACATTAAAGTTCTGAAAGGCCTTGATGCCGTCCGCAAACGCCCAGGAATGTACATCGGAGATACCGATGATGGTACTGGCTTGCATCACATGGTTTTTGAGGTAGTGGACAACTCAATCGATGAAGCATTGGCAGGCTTTTGTAAAGAAATAAGCGTTGTTATTCATTCAGACGGTTCAATCAGTGTTGAAGATGATGGACGGGGTATACCGGTAGATATCCATGAAGAGGAAAATCGATCTGCGGCGGAAGTCATCATGACGGTTCTTCATGCCGGGGGGAAATTTGATGAGAATTCATACAAAGTTTCCGGCGGGTTACATGGTGTTGGTGTCTCTGTTGTGAATGCCTTGTCTGAATGGCTAAAACTAACGGTTAGACGCGGTGGGCAATGTCATGAACAGGAATACAGAGACAGTAAACCTGTTTACCCTCTGAAAATTGTCGGGGACGCTGATAAAACCGGAACTAAGATTACTTTCTTGCCAAGTAAAGAGATATTCAGTGATACCAATATCCACTATGATATCTTGGCAAAAAGACTGCGAGAGCTTTCCTTTCTTAACAAGGGTGTTCGGATTAAACTCAAGGATGAAAGGAATGGCGAAAAAGATATATTTGAATACGAAGGTGGAATACGCTCGTTTGTTGAGCACCTGAATCAGAATAAAACGCCACTAAATCAAAATGTTGTATATTACATACAGGAAAAAAATGATGTTGTTGTTGAAGTGGCCTTTCAATGGAATGATTCCTATCAGGAAAATATCTTTTGCTTCACCAATAACATCCCACAAAAAGACGGCGGAAGTCATTTAGCAGGTTTTAGAGCGGCCTTAACTCGAACATTAAACACCTATATGGAAAAAGAAGGTGTTTTCAAAAAAGCTAAAACTTCAGCAACGGGTGATGACGCACGTGAGGGTTTAACTGCGGTTGTGTCGGTCAAAGTGCCAGACCCCAAATTTTCTTCCCAAACAAAAGATAAACTGGTTTCTTCAGAAGTCAAAGGCGTTGTTGAGTCCATCACAGCAGAGAATCTCCTTGCTTTTCTGGACGAAAACCCAGGGGAAGCCAAGCAGATTACTAGCAAAATTATTGATGCGGCAAGAGCGAGAGAAGCGGCCCGAAAAGCACGGGAAATGACGCGCAGGAAAGGAGCGCTCGATATTGCGGGCTTGCCTGGGAAGTTGGCCGATTGCCAAGAAAAGGACCCCGCGCTTTCCGAAATTTTTTTAGTCGAAGGCGATTCAGCGGGGGGGTCAGCAAAGCAGGGGCGCGACCGGCGAACACAGGCTATCTTGCCATTGAAAGGCAAAATTTTAAATGTAGAGCGCGCACGCTTTGACAAAATGCTGTCCTCAGCAGAAGTTGGAACATTGATTACCGCTTTGGGGTGTGGTGTTGGACGAGATGACTTTGATCCTGACAAGCTTCGTTACCACCGAATTGTCATCATGACAGATGCGGATGTCGACGGCGCCCATATCAGAACCTTGCTGTTAACATTTTTCTACCGGCAAATGAGTACCTTGGTAGAAAGAGGCCATGTCTATATTGCTCAGCCACCGCTGTATAAAGTTAAAAAGGGTAAGCAGGAAATCTATGTCAAAGATGACGACGAATTAAATGCGCATTTTTTACAATTAGCCCTTTCAGATGCACAGTTGATAGTAAATGAAGGAGCACCGTCACTATCACAAGTGGCATTGGAATCCTTAGCCAACGAATATGTCATTGTAGAAAGAATTATTGAGCGTTTATCGATCCGTTATGATCAAGCAATCTTGGAAGCATTGCTCCGTGTACCGATGCTAACTAAAAAAGCCTTAGAAAGTGGCGCTTCTTTTGATGAATGGCTAGCCAATCTAAAAAGTGAACTTCTAGACAGTGCGGATGCAACTGACCAAGAAAAGGGGCAGAGTTTTTCCATCTCACATAAAGTAGAAGATGGTCTAAACGTGCTAGAAATACATAGGAAAAGGCATAACAACGAAGAAATCACTGTATTCGACACCGATTTTTTCACGTCAAATGAGTACAGGAAAATTGGAGAGTTGAGTGATAAGCTCTTGGGGCTGTTAGGGAACGGTGCTTATGTCACCAAGGGCGATAAGAAAAAATCAGTGAACAATTTCACTGAGGCAATGGAATGGCTATTGGGCCATGGTAAGAAAGGTCTGAATATTCAACGATATAAAGGCCTGGGTGAAATGAACCCGGAGCAGCTGTGGGAAACCACGATGAATCCAGAAACACGACGTTTATTGCAAGTTCAGATTGAAGATGCCATTCGTGCTGATGAGATTTTCACCATGCTGATGGGTGACCATGTTGAGCCAAGACGTGTTTTTATTGAAGATAATGCCCTGTCCGTCGCGAATTTGGATGTTTAGTCGTTTGAAAGTATTATCTGCGTGAATATGGCCGTTTTTCCTGGTTTTCTTGGGTTTGTTGGTTTGAAGTCAATAACCTTTTGATAGTTTTAAATTTTCACTGATCAAGATAGTGCTTATTATCTCATTGTAAGGCGTCCTTCCAATGAATATGCCCATATCAATGCGGTTCGACCCTGTATCGTTTTAGGGCGATCCATTTGATTGCTCTACTGTCACTGCACGGCATGTGGAAGGTTAGCTGGGTCGGTTATAAGTACTATGGATGTACAAAAATCGGATTTTCCCTGGATTAATAGAGAAGAGCTATTTCCACTTAGCAAACAAAAAGAAGCTACTGTTTGGCAGGTTTGATCAATATGTGGTTCATATTTAGTAACAATGCATGTGGTCACCCAGAGAACGTCTTTTATCCCTAGGGCATTGGATGCCCCAATATCTTCCCCACAGTTTCGGCAGTTTGTCGCCAGCAAGGCAGCTTGAGACAAGCATCAAATCAAGCTGACAGAGCATAAAGGCCGGGTGGATTGGTGGCTTTCGGATTAGCTCAATACAAGCAGGCGGGACAATAAAGCATGCTAATGATTGCCTTTGTGGGGAATATAAAAAGTGAGTGCTAAGTTTCCCATTTTTGGGTCACTTCATGATTTTTAAGAGGTGTGCCAATCACTGGTTAAACTGAGGCAATGCTGATCACTTAACATCAAGTGCCGCGTGCAGCTTGTTTTTGTTGGATTTTCTCCCATTCGTCGCGTAATTGCACAGTTCGGTTAAAAACAAGTCCATTTTCTGAGGAATGTCCTTTGTCCAGACAAAAATAACCCTCGCGTTCAAACTGGACGCCACTCGTGAATGGTTCACTTAAGCTTGGTTCGAGCTTACAGTTGTTCAGCGTCACCAGTGAACGAGGATTAATATAATCAAGAAAATCGCCGCTAGCGCTGGGTTCAGGGATGCTAAATAAGCGGTCGTAGAGGCGAACTTCTGCGTTTACAGCATATTGGGCTGGAACCCAATGAATCACACCCTTTACTTTGCGGCCTTCTGGTTTTTTTCCGAGCGTATCTGAGTCATAGGTGCAGATGAGTTTTTCAATCTCACCGGTTTCATTTTTCACTACTTCTTTACATTTGATGACATATCCGTAACGGAGGCGAACCTCTCCACCCGGAACTAAGCGTTTAAATTTTGGTGGTGGATTTTCAGCAAAGTCTGTCTGGTCGATATACACTTCACGTGTGAAAGGTAAGGTTCGGTCACCAAGCTCTGGCCGGTTTGGATGGTTGGCCAAGGTCAAAGATTCTTCTGCATCATCGGGATAGTTTTCAATAATAACTTTCAAAGGTCTAAGGACGGCCATTCTTCTGGGTGCATTCTGATTCAAGTCATCCCGGATGCAACTCTCCAGCAGAGACATTTCTACGGTGCCGTCGTTTTTTGTTATGCCAATACGGTTACTGAATTCTATGATAGAAGCGGGTGTATAGCCCCGCCGTCGCATGCCGGATAAGGTCGGCATGCGAGGGTCATCCCAGCCATCGACGATGCCTATGTCAACCAGTTGTGCCAGCTTTCGTTTACTCACAACCGTGTATTCGAAATTGAGTCGCCCAAATTCTATTTGTTGGGGGTGGCACGGTACGGGAAGGTTATCTAGGAACCAGTTGTAGAGGGGACGGCGAACCTCGAACTCTGTGGTGCATAATGAATGAGTAATTCCCTCAAGGGCGTCAGAGATACAATGGGTGTAGTCATAGAGAGGGTAGATGCACCATGCATCCCCGGTGTGGTGGTGTTGCGCATGGCGGATGCGATACATGGGGGGATCGCGCATCACAAGATTGGGCGAAGCCATGTCAATTTTTGCGCGTAGAATATGGGCGCCGTCTTCAAATTCACCGCTGCGCATACGTTGAAAGAGGTCGAGATTCTCCTCAATAGTGCGACGACGATAAGGGCTATCTTTACCAGGTGATGTCAGTGTGCCGCGATATTCTGTTATTTCCGCTGCACTTAAACTGTCGACATAAGCTTTCCCTTGTTGAATGAGCTCTAGTGCGTATTGATACAGTTGCTCAAAATAGTCAGACGCATGGCAAAGTTTGTCCCACTCAAAGCCAAGCCATTCCACATCCGTTTGAATGGCTTGTGTGTATTCAATGTCTTCTTTTTCAGGGTTTGTGTCGTCAAAACGCAGATTGCAGTGGCCGTTAAATTGGCGGGCAATGCCGAAGTTAAGGCAGATTGATTTTGCATGTCCAATATGGAGGTAGCCATTGGGTTCTGGAGGGAAACGGGTTGCTACGTGACCGCCATATTTATTCGTTTCGAGATCTTTTTCTATGATGCGGTGGATAAAAGAGCCCTTAGCCTGGGAATCAGTGGAAGACATATAACAACAATCTCTCAATTATTCTAAAAACAATAAATTATATGTAAAAATTCTCAAAAAACTTGAAGTTTAGATTTTTACAGAAGCAGAACGAGGAATATAAGCTTATCGTACCAGAAGCCAAAGTGGGTTGATCAAAACGGTATTATTACAGGTAGGTCATTCGGTAGGTTCATTTTTTAAACAAGGTTGGCCTTCAACACAATGCATTTTGTAGCTGGAAACAACCACCCATTCCAATAAATTTTGCAAAAACTGATGAGTAACTTGGTCAAATGCGGCAATGATTTGTGGTTTACCACGGGCACCGGTAGGAATACGGTATTCGAAAGTTTTCTCAAAAAAAACCGACTTTTTCCACCGGTCTACTAATTTTGCCTGTATTCGGAGATGGACTTGTTGACCAGTTTGATCAGTATTGATGACATGGTAATCCCGAATCTCTGTTTGCAGGATGTAATCAGTGACCAAACCGATTGTTTGACGCTGGACAAAAGTGAAATACTCACTTTGCTCAAACGTCTCAAGGATCAGCGTTTGCAACATTTCTGGCAGAGGTTCAACCCACCGTATGCCTTGAATAAACCCCACTTTATTTTTACTTTCACGGATGGCAATACGTTTGGCATGCAATCCACCAATTGCATCCGGATAATCAATGCCTAAACGCCATAACACTTTAGGCGTTGAAGCAGTTTCAGTGAGAGTCGGAGATGTTAACTGATAGAGATCATTCGGTGCTGGTGTGCTGAGTAATGAGCCACAACCTGAGATCATCAATAGCAGGATAGCTGTTGTTAGGCTGTGCAAAAATCCCCTCATTTTACCTCCGTAAAACCATCGTGCTCACCACTGATTAAAAACAGTGCACCTTCCGATTTCAGCTTCTCAACGATTTGATCCAGCTGATATACAAGAACACGGGCCTCATCAACAAATTGGCCAATACCGGGCAATGTTTCGCCGGTGAAAGAACGTATAGGTTCCCTATTCTCAGATAAGAGACCATCAATATTGCTCGAAAGGCTTACGAGATTCTGTAAAGATGTGCTGAGGGAGGTGGCGACAGCGGGAATCTCGTCATCCAGTAACTGGTTGACGCCAACCAGTGTTTTTTGCCCTTCGCCAAAGAAAGTCACCGTTGAATCAGAAGCCAGAGAAACCCTCTCAGCGGCATAATCAACTGTTTGCAAGGTCTGATTCAAAGCTGTCAGTGTCGCAGTGATTTGCGTTTCGTTGTCTTGAAGCATCTGACTGAAGCTGTTCAGATTGTCTACCATACTGCCAAGTTTCTGGACGTTTTCATCACTAAAAACGTGGTTGAGTTGGTCAAGCAGGTTGACTATTTTCACCATTAACTCTGGGACACTGGTAAACAGTTTTTCTACCCGGGATTCTTCTGATGGAACCAGCGTAGGCTCGGTCAATGAAATCGTGAGATAAGGGCTATTCGGTGTCGCTCCTTGTATGTTGACATAAGCGACGCCGGTTAGCCCCTGTACTTCGAGGGATGTTGTATCCCCCTCCCGCAGCAGAAATTTACTATCAATCGCCATTGAGACAATGACTTTGCTGGGGTCGGCCGGGTCAATATCGATGGAGGTCACATTACCGGCCTTAATACCCCGGTAGCGGACATCGCTGCCCAGCTCTAAGCCAGCGACGGAGCCCTCAAACAGGGTTTGATAACGGACAGGGGTTTGGTCACCTGTGGTTTTAACAAGCCAGCCGACAAAAAACAGCAGACCAAACAATGAAAGCAACACAAAAATACCAACCAGCAGGTGTTTTGCTCGAGTCTCCACGCTTAGTTTACATCCATTGCTTGAGGTTCCTGTTCTCTGGTTCGTACACCATGGAAGTAAGCTTGAACCCAAGGGTGAGGGTACTTAACCAACTCATCAAGTGGCGCTGTGACAAGCACTTGCTTCTCTGCAAGAGCAGCGACACGGTCACATATAGCATACAGGCTGTCCAGGTCATGTGTAACTATCAGGACGGTTAGTCCTAATGTTTTCTGTAAATACTGGATTAATTCGTCCAATGCCGCAGCAGCAATGGGGTCCAGACCGGCAGTCGGCTCATCAAGAAAGACAATCTCCGGGTCGAGTACCAAGGCGCGTGCTAGCCCAGCACGCTTGCGCATACCCCCTGAGAGTTCAGAAGGAAATTTATCACCCGCCTCAGGAGGTAATCCGACCATCTTGATTTTCAGCGCGGCCAGTTCGCTGACGAGATCACGAGGCAGTGAATAGGCTTCACGGAGTACAGCCTCAACATTTTGAGCGACAGTCAGAGAGCTGAATAATGCACCATCTTGGAATAAAACTCCCCAGCGCTTCCCGATCATTTGACGTTCAGACTCTGACAACGCAGAGATATCTTGACCAAATACGCGAATATGGCCTGAAGACGGTTTAATCAGCCCAATAATCGTTTTCATCAAGACAGACTTCCCCGTGCCGGATCCACCTACAATGCCGAGAATTTCACCCCGCCGAACTGTCAGATTCAAACGCTCGTGAATCGTGTACTCACCAAGCCGCGTCGTCAGACCCTGCACATCAATAATGTATTCTTCACCCAGCATTCGTTAAAAGTCTATTTCACTAAAAAAGATAGAAAAGACAGCATCCATAATGATAACCAGAAAGATGGAGAGTACAACGGATGTCGTTGTGCGTCGGCCAACAGACTCAGCATTCCCACTCACCTGAAAACCACAAAAGCAACCCACCAGTGCAATCACAGCCGCAAACACGGGAGCTTTGATAATACCAACATAGAATGTTGATGGAGCGATCACTGTTTGCAGCTGCTGAACAAATAGTATGGGATTGATATCCAGCGTTATCCAACTGATCAAAGCGCCGCCAGCCAGGCCTGCAAAGTCTGCGATAAAGGTCAGTAGGGGTAAGGTCAAAATCAATGCGAGTAGGCGAGGCAGCAGTAACACAATCATGGGGTCGAGACCCATCGTGCGCATCGCATCAATTTCCTCATTAACTTTCATCATACCGATTTGTGCGGTAAATGCGCTTCCAGACCGGCCGGCAACAATAATGGCTGTAATCAGAATGCCAAGTTCGCGTAGGATCGAAACCGCGACAAGATCCACAATAAAAATATTGGCGCCAAATTGCTTCAGCAAGGTGGCTCCCTGGTAGGCAATGACAACACCGATTAAAAATGCCGTCAGACTCACAATGGGGAGTGCTCTAATACCCACCATTTCCATGTGGTGCAAAGTGGCCGTGACACGCATAAGTGCCGGGTTTTTGAAGACCCGACCGGTAGTCGTCACCATGTGCCCGAGAAAAGCAATAAAGCGTAACGCTTCGTTCCAGGAAAAGAGACAGGACTGTCCAATGGAAACTAAGCTGTTAGCAAGCCAGGCGTTCGTGACTTTTTCTTTCCGTTGTTGCTGCCCATATTCTTGAACGTACGTCAGCAAGGCTTGGTGCTCGGGGGAAATATTTTTGAGTTGGCAGCAGGTTCCGTTTTCTTCTAAACGCAGTAAAGTGCGTTGTAATAGCCATGCGCCGCTGGTATCCAAGCTTTTCAGTGTGTCGCACTCAATGCATAACTCACTGGTTGTAATTTGGGGAAGGAGGGCATCGATTTCTTGAATCAAGGTGGCCAGTGTACTTAATTGCCAAACACCGCCAGCAACCAGCGTCGATTCTGGCGAACTGGGGTGGTGACTAAACCAGGCATCCGGCACGGTCAGGCTCTTAATTCATTAATAATGGGTCCGGTGTTTGGGAAAACACCTTCCCAAATAAAAAAGGCTTCGGCGGCTTGCTCGACCAGCATGCCTAAGCCATCTGCCGTTGAGCGTGCATTCGCTTGGGAGGCCCACTGGAGAAAAGCCGTTGGCTCCCTGGCGTAAGCCATGTCATAGCAAAAAGCGTTTTGAACAATTCCGGAGTCAAGTTCAGGGACAGCACCAGACAAACTGGCAGATGTTCCATTAATAACGATATCGAACGAGCATTCTGGCACTTGATCAAAACCGCACCCTGTAATAGGGCCATACGTTGCAAATGTTGAAGCCAGTTGCTGTGCTTTTTCAACGGTGCGATTGGCAATTACCACTTGTAGAGGCTTACAGGCGAGTAAAGGAAAGATGACCCCTCTGACTGCCCCACCAGCACCTAAAATTAAAATATTTTTTTGAGCGATCACTTGTTTTTGATTGTCTTTGATGTCCCGAACCAGGCCAATACCGTCGGTATTGTCACCGGTAATGAACAGTTGTTCATCATGTTGTTGGAAAGTCAGTGTGTTCACAGCACCTGCAATTCTTGCCCGTTCGTTCAGATGATCACAGCGCTGAAAAGCTTCCATTTTAAACGGTACGGTTACATTGGCGCCCAAGGCACCGCTTTTTATAAAAGTCTCTAGTGTCTCATTAAATTTATCCAGTTCTGAGAAAAGCCGAATGTATTCAATCTGTCGGCCGGTTTGTGTGCCAAACGCTGTGTGAATAAAGGGAGACAGGCTGTGTTCAACAGGGTTGCCAATAACGGCATATTGATGGACTGTTGGCAATATCATGATGTGCGTATAAAAGCGTACAATGAGACCATCGTACCACAGCTTAACCCCGATAGGATTGTGCGATCTTAAAACGGGCGGAAGCGTAAATTAAGTGTTTGCCAGAGCAGGAGGTTGATATGGCAGGTTATGCAAATACCTCGCGCACATTCCCACACATACGCATGCGGCGAATGAGAAAAGATGATTTTAGTCGTCGGCTCATGCGCGAATCCGTTATTTCCACTGATGATTTGATTTACCCGGTTTTCGTGATTGAGGGCCAAAAAAAGAGACAGTCTGTGGCTTCCATGCCGGGTATTGAACGAATGACGGTGGATGAATTAGTCAAAGAAGCTGCTATTTGTGTGGATTTAGGCATTCCTGCCTTGGCGCTCTTTCCCGTGGTATCCGAATCGGCCAAGTCAGAAAAAGCTGAAGAAGCCTATAACCCTGAAGGCTTAGCGCCAGAGGCTGTGCGGGCCTTGAAGCAAGCTTTTCCCGACCTGGGTGTCATCACGGATGTGGCACTTGATCCTTACACCTCCCATGGCCAGGACGGTTTAATGAATGAAGCGGGATATATTGTCAATGATGAAACAGTCGATGTGCTGGTTCAGCAGGCGATTTGCCATGCGAGTGCGGGGGCGGACATTGTTGCGCCTTCCGATATGATGGACGGTCGTATTGGTGCAATTCGCGCAGCACTCGACCACGAAAACCAACCAAATACCCGGATACTTGCTTACTCGGCCAAATATGCCTCAAGCTTTTATGGTCCCTTCCGGGATGCTGTCGGATCAGCTGGAAATTTAGGGGGTGGAAATAAGTATAGCTATCAAATGGACCCGGCTAACACAGATGAAGCCATTCATGAGGTCGCACTGGACCTTCAAGAAGGAGCTGATATGGTCATGGTAAAGCCTGGCATGCCTTATCTGGATATTGTTCGGCGTGTCAAAGACACTTTCGGCGTGCCGACGTTTGCCTACCACGTCAGTGGTGAATATGCGATGCTGAAAGCGGCTTCTGGCAATGGCTGGTTGGATGAAAAGTCCGTGGTGCTTGAGACGATGGTGGCTTTCAAGCGTGCCGGTGCGGATGCCATTTTGACGTATTACGCCAAAGATATTGCTCGGTGGGTAAACTGATTACGTTTCTTTAATGTGCTTTCTTGATCGGAGTTGAGGTGGCTTCCTGATTTTTTGAGTGTTTTTGAGAAAGCTTTTCTAACATGGTGCGAATGGCTATTCGGTCTTGTTTATCCAGTTCGAAATCACCACCAAACATGGAGGAAAACTCATGGAGCATCTTATCAACATGTTCGGTTGTACTTTTCAGCTTTTCCTCGAGCTGTGTGTTGCGCGTCTTAAGTGTGTCGATGGTGACTTTTTCAGGTTCACTTTGAGGCACTTCCAGGCGGGTCTCGTTCATTAAAAGCTCAGAAACGGCTTGGCTTTCATCCAAGTAGTTTTGAAGCATTTCGGGGAATTGGTTCAGCTGGTTGGGTTTTTTTCTGAAGAAAATATCACCGACCAGTTCATAAAGTTGAGCTTCCACGGCTTTTTCTTGGTTGATTAACTGTGTGCATGCTTCTTTTTTTTCTACGGATGTTTGGCACTCCAACAATTGAAGCCGATTCTGGGCTTTATTTTCGACGGAAATTGCCATTAGATTCAAATATTGGCCTAAGGTTTTACGTGCTGCAGAGCGGCGCATCACTGATATCACCAATATTGAGAGGCTGGCTGTTGTGCTGATGATTAGCGCCTCAAGTAAAAAAATATAGGTTAAGGGATGGATTTCGATCATGGTTCTTCGTTTTTCTTTTCTTCTTCCAATAGCTGGTCGATGTCGACGTCATTGATGGATGTGCTGTCGCCCTTGGGCAGCTCGGTGTTTTCTTCGATCATGTCGGTGGATGTTTCAATGGAGGGTTCCTTGGTGACTTCGTCAGGTGAGTCATCTTGTACGTCGTTGTCCACTGAATGTTCACCTTCCATTTTTTGGTTTTCCTGAGCGTCCTCTGTGGTTTTTACCCGCTGTTTTTTCTTGCGCCACATTCTCCAGCCGATAAACCCGATTCCACCGAGCAAGACATTCACCCCTCCTGCAATACCGCCAACAAATAACCAGTCAACGTCATTGGAAGCGATCGCTACGTTATCGGGCTCAGGAGAGAGCGGGTTTTCGATCGTTTCCCCAAACGTGATGGGAGGGAGTGAAATTCGCAGAGGCTCTCCGTCAATGGTATCGGCATGCAGGGTGATTTCGACGGCGTGTTTGCCTGCTTCTGTGGCATTTTCAATGGGTGCGATTAGACTGCCAGCTTCGTTAGGATGAAAAGTCAGGCGGTAACTGCGACTGACAGGTGGGTGGAGCTTTCCCGATACGCGTAGCGACTCCGGTCTAATCTGATCTGTTTTGGGCGTGATTGAAAGTGAATATGCTCCGGCTTCTTTATCTAAGACAGCAAA
This sequence comes from Halothiobacillaceae bacterium UBA5861, assembly GCA_002432635.1. GTDB lineage: Bacteria > Pseudomonadota > Gammaproteobacteria > UBA5861 > UBA5861 > UBA5861. The sequence goes on along the minus strand of DJFX01000053.1, from coordinate 50,258 downwards.
GTCGACCGTAACTGGCCAACGCACTTGAAACGTATGTTCAACAGAGCGTTGAAATGTCTCGCCATCGACTTCCAGCATCAGTTTATGAGTACCGCTGGCCTCGGTCGCGGAGATAATACCGCTAAAGAGGCCGTCTCCGGCGATATCATCCTGCTCTGAACCTTCGTCATTGAGTAGAATGGGATTAACCTGATCGGGTTCGGCGATATGTTGAAGCTCCATCATGACCAATTGAAGAAAGCTCTCTTGAATAATGCGTTCACCCTGATCTGTAATTTCTGCTGTAAAACGAAACGTTTGGCCCGGCAGCACATAATTTGGTAAATCGCCTAAATTAACCCTAAGATCGGTAACGATCATGACTTTGTTATCGGGATCTGCAGGCCCTTTGATTTGCCACAAGCCAGGAGGGGGCTGATCAATGGTGATGAGGTCGTAGGTTGGGTTTTGACTCCAGCGGATGTTTTCTGAGGTACTTTGAGCAGACAGGATCTGCTCATTGGGATCAACCAAGTGAATCGGTGCTGCCTGCTCAAGGTGGAATAACAGGATTGTCATTTCATTAACACTGCTGTCGACGGTAAATCGATTGTCACTGATTGGTACTGTGTCCAGCTGCACAGACTTTTCGAACATGCGCAAAAAGATGCGTTGCAGCTCATCGGCTGAGTTGGCAACTTCAAACCAGCCATCAGTTGCCTGGGACAGACGCTGTAATAAAGTTTTATCGGCGCTCTCAGAAAGAGCAATGGTATGCAATTTTATGTTCATATCGCGCAATTGGGGGAGCAGTGTGCTAAGAACTCGCTCTCTTGACGCCTGACTTTCCGCGTTGTTCTTAGAGACGTCTACAACACCGTCTGTCAACATAATCACGCTACGCAGGCGTTGATCATCTTTTTCTTTCCAGTCTGAGGTGGCTTCGGTAAGAGCGGCTTCAATGTGAGTAAATAAACCACTGGAATGAATTTTTTTGGCCTGCTCTGTGGCGGAGCTTTTCCATTCATCATTCACTTTACCCACCGATATCAGAGGGGTTACGCTTTCCGCAAAGAGCCATACTCCGCTGTGGGTATCATCTGGAAGTAAACTCGAAAGCAGTTTGAGTGCAGGTTGACGCAAGTTATGGGGGTCGTGCTTTTTCATGCTGCCGGACACGTCTATCAGTACACGGATATCACTGGTTTTTTCAGCAGCGATGGTTGTTCGCATGGAAAGCAAGCAACTAACAATAATTAGTGCTAAAAATATTCTTGCGAGTTTTTTCAAAACCAACACCTGTTAAAGTTAAGCGACTTCAGCCCCTTGGATCGGCTAAAGTGAATAAATACTTTAAGTGAACGAGCCAGAATGACGGCTAAATTTGGCCTTTTGACTGGGATTTTTGATAAAAAAAAGGCATTATTGCCCGCTATCGCGTCACAGAGAGTCTCACGCCCTCAGGGAAGAGTGTGTCGTTAAATTTTATCTTTAGGAGAAATATTTAATGAAAGTAATACTTTTAGGAGGTCCCGGAGCCGGCAAAGGTACTCAGGCGGATTTCATTCAAACGGAGCATGGTATCCCTAAAATTTCCACGGGTGATATGCTGCGCGCTGCTGTCAAAGAAGGGACTCCGTTAGGGCTTGCTGCTAAGAAAGTGATGGATGCAGGTGAGCTGGTCTCTGATGACATTATTCTTGGCATTATTGAAGAGCGCATTGCCCAAGATGATTGCAAAGATGGTTTTTTGTTTGACGGCTTTCCTCGTACTTTGGCTCAAGCAGAAGCGTTAAAAGAGCGTGGTATTGCTATTGATTATGTGGTTGAAATAGCGGTTGATGATCAAGAAATTATTAAACGTATCAGTGGCCGCCGTGTGCACCCTGCTTCGGGTCGCGTCTACCATATTGATTATAATCCGCCCCAAGTAGCTGGCAAGGATGATGTCACCGGGGAAGACCTCATTCAACGAGATGATGATAAAGAGGAGACTATTCGTAACCGTCTCTCAGTTTATCATAAACAAACAGCGCCCTTGATTCAGTACTATATGGACTATGCTAATGGTGTTGGTGACACCAAACCACAGTATGTTCGGGTTAATGGCATGCAGAATATTGAAAAAGTAAGGCAAGACATTAATAACAGTCTGACTTAGACCGTAGGGATTAAAGTCTGAAAGCGCACATAGTTTTTTCGGAGAGACAGGTGCTTGAGTTGATTCCACCAAGGCAAGGAGATAGGCCTGTAACGACATCGGCTAACCCTCATGAGCAAAGGAGCCAAAATCCGTCTCCCGAGATTTACTCGGTATTAAAAGCACGCGCATTTAACTTTCAGTGTATTGACCGTGTTCCAAGCCGCATCTCTGTTCCTGGTGCGGAAGCTCTCTGGATGCATGATGCGTGTTGCCATGGCCCAGCTGAGGCATTTATGGTGGGTAATGAATTTGCACATATCCACCCGGAGTACGATGGTAGCTTGCATTTAGCCTTGCCGGGAAAGGTAGCTAATGAGTTAATCCAAAAGGGCTGGGGAGAGCCTCATCCCGTTGCCAAGCTGGGGCTCATTCCTTCGACCATCATTATGGTATACGCTCCTCGGAATCATGAAGAAGTTGATTGGGTTTTAAAAATTATCAAAGCTTCCTATGAGTTTGCTCACGGTACTGACGGAAAACTTTAAACGATGAAGTCAGGTACGGTGCTTTGTCGGCGTGCTGACTTGAAGCACACCAGGTGCAAAAGTGTGTCATTTGGTGAGTTTCCGGAAAAAAAACGTTACTTTGTCATTGAGTCAGGCCAGGCTGTATATGGGTACATCAATAGTTGCCCGCATACGGGAGCACCTTTGAATTGGCTGCCGGATCAGTTTTTTGATTCTGAAGGGCAGTATATTCAATGCAGCTTGCATGGCGCATTGTTTGAAAAGCACACAGGCTTGTGTATTTATGGGCCATGTAGAGGCGCATCATTATCGCCTGTGGCAATTCGCATTGAACAAGATGGCACCGTCGTATTGGACTAGAGATACGAGGCCCAGTTCAGGTCGGCGTCGCCAAAAACAAAAAAATCAGGGTTAAGCAGGGATTCTTTTGTGTTGTAGCGCAGCTCCTGCATATTAACGTCGGTAAAAAAGCCGCCTGCTTCCTCGACGATGCACTGCGCTGCGGCGGTATCCCACTCAGAAGTCAATCCAAGCTTGGGGTAAATGTCAGCAGCACCTTCAGCAACTAGGCAAGATTTGAGTGCGCTACCCATCGGGACAGTTTGGTAGTCGCCGAGATTACTCAAAAAAGTTCTTAAGCGCTCACCTGTGTGGTTGCGCCCACAGGTGACGGTAAAATGTTTTTTATGAGATGCTAACCTACGAACATGGATTTGAGTGGCTGGTTTATTTTCAAAGACCTTCCAGGCACCGTTCAACTTGCTGGCAAAATAGCTGATGCCTAAAACAGGAGCATGAACGACACCGAGTAAGGGCTTTCCTTCACTGATCAGTGAAATATTAATACTGAATTCGCCATTGCGTTTAATAAATTCGCGTGTGCCATCAAGAGGGTCGACAAGCCAGTATCGGTGCCATTTTGACCTCTCGCCATAAGGAATTTCAGACGACTCTTCTGTGAGAATCGGTATACTGGCAGTTAAGCGCTTGAGCTTTTCAACAATAAACTGGTTTGCAATAAGGTCAGCCGTTGTAAGTGGGGTGTTATCACTTTTACTTTTGACATCATAGTTGCCAAAATAGACATCAAGTATTTGTTTACCGGCATCAACAGCGATACTTAGCACATCCTGTGTCAGTTTGTTGAGTTCCTTGGGGTTCATCACTATTTCTCTTGATGTAGTAGTTAAATATATCGGTGAAAAAAATTTTTTCTAGAGTTAATAATAGCTGTTACAAGCTATTCAAAAGGCTGAGGTTTTCACAAATTTGTCTTCAACAAAATTAAAAGATAGCAATAATGAGGGGCTTAAGCATTTTGACTGGTTGAAAGTTGAAACAGTATTGTTGGACTTAGATGGGACATTATTGGATTTGCATTTTGACAATTTCTTCTGGCGCGAAATGTTACCTCTACACTATGCAAAGCTTAACAAAACTTCTTTGGAAAGCGCTAAAGAAACGCTGTACGCGCAGTTTGAGTCGGTGAGCGGTACGATTTCTTATTACTGTTTGAATTATTGGGAAGAAAAACTTGGTTTAGATATCGTGCAGCTTAAAAGCAACTTTTGTGAAAAAATTGCTTTAAGGCCTAGTGTATTACAGTTTCTTAACTATTTAAGAAGAATAGATAAAAGAGTGATTTTAGCAACCAATGCACACAGAGAAAGTGTTGAGTTGAAAATGGATGTTACCGGGATTTTTTCAAAATTTGATCGCATTTATAGCTCACATGATTTTGGTTTTCCTAAAGAAGATCAGGCATTTTGGGAAACACTACAAAAAGTTGAATCGTTTAATAAGCACAAAACACTTTTCATTGATGATAATGAATCTGTTTTAAAAGCAGCAGATATTTTTGGTATCCAGTTTTTAATGGGAATATTGAAACCAGATAGTCAAAAACCCGATATCACATTAGATGGATATGACCAGATTTCTAATTTTGAGGACTTAATTGGTGAGGCCTTTTAAGGCACTACTTATCTGGGTGATCAAAGCTTACCGTTATGCTGTGAGTCCTTTTTTGCCAGCGAGTTGCCGATTCACGCCTACGTGTTCGGAGTACATGATACAGGCGATTGAGCGCCATGGTGTGGGCACAGGTGTTTTTTTAGGGTTCAAAAGGTTGTGTCGTTGCAATCCCTTCTGCCCGGGTGGGCATGACCCTGTTCCAGAAAAAAAAAGTGATAGGGAGCATAGAAAAGTATAAATTTATTGTCCCTTTCAGGCTTAAGAACGAGTGTATGATCAGTAACCTTCTAAAACAACTTCTTTTCTATGTTAAATATGCTTAGTAAAACGGCCTATTTATGCGCCGATAACTGGGATTTTATTTGGCTCAGAATCTTTCAATTTTTCTGAAACGGATTGCTTAACCAAGGAGGCGAGTTCCGAAATTGCACCCGGGCGAGTAAAGCTTTTGCGCCAAGCAAGTAAAACTCTTCGTGAAGGACTAGGTTCAATTAATTCACAAGAGGTCAATAAATTATCAGCATAACTGCCTGTGTTGATAGCGTATTTTGGAAAAATGCTAATTCCTAAGTTAGATGCGACCATGTGCCGTATCGTTTCAAGAGAAGGACTTTCATTTTTTGTCCTCAGTGTAGGAAAAAATGACATAATTTGATCACGCAAACAGTGATTTCGACTTAGCATTAACAGGCTCTCTAGCCGTAACTCGGAAAATGGAATATGTTTTCTATTACTCCAAGGGTGGCCAATCGGTAACACGAGCAGGAAAGGCTCTTCATAAAGAGGGGTTGTTTCAATACCGGGCTCTGAGAAAGGCTCGGAAACAATTACCACATCCAATTCACCTTTTTTCAGACGGTTTTGGAGAACCAGTTTCGAGTTTTCTTCTGGGATGATCCGTAATCTGGATTGTGACCGGTGTGTCGTTAGAATTAATTTGGGTAGTAAATACTGTCCTATTGTTGTTAAAGCACCGAGTTTGATGGGATCAGCGAGTTGATCAATGCCTTCACTCGCGATCTGTTTAAGTAAATCAGACTCCTCCAGAATGCGTTGGGCCTGCTCAATAATTCGCTTTCCGATTGCCGTGACGGTGACTTCGCTTTTGCGGCGTTCGAATAAGGTAACATCCAGTTCTTCTTCGAGCTTTCTAACTGCCACGCTCAGAGTTGGCTGACTTACAAAACAGCTGCTTGCTGCACGCCCGAAGTGTCGCTCCCGTGCGACAGCGACAATGTATTTAAATTCGGTTAATGTCATTAGCCATCCACGCTAAATATCTGTATTTTAAAAATAAAACAGCCCTGTCCTTAAGGTTTCCGCACTTTTTAATGGCAATGCAGTTAAATACGTAGGTGAGCTTGATTTCACACTATACTTTTACCAAGTATAGGCGAGTATTGCCAGCAGATTGCTGAAATACATCAAACAAATATAGATAAAGTCATTGCGTGGGTAGAGTCAGACGTTTGATTTTTTTGTTTAGGGCTAGCTAGGCTCAAGCTCTAGTACTTCTACTTCCGCGGCTTGCAGACCTTTTTCCCCTTTAATGGGTACAAAAGCTACCTGTTGACCTTTGTCCAGTTTTTTATAACCGTCGCCTGAAATCGATTTAAAGTGCACGAAGACATCTTCTTCACCCTCTTGCTGAATGAATCCGTACCCTTTCGCGCAATCAAACCACTTAACGACCCCGGTGAGCTTCTCTTGCATATCTCCTCCCAAAGCTATTAGACCTAATGATTAAATTTATTTATAATTAAAAGATTTATTTACTATGAATATAGCAATAAAATGAGCGCTAGATCAAAATTTTTTGGTCATAATCTTATGACCTGCCTCATGTGGGCAATGGGGCTCATCAACAGCACATAAAAGTATGTGATCAGGAAACGTTTCTACGGGCTTTTTTGCGAGCAACTTTGTGCAAGTAAAGCTGATAGAGGTAGTCGTTAGGCCGAAGCCGTTGGAGAATCCTAAACAAGCGTTCGGCTTTATCGTAATTTCGTTTACGGTAATGCAAGATTGCTTTTTGGTGAAGTGATAGATATTGCTTGATTTGAGGGGTAGCTTCTAACTTGTTGCAAACAGGCTCTAGCAGTTTGACATGCTTTTTCTTTCCTTTTACGCGAATGACATCTAAGTCGCGGAAGAAAATGCCAGGAATTAAAAGAGCCGTTTCTTTACTTAAGATAATGGGTACCTTATAGATGCGCGTTTGAGACTCGAGTCTTTCTGCGGTATTCACGGTATCCCCGATAACGGTATAGGCCATGCGGTATTTTGAGCCAATATTTCCGACGTTCGTTTCACCACTGCTCAAGCCGATACCAACGTGGATCTCAGGCTTCCCTTCAGCCTTAAAGCGCTCATTCATAGGAATTAGTTCACGTTGAATTTCCATAGCGGCTTCTAAGGCGGCACTCGCGTGGTCTGGGTTGGGCACGGGCGCTCCCCAAAATGCCATGATGCAATCACCCATGTACTTATCAATGGTTCCCTCGTATCGGATAATGATTTCACTGGCCATGGAAAAGAAGTCATTTAACCAAGTGGCAAGCTCACGAGGAGAGAGACTCTCGGATATCGTTGAAAAGCCCTGAATGTCACAGAACATAACGGTTAATTCACGCGACTCACCTTTGAGATTCACTGCCTCTGGATTATCTGAATAGAGTGAGACCAGTTCGGGAGGGATATATTGACAAAGCATGTTTGTCATTTGTCTTCGGCCTTTGTGCTCGGCGTAAAAGCTGAGTAAGAAATAACCGAAGAAAAGCAGTGCTAACGAAGTCAACCCTACTTTAAGAATCAGCTCACTGTTATTGGGAGGGGCATTGTACGCAAGCAAAAAGATAAAAGCTGCGACAAAAACAATTAAAAAAGACGCTTGCATGAGTCGTAAGTAGGACAAGGCACCCGCAACTAAAAAACAAGCCGCTTGGGCAACCAAAAAGGAGACGCTGTAGTTGTAAGAGGGAAAATTACTGAGAAAATTGTCTGGGGCGAGAAGCGGCGATAAGACAAGGGTGTCAAAATTGGTTAACACCTTCCAGATTGAACTAAAGCTCACTGGAACGTTGAGGTAAGTCAGGGGTATAGACAGAAAAAATACAATAAGTTGGACGCTGAGCAAAATAAAAACGATCAGTCGGCTAGCCTGAGTTTTTTTAAAGATAGGGAAAAAGCCCGCTGATTTGTTTTTATCTTTATACCTCATAGCGACCCAAACCGTTCATTATTGTATGTTCTTATCAAAGTATTACACTAAATCGGACTTATGTAATTCCCTTATTTTCGGGATGGTCTGATTGTGCCCAATTTGGGTTTTTTTGTGTAGTTTAGTACATTGGAAAATGTTACAAACGTATTATCGACCATGATAACTGGATATTGAATGAGGCGTTAACCGTGAGTCAAAAAAAATCATTTGCAATTCATGCCCTTGAGCTAGGCCCGATGGAGAATTTTATCCACATCGTGCACGACTTTGAAACAGGTTCAGCCGCTGTCGTTGATCCCGCATGGGATGCGCCGACCATTTTAGATGCTGTAGATAAACTTGGAGCTCGGGTGACAGATATCCTGCTAACGCATAGTCACCGAGATCATGTTAACGGAGTTGATGAGGTACGGGAAGCATCAGGTGCAAATTTACACATTCATGAGGCCGAATATGCGTTCTGGGCACAGAAGCCCGAGGATATTACTTTGCATCAAGACGGTGATCAAGTTCGAATAGGGGCAACAACATTTACATGGATCCACACCCCGGGCCACACACCTGGTTCATCATGTTTTTATTTTCCAGACCATCTAATTACGGGTGACACACTGTTTGTCTATGGCTGTGGGCGTTGCGACCTTCCCGGAGGGAGTCCTGAAAGCATGTTCAATGCGCTCGAGCGTTTAAAGGGTATGCCGAAAAAAACCATTATCCACCCCGGTCATAACTATTCAATACAAACAACATCGACGATTGAAGAAGAAATCGTGGGTAATCCCTTTATGCATTGGGAAGACTTGGAAGCTTTTACCCGCTACCGCCTGGTCGAACATGAGCGAACACGTAAGTCTCCCTATGGCCCTATAACCAAATCAGATCTTAAAGCAGCGGGTTTAATGCAGTAGCCTATTAACTTAAGTGGGCTTTAGCTTCGTTGTAAAGTGCTTCACAAGATGCGGCAAGGACACTGGTCGATTTCGTTGTTATAGGCTGCCCCTCAAGGTCCGTAAAAATACCACCGGCTTCGGTGATAATGAGCGAGAGAGCCGCGATATCTAGAATATTGACATCTGATTCAAGCACAAGGTCTATTTTTCCGGCTGCGAGCAGATGGTAATGGAAAAAATCACCATAACCTCGGGTGCGGTGTGCTCTGGCAACCAGTTTTGAAAGGCCGGCCCATTGTGAAGTCTGCTGTGCCAAGCTGACAATATTGCCAAATGAGAGTGTTGCTTTTTCAAGGGGTAGAGCTTCACTGATATGGATAGGCTGATCATTCAAAAAAGCGCCTTGGCCGCGTTCAGCCCAAGCCATTTCCTCAAAAATTGGGGCATTTGAGAGACCTAAAATAATTTCGCCGTGTTGCATGAGTGCGATTTGTGTCGAGAACAAGGGGTACTGGCGAACAAAGCTCTTGGTCCCATCGATAGGGTCGATCAACCACGTAAATTCAGCGTCAGGATTACTTTGCCCCAACTCTTCCCCCCAAAAACCGTGGTCTGGAAAGTGCTCACTAATCACTTTGCGAATGGCTTCTTCTGTTTCGACATCCGCTTGAGTCACCGGTGTTAGGTCTTCTTTGATAGTAATTGCAAGATTGCTCAGGTAATACTTTTGGATAACATCTTGGGCAGCCAGTGCGGCATCAATAGCCACCCTTAAAAAGTCACTTTTACTCATTTTTCATCTGAATCGTATTGGGAAGGCAGATAGTCTAACAAGTTGGCGGCCAATAACCGAGCTGAACAAGAGTTAATTATGTGTGATGCACACGGAAGTATGTCGACGGTTTTCATTAAGCACCAGTGCATAATAGAAGCTGATTCAAACACGTGATCACGTTACCATAGCGAAATACAATCTTTCCGGAGCTTACAATGATTGATTCCCATCTGTTTGACACGATTGCCGAGTCACTAAACAAGCTAACCCCGCCAGGGGCAGCTGAGATGAAAGAAGATTTTAAGCGAAATATCCGCGCCAATATTCAAACAGCCCTTGAAAAAATGGAGCTTGTAACTCGCGAAGAGTTTGATGTTCAGCAAGCACTTTTAACAAAAATGCGTGAAAAACTCGCCGAGCTGGAGCAGCGCGTGGTCGAACTGGAACGTAAACTGGATGACTCTGAGCGTGCATCAAATGAACCTGAGTAACTGAATGTCGCTCGCTGTCGTACATACTCGGGCGTTGATTGGTATCCGTTCCGTACCTGTCCAGGTTGAAGTGCATTTATCGGGAGGCTTACCATCCCTGTCGATTGTCGGATTACCTGAAGCGGCGGTCCGGGAAAGTAAAGATAGAGTCAGAGCCGCTATTCAAAATTCACAATTTGAGTTTCCTGCACGAAGAATTACAGTCAATTTAGCGCCGGCGGACCTGCCTAAGGAAGGTGGGCGTTATGATTTACCCATCGCACTCGGAATCCTCATTGCGTCAGGGCAACTCAAGACAGAGAAATTAGAGCAACTGGAATGTGTCGGTGAGCTGGCGTTAGGGGGCGCGCTTCGCCCTGTGCATGGGATTTTGCCGACCGCTATGGGTACAGCAGAGAGTGGGCGGACGCTCGTCTTCCCGGCGGATAACTTTGCAGAAGCCTCATTGGCCGAGCCGTGCGCACTCTGTCCTTGTGAACATCTCTTGTCGCTTTGCGAACATTTAGCCCGTCCGGAGGGTTTGCCGATAGAGCAGGGTTCACATAATGAGCCGACATCTTTTTCGTTTGCGACGGACTTCTGTGATGTTAAAGGCCAATATCAGGCTAAACGCGCGCTTGAGGTCGCTGCTGCCGGATCGCACAATCTGCTCATGATCGGTCCACCAGGCACGGGTAAATCGATGCTGGCAACTCGATTGCCGACGATCATGCCTCCTTTGACGAATGCTGAGGCAATCAGTACAGCCGCTGTGCGTTCCATCAGCAGTGAAGCGTTTGATGTGGGGCAATGGCAAGCGCGTCCATTTCGTTCTCCACACCATACAGCCTCAGGTGTTGCCCTTGTCGGGGGCGGGAGCAATCCAAGGCCTGGAGAAATCTCACTGGCCAATAATGGTATTTTGTTTCTCGATGAACTGCCAGAATTCGATCGGCGTGTACTCGATGTTTTACGTGAGCCGATGGAAACAGGAACAATCACCATTTCCCGTGCTGCCCGGCAGGCAGAGTTTCCTGCACGGTTTCAACTTGTTGCGGCCATGAACCCTTGTCCTTGTGGCTATTATGGCGATTCTGAAACAGCTTGTCGGTGCTCACCGGATCAACGTCAGCGTTACCTGGGGAAAGTATCGGGTCCGCTTTTGGATCGAATTGATCTCCATGTCGAAGTAGGGCGCGTTGAACATGCTCAATTACAAAAGCCAGATGCCAACGCCGAGACGAGTACCGCTGTGCGCACTCGGGTTATAGCGGCCCGTAAAACCCAGCTGGCCCGTGCGGGGAAATTAAATGTACAGTTGACTCCCAGTGAAATCGAGCGTTTTTGCTCCCTGCAACCCGCAGAAAGCCGTTTACTGGAAAGTGCTGTAAAGCGTATAGGCCTTTCTGCCCGTGGCTACCACCGTATCTTAAAAACAGCCCGAACAATTGCGGATCTGGGCGGAAGTGATCCCATTTTATCGAGCCATCTTGGCGAGGCTATCGCGTATCGCTCCCTTGATCGCGTGTTGCAGTAAAAGCTCTAAATTCCCTCAGCGCTCCGCCGCTAGAGCGAGTATGAAGAAAATAACGCTATTATTGTTTACTCTACTCTTATTCTCACATCCCGCTTTGGCAAAAGATATGGATGGAGAGTTTGCAGTATTTGGGCCCGGCGGTGACAGTTGTCAGCAGTTTTTAACCGCCCAAAAGTTGGGCGGTCATTCAGCATACGCGTACCAAGAGTGGGCGTTAGGCTATCTCTCTGCATTCAACTTAATTGTCAAGAATACTTACAACATTATGGGGACCCGTTCGATGGATGAGGTCCTGGATTGGTTGCAAGACCACTGCCGCTACCAACCCAGTACACTGTTTGTTAATGCGATTGCGGCGTTAACAACGAGGCTTTATCCAGAAAGAATGAATATGGCGCCGAATAAAAATACGGCAGAAAAGTGGAAACGTACCTTTGGCAGTGAATGACGATAACTGGACATGATACCGGCTTAGCTTTTTACAGGCCTTCTTTCGGTAATGGTGTGTGTATCGCCAATACCTGCTGCTGCCAGTTGCGACATAATTGACAGTGCTTTTTCTGGCTCAGGGAAAGGACCTATTCTTACACGGTGGAGGAGTCCACTATTTTGGTGGGATGTGTAAATACGCGTATTTTTAACACCCAGGGACATCACTTTTTGTTGTAACCGCTGTGCATTTTCCTTTTTTTCAAAGGCCCCCAGTTGAATGTATACCTGTTCTTCATAGGTTTGATGAGTAGTCTGTTTTGGAGACTTTTCTGGCGAAAGCGCCCTTACTTCAACATATCCGGTACCTTTGGCAAAAATACCGAGTTTTGCTGCCGCTGCATAAGATAGATCAATTAAACGCTTTCCATGGAAAGGTCCGCGGTCGTTCACTTTGGCAACAATTTTTTTGCCATTATTTAGATTCGTGATTTCAACGTAGGTCGGTAAGGGCAAGGACTTGTGGGCTGCCGTAATTTCGTACATGTTAAATGGTTCACCACTGGACGTCCTCCGCCCATGAAACTTGGCACCGTACCAAGATGCAATGCCTCGCTCAACGTAGTTTTCACTACTGTCCATAACGTAGTAGCGTTTACCAAAAACCACATAAGATTTTGGGTTGCCATAAGCACTTCGTGGCTCAGGCTTAGGGGTGGCATCTGGAATGGCGCTTGCGTTGATCGGCTTGCCCGGCCCATCGCGCTGATCGAGCACACGGGTCGGTGCACAGGCATTGATGCTAAGCAAGATAGCAACCATCGACAGGATAAGTAACCAGATGAGTTTAGGTTTCATAATAATCTAACGAGCCGTTTGAGTGCGTTCCTTTGCGATGGCCTGCCCAAGCTGGTATACCGCCATTGCATATAAATGACTGTGATTATAGCGGGTAATGACATAGAAGTTGGGATGCCCGATCCATAACTCGGGGCCTGTTGTACCTGCAAGCTCCATAACCGTATAGGTAGAAGAAGCGCTGTGGGTCTGCAAACCAGCAGAGGTGAGTTGAGCATTCGTGATGGTAGGCTTCAAGGATTTTTTGATGAAGGGTTTGTATCGTTCATCCTGAATCTGGAGTTGCTCGGCAACCGGCTTATCTTTCTGCCAACCATGGTGAGAAAAGTAATTGGCAACACTGCCAATGACATCATCAATATTCGATAAAAGATCCCGGCGGCCGTCTTCGTCAAAATCGATTGCATAATGCCTGTAGCTGCTGGGAATAAATTGCGGGATACCCATGGCCCCAGCATAAGAGCCTGTAACAGTGGTTGGCTGAATGCTTTCCTCCCTGGAGAGCAGTAAAAACTCTTCGAGTTGGCGGCGAAAGAAAGCAGAGCGAGGTGGGTAATCGAAAGCCAACGTTGTCAGTGAATCAAAAACAGGGTGCTTTCCCGTGAAACGGCCGTAAAAAGTCTCCACACCGATGATGCCAACAATGATGGCAGGAGGCACGCCAAACTGCTTTTCGGCTTTGCTCAGAATGGCCTGATTTTGATTCCAGAAATCAACACCTTGGGTGATCCGGGTGGGTTGGATAAAAATTGGTCGGTAAGTGGCCCATGTGTGTGTTTTTTCAGCGGGCCGGGCAATCGCTTCCAAAACCTGAGTTTGTTGTTGGGCGATCTGGAGTAGCTGTTCGAGTTCGGAACGGCTCCCACCATGTTTGCTGATAAACGTATCAATAAAGGCTTTAACATCAGGGTTTTGCAGATAGCTGGCCTGTGAAAAAGCAGGAAAGGTGCCTGCCAAAATCAGTAGCAAAAAGGAAACGATATTGCGCATGGGTATATTTGCCTCCTGCATAAGCGCATGATTGTTTCTGAAGTTCCGGGACAAACCTGTGTCGTATTTATCCCGACAATAAGCGCCGGTGAGCCTGCGCTGACATAATCATGCCAAAGCTCACCATGAGTGTCACCATTGATGTGCCGCCATAGCTCACCAGTGGTAGGGGCACACCTACCACGGGCAGTAGCCCGGTAACCATGCCGATGTTCACGAACACATAGATAAAAAATGTCAGACTCAAGCTCCCTGCCAACAGGCGAGCATAGGTTTCCTGGGCATCCGCGGTAATGTATAGGCTTCTAAAAATAATAAAGGAATATAAAAGTAGCAGCGAACAGGCGCCGAGCAGACCAAATTCTTCACCCATAACGGCAAAGATAAAGTCGGTCGTTCTTTCAGGTAGAAACTGAAGCTGGGATTGAGAGCCATTGAGCCAACCTTTCCCGTAAATTCCTCCGCTGCCAATGGAAATGGTTGACTGGATAATGTGGTAGCCCGACCCCAATGGATCGGATTCGGGGTTCAAGAATGTTAAGACACGCTGCTTCTGGTAGGCATGCATGTTGTACCAGAGCAGCGGGAGTGCAATTAAAACGATCAATAACAGACTGAATAAATAGCGAAAACGAATGCCGGCAAGGAAAATGACAAAAAAGCCTGAGCTGGCTACAAGGAGCGCAGTGCCAAGGTCTGGTTGTTGTGCAATTAAAAATGCCGGGGCAATAATCAGCCCGGCTGTTGCCATTATTTGAAAAAGTGTTGGCGGCAATGGGTGGCGGTTGATTGACCAGGCCACTGCCATCGGAACGGCAATTTTCATAATTTCAGAGGGTTGAAAGCGAATAAAGCCAAGGTCGAGCCAACGTTGCGCACCTTTGCCGGTATCACCTATGAGTAATACAGTGAATAGCCCCAGAAGCCCTACAGCAAAAAAGTAGGGAGACCATTTTTGTAAAAGTGCTGGGGGAATATTGGCAAAAACGATCATTGCAAAAAATGCAATGCCGAAATGGATCAGGTGGCGAATGATGGCATTAAAACTCTCGCCAGCAGCGCTGTACAGCACCACAGTACCCCACCCGAAGAGTAAAACCAGAGCAATTGCCAGTGGGTAATCCAGCCGGAGTAAATTGGCAATCTTAAAAAACAGAGGGGCTGCGGGTTTAGAGGAGGGTTTTAGCATGGTTTGGATCGCTCAATAATACTGCTATTGCTTATGTAAGTATGAAGTAAAATAAGCATCCAGAACCTTGCGTGCAATAGGAGCGGCTACAGAGCCACCGCTTTCGCCATGTTCGGCGATAACAGCAATGGCGACCTCCGGTTGTTTAACGGGAGCAAAGCCAATGAAAAGCGCATGGTCCCGTAATTTTCGGCGTAAATTTTCAGAATCGTATTCTTCACCTTGGGCGATACCGAATACTTGAGCAGTGCCTGTTTTTCCTGCAACAGGATAGCGAGCACTTTGAAAAGCACGATAGGCCGTACCTTTTACATGCTGGGTTGTGTTTTTCATAGCATCAATCACATAATCCATCTGATCTGGTTTGATACGAACGGCTTCTATTGGAACCGCTTGTGAGAGTTCCAGAAGGTTGCCGCCTTCCTGAGTGGCATACAGTAGTTTAGGCTGGTAGCGAATGCCCCGGTTTGCCAATGTGGCAGCCATATTGGCCAATTGAACCGGTGTCATCGTCATATAACCCTGGCCAATACCGGTGATCAAGGTCTCCCCTGGGTACCAGGGTTTACCACGCATTTTCTTTTTCCATTCCCGGGAAGGGAGAGTGCCACGTGCCTCGGCTGTGTTATCGATACCGGTGACTTGCCCAAGCCCAAAACGCTTTAGCATAGGTGATATTCTGTCAATGCCCAGCCGCAAAGACAGGTCATAAAAGAGAATGTCGCAGGACTCAATGATGGCATCATCCAGACGTACTAAGCCGTGCCCGGTACGCTTCCAATCACGATAGCGGCGGTCATCATTTGGCAACAAGTAGAAACCCGGGCAAAAAATTTGTCCTTTGGGTGTTTGCAGACCGCTTTCCAGCCCTGTAAGCGCAATAATTGGTTTTATCGTGGAGCCTGGTGGATAAAGACCGGAAACAGCGCGGTTAAAGAGTGGGTGATCCGTATTTTGATTCAATCGTTCGAATTCTTTCTGGGAAATACCTTTGGGGAAAAGATTGAGGTCGAATCCGGGTTTACTCACCATGGCTAAGATATCGCCTGTTGAGGGCTGAATCAAAATGATGGATCCGGAATAACTTTGAAGCGCGGTTTCAGCAGCGCGTTGTAACTCAATATCAATCGTCAAAAAAAGGTTGCGACCCGCAATAGGGGGCGTGGTATTCAAGGTTTTTATAATCCGGCCCTGTGCATTGACCTCAACGTGCTTAAAACCAACCGAGCCGTGGAGCGTATCTTCGTGATAACGCTCGACACCGGTTTTACCAATCAAATCCGTACCGCTGTAGTTTGCCTTATCCCGCTCTAGTAAATCAGCATCATTGATTCGCCCAACATAGCCAATGGCATGAGACGCCAATGAACCAAAGGGGTAGCGCCTGACAGAACTGGCAGTGATATTAACACCGGGAAAGCGATGCTTAATGGCTGAGAGCTTGGCCACTTCATCAAAGCTGAGATCAAAAATGAATGGAATACTTTGAAAAGACCTTGCGCCCGACAAACGCTGCTGAAACTGGTTAATATCTTTTGGGTCAATGTCCAGATACTGCTTGAGTGCCGTGATGGTCGCCGGAACATTGGCGACTTGCTCTGGGGTGATTTCCAGCCGGTAATTGGGAACATTCTCTGCCATAACTACGCCAGAGCGGCTATAAATGAGTCCCCGGTTGGGAGGGACTGCTTGTATTTGAATCCGGTTATTTTCCGAACGGGTGGAATAATAATCGTGACTTGACCATTGCAAAAAAAGAAGCCGCGAAACGATGATCGAAAATAAAGCGGCACAAAAGAGGGCAGCAATCATTGCCCGTTTGCGAAAAATGCTTGCCTCAAGGTACTGATCGTGAATTTTATCTTTTTGCTTCATCAGGTGAATGAGTCTACCAGCATTCACTTTGTTGATAACGCATGGGTGTTAAAATGAAACAACTTATTGTATATACCGTAACGTATGATTAAAGAAGATGATGAGTTGTATAGAGAGGTCATAGCACCTTTTCTGGTCGATAAGCAGGACCCTGACCAGGATGATCCCACAGAGACGTTTCTTTGTGGAGCCAGGCTTGGCAAAGCCATCATCAAACCTCGGAAAAGGTTTGTTTTCTTTTTTAATGACTTTGGAAAAGAAAAACTTTTTGTAGTGACCAGCCTGCGTACTTTTGTTGTCATTCGAAGGAAAAAGACGTTTTTTCGAAGAAGCGGTTTAGTCTTTATCCTAAAAGAAATGAGCAAGTCCAAGGTAGCCGGGGTTTCGGTGACATATGGGAGTCGCCATTCCAGGCTTGCGATCGAGTTTAAAGAAGATGAGCACTGGGAGTTGGAAATTTTAGGCAAAGAAGGCGGTAATGAAAGCGCGAGCGAAGCTTACAAATTCATCAAAAAATTTCAGCTAGAAGTTGCGAAGAAAGACGGTGATAAAAAGTCGGAACTGAAAAAGCTACAGGAAAATGCCTTTATCCAGTATGCAGGTGCGATGAATAAAATTTCTGAGTCAACAGAGACAATAGCTGGCGCTATGGATCATGGAAAAAAAGAAGGTGGTGAAAAAGATACCGATGAAAAAAAATCCTGATGGATGAAAATGTCCCGGCGGCTGCTTTAAAAGCGGGGTAAGTCAGGGAAAGGTATTTGGCCGTGGTGCACATGCATGGCGCCAAACTCTGCACAGCGGTGTAAGGTCGGAATGGCTTTATCTGGGTTGAGAATACCGGCTGGATCAAAAGCGGCCTTAAGCCGATGAAACTGCTCAAGCTCACGCTCATTAAATTGAACACACATTTGGTTAATTTTTTCCATTCCCACACCGTGTTCGCCGGTAATCGTTCCCCCTACATCAACGCAGAGTTCAAGGATTCGGCCACCTAAAGTTTCTGCCTTTTCCAATTCCCCGGGCACATTGGCATCAAACAAAATGAGTGGGTGCAAATTTCCATCCCCGGCATGAAAAACATTGGCCACTCTCAGCCCCGTTTCGGCAGACATTTCCGCAATGCGGTTTAAAACAAAAGCCAACTGAGCACGGGGAATCGTGCCATCCATACAGTAGTAATCGGGTGAAATACGCCCTACGGCCGGGAAAGCATTTTTGCGCCCGGCCCATAAGCGGTTTTTTTCTTCCGCATTTTTCGCTTGTACCATCTGTTTCGCTCCTGCCTGTGAGAGCAGTTGCGTTGCTCTTTCTGTCTCGGCATCCACTTCACTGGCTATGCCATCCAGTTCGCACAGCAAAATGGCCGCAGCCGACTTCGGGTAGCCGGCATGGATAAAGTCTTCAGCGGCTTGAATGGATAAGTTGTCCATCATCTCCAAGCCGGCGGGAATAAGGCCTGCGCTAATGAGTGTATTAACTGCTTCGCCTGCCATAGCCACGTCATCAAAAGACGCCATGATCAATGTGGAAGATGGTGGTTGAGGAAGGAGTTTGACAACCGCTTCAACCACCACTCCAAGCAATCCTTCTGATCCGATCATTGCTGCCAGCAAATCATAGCCGCTGGAGTCAAGGCAAGAGCTCCCCAGCGTTAGCTGCTCACCGTCACTGGCTATAAAAGTAACCTCCATCACATTATGCACGGTAAGGCCGTATTTAAGGCAATGCACACCGCCTGAGTTTTCGGCAATATTGCCGCCAATTGTGCAGGCAATTTGTGAAGAGGGATCGGGTGCGTAATATAAGCCGTACGCCGCTGCGGCCTCTGAAATTGCCAGATTGCGAACACCAGGCTGAACGCGGGCTGTTGTGTTGTCAGCATCGATCGAAAGGATACGGTTGAGTTTTGACAAGCTTAATAAAATGCCTTTGGCATGAGGCAGGGCTCCCCCGGAAAGTCCGGTACCCGCTCCTCGAGCAACCACAGGGACATCGGCCCGGTGACAAAGTTTCATCACTGTTTGAACCTGGGCTGTCGTTTCCGGCAGTACAACAGCCAGAGGCGTTTCCCGGTACGCACTTAACCCATCGCACTCAAACGGGTGGAGCTGCTCAGGTAAATCGAGCACAGCACCTTTTGGTAAACAGCCTTTTAACTTTGTAATAAGCGCTTTGGTCATGAGCAAGGTTTTTGCTATTAGGAAAAGAATTGATTGTTTGCGAAAATAACCTTTTTAGCTCAGCTATTTCAATCGTCAAAGCGCATTTTGCGCAACAGTGAGGGTATACCTTATGAGTTTTCAGACATTTCATCCCCCCGTTCGCACCTTGATGGGACCTGGCCCTTCGGATGTCCATCCACGCCTGAGTGAAGCTCTGGGGCGGCCGACGATTGGACACCTGGACCCTGAGTTCATCCGGCTTATGGATGACATCAAGCAACTGTTGCAATATGCGTTTTGCACCCAAAATGAACTGACCATTCCTGTTTCAGCGCCTGGATCGGCCGGAATGGAGACGTGTTTCGTTAATCTCGTTGAGCCAGGGGACAAAGTGATCATTTGCCGTAACGGTGTTTTTGGCATGCGGATGATTGAAAATGTTGAGCGCAGCGGTGGTGAGGCAGTCGTGGTAGATGACGATTGGGGACAAGCGGTTGATCCACAAAAACTTGAAGATGCCCTTAAAGCGCATCCGGATGCGAAGCTGGTGGGATTTGTTCATGCAGAAACTTCAACCGGTGCGCGTTCCGATGCGGAAACACTGTGCAAACTTGCAGCAAAGTACGATTGTCTCAGCATTGTCGATACAGTGACCTCACTGGCAGGCATACCGGTGGAGGTTGATCGTTGGGGAGCGGATGCTGTTTATTCCGGCACACAAAAGTGCCTGTCCTGTACGCCGGGCTTATCACCTGTCACTTTCAGTTCGGCGGCCGTCGAAAAGATCAGAAATCGTAAAAGTAAAGTACAAAGCTGGTTTCTGGATTTGAACCTGGTAATGGGGTACTGGGGTGAAGGGGCGAAGCGCGCTTACCACCATACGGCACCCATTAATGCCCTGTATGCCTTGCACGAGTCTCTGGTTATGTTGCACGAGGAAGGTTTGGAAAATGCCTGGGCGCGCCATGCCACAATGCATCAGGCGCTTCGCGCAGGGCTTGAAACCATGGGTATCAATTTTTTGGTTGATGAGGCAAGCCGCTTACCCCAACTCAACGCAGTTTTTATTCCAGAAGGTGTGGATGATGCGGCGGTGAGAAGCCAGCTTCTGAATCGGTTTAATCTGGAGATTGGTGCTGGACTGGGTGAATTTGCCGGGAAAGTCTGGCGTATTGGTTTGATGGGCTACAGTGCCCGCGCCGAAAATATCCTCATGTGCCTCAGCAGCTTGGCAGCCGTATTAGGGGCTCAGGCTAATGGGGATGAAGCAATCCAGGCGGCACTGAGACAACTGGAAAACTAATCCTTGCCAACATTTCAACTGAAGCGGCGGGTACTCTGGCACAGCATCGGTGTGGCCATCGTCGCTTTAGTCTGGTACTTGTCGCTCACTTCGGCACCGATCCGAGTGGGTCTCCCTTTTTTTGATAAAGCCACCCACATGTTGGCTTATTTGACTCAAACACTCTGGTATCTGCAGCTTTATCGAAAACACTCTAAAAGAGTGCTGATTGGATTAGCTTTTATCGCCATGGGCTTGGTCATTGAATATATACAAAGCTTTCACCCCATGCGGTATTTCGATATCGCCGATATGCTCGCCAATACGCTCGGCGTGGTTACAGCCTATTTGTTGAGTTATACCCCAGTGGGGCGCTTTTTATTTTGGTGTGAACAGTGCCTGAATCGCCACCGTCCTAACGCGTAGTAAAGCCGACTGAGGGGAAAAGAGTGTGCAGGTCGAGCGACTTTTCGAGCGTATCCGCGATGAGATCTATGCCGGCTTCCTGTTTTATGTAGAAATTTTCATTGTGGGGGGCTTCTAATCCGGCCCACGCCAGAAGGGCCTGGCAGGCCGAACCTTCATTGAATAAACCGTGTAAATAGGTTCCAATAATTTGTCCATCGGACGAGACAGCACCATCTCTTTTTACCCCCAGATCAATTGCGGGGGATTGAAGTGCGGGCCCTTCGGAGATGCCGGTGTGTATTTCATAGCCGGAAACCGGGCAATTGAGCAAAGTTAACATACCTTGTTGCTCAAAAAGCTGCTTTTCTTTTTCCAGTGTTGTTGACATATCCAACCAGCCCAGGCCACGGCAAGTCCCCGCAGGCCCTTCAATGCCGTGAGGATCATGGATCAGCTGTCCGAGCATTTGAAAGCCGCCACAAATGCCAATGAGTTTTCCCCCATAGCGCAGGTGGCGCTGGATGGTATCTTCCCATCCTTGTGCAATCAGCCACTGCAAGTCTGAGCGTACACTTTTACTGCCGGGCAGAATAATCAGGTCGGCTGGAGGAATGGGCTGACCCGCTTCCACAAACTGCAGGTTCACTTGAGGGTGTAAACGGAGAGGGTCAAAATCTGTGTGATTACTGATGCGAGGCAGCCGTGGCACAATAATATGGAGTAACCGGTCTCCACCTTTCACTTGTTGGTGCGCCACGGCGTCTTCAGCTTCCAGGTACAAACTGCTTAAATAAGGCACGACACCGACGATGCGCTTTTTTGTGTATTCTTCAAGCCAGTCGAGTCCGGGCTGAAGCAGTTGGACGTCTCCACGGAAGCGGTTGATCACCAGGCCTGTCACGCGAGCTTGCTCGCTGGTGCTTAAAAGCGCGAGAGTGCCAACTAGGTGGGCAAAAACGCCCCCTCGGTCAATATCGGCAATGAGCAGAACAGGGCAATCAGCTGCTTCGGCAAACCCCATATTGGCAATATCATGGTCGCGTAAATTGATTTCCGCAGGGCTCCCCGCGCCTTCCACAATCACATACTCATACGTTTGGGTCAGCCGACGATAAGATGCCATAACCGCTTCCATAGCCTTAGGCTTGAACGCATGGTAGTCCACCGCATTCATTGCGCCTACCACTTTGCCGTGAATAATCACTTGTGAGCCAATGTCCGTATTTGGCTTGAGCAAAATAGGATTCATATCGGTATGAGGCACAAGCCCACATGCCTGAGCCTGAACGGCTTGTGCTCGGCCGATCTCGCCGCCATCCGTCGTGACGGCGCTGTTAAGTGCCATATTCTGCGGTTTAAAAGGAACGACGCGCTTACCACGGCGCGCTAAAATTCGGCACAGACCGGTCACAATCGCGCTTTTTCCTGCGTCAGAGGTCGTACCTTGTACCATGAGGGTTGTGTTGTTCATTGATGCCAATCACGCAGGGCTGTTTCTAAGCGGTTCCAGTCAGCCTCTGTTTCAGGTAGACCACAGCGGATACTGGCGGGTTCGGGAAAGTATCGCAAGAGAATACCCTGGTGAGCAAAGGCTTCAAAAATTTCAAATGCTTTGGAAGTATGCACCCACTGAAATAAGGCCACGTTGCCAGAGGGCGTCAAGCCGTGTTGCGCCCATAAACCATTCAGACGTGTTTGTGCCGTTTGTAATGCTTCTCGGGTGTGTCGTTGCCATTGGGTATCACGGAGTGCAGACTGGGCAATGTAGCGGCTGGGGCCACTGATACACCAGGGCCCCAGAGCTTCATTCAGTTGAGTTAGCAGTGTAGATTCTGCAAGTACAAAGCCGACGCGCGCACCGGCCAGGCCGAAGAATTTGCCCAGTGATCGCAGCACAATGAGCCCTTGTTCCGGGGTGTGCTGGGCCAGGCTGTGTTCGGGTGTGGTATCGATGAAGGCTTCATCGACAATCAGCCAGCCACCTTTTTGCTGAAGTGTGTGGTGCCAACGGAGTAAGGTGTCACGCGGTAAAAGCCGCCCTGTTGGATTGTTGGGGTTGACGATTACAACAACGTCATGATCGTGAATCTCCCGTTCGGTGGGGGTTTCGGCACACAGCCGGACACGGTGACCGGCGATGCGCCAGGCGTGCGCGTGTTCTGCATAGGCCGGTGTTGAAATTAAAACGGTTGAGGGCTTGCGGAGTTTTGGCAGGGCTTGAATCGAGGCTTGTGACCCGGCAACAGCGAGTAAGCGGGAGGCCTGATAATAAGTTTGAGCCGCTTGATGAAGGCCGTCGTTGTCCTCCGGCAAGCGGTTCCAGATTTTCCGGGGTAATTCAGGAGGGATAGGCCAGCCAAGTGGATTGATGCCGGTGGAGAGGTCCAGCCATTCACTCAACGGAATCTCATAATCGGTTGCCGCCTTGCGCAATTGTCCACCGTGTTCAAGCATGGATCAAGGCTCCGGCCAAGGCAACACCAATCCATAGGTAGGTGGTGTTTTTGATCATCGTCAGCCCTCGCTCAATATCACGCAGTGTCGGTGGAAGGCCTACTCCAAAGGCAGGGCGTTCGTGCCATTTTCCCTGGTAACGTGCGCGCCCTCCCAATCGGACATTCAGCGCACCGGCGCCGGCTGCCATCACGACGCCGGCATTAAAACTGGCATGGCGTCGACCTTGTTTTCGCCAGCACCTTAGCGCTTGTTTAAAATTGCCAAGGAACGCGTAACTCAGCGCAGTCAAGCGGGCGGGAACCCAGTTCAATGCGTCATCACACCGGGCGGCAAACCAACCAAAGTAGATGAATCGCGCCGTGCGGTACCCCCACATGGCATCTAATGTATTAATCAGCCGGTAGGCGATGGCCCCAGGTGCGCCGGCAACCAGGAACCAGAACAGGGCTCCAAAGACGGCATCGTTGCCATTTTCCAGTGTGGACTCAAGTGTGGCCTGTGCAATTTCTTCTTGATTGAGGTGCTGTGTATCCCGGCTCACAATTTTACTTAGCTGGACTCTGGCACCGGGCAGGTCCTCATTGCGTAATGCAGCCAGGATAGCATTCGTATGCGCTTGCAGGCTATGGCCACCAACACAGAAGAAGAGCACGATGATCGTCACCACCATATTGACGACGAGCAAAGGCGTTTGAGTCAGTTCGGCGGTCAGCAGTACGACGGGAAGCACAACAATACCCACCGCGAGTATTCCACTCAGACGCGCAGAAGTGCGTGTTGTGGGTTTGTTGAGGCTTCTTTCGACCCTGTTGGCGAGGCGTCCGAACCCTATCAGTGGGTGGTATCTGGCGGGTTCCCCCAGGACTTTGTCGGCAAGAACAGCCAGTAACAAAATGAATGACTTTGTTAACATAAGCAAGTGATGCGTCTAGAAAGTTGGAAGATCGCGCAAGTGGACATAATCCGCGCCCATTTGACTTGCCAGTATTTTACAGCGCCGCAAGGGAAGGCGGTGGTATTCAGTATCAATGATAAGCGCAGGGCTGCTCAACGATGTGGCGGGCGTTGGGCTGCGTCCGTCCGTGAACAGCACGAGTTGTGCATTCGTTAACGATTGGCGCTGATAGCGTTTGCATAACATGTTGATGTGTTTAAACGCGAGGTCAAGCGGGGTCCCACCCCCACCACGGATTGACGACAGTACTGATTGATAATCTTTTCGGGGTTTACCAAGTGGGACTAATGTATCTACATTTTGACCGGAAAACTTGATCAGTGCCGTCGGTCGCCGTTCCAGATAAGCTGTTTTTAGTAGTGTATCCAATACACCTTTGACGTGGTGTAAGGCTGAGCCCACCATGGCCGAGGCAGAGCAGTCCACGGCCAGAATCAGCGCAGGGTTGTGCTTAATCTGCTTGCGTTTATAACGAAGCTGCTCTTTTTTGAGCGAGGTGAGGGGGGCTGAGCTCAAAGTTTGGACCCAGTGAATTTGGGTGCCGAGCTTCTCCTGTCCCGGGGACGTGCGCTGTAAGTGACGACGGACAGGTGGGCCGATTTTTTTTCGCAGTGGGCGCCTCGACTCGGCTCCACTGCTCAGTACTTTTTTTCGAGAAAATCACCAATGTCCATCGGCTGCTCAAGCGGAACTTCGGCAGTATCCTGGGTTGTGTTCTGGAATCCGTCCGCAGTCATTTGGGATGAGTCTTGGGAGGAATGCCGGGTATCGGGGGGCCTGCGCGGAGGGGGCTCAGCTTTTCCAGGCTGCTCAGATTTGGATTTGCGGCGGTGTCGTAATGCGAGCTCGGCGACGGCGTCAATGTGTTGTGTTGTGATGGTGGCACTGCCGTTCAGGGCGGCATAGGCCCGTGCCGCTCTCAGCAGACTGAGATCAGCACGGACACCTTCCAGGTTTTCTTGTGCACAGCGGTAGGCAACCTGCTCAATCACGGTCTCCGTAAAGTCAATAGAAGGCGCTGTAAGCTGGGCTTGTATGAGTGTTTCTTTCAGCTTCAATTCGTGACTTTGATAAGTCGCAGTAAAGGCTTCGGCGTCCAGGTCATAGGCCAGGCGGCGGGCCACTATCTGCTGACGAATACGGGTTACCGGTGAGTCCATAATAGACACAGACAGTCCAAAACGGTCGAGAAGCTGGGGCCGAATTTCACCTTCGTCGGGGTTCATGGTGCCGATAAGGACGAAGCGGGCGTCGTGTGTGTGGCTGATGCCATCGCGTTCGATGCAGTTAATGCCCGAGGCGGCGGTATCCAGCAAGAGATCGACCAGGTGATCGGGTAACAGATTTACTTCATCGACGTAGAGGATCCCACTGTGTGCCTTGGCCAGTAGACCGGGACGGAAGTGGACCTTTTTATCGTTGAGTACGGCTTCGAGGTCGAGTGTACCAACCAGTTGCTCTTCACTGGCACCGAGCGGCAGGTTCACAAAAGGCGCATGGTCGAGTAAAGGCGCCAGCCCACGCGCCATCGTCGATTTGGCCGTGCCGCGCCCGCCTTCAATCAATACACCACCTAACAGGGGGTCAATAGCGGCTAGCAGCAGGGCAAGCTGTGCTTGTGTTTGTCCAACCAGTGCGGTGAAAGGAAAGTGCGTGTTATTCAAAGCCGATCTCTTGGTCATGTTCAAGGGCTAATAAAAGTGATGTCAGTTTTTCCTGATAATCGCCCGCATTTTCCCATAAGCCACGTTGAATTGCTTCAAGCAGGCGCTCTGTGCTTTCTTTGAGCGCAGCTGGATTGTTGTCTGACATGAATTGCTGGTTGGCCTCGTCCAGAAGGTAATGGTCGGCGACCATTTGGTATTGATAATCTGACACCACCCTGGCCGTGGCATCGTAAGCAAACAGGTAATCGATGGTGGCGGCCATTTCAAAAGCGCCCTTAT
This sequence comes from Halothiobacillaceae bacterium UBA5861, assembly GCA_002432635.1. Classification (GTDB taxonomy): domain Bacteria; phylum Pseudomonadota; class Gammaproteobacteria; order UBA5861; family UBA5861; genus UBA5861. Next base: position 24,186 of record DJFX01000053.1, on the reverse strand, counting down.
AGCCATGGCGTTTAATACTTTCCAACCACTTGGGGTTGATCACACGTGAGCGCACAACACGGTTGATTTCTTCCTTTAATGTTCGCGCTTTTGGCGCTTCAGGGAGGGAATGATCCATATGATAAATGGGCGCTTCTTTACCCGACAGTGTACTGACCGCAGCGGCCATGCCGCCTTGAAACTGGTAGTAATCATCAGAGTCCAGAATATCGTGCTCACGGTTGTCCTGATTGTGCAGAACGGCATCAAGACTGCCCAGGCGTTGCCGGAAAGCTGTGTGTGCTGCTTCCCCTTCACTGTTCTGGCCGTAGGCATAGCCGCCCCAGTTGACATAGGCATCGGTCAAATCCGAGCGTTGGTCCCAGCAACCTTCATCAATCAAGCCTTGCAGGCCAGCACCATACGCACCGGGTTTGGAGCCAAAAACGTGGTAGCGTGCCTGCTGTTTGGCTTGTTCGGCAGGCACGCCTTGAGCCTCAAGTTCCCGTTGCCGGTTTTGTACACGAGGCCGAATGGGGTTCTGCGTCTCGGGTTCGTCAAGTTCGGCCACTTTGTTAACAGCGGCGTCGTAGAGCTTAATGACGTTCATGAAGGCGTCGCGGAAAAAACCGGAAACACGTAATGTGACATCTACTCTGGGGCGGTCCAGCAGTTCGATAGGCATGACTTCAAAATCGACAACGCGATGGCTGCCGGGAGACCAGACCGGGCGTACGCCCATAAGCGCAAAAGCTTGGGCAATGTCGTCGCCGCCGGTGCGCATGGTGGAGGTGCCCCACACAGACAGTCCCAAACGGGTGGGGAAGTCACCATGCTCTTGCAAATAGCGCTCAACGAATGCCTGGGCGGATTTGAGCCCGAGCTGCCATGCTGTTTGCGTAGGGACGGCACGTACATCCACGGAGTAAAAATTTCGGCCGGTCGGCAGGACATCGAGCCGCCCACGTGAAGGCGCGCCGCTGGGGCCAGCCGGTACAAACTGGCCGTCGAGCGCATGGCAACACTGGGACAACTCATTGTCGGTACTGGTCTGCAGCAGCGCAGCCAGTGTGCTCTTTGCGTACTGGATGATGGGTGCGGTGGCCGGCAATGTGCTGAGTACGGCGGGGTCATGTTCTGATAAAAGCTGGCGTGCCAAGCGTTCGAGCCGTTCTCGGGTATCCCCCTGGCTGCGCCAAGGGGTGTCGCAGATGCGAGTTAACATTTCAGGGCGTTGATCTCGCCACGGCTTTTCTGGCTGGCAGTCGAGTGGGTCAAATGTTGTTGAAAAACCAAAGTCCTGGCACAAAGCGCGGATTAAACTGCCGTTCTGCCCTTTGCCGTCCTGACGTGGAAGCCGAAGCAGTGCGACGGTGGTGTCGAGCCACTGGTCCCCGGCCAGTGCCTGGCCAAAGATGTGTAAGCCATCACGAATCTGGGCTTCTTTGAGTTCACAGAGGTAGGCGTCCAAGCGGTTGAGTGCCGCTTCTTCGTCGTTTATCTGGCTGGTTTGTTGCGATGAAATTTCTTCATCAAAGTGGTGTTTGCGAGTGGCCTCTAGGATCTCGCGCCGAAGTAGTTTTGCCCGCTTGGGGTCGAGCTGTTGAGCATGGTAGTACTCGTCGATGAGCCGTTCGAGATCGGCCAGAGGCCCGTAACTTTCAGCGCGCGTGAGTGGCGGGATCATGTGATCGATGATGACCGCTTGTGTGCGGCGCTTGGCCTGACTGCCTTCGCCCGGATCGTTCACGATGAAAGGGTAAATATGCGGCATGGGGCCAAAGATCAGGTCGGGCCAGCAGTTTTCTGACAGTGCCAGACTTTTCCCGGGTAACCATTCCAGACTGCCATGCTTGCCAACGTGGAGGATGGCATCAGCACTAAAAATATGACGGAGCCAAAAGTAAAAGGCGAGGTAACTGTGGGGTGGCACCAGATCGGGGTCGTGATAGGTCGCATAGTGGTCAAGGTTGTAACCGCGGGCGGGTTGGATACCGATGAATACATGGCCCAGTTCGAAGCCGGCAATGGGTAAGTGTCCATCTCGAAGCCCCGGGTCGTTTTCGACCACGCCCCAGCGGTCGATTACAGCTTGCTGGTTTTGTTCGGGTAACTGATTGAAGTAACGAGTGTAATCAGTCAGGGAAAGTAGAACGTTGGCAGGGCGCAAGGCGCGGGTATCAAGATCGTTGGTGATGCCAGATGTTAAACGTTGCATCAGCTGTTGTCCGGTCTCGGGAATATCACTGAGCGTGTAGCCTTGTGCATTCAGCCGGTTCAGAATGTTGATGACGGATGCCGGCGTATCCAGACCCACACCGTTGCCCAAGCGCCCTTCACGTGTGGGGTAGTTGGCTAAAATTAAGGCAACTTTTTTTTCACCGTTCGCTTTATTGTTTAGTGCCGCCCAGTTTTTGGCAAGTTCTGCTACAAATTCACAGCGGCCGATTTCTGGCTGGTAGTAGGCGATATCCACTTGTGTTTGTTCGTTGTGAGTGTCTAATTCTTTGAAGCTCACAGCCCGGCTGATAATACGTCCATCGACTTCGGGCAATGAGACGTTCATAGCCAGGTCCCGGGGCTGTAAACCCAGCGTGCTGCTGTCCCAGGAATCACGGTTGCTCCCAGCAAGGATTACCTGGAGCACAGGTGCCGAGGAGGGAATGGGGGCTTCGAGTGCGTCGTTGGCTTCGTCAATACTGGAAATTGCGAAGGCGGTCGTATTGAGAATGATGTGTGTTTGTGAGTCTTCGAGCAGTTGTTGGAGGACTTCCATGCACAGTGGTTCTTTCAGTGACGCGACAGCCACCGGTAAAGGGTTCAGATTCTTTTGTTGCAAGGCATGAATGAGCGCGTCAATCACCGTTGTGTTACCTGCCTGGAGATGCGCTCGATAAAACAGGATGGTCGCAGTCGGTTGATTGGGGCTCCACTGGGCTTGCCAATCTGAAAGTTGGCAGGTTTGTAAGTCAGGGTGGTAGAGGCTCGCTCGGGGCAGCGCAAGTGGCGGTCGGTATGCGGTAGATTGATGGAAAAAGTGGGTCCTGATAAAGCCATACAGGGATTCAATATTTTTGACTCCGCCCTCGCGGAGGTAGCGCCAGATTTGATCAGCTTCCTGGCTTGAAACGGTACTGTGCTGTGCCAGTTCAGGGTCAGGTTTATCGTCCCCAGGTACTAAGGCCAGTTTGATAGTGTTTTTTCCGGCAATGGCCACCAGTTGTTCAACGCCATATGGCCAATAACCCTGTCCACCCAGAATGGAGGCAATAATCAGTTTTGCGTGTTGCAGGACGTCGTCAATATACAAGTCAACGGAAGCGTGTTGGCGCAAATGCATCAGATTAACCAGACGAACAGAAGGGTAATCATGGGGGAGTTGGCGCGCGAGTAAGGCGAGCTCTGTGTCGGCTGTAGAGAGGATGACGATTTCAGCAGGTGATTGTTCAATACGGGCAATGCCGGCGCTGTCGTCAATAAAACCACCGGGAACGGTATTCAGTAAATGCATAGGTTTTTACAGTCAAGGTCCATTTTTGGCGCTTGCATAATGTACTTTAATTTAAAGTATTTGTTTTAAAGGCCGAAGTTCAGATTACTAACTTAAATTGTATGCAATGGACGAATGCCATGAAACAACTTTCTATTCGTTACAAAATCCTTTCGGTTGCTGCTGTTGGGGTAATCGGCTTTTTCATTTATTTAGGTGCGAATTATTTTACGGGCAGCACGAATGTGAAGAGCATGGAAGGTGTTGTCAATAAACACTTCCCGATTTTACAGCAAGTCGATCAGGCGAAAATGCGCGTTTTGCAAATTGAGGAGCTCTATAAAGGTCTGGGTGCAAGCGGAGACATGGACTTATTAGAAAGTGCCCAGGAAAAGCGGCAAGAGTTTGTCAAGTTGATGAATGAAGTGGCCATTATAAATCCCGAGCTTGAGAGCAAAACGACGGCTGTGAAAAATAAAATGAAGCAGTGGGCGGATTCGGCGGAAACAATTTCTCGTGGCATGGCCGAGGGCACCATTGATTTTTCGACGATTTCAGAAAAAGCCGATCAGATGGCGGCACTCAAGAAAGTGCTTGATACGGATCTGTCCGAGTTTCGCCAGAATCGGTACCTTGCCTTCACAGGTGCGGTGGACTCAGCTATCAAAAATACAGAGTCAGCGCTCATGTTTGGCTTACTCATGGGTGTTGTCATGATTATCACTGTGTCAGTCACAGCGTTACTTATTACAGGCATGTTGATGAGAAACCTCAGCAATGTGATTACGTCAATGCGGGAAATTGCCGCGGGCGATGGCGATTTAACCCAGCGAATTCAAACCAGTAGCAAAGATGAAATGGGTGATTTGGTCTTTTGTTTCAACCAGGTCATGGACAACTTGCATGAGATTGTGAAGCAAACGTCTCAGACTGCAGCACAGTTAGGAAACGAGTCTGAATCTCTATCGAGTGGGACTGTTCAAACGGAACAGCGCATGCAACAGCAACGGGAAGA
>DJFX01000053.1:0-19431 GCA_002432635.1 Halothiobacillaceae bacterium UBA5861 | reverse complement strand
AATGCGGCGAATGCGGCTGATGCGGCGAATGACGCGAATAGGGATGCCTCCGATGGTCAAGGTATTGTCGTGAGAGCGGTTGATTCCATTAATAAATTGGCAGAAGAAGTGGACCGGGGTACCTCTACTATTCAGCAGCTCGCTGATGATACGGTACAGGTTGGGACCGTTCTGGATGTCATTGGTGGTATTGCAGAGCAAACAAATTTACTGGCGCTGAATGCAGCTATTGAAGCCGCACGAGCGGGTGAGCAGGGACGAGGGTTTGCTGTTGTGGCGGATGAGGTTCGAACCTTGGCCTCGCGTACTCAGGAGTCAACCCAGGAAATCCAAAAAATGATTGAGAAGCTGCAATCAGGCGTACAAGCTGCAGTCAGCGTGATGGAGGCGAGTAAAGAACAGGCGAAATCCAGTGTTGAGCAAGCATCTTCAGCGGGTGATGCTTTGGCTTCTATTACAGGAAAAGTTTCTACAATCAAAGATATGAATACCCAAATTGCGCAAGCTACAGAGCAACAGGAAAGTCTCTCCAGCATTATTCAGGCTAACGCGAACAATATTCTGCAGATCACTCAAGCGTCTTCTGATGCAGCAGAGCGTTCCTCTCAATCCAGCCAGGCACTTAATGACCTGGCCCATGAATTGCTTGCGGTTGTGAGCAAGTTCAAAGCTTGAACTGTGAATAGGGAGATTAAAGTATGAAAGTAAGGGATATAAAAGCATTTCGTGTCACGGTCACCTTTTTGTTGGCATTGCCTATGACGGCGCTGGCCAATGATGATTTATCCATCAACGGTTTTTTAAGTGTTGGCGCATCAAAGAGTGACGCCGATGCAGTTTATTACGAAGGGATTGTCGATGAGATCAGTTTTGAGCCTGATACTGTTGTTGGTGTTCAGCTCTCAGCACCGGTTACGGAAACCGTGAGTTTTACCACACAGCTTCTTGCAAGCGGTAATAAGGATACTTATGACTTAGCTGCCGACTGGGCTTATGCAGACTTTTCGGTAGGAGAAAATACATCCATTCGAGCAGGACGTGTAAAACTTCCTGTTTTTATGGCTTCTGAATACCTTGAAGTGGGCGCTGCCTATCCCTGGGTCCGGCCACCAGAAGAAGTATATGCCGTGGTACCTGTGTCGGCATTTTCAGGTGTCAGTGCTCGCTATACGGGGAATTTTGGCAATTTTGATTTTTCGATAGAGCCTTACTATGGCTCCCATACCGAATCTATTCCGCAGCCAACAGGTGTCTTGTCAACATCAGTCAAAGAATTTGCTGGGGCTAGTCTTACGTTGGGAAATGATGTGTTCACACTCCGTGCGGGAGGGCTTCAAGGCCAGTTAACGATACCAGAGGTGGGCGTAGACGACGAGGAGTTGTCGTTATTTAGTGTTGGGGCCCGTATTGATTGGGAAAATGTGTTAATTATGTCGGAATACGCGAGTAGAGATATTCCTGGCATTATTCCGGACTCAGAGGGCTGGTATGCCATGTTGGGTTACCGGGCTGGCAAGTTTTTGCCGCATGTGACGGTTGCACAGCTTGATACCGATGAAGTAACCCCTTTGGCACAAAAACAAAAATCAACAACGGTGGGTGTTCAATACCAACTCAATCATGCTGCTTTGCTAAAAGTGGAGTGGAAAAATATTGAGCTACAGGAAGGTTCAGCAGGTTTGTTTTCGACCCTACCGAGCGACGATAAAGTCAGTATCTTCAGCGCCAGCATTGATCTGACATTCTAAAGGAGCGGGATTCATGAAAACTATGAAGTTAAAGTCATTGCTAGTGGGTGTAGCATTCGCGCTGGGGTTAATCGCTTTACCTTTGCAGGCAGGCGTTGTTGTTATTGGCCATGCGAGTAACAGCGATAGCTTGGATGGCAAGCAGATTGCGAGGATCTTTCTGGGTAAGGCCACGAAGTTTCCAGGTGGAACAAAAGCAAAACCGGTTGATCAGGTACCGGGAAGTGCTGCCCGAACTGACTTTTATAACAAAGTTGTAGGTAAGGACGAGGCAAAGGTCAAGGCGTATTGGAACCAACGCATTTTTGCAGGAAAAGGAAAAGGGCGTCCAGAAGAAATTGGAGATGGGGCTGCAGTGAAAAACTGGGTCTCAAGTCACCCTGAAGCTATTGGCTACATTGATAGCAGCTTGGTGGATAGCTCTGTTAAAGTATTGTTCTCTGCTGAGTAACCATCGTGGAGGGAGGGGCCAGGCTTCTCCCCCACCCCCTCTATGTGAAAGCACAGATTGCTCTCATTACATCCCGATTAAGTCTGCTCGTTCAACAATATTTCGCTGAATACGCACGGAAGCTGCATCGACCAGTACACCATCAACAGAAATAGCGCCAATGCCTTTGGCTTCCGCTTCAGCATAAGCCTCTGAGAGTTTTCTCGCCATATCAACCGCCTCTTGCTCGGGTGAAAAAATTTCTAACGCGGGTTGAACTTGCGCCGGATGAATGGCCCATTTACCCACGCAGCCAAGGAGCTGGGCACGCTTGCATTCAGTCCGATAGCCGGGCTCATCTTTGAAGTTACCGAAAGGTCCGTCAATGGGATCAATGCCTGCTGCTTTAGCCGCAATCACCATTTTGTAACGGGGGTAGTGCCAGATATCTCCGGGGTAATCAACGGTGCCGCCAATGGCACGAATATCGATTCCCTGAGAGGCGGAATAATCTCCCATACCGAAAATCATGGCCTCTAGGCGCTCAGAAGAAAAGGCAATGTCATCGACGTTCATCATGGCCTCGACTTCTTCAATTAATATTTCGATACCAATCCGGTTTTTGATACCAAGATCCATTTCAAGTTGTTTGAGTAAAGTTTCTACCCACAGTACATCATGTGCGTGTTTAACTTTAGGGATCATAAAGGTATCGATGTATTCACCCGCTTCTTTGACAAGGTCAATGATGTCTCCGTAGGCATAAGGTGTTTCAAGATCATTGATACGGACGCAGCGAACGGTTTTACCCCAGTCCCCTTCTTTAAGTACATCAATAATCTTTTTCCGGGCGTCTTTTTTGGCACTGGGTGCGACTGCATCTTCCAGGTCCAGGAAAACATGATCGGCATTACCGGCAATTGCCTTGGCCATTTTGTTTTCGTCACTGCCGGGAACCGCCAACTGCGAGCGTCTTAAGCGTTTTGGTTTTGTGTACATAGTTTCTATTTCCCCTAATTAATGGCGCCATTTTTTCTGTAAGTGAGAATTTCCTCATGGGTGAGATTAAATTCCCGCAAAACTTCTACGGTGTGCTCGCCAAGCAGAGGGCCTCTTCCACGAACGCCAGATTCGGTTTTGCTGGTTGAAATTGCTGAGCCGGCAATGGTCACCGGAGTGTTAGCACCAGGCTGTTCAACTTCTACCAACATGTTGCGTATTTTGAAGTGCTCGTCGTTAAAGATATCTTCAATGTTGTTGACAGGGCCAAAGGGGACAAGGGTGCCAAGCTGTTCAGCCAGTTCAGACTTCGTTTGTTGTCGAGTCCACTCACTGACCATGTTGTTCACCTCTGTTCTTCTCTCTGAACGGGAGGCGTTAAGAGCATAACGGTTATCAGTCCCCAGCTCGGGTACGCCCATTTTTTCAGTTAAAATGACCCAGAAATGATCCGATGGGCAGCCAATCGTGACCCAGCCGTCCTTAACCGGGAACAGCCCAAAAGGACACAACATAGGGTGCGCGTTTCCCTCTGGCCCAGGAATAATATTTTGATAACTGTACTGGTAGACAATGCGTTCACATAAGGAGAGGACGCTGTCTGTCATAGATACATCGAGAAACTGCCCTTGGCCTGTGCGCTGGGCATGATAAACGGCCGCGAGAATACCGAAGGCATTGAGAGCGCCCGGGAAAATATCTCCAACACCAGGGCCAATTTTAATCGGTTGGGGGTTTTCAGGGCCTGGGCCCGTAATGCCCATGATGCCCCCCATGGCTTGGGAGACAACATCGTAAGCGGGCCAGGTTTCATAAGGCGACTCGCCAAGCCGCTTGTCACCGAAGCCCCGAATGGTTGCGTAAACAAGTTTGGGATTAATGTCCGCAAGCGTTTCGTAGGAAAGCCCTAATCTTTCCATGACGCCTGAACGAAAGTTTTCGACCAAAACATCGGCCTCTTTGACAAGGCGTTTGAGTAGCGATTTTCCTTCTTCTTTTTTCAGGTCAATGACCATGCTGCGTTTGCCACGGTTGATGCTGGCAAAATAGCCACCGAATGTTTCATGCTCCCGGCTGGTTTTAAACGGTCCCATCGGGCGTGTGACATCGCCCGTTGGGGGCTCAACTTTGATGACATCGGCCCCCTGATCGGCCAGTAACATGGTGCCGTAAGGGCCAGATAACATCAGTGTGAGGTCCAGGATTCTTAGGCCTTCCAGTGCTCCGCCTTTCGGTGCGCCTGAGATTGCTCCCTTCATTGATTACCCCAGTGGCTGCGCCGCTTAACTAAAGTGCGTCGTTCACCTTCAAATACAACATCATTATTTTGATTGACGCCCCAATGTTTGAAATGGACTTCACCTGCATCCTCCCGGTCCGCATCTCTTACAGCGAGTACCTCAGTATAGGCATACAGGGTGTCGTCATGACAGACGGGGACTTTGAAGCGGATTTTATCCAAGCCAAGCTCGGCTAAGGCATTTTCGCTGGTGTCCTGGCTTGCCAGTCCGATGATAAGGGAAGCCGTGCAACCACCGAATGTAATACGCTTTCCAAAGCGTGTTTTTTCCATGATGTGTTCGTTGAAGTGGCCTTGGGCTGTGTTCATCACCAGGTTTGTGATGAGCACGTTTTCAAGTTCAGAGACGGTTTTTCCACGTGCATGTTTGATGACCTCACCCGGAGTGAAATCTTCAAAGTAATTATCGTTGCCCGTAAGTGCTGAAACGTTCATTCGGATCTGTCCAGGTAAGTTAATCGAATTTACTCTTGCCGAGTAGGTGATCAGAAATTATGCGCAGTTGAATTTCGGAGGTGCCTTCGAAGATTTTGGTCAGCTTGGCATCGCGCCAGTAGCGTTCAATTGCGTGGAGATGGGTGTAACCGGCACCCCCAAAAATTTGTAATGCTTCGCTGGTGACACGCTCGGCCATTTCGGAGGCAAAATATTTGGACATGCCCGCTTCCTTATCGCAACGGCCGCCCTGATCAATTTTTTCGCAAACGGAGTAGTTCAGTTGGCGGGCTGCTTCAATTTCAGTGGCCATTTTGGCCAGTTTGAAACGCGTGACCTGGAAGTCACCAATGGGGCGGCCGAACTGGGCCCGTTCCTTGACGTAGGCCAGTGTGTCATCGAGCGCACCCTGGGCCAAGCCAATGGCGCGCGCTGCGGTATGTGCTCGGGCTGTGACTAAAAAGTCACCCATGGCGTAAAAGGCTTTGCCTTCTTCTCCAATCATGTTGTCATTGGATACGCGTACGCGATCAAAATAGAGTTCCCAGGTTTTCCAGCCAAAATAGCCGATTTTTGGGATGGGGCTACCTTGCACCCCTTTTGGTAACTCGCCTCTGGGTTTGTCGACCTTGAAGAAGGTTAACCCTTTGTGTTTGGCTTTAGGGTCAACTTCGGGGTTAGTGCGAGTGAGTACCAGAATGTAATCGGAGCCGTCAGCAAAGGTGCACCAGTATTTGTTGCCAGTAATCAGCCAGTCGTCGCCATCGCGTACGGCACGGCAGGTGACATTTGCGACATCTGAACCGGCATTGGGCTCGGATAGTGAGGCCGCTGCGAGTAATTCACCTGTGGCGATTTTGGGCAGGAAGATTTTCTTTTGTTCTTCTGACATGGTTTTCGCGCCGATCATGCCATTCCCACGGGCAATGAGGCTGGCAACGCTCATCCAGCTGCGGGAGAGTTCTTCTGTAATTAAGCAGTATTCAAAACACCCCAACCCCATGCCGCCATACTCTTCTGGAATTGTGATGCCAAAGTAACCCATGTCGGCAAGCTTTTGACGTAATTCTGCGGGAATGTCGCCCTTTTCAGGGTCAAGCTTATTGGCAACCGGGAGCACTTCGTTGATAGAAAACTGGTGAGCGACATCTTTAATCATTTGTCGCTCTTCGGTCATATAGTTCATAAGATACCTGCTCCTTTTTTGCTGACCATGTTGGTCCGCTTAAATTCAATGATGCGTTCGCCTTTTTGGTTAAACCCTTGTGTATGCCAGGTAACGATGCCGACATCAGGGTTTTTTTCAGACTCTCGTTTGTTGATCACCTCTGAGCAGGCAGTGAGTGTGTCGTCTGGATACACGTGGCCTTCAAAAGTGAGGTCATCAACGCCCAAAAAGGCGCCTCCAGCTTCGCTCAAGTCTTCAACGCTTAAGCCAAAAACGGTTCCAAAGACGATCATTGGGTTGAGCACAATGCCTTTGTGGCCATGTGCTTTTGCAAATTCAGCATTGAAGTAAAGAGGGTTGGCTTGAATGGTGAGTGTCGAGAAAAGCGAGTTATCGCTTTCGTTGAGTGTTCGGCCCCAGTGGTGTTCAAAGACTTGTCCAAGCTCAAATTCTTCATAGAAGTGGCCTTTGGGCCGGAGCTTGGCCTTGGTTAAAAATGTATCTGTCATGTAATCACCCGTTATTTTTTGATGAGCATCGTCGTTAAATCTGCTGTATTGGTTAACTTTTCCAGTGTTGCGATGCAGGCGACGATGTTTGCCGCATGCGATTTGCCACAAATAGGGTCAACCAGGCTGTGAAATTTGGCTTCCAGCTGGTTCCATTGAGCTTGTAAGTCTGTCCGTGGGATACCCACATCGGCTTCACTTTCGTAGGTCTTACCGGATTGGGTTTCAACCGATACGAGGGCCGCTGTTTGAGGTCTTGCCGTACTGGTTTCCACAGAGACTTTATTGCGCAAAGCAACGAGATGGCTATCCTTCGCATGCTCGTCGCTGTAGCTGTTCATGGCGGCGGTGTCGATACCGGCTAATGCGAAAGCTGCGGTATGGCGCAAACTGAATTTTGTCTCCAGTCCTGTCTCTGGCGATAGGATATTACAGACTCGAAGAGAGTTGGGGTCCACCGTTACTTGTATGCGAGTAATGGCTTCCGGGCTGAGGTGGTGCTCTCTGTGGATGTGTGCGGCCGCCTCTATTACCGAATGAGTGAGGTAGCAGGCGGCATGGTACTTAAACAAGTTTTCACGGATACGATAGTCATCGCTGCCTCCCTTACCCTTTTCAGGATTGAAAGAGTCCGTTTGGGTTTCCGCAAAACCTTGTTCGCACTCGATCATATCGGTACGGCTGGTAAAGTTCTTTTTGGCCAAATTGGCAGCCAGTAAGCCATTGAGAGCGGCTTTGCCAGCATGAAATGGTTTGCACATGGTACCAAACTGTGATTTCAGCCCAGCGGCTTGAGTGGCAGCGATGCCCAGCGCGGTGGCCATTTTCTGCCCGCTTAGCCCCATGAAGTGGCCGCAGCCGGCGGCGCTTCCGAACGTGCCGATGGTGGCTGTGCCATGCCAGCCACGATTATAGTGGGACTGTCCCATTGCTGCGCCAACGCGGCACTCTGTTTCATAGCCGGCAACAAAGGATTCAATCAGTTGTTGGCCGTTAGCATGGTGTTGCTCTGCCAGAGCCAGGACTGCCGGTAGAACCGTGACTGTGGGGTGGCCGGTAAACTGCATATTGACATCATCGTAGTCCAACGCGTGAGATGCCGCACCATTAATCAGTGTGGCTTGTTGTATCGAAAGCTTTTCACCAAAACCGACAACTGTTGCCTGAGGGCGGCCGCCTTGTTCACGTTCATTTTCGAGCAGTATCTTTGTGAGGGGCTCATCCGCGCCAGCCAGTGTTACGCCGACCCAGTCGAGAATACATGTTTTGGCGATGAAAACGACGTCTTCCGGCAGCATCTGGTATTGATAGCGCGTGGCGTTTTCCGCGATGTTGAGCGTTAAATTTTCAGCACCAGTCGTGGTCACGAATATCCTCCATCAAAAGGTTTATTATGTTTCTTTTTGGTCTATCCAATCTACCAATAGGCCTGATTTTTTTCAATCAGCGTGTTTTATCTTGAGTTTGGCAGGCTGGGGCCCCATGTCTGTCCATCAAAATATTCAACAGGTCCATATTCAACCTTGTAAGCCATTTTTTTGCACTGCTTGATCCAATAACCCAGGTAAAGGTGTGGTAAGCCAAGTTTCTGTGTGTGTTGAATCTGCAATAAGACGGCAAACTTTCCGAGCCCTTTGTTAAGAGCGGTGGGCTCGTAGTAGGTGTAAACGGCTGATAATCCGTCATCCAGGTAGTCGCTGACGATGCCGGCGAGTAACGCCCCTTTTTCTCTCACCTCAAGGATTTTCGTAGTGGACCAGTTTGAAAGCAGGAAACTACGGTAGTCTTCTGGTGTTGAGTGAGCCATTTCGCCTTCAGCATGACGAGCATTGAGGTAGCGCGAGTACAGAGCAAAGTGCTCTTCGTGAAAGTCACTATTGATGGACTTTACTTCCAGATTTGCGTTTGTTTTCCAGTTTCTTCTTTGGCTGCGATTTGCCTTGAAACGATCAACAAGAACACGGGTCGGTATGCAGGCTTGACACGGCCTGCAGTGTGGTCGGTAGACAAGGTTTCCACTGCGCCTGAATCCTTGCTGTGACAGCCGGGAATATAAGGTCGGATTTAAACTGTGCTCTGGATCTAAAAACAAAGAATAAGATTGATTTTCAGGAAGGTAGGAGCAGGTTTGAGGACCTGTTAAATAAAATGGTAATAGGCTGTCTGCTACCATAATCATGCCTGTGGAGAAAGTTGAGTTAGACGCATATGGATAATGCGTTTAGATGGTATTTAACTGAATTAGTTTAACAAGGAATTAATCATGAATGCGTTAAAGACGCCCCCATTTTTGTCTAAGACATTTGTTATTTTTTTTGATGCAATGGCGTTATTCGCCATTTTATTGGCAACCACTTATATGATGTTTGATGCCGGTGTTAGTTCCATCGTGATTCCGGTCGTTTTCTTTTCCGGCGTCATTGTCATTTGCATGGTTCTGGCTGGCGTTTACAAAACACGACGAACCGATAAACTACTACAAATCACTGGACGCACTTTGCTTGCTTTTATTGCGGCGAGTGTCCTTTTGCAAACTGGCGTTTATTTCGGAGTGTTTACTGGAATGAGCCAGGTTATTGCTGGTGTGCCAGTTGCGCTAGCCTTCTTTGCTTTAGGTACACTACGTCCCTTAACCCTGAAAAAGCAGGGGCCATCAATAGCGCCCCGGGGTGAGCAAGGTCAGCAAGGCGCCTAAGCCACATTATTCAGGTCAGCATTTGCTCGAGCTAAGTGGTTTTAACTCGAGCAAATTTGCGCTTTCCTACCTGGTAAATATGATCAAAGCCTGGCTTGATCACTCGATTTTTATCTGTAATACGCTCACCATCAATTCGGACGGCTCCTTGTTTCAGCATTCGCAGTGCTTCGGAGGTACTGGGCACCAATCCACTGGACTTTAGAAGGTTGGCAATGCCTTGCCCTTCTTCGCCAACGTGAATGATGATTTCTTGAATGTCACTGGGCATTTGCCCTTTTTGAAAGCGGGCCTTGAATTCTTCAGAGGCCCTTTCGGCCGCAGCCAGGCCATGAAAGCGCTCTACTAACTCACTTGCCAGCGACGACTTGGCTTCCCTTGGGTGTCCTTCCTTGAGTAAAGCTATTTCTGCGACACTTTTAAACGATAATAATTCGTAATAGTTCCACATCAGCTCGTCTGAGATGGACATGACTTTTCCAAACATTTCGTTAGGCGGCTCATGGATACCGATGTAGTTACCTTGAGATTTAGACATCTTTTGTGTGCCGTCCAAGCCCACAAGGAGTGGCATTGTGATAACAGTTTGGGGTGTTTGGCCCTCTATTTTTTGCAGTTCCCGGCCCATCAGCAAATTAAACCGCTGGTCTGTGCCACCAAGTTCGATATCTGCCTCAAGTGCAACAGAGTCGTAACCCTGGATTAAGGGGTAAATAAATTCGTGTATGGCAATTGGCTGCCCACTTTTATACCGTTTGCTAAAGTCTTCGCGTTCCAGCATTCGAGCAACGGTTTGTCGGGAGGTTAATTGTATGAGTGCAGCGGCATTCATTTCGCCCATCCATTGAGAGTTGAAGACGATGCGTGTTTTTTCTGAATCCAGTATTTTGAATATTTGCTGCTGGTAAGTTTGGGCGTTACGTTGAACTTCCTCGGGGGTCAAAGGGGGACGTGTGGTGTTTTTACCGGTTGGGTCGCCAATCATGCCGGTAAAATCGCCAATTAGGAAAATAACCTCGTGTCCGAGCAACTGAAATTGCCTAAGCTTGTTAATTAATACAGTATGCCCAAGGTGGAGATCCGGTGCAGTTGGGTCAAATCCTGCCTTAACCCGCAAGGGGCGACCTAACTTAAGCTTTTCAATCAGGTCTGCTTCCAGAAGAATTGCATCAACACCCCGTTTGATTGCACTGAGGGCTTCGTCAAACGGCATCATAAATATTTCCCATAGTGGCGGAATAAAGTAAAATCATCTAATAAATATACTGTTAACAATAAAACACAATATTTTACATTAAAAATATCTTGGTTTGACTACTTGTCATACCGACGGTATCTTGGCACTTTCAAAGCGTGGGTAGTCATCAGACGTGACGAAAAAAGTAAGAGGCATAAGGCTTGATTATAGCGATGTCCGATACAGTTCGGCTATAGCAGGCCGTCGAAAATCTCATCGCTGGTTTCAAGCTTTTCTGGCTCTGCTTGTACTGGTGATAGCGGTAGTGACAGCAAGCGCTTATACATCGAAGCCTCAGGTGAATCAGGTGAGTCTGGCATTGCCGAATCACGCAAGTGTTGCTCCTCTTACCCTGGGTTCCATGGATCAGGCAGCAGATCAAGCAAGCCAAGATGCGCAATTGTCTCTTACGCCCTCTAAACCACAAGAAGTTGCCATACTTTCAAAACCAGTCCAGTTACCGAGCACACTGTCTCCAGAGCCTGAGATGCAAGTCCCTCAGTCATCAGAAACTCACCCTGTAAAAGCTTCGTCATCTCTGTTACGCAAGGTTAAAGCCGTTGTGAAGTCAGGAGATACTCTGTCTGGTTTGTTTAACCGAAATGGTATTGACGCCAACACCTTATTCAAGGTGCTTGAGGTGGGCCCGGTTTCAAATCATTTAAAGCGGTTATTCCCGGGTGATGAGTTTCACTTCACCTTTGAAGCGGATCGGTTTTTGAGGCTTGAATACCCGATTGATGATGAGAATACCCTGTTAATTGAACGCGCTGGCGAAGGGTTTACTGCACAGACCATTACCCGGTTATTGGATGTTCAGGTTAAATCAGTTCAGGGGGTTATTGAGTCCTCTCTCTTCCTTTCCGCACAAAAAGCTGGGCTTTCAGATGCCATGACTATGGAAATTGCGAGTATTTTTGGGTGGGACGTGGATTTTGCACTTGAGGTGCGTGAAGGAGATAGCTTTGCTGTGATCTACCAAGAACTCTACCGAGACGGAAAAAAAGTCCGGGATGGTAAGATTCTGGCAGCGGAATTTGTTAACCGGGGGCACGTTTACCGTACGGCCTACTATAAAGTACCAGGTGGAAGAGGCGAATACTTTACTGCGGATGGTAAAACGTTGCGTAAAAGCTTTATTAGAACGCCGGTTGATTTTGCACGTGTATCTTCAGGCTTTTCATTAAGCCGCAAACATCCGATATTGCATACAATACGTGCGCACAAAGGTGTGGACTACGCAGCGGCTAAAGGTACACCAATAAAAGCCTCCGGAGATGGAAAGATTGTCTTTGCAGGCCGGAAAGGTGGATATGGGAACACGCTAATTATTAAACACGGCGAAAAATATACGACCTTGTACGCACACTTGTCGCGCTTTGCAAAAAATATACGCAGTGGAGTTCGAGTTAGGCAGAGCCAAATTATCGGCTATGTGGGAAGTACCGGGTTGGCATCGGGCCCTCATTTACATTATGAGTTTCGTGTGAATGGTGTCCATCGAAACCCGTTGACGGTCAGGTTTCCCGGCGCCGCTCCTTTACCCCAAGCACATTTGGCAAACTTCAAGACAAAAACTGCTGGTCTTTTTACGCAGTTGAGTGCAATCAGTTCCACAACACAGGTGGCAGAAAATTAATACATGGATGGCTTTTTTGTTGGTTTGATGACAGGAACCAGCGCTGATGGTATTGATGCTGCACTTGTTGAGTTTCGTGATAAAAAGTACACAATTCTAGCTACGTACTACCATAGATATCCTTTATCACTACGAAAAAAAATACTGGCTGTCGCAGAGGTTAGCGATGATCGGCTGGATGAGGTAGCCGTTCTCGATGTTATGTTGGGTGAAATGCTTGCAGTGGCGGCTTTAAGCGTGATTGAGAAAGCAGGTCTCGTACCCAGTCAAGTCCACGCGATTGGAAGTCATGGGCAAACAGTTCGCCACAGGGCTGACTTTTCCAAACCGTTTACCGTACAAGTGGGTGACCCGAGCATCATTGCGGTGCAGACCGGTGTGCGTGTTGTTTCTGATTTCCGGCGTATGGATATCGCGGTCGGTGGCCAAGGCGCACCTTTAGCACCTGCTTTTCACCATGCTATTTTCGAGTCTGACACGGAGGTTCGTGTTGTGCTTAACTTAGGTGGCATTGCAAACATTACGATTTTGCCGACAGGACTTTCTGGTGAAGAAGTCACTGGGTTTGACACAGGGCCGGCCAATTGTTTGATGGATGCTTGGATCAGCGCTGTTAAAGAAGTCCAGTTTGATGAGTGCGGTTACTGGGCCGCCAGTGGGCGAGTGAATCAGGCGCTATTAGACCAGTGTTTAAGCGACCCTTATTTTTCTTTCGAACCGCCCAAAAGCACAGGGCGGGAATACTTTAATCTAGCATGGCTTCAAGCGCATTTGAGTCACTTAGGGGATGACATTCCTGCTGAAGATGTTCAAGCCTCGTTATGTGAGTTGACCTGCCGCTCGATTGCGCGAGCGATTGAAAAGCATGCGCCGAGGGCTCAGCATCTTATTGTTTGTGGTGGAGGTGCTAATAACAGCTTTTTAATACAAAGGCTTTCGGAAAGGCTGGGCGCCATGAGAGTAGAAACCAGTCATGTATGCGGTATCGATCCGTCTTGGGTTGAGGCGGCTGCATTTGCATGGTTAGCCCGACAACGTTTGTGTCGCAAGCCAGGAAATTTGCCGAGTGTAACCGGCGCGAAGCGAGCCGTTTTATTGGGTGGTGTTTATGAAAGTTAAGTTAAACACTTCAAGTCGATGAATGAACCAGCCAAATCATAAAGGACCCGCTTCATTGAAGCGGGTCCTTTTATCACATACCGCGTTTTTGGTGATCTATTCGAGTGATATTTTTTGACGCTGTACTTTTTGGACCTTGGGCAGTGTTAACTCAAGTAGGCCGTCTTTAAAAGAGGCTTTGGCTGCATTGGCATCGACCTGGCTTGGCAAGGGGAGCGTGCGGGAAAAGCTGCCGCTTGAGATTTCACTGCGGATATAGTCCCCTTCTTCCACTTTTTCCTCATGGCGGGTTTTGCCGGATATTGAGATGCTGTTTTCAGTGACTGAAACATCTACATCTTTTTTATCGACACCAGGCATTTCTGCGCGGACGATAACTTCTGTGTCCCGGTCGAGGATATCAACCTTAGGCAATTGCGTTTCAATTGAGCTTTTGGCATCGAACAAAGAGGGCCACTCTGCGCCGAATGGATGCCGTAAGCGTTGTGGAAAAAAGTGATCAAAAAAACGATCCATATCTTCAAACGCTCTTATTGAGTGATGCGTTTTACTTGTTTTTGGTGAATGGGTTTCTTTTACTTCAACGGACTTTTTCTCTTCAGTAGTCATTGTTTTCTCCTGCACTCAATCTTGAACAAAAGAACAATTACGCGGATAAATTCTCAAACACACACTTTAAGATCATATTGATTTATATCAAAAAAATGTGTTGAATTTGGATCAGTACCGATGCTCTTTAAGTATGGGTTGGGTGCCGGTGTTTCAAGTCCACTGCCTGGTTAAAAGATTATCAGAGTCTCCGTGTTGGGCGAGTAGTGTATTAAGAAATATGCCTCATTAATGCCGGCACCTGTTCGTGAGTAGTGTCCGTCATTTCCGTAGTGTCTGGTGCGGATAGTGTCTCCTCCGCGAGCATTTGAAGGCCTTGATTGTAGCAGTTATAGGCTTCATCCATTTCTCCCGTATCGGCAAGGAGTCTGCCGAGTGCTTGATAGGCTTCTGCTGATGGTTTAATGGCAATCGCTGTTTGTAAACTACTACGTGCTTTACCCCAAAGCTTGGCTTTTGCGGAGAGCCTGCCGAGTGCCAGTAGAAGATTAGGATTATCAGGAGCCTGTGCTAACCACCTTTCAGCGTGGGCAACTTGCTTGTCCAGGTTTTCGCTATGAACCTTGCCGTAAAGTGTAATCAGATCATCACTCCAGCTGTGGTTAATCGCTTCTCGCAGGAGCCGTTCGGCAGCTTCGTTGGCATTACCCGATATTAATTTTTCTGCATAGCTGGCGATAATATCAGGTTGTTTGTGCGCTTGTCTGGGTAAGTTTTGCCACACCATAATGGCGTCATCGCAGGTTTGTGTTTCTGATAGTTGGCCTAACCAGAGCTGGTGTTCAAGACCACTTGCCGCCGTTGTTTGCAGGAGTTTTTGCTTCTTCAAGCTTGGCATGAGTGTTTGTAATCCAGACCATTCGCTTAATTCCACATATGTTTGTGCAAGTAATATTAATACGCTGTTTTTGCGCGAGTTGTTGTTATCAGCAAGTTTTTCCAACAGGATTTTTGCCTGCTCAGGTTGCTGCTGAGTAAGTAATAGCTTGGCCTGAATGATGTCTATCGTGGTTTTTTCTTCCGAACCGATGTTGGATGCATGATCAAGGTTTTGGTCGCGTACCTTTATGTTGTGCTGTTGCTCGGCGGAATAAGCATGTAGCACATGACTAATGAATCTTAAATCAGCATTGCTTTGGGTTTTTGTGAATAATTTTTCTGCTTGTGAGTAATTCCCTTGGATGAGATGTATTAATCCGTCTGTTAAGGTTTTTGCGGCATTGGCATTACGTCGGTTTTGCCTGCGTACTTGAAATCGGGCGGGTAGTGTCAGCAGCCATGAGATTAATAATGTGCCTAAATAAAGTACTAGAAAAAGACCAATCAATGTGACGGCAAACAAAGCTAACGAGGTTTCAATCACCCATTCGTTCGCATAATTTAAGGTAATAAAGCCAGGCTCGCCATGGAGTAGCATCGCAACGCCTAAAAACAGCGTGAGCAGAATGAGTGAAAAAATCAGGGCTTTCATTCGCTTTCTCCTTGGTCATCGGGAGTGTATTGGGCTTGTACTTGGCGCAATACTTGTAGTGCGTTACCCAATTGAATATTTGCGGCCAGTTGAGCGTTCATAATGCGTTGCAAATCTTCGATATAGCGTCTCGTCACTTTTTGTGTTGTGTCGTAATAGGTATTGAGGTGTTTGATGGCGGTCGACAGGTAATTTTTAAAACTTTCCTGGTCTTGCCGAAGGGTTGCAATTTGGGCAGCTTGCAGGTCCAGGCGGAGCAGTTCCCCTGCCTCTAGAGAAACGGACTCATCAATATCGTCATCTTCGATACGCTTGACAATAACCAGCTGATTGAGCATGTCAGCTAAGCGGCCTTGACGAGGCTCTGTTTGATCCTCGGCTTTTGACGTGGTTGGGTGTGACGGACTTTGGCCTTTCAATTGCAAAGGCAGGGTTCGAACACGTTTGATCATTTCAGACAAGGCAAAAGCAGTGCCTTCTATATCGGGCCTTTCTGCACCACGGAGCAGGCTGACTTCTTCAGCAATGGCCTTTCTTACAGGGAGAAAGCGTGTATCTGCCAGCTCGTGTAGACGTCTGTCTGCCGCCAGCATCGCAGCGGTGGCGGCATCAAAATCACTGACTAAGGCAATCCGCTGTACTGCCAATCGGAGCAAATACTCGGTTTCTGCCAGTTGCCAGCCCCTCTGGTCACGGATAGCAAGCTCTTGTGTTGCCTGTAATGACTCTTCTACCTTGCTGATCCACTGCCTGAGTGCTTCATCGGCTTCTCGTTGTGATTGATCGAGTGTATTAATATGAGCGGAAAGGTTTTGGATATTGGCTTGATTATCGACTGCGTCAATCGCTTTTTGCCATTGCGTTGGGTATTTTTTAGTAGTTTCAGCCAGCGAATGAAGTTGCTCTGTGAGCATACGTTGCTGCTGAAAAAGATAGGCGCCACCTGCGGCCAAGGCCAAGGTCAAAAGTATCGCGATAATAGCCAGTAGTAGAGGTGCTCGAGAAGACTTTTTAGGGAGGGCTTCTTCGGGCTGTGCATTTTCTGGCTGGATGTCCGCTGGGGACTCTTCGTTTACATCTGACGTTAACCCTTGTTCTGAGCCGGGCTCTGCCTGCTCTGTTATGCGTGATTGGGCCAGGTCTTCTACTTTTTCTGGGTCAGTGGTTTTGTCTTTACCGTTTTCAGGGTTCATAGGCATCCCATTTATCTCGACGGGCGTGGTGATTGGCGCCAGTCAGCGATTGTTTCAATGATTGTTTGATTGCTTGGGTCCAAGGCAACGATGATTTCGGATTGAAAGCCGAGTGTGCGTGCATAGCTTTGTGTGCGTTGGCTCAATACAAGCAAAGGTTTTTTAAACATTGTATTGTGGTATTCCTTATCGAGAATAGCGAGCAGGTTTGCAAGCACCTCGTTGCTGGTTGCAGTGATCATATCCAGACAAGTCAGTTCGTGCGGCCAGTTTACAGAAATTGTATCGATATTTGGACGGTTTCGCCTGTAAGTATTGGCGTAATCAACCCGGGCACCCCTAGTGCGTAAAGTGTCTCGCAAAAGGGTGCGACCGTTCTCCCCTTTGATGATGACAATACGTTTTTCCTGAACCTGTTTTTGTGCAAGTTCTGGGACGCGTAGCAAGGCTTCGCTGTTGTAACTACTGCAAGGGGTGATCGTTGTGTACAGCCCCGACTTTTCAAGTGCTTGCTGTGTTTGTGGCCCAATGGCAGCAATTTGTACGCCGGACTTGAGTGTATTGTCTGTTTGTGTCCAGTGAATATAGCCTTTGACAGCGTTTACACTGGTAAAAATCAGTAAATCCGCAGCTTTCAGCTGTTTTAATGCGATGTCATCTTTTGGTGTCAGGTGGATTTCGACTGCAGGACATGCGAGGGGGATACCCCCTTCGGCCGCAATTGCTGTACAGAGCGCTTTATTTTGAGGGGCCGGCCGAGTAACAAGTATGTTGAGCCCAGTGAGCAATCCTGCTCCTTTTCTGCTTTTAGTGGTCACTTTCTGGTGAGACCCCTACCTGGGCAAGTATGTCTCCCGCACCCTGTGAGAGTAGATCTTTGGCCACACGAATGCCCAGTTCTTCTGCCTGGGTGACTGGTGCACGGGCTTCAGAAAAGAGGAGCGTTTCGCCAGAGGGGTCTCCAACCAGGCCTCGAAGCCAAAGTTGATCGTCGACAAGCTCGGCATAACTTCCAATAGGAACCTGGCAGCCGCCATTGAGATATTTGTTCATCGCTCTTTCAGCCGCGACGCGGTAAGTGGTTTCACCATCGTTGAGTACCGCAATCAGGGCTTCTGTCTCCGCGTCTCCTTGGCGGCACTCAACACCAATGGCACCTTGCCCGACGGCGGGCAGAATCAGTTCGGGTTCGATGATGCTGCGAATGCGTGCGTCCATTTCCAGCCGTTTGAGCCCTGCCGTTGCAAGGATAATGGCATCAAATTCACCGGCATCCAGTTTGGCAAGCCGTGTGTTGACATTACCTCTAAGGTTCCGAACTGTGAAATGAGGGAAGCGGGCTTTTATCTGGCATTTCCGTCGCAGACTGCAGGTTCCAATGACAGCGGTTGGGGGCAGGTCTTCAAAGCATTCGAATTGATTGGCAACAAAGGCATCACGAGGATCCTCACGCTTTAGAATGACAGGTAAGTGTAAGCCCTGGGGCAAAACAGCAGGCACGTCTTTCATTGAGTGCACAGCAAGGTCTGTTTTCCCCTCCAGCATGCCTTGCTCGAGTTCTTTGACAAACAGGCCTTTCCCACCAATTTTGGCCAGCGGGCTGTCGAGCAATTTGTCGCCCTTGGTGACCATGGGAATTAATTCGGTTTTGAGCCCAGGGTGGGCCTTTTCTAATTGATGGGCGACTGTCTGAGTTTGCCAGAGAGCAAGGGGGCTTTTTCGAGTGGCAATGCGGATTTTTTTCACAGGGTTCCCGGTATTTTATTCGTCAATGAAATGGTGGTGCCAGCCATTCATTGTACTCTGAGCACATCAACAGGTTAAAGGCGCTTTATGATTTAGTCGGTTTGATGTTCTCCTTTAATGCGCAGTGCTTTTCTTACAAGCGGTAAGTGACGTCTGCTGACTTCAAGTACATCATCGGCACCGTTAAATGTAATGACGTTACCATTTGTTTTTGACCGGGCCATGCCAGCAACATGTTTGATGGCCACCAGTGCGTTCCGGTGAATGCGAAGAAAGCTACTGGAAAATTCCTGTTCGAGTTTCTTCAATGGCTCTTCAATGAGTGCGGAGCCCTCAGTGTAGCGCAAGGTGACGTATTTGTGTTCTGCATGAAAATAGAGGATGGAGTCGACAGGTATGAGTTTTACGGTGTTGCCAATCGTAGTACACACATGAGTCCGCTCTTCATTGTCTTTTTGTTCAGCTTGGCGCAGTTGCGCTTTATTGGGAGTAACAGCTGAATTAAGGGCTTTTTCAAGCTTTTCTTTGCGAATCGGTTTTAGTAGATAGTCTTCTGCTGGTGTATCAAAGGCTTCTAAAGCATGGTCGCTGAATGCAGTTGTGAAGATAATGGCTGGCCGAATTTGCAGTTCGCCGATCTCATGAGCGGCGTCCAAGCCGTCCATCACGGGCATTCGGATATCCATGAGGACAATATCTGGCTCCAGCGTTTCTGTTTTTTGAATGGCTTCTTTACCGTTTCCAGCTTCGCCAACCCATTCGTACCCCTCGATATCGGACAGTATCCGTTGCAGTCGCTCACGCGCGAGGGGTTCATCATCAACAACTAGTACTTTCATCATGTTACTCTTTTTCCTGTTTAGGAATTGTCAGTTTTACTGTAAAAAGTCCATTTTCTCGCTTAGTTGATAATAATGCACGTTCGTTAAATGCTAATGCTAAGCGCTGGCGCACATTTTCAAGCGCAATTTGATTCCCTTTGTGAGGAATATAACTACCATCTGCGGGCAGAGGGTTAATTATTTCAATAATGTAAGCTTTTTGTGTGTGTTTGCCTTTAATGGTGACAGTACCCCCTTCGGGTAGTTTCTCGATACCATGGTAGATGGTATTTTCAACCAGCGGTTGTAGGG
>DJFX01000010.1 GCA_002432635.1 Halothiobacillaceae bacterium UBA5861 | reverse complement strand
GATACCGATAACGGTAACACTGATAACGGTAATACTGACAATGGGAACAACGCCGGTGAACAAGGTTCACATACCATCACCTTGACCGGTTCTGTGGATATCGTTGGCCTGTTAATCCTCGGATTAGCAATCTTTGGCCGACGCTTTTCCTCAGCCTTGAATCAGCGAAAAGTCAGCTAGCAGCAACTGCCTCCTAGGCAGCGTTTGGGGCAGCTTTCTCTCCGGGAAGGAGAAGGAAACTGCCCCTTTTTTATGGGATCACCATACTTAAAAAGAGATGAAGTCCTATACGGATACGCGGCTTTTATCAGGCAACTTGATTGAAATAAAATAAGCCGCTAACACAAACACCATTGACACCAGCAGACACGCTTGAAGTCCTGCGACTTGATAAACAATCCCAGACAAAACTGTCCCAACCAGACGTCCCAAAGCATTGGCCATATAATAAAAACCAATATCCAGTGACACTCCTTCACTGCGGGCATATAAAACAATTAAAAAAGAATGTACAGATGAATTCACGGCAAACACGGCACCAAAAATCAGTAGGCCCACGATGAGCGTCACATCCGGCTGAATACCAATAAAAAGTAACCCGGCGATTCCTCCGGGAATCAACGACAGCGCTAGCGCCAACCGTTCTGTGGTTCGACCGTCAGGAATCACACCACGTGCCGTTCCAGTCATTTTAGGTGCTTGAGATTGAACCACACCGTAGCCAATCACCCACAGCGCCAGTAACGTACCAACTGCAATATGTCCCCACCCCAGCTCTGACTGTAAATAAACCGGTAAGGCCACAACAAACCACACGTCCCTGGAGCCGAAAAGAAAAAAACGGGCCGCTGAAAGCCAGTTCACCGAAGCACTTTTTGACAATAGCTCCGTGAACTTTGGTTTATAGCGTGTTTTACCCAAACCCTGATCCAGGGTCATCAAGGTAATGAGCAAGACGATGATAAGAAGGATAACCAGACAAAGAATCGCGCCACGAAAGCCAAGTCCGGTTAACAATAAGCCACCCAAGAAAAAGCCCACACCTTTTAAAGCATTTTTAGACCCTGTTAAAGCGGCCACCCATTGATAAAGCTTGCTTTCTTTTCCTTCAGGTACGAGTAGCTTGATACTACTCTTTGCACTCATTTTATTCAGGTCTTTGGCAATCCCAGACAACGCTTGGGCGGCCATCACGTAAGCGACCGATAAAAATGATGCTTCGACCAAGAGCATACCCAATGCACTGATTTGTAAGGCCAAGCCAATATTTTGGGTCACATTAAGGCCCAACCGAGCGGCCAACCAGCCACCGACA
Source organism: Halothiobacillaceae bacterium UBA5861 (assembly GCA_002432635.1). Classification (GTDB taxonomy): domain Bacteria; phylum Pseudomonadota; class Gammaproteobacteria; order UBA5861; family UBA5861; genus UBA5861. Next base: position 26,774 of record DJFX01000010.1, on the reverse strand, counting down.
AGGTTTGTCACCACGCCAAAAAATTCATAAAACAAGAACAACATGGCCACTTCTAAAGGACTGTAGCCAAGATTGTGGAAGTACAGCACAACCAACATGCGCAATGCACCATCCGTGAGCGTGAAGGCCCAATAACTGCCCGTAACAATGGCATATTGGCGAACCGCGCGTGTCATCGCCATGGCACTACAAACGTGTTGAGAGTTTTTTGACCAACTCCATCATGCGATGGACATAGCCCATCTCATTATCGTACCAGGCCAGTATTTTGACTTGTGTATCGTTTACGACCATGGTTGAGAGACTATCAATAATACTGGAGCGGGTATCGTCCAAGTAATCAACTGAGACCAAAGGCCGCTCTTCATAACCCAGAACCCCCATCAAGCGACCTTCTGCTGCGTATTTTAATGCCTGATTGACAGCATCCACCGAGACACCCTTTTCAACTTCAAATACACAATCCGTCAACGAGGCATTGGCCAGCGGTACACGGACAGCGATACCATTCAGCCGCCCCTTCAACTCAGGGAAAATTTCTGCGATCGCAGTCGCCGAACCCGTCGAAGTAGGTATCAACGAGCTGCCACATGACCGGGCGCGTCGCCAATCTTTGTGGTAGCTGTCCAAAATCCTTTGGGTATTGGTCACATCATGAATGGTTGTGATGGAACCATGGCGAATACCAAATTCACGATGTACAACATCAATCACAGGGGCAATACAATTCGTTGTACAGGATGCTGCGGTTACGATTGTATGCCGGTCAGGATCATAGAGATGATCATTCACACCCATGACAATATTTAGCGCTCCGTCTTTGACCGGTGCTGAAACCACAACTTTTTTGACCCCGTGATCAAGATAGCGCTGGAGCACGCTCTGCTGACGGTATTGACCACTGCACTCCACCACAATATCCACCTCTGCAGCACGCCAAGGCACCCGCTCAAATGATTCATGCCGGCTGTAGCCAATTCGGCTCCCATTCACTCGCAGTGCATTTTCCTCGGCGTCCACTTCTGCATTCCAGGCACGGTGTACCGAGTCATATTTCAGCAGGTGCGCTGCGGCATCAGCCTCTCCTGCCGGCTCGTTAACATGAACGATCTCAAAATCTGGCCAATCCCAGGCAGCCCGCAAAGCCAACCGGCCCATTCTCCCAAAACCATTGATTCCAACACGCACCACTGTCCCACCTCTTTGTCTTTATATTTTTATATACGTTTTAACATATATATGTATCAAAAGTGTGACAGTTTTCACGCTAACCCGTGCAGATTCGTATCGATTTCAACTGTGCGGAGTCTGCCTGCATTTCCCGTATGTGCTGTTTTTTCATGTGCAAAAATGACAAAACGGGTTGCACTTCTTCGTGCGCCATGGCGGATACGCGGTAATAAACCCAGACCCCTTCTCTTCGTGTTGAAACAAGGCCGCTGTTGCGCAAATAAGCCAAATGCCGGGAAACAACCCCTTGCGAAAGCGACAGGGTGGATACCAAGTCGCACACACACAACTCACCTTTATCGAGTAAAAGCGAAACAATGCGCAAGCGTACCGGCTCGGAAAAGGCCTTAAATAAGCCAGCCAATGTATTAATTTCTACCATCTGCCTTGCCTCTTTTCGCTAATGTGATAAAAAAGTTTTTATAAATCATTACATTCTGTGTAACCGAAAACAGTCCTGAAAAAAAGCCTGACTATAATGCTACCTTATTATCAGCGATCGCTGGACTTAACGCGTTAAATACAGATTATTAAAAGGATACAGGAACAGGCATGTTACTTTTCATTTTTTGGGCTTCGGCAGCCATCATCGTGTATACCTACATTGGTTACCCCGTCACATTGATGATTTTGGCAAAAATACGTGCACAACCCGTCAAAAAAGCCCCTTTTTCACCTTCGGTGTCCTTTATTATCGCAGGCTACAATGAAGCTTCCCGCATTGGCGATAAAATTAATAATTTATTCCAGCTCGATTACGACCCGGAAAAAATCGAATTGGTCATTGCATCAGACGGTTCCAGCGATGACATGGTTGAAAAGATTCGTGAATTTGGGCGGCCAAATATCAAAGTGCTCCCTTTTGATGAGCGCCGGGGTAAGGCCGCCTGTTTGAATGATGCGGTTGCTGCCGCCAGCCATGAGTATCTCGTCTTTGCGGATGTACGCCAAACCTTCGCTCCCCGCGCCCTCTCAGCGCTGATGGAAAACTTTGCGGATGAAAACGTCGGCGCTGTGAGCGGAGAACTCGTCTTTGTCGAGGAAAATGAGAGTTCAACGGCAGCCAGTGTGGATGCGTATTGGCGCTACGAAAAATTTATCCGCGCCTCTGAAGCTAAAATTGACTCTGTACCGGGCGTCACGGGTGCCATTTATGCCCTTAAAAAATCACTGTTTGACCCGATCCCCCCAGGCACTATTCTGGATGATGTTTTGATACCGATGCAGATGCTTATCAAGCACCGCAAGCGCGTGGTCTTCGAATCCGAAGCACAAGCTTACGACAAACCTTCAACGGATGTAAAAAAAGAAGAGGCTCGGAAAAAACGCACCCTTGCCGGTAATTATCAGCTTATCGCGTTGCTGCCTTCGGTACTGAATCCATTCGTGAATCCCATTTTCTTCCAGTTTTTTTCCCACAAGGTACTGCGCCTTCTGGCACCGGCATTTCTCGTTTTGCTCTTTGTGGCCAGCTTTCTCCTGGCGCCCAAAAACCCTTTTTACTTTATGATTTTTATGGCACAAGTTGCTTTTTATGGCCTGTTTCTGATTGGCCTGAAAGTCGAGGCGCTGGCGAACAGTTTTCCTGGAAAGATCGCACGCTCATTTTGCATTATGAACTGGTTTGCTATTCTTGGCTTCTGGCAATATGTGAAAGACCGGGATACTCACCTGTGGAAGTAACGGCTAGTGCCTCCATTCCCGGTAACCCAGGTAAAAGCCACTGGCTGCGATGACCAGCACGCCCAACGCTACCATCAGGGTCGGTATTTCTCGCCAAAATAGAAACCCAAACAGTGTGGACCAAATCAGCGCTGAATATTCAAAGGGGGCAACGACCCCCACGGGCGCTAAGCGGAAAGCCTGAGTCAACGCGAGCTGACCGGCAATACCTAGCAAAGCCATTGCAACAATCCCAAACGCAATCGGAGTAGAGACCGGCTCCCAGACCCAAGGCAGTGGCAACAATGCACACACACCCACAACAAGGTTGGTATAAAAAACCAATCGGAATGTCGGTTCGGTGTCAGACATCCACCGCCCCATCAAAATAAAAACGGCATAACAAGCGCCCGACCCCAGTACAAGAAGAATTTCAATTTGAAATGACTCAAATCCTGGTTGTGTTACTAGCAAAACTCCAGCAAAACCGCCGATAACCGCAAACCAACTCTGAATACTCACACGCTCTTTCAAAACGATGGCCGACAATAATACCGCTAGAAATGTTGAACTAAAAAAGCCCGCTGTCGCATTGGCTAAGGGCAAAGACTTTAAGGCAGTAAAAAAAAGCAGCGGTGCTCCAAAACCGATCACACACCTGATCAGGTGCTGGCTTATTCTTTGCGTAACCAAAATATTCCACCCACCTGCAAACGGCAGATAGAAAAGAAATACGGTGACAATCACGCCCGCCCGCAACGCGAGAATCTGAACAGTAGCGTACCCACCTTGAGCATTCACCAGCCACTTGCCCACCACATCCATTAAACTTAAAAAGAAGATCGCCAATGTGATGAGCGCGATACCCGGTAAGTAACTTCTTACAGGCGGCTTAATAATGAGCATGGGGCCGGGGTAGTTTGCCGAATCATGAATGAAACAGCTGCCAAGTATTTAATCGAACTTTTAAACGCCTGAATGTAGTTTTTGGCAAGCTGTCGGGCAGCAAGAAAAAACGATAAACCCTGCCGTTAGAGTGGCGCAGTACCAGCAAAACCAGCCCAGCAAAGCACCTTGTCGACGGCTCAAGGGTTACTGATGACCATTGCCCGGCAGGTGAACAAATTGACCATTCATTGTCAGCAGAAAGTTTTAGCTTGGGCAGTTTTTTCAAACGATGGTATGCGTAGAAAAATAACCCGGCAACAACACACAACAGTAAGAACTTAATCCAGAGTAAAACAGGTGTGATCAATACCGAACACGCAGCAAGACTATAGGCCGCACTCACAGAGTACACTGCCTGTTTTGATCGTTTAGGGGATAGGTTTAAGGTTTGCTCGAATATATTGAATGACCTTGTTGATTGGCTCATCTCCAGCCACTATCGTTCCCGCAATCAAACCGTATAATTCAGGCTCCTGATAGTCAAGCAGCGACTTAAAGGCTTCCTTTTCCTCATCTGCCGCTGCCTCATATGCATTGTCTAAATACGTCAGCATCGCCATGTCAAGCTCTTTCATACCTCGTCGACAACGCCATCTCAGCCTGGAAATTTCGCTCATTTTCAATGCTCTGCTGAACGCGGTGGACTGAAACGATTATACGCGCCGTTCAACCATCAGCTTCTTAATTTCACCAATCGCTTGTGCAGGGTTTAAACCTTTAGGGCAAGCACTGGTGCAATTCATAATGGTGTGGCAGCGGTAGAGTTTGAAAGGGTCTTCCAGTTGATCCAAGCGCTCACCAGTTGCTTCGTCCCGGCTATCAATAATCCACCGGTAGGCATTCAATAAAGCAGCAGGACCCAAGTACCGATCCCCATTCCACCAATAGCTGGGGCAGGATGTGGAGCAACATGCGCACAAGATACATTCATACAGTCCATCCAGTTTTTTACGATCTTCCACAGATTGCAGCCTTTCCTGATCGGGCGGTGTCGCCGTATCGGTTTTCATCCATGGTTCAACGGAGCTGTATTGCGCATAAAAGTTGGAAAGATCTGATACCAGATCTTTAATAATTGGCTGATGTGGCAGCGGATAAACATTAACATCACCGTCGATATCATCAATGGCTCGGGTGCATGCCAGTGTATTTGAGCCATCAATATTCATGGCGCAAGAACCACAGATACCCTCTCGACATGAACGGCGAAACGAAAGAGTCGAATCCATTTCATCTTTTATTTTTAACAGCGCATCCAAGACCATTGGACCACAGGTATCCATATCTACTTCATACGTATCCACGCTTGGGTTTTCCCCACTATCCGGATCGTAGCGATAGACGCGAAACTTCTTGATATTATTTGCACCTGCTTTCGCTTGATGTGTTTTTCCTGGTTTTACAATCGAGTTAGCCGGCAGCCTGAATTCGGCCATATCAACGCCCCTTAGAATCAGTTTTACTTAATATGTAACATCGTATTTGGTGACGAGATCAGTAAACACGCTTTTTCGGAGGAACCACTTCTGCTTCATCCGTTAAGGTGTACATGTGAACAGGACGATAGTCGAGTGTTACGTTGCCCGCTCGATCAATCCAGCTCAAGGTGTGCTTAAGCCAATTTTCATCATCACGATCAGGAAAGTCTTCACGCGCATGAGCTCCCCGGCTCTCTTCCCGGGTCAATGCACCTTTGATAGACACCTTCGCCTGATCCAGTAGATTCGATAACTCCAGCGCTTCGACCAAATCTGTATTCCACACCATTGACCGGTCCGAAATGCCAATATTATCGAAAGAACTATAAACCGTATCCAATTTATCAATCCCTTGCGACATACTTTCACCATCCCGGAACACAGCCGCATGCGTCTGCATCGTCTTTTGCATATTGATGCGAATTTCTGAAGTTGGCAAAGAACCGGAAGAGTGTCTGATACGGTCCAGACGATCCAGAATAGGGTCGGTTGTTTCAGTGTCTGACAGTGGTTTGTGTGGACTGCCTTTTTTAACAACTTCCGCGGCGCGAAGTGCGGCCGCACGGCCAAAGACTACAATATCCAAAAGCGAGTTGGATCCAAGGCGATTCGCACCATGCACAGAAACACACGCCGCTTCACCAATGGCCATCAAACCAGGCACTATGGCATCCGGGTTGCCGTCTTTCAACGTAACCACTTCGCCGTGGTAATTTGTTGGAATACCACCCATGTTGTAATGAACTGTTGGCAAAACAGGAATGGGCTCTTTTGCCACATCCACTCCCGCAAAAATCTTTGCTGATTCGGCAATACCGGGTAAGCGCTCATTAATAACATCCCGGCCCAAATGTTCAAGATGCAGGTAGATATGATCTTTGTCCGGTCCCACACCACGGCCTTCGTTGATCTCGATAGTCATAGAGCGGCTCACGACATCACGCGAGGCCAAGTCTTTTGCATTTGGAGCATATCGCTCCATAAAGCGCTCGCCCTCAGAGTTTGTCAGGTAACCACCTTCACCACGAACACCCTCAGTGATCAAGCAACCAGCACCGTAGATTCCGGTTGGATGAAACTGGGTGAATTCCATATCTTGAAGTGGTAATCCTGCACGCAGAATCATTCCATTGCCATCTCCGGTGCAGGTGTGAGCTGAGGTACATGAAAAATAAGCGCGCCCGTAACCACCTGTTGCAAAAACGACCATGTGCGCTCGAAAACGATGAAGCTCACCCGTCGCTAAATCCCATGCCAGCACGCCCCGACAAACCCCGTCATCCATGATGAGATCAATAGCAAAATATTCAATAAAAAACTCGGCTTTATGCTTCAACGATTGCTGATAGAGCGTGTGTAAAATTGCGTGCCCCGTCCGGTCTGCCGCAGCACACGTCCTTTGGGCAATGCCTTCACCAAAGTTGGTTGTCATTCCGCCAAAGGGCCGTTGATAAATTTTGCCTTCCTCTGTTCGGGAAAAGGGAACGCCGAAGTGTTCTAATTCTACGACTGCAGGCACAGCTTCTCTGCACATATACTCAATGGCATCCTGATCTCCAAGCCAGTCAGAGCCTTTGACAGTGTCATACATGTGCCACTTCCAGTGATCTTCGCCCATATTACCCAATGACGCGCTCATACCGCCTTGGGCTGCAACAGTATGGCTTCTTGTTGGGAAAACTTTCGTGACACATGCCGTCGAAAGACCTGCCGCCGCCATACCCAAGGTCGCCCTTAATCCGGCGCCACCGGCACCAACAATGACAACATCGTATTTGTGATCGATTATTTTATAACTTCCAGACATACATCAGGCCCCGAGGGAAATCTTGAGAAGAGAAACAATTGCGACTGTCGCAAAAATCATACAAAGAAAATTGACCAAAAGAATGGCCGCCAAGCGCATCCCGTGACCAGAAATGTAATCCTCGATCACAACCTGCAGACCTAACTGTGCATGATAAAAAGTTGCAATAACGGTCAATATTAAAACGGTAACGACAAATGGAGAACCCAACCAGGCTTTCACTGTCGCATAATCAGAGCCTGGCAGAGCTGCCACAGAAAAGCAGAACCACAGCGCCAGCGGGATCAATGCCAACGCTGTCACACGCTGCATCCACCAATGTCCGGTACCTGTTTTAGCGGCACCCAGGCCTTTCACCAAAGAAAGCGGTGTACGTAATCCATTCATAAATCTTTACCCCGAAACCAGTACAACGAACCAGGTCAGCAGCGTTAATACAACTGCCGAGACCAGCGTCAACTTAGAAAACTTATCCATATCTTCTTTGTTAAAGCCTGCACCAGCATCCCAAAACAAGTGCCGGACTCCGTGACAAAAATGAAAATACAGCGCAAATGTAAATAAAAACAAGATGATTTGACCGTACCACGCACTCAAGTGACTGTGAAAGGCGGTATAAGCCTCTTCACCACTGGCCACCGCGATCAACGTTAGCACCAGCAAAAGAGCGCCAACACTCAACCCCACACCGGTAATCCGGTGGGAAATTGACATAATCGCGGTCAAAGGTAATTTATAAACTTGTAGGTGAGGAGAAATTGGCTGATTTTTATGTGCACTCATTCAGAAACCTGCTGTTATGTTTTGCATTATCGAAAGCCTGTAAAACAGACGTATGATACCTTAATAGCGCTCTTTTTCTAAGTCTTCCGGGGGCTAAAAATCAACACAGATTCCTTTTCGCTCCCAGTCTCCATAACGCGTGGGTTCCAGACCTTTCGGCCCGCCCACTTCCTCAGGCGTGTTAGGCGTTTGAATCGGAGACGTTGAAGTGGCTTTATTGTTACTGTTTTTTTCACGATCAAACTTGAGATGATTAACGTGGGATTTTTTGTTTTCCATAAAAGCCTCACAACAAATAATGTTAATTGTGCTATGCAAGTGACAATAGGTCAAACCAGTATAACCTTTGATAAGATAGTAAAGACAATCTGACCCATTATTTTTATAAGCTCACGACACTGGAGTATGGCCCGATATGAACAAAGCATGGCAAAACTTTTTAGCCTCCGAGGGTATATTGCCCAAAGAGATTTCAGCCAACGCAACATCGGACAGCGGGCAATCCCTCGACTCACCGGATGCCAGTTGCAGACTGCACCCACTGACAACCTATGGCCTGCTCAAAATCAGCGGACCAGAGGCCTCCTCCTTCCTGCAGGCCCAGTTCACCAATGATGTGGCCCAAGTGACAGGATCCATAGGTCAACTGAATGCTTATTGTTCGCCAAAAGGACGTGTACTTGCGCTTTTCAGCATGGTCAAGCATGCAGATGCCTTCTATTTAATTGTCCCCACAGAGGTCTTACCAGCGTTTCACCAACGGCTAAAAATGTTTGTTTTAATGGCAAAAGTAACCTTGGAAGACTACAGCGACCAACACGCCTGTTTTGGTATTTCTGGTGCCCGAGCGGAAACGGCATTACAAACGGCCGAACTTAAGATACCCGCTGAACATTACCACACAGAGGTGAACAACCACTTATTGATACAAAAATTACCCGCAATCCGTGGTGAATACCGCTTTGAAATCATCGGGCCACCAGACCACCTGATTCCACTCTGGGAAAAGCTCTCCTCCACCAGTATTAAAAGCACGGAAACACTCTGGCAGCGGGACACGATCCTGACCGGCATTCCCACCGTAACAACGGATATTGTGGACACCTTCATCCCCCAGATGCTCAACCTGGACCTGATCGATGCCGTCAGTTTTACCAAGGGTTGCTACCCAGGGCAGGAGACCGTTGCCCGAACACGCCACCTCGGCAAGCTCAAGCGCCGCACGTTTTTACTCCAGATCGACACAGCGCACGCACCGGCGATCGGCAGCAAAATAGAAGATGACGATGAGAACACACTGGGACAAGTCATTAATGTCAGCGCCCACACACCAGACAGCTGCGTGGCTTTAGCCGTCCTCAATCTGGATGCGGCCGATGCTAAAAGTTTACAACTGGCTGATGCAAACAAAACACCTGCAAGTCTAATGACGATGCCTTACGATCTCCCTCAATAACCACCCACCAGGAATTTAATATGAGTATTAAAACTGCAGATCTCTGTGATGAATTTGACGACCAAATCCAGGTTGCACAACCTCTGTTCCTGGATTATGGGGGCAGGATTACGTTTCAGGGCCCTATTCACACCCTGAAAATTTTTGAAGACAACTCACTGGTGAGAAGTGCCCTGGAGCAGCCTGGCCAAGGCAAAGTGTTAGTGATTGACGGAGGCGCCTCGATGCGCTGCGCCCTGGTCGGTGGAAACCTGGCTGTCCTTGCCGCAAAAAATGATTGGGCGGGCATCATCGTTAATGGATGCATTCGAGATTCTGAAGAAATGGCTGCTCAGCCTGTCGGCGTTAAAGCCCTCGCTACAAATCCACGCAAAAGCGTTAAAAAAGGCGCGGGGGATGAAAATATCACCGTTCGCTTTGCTGACGTGACGTTCTCTCCCAACCATTATGTGTATGCCGATGAAGACGGCATTGTCGTGGCTGAGCAAGCGCTCACTTAAATAAACGGCGAAGGCAACAGCCCATCCATCGATGATAAAAGTTTACGATGCCGCTCACCTGATTGACGCCCAACGGATCTGCGATCAATTACGTGCTGGCGGCATTCGTGCTGAAATACGGGGCGGTCTATTAACCGGTGGACTTGGCGAACTGGGTGTTGAGAACCTTGTTTCGGTGTGGATTTATGAAGAAAGACACTACTCGCGGGCACGCGAGCTAATACACTCACTGGAAGAGGACCTCCGCACCCACCCGCCGATACTCTTTTGCCCCGAGTGCCAGGAACCTGTCGAGGGACATTTTTCGCACTGCTGGAATTGCAACGCCCGCCTGCCTCACGACTGACACCACGACTCTACCAACAACCGATTTATCGTCGAGTACGCGCAGTTTTATTCCCCAGCAAATCAGTCACAAAGCGCCAGGCGTAAAGCCCGATTAAGAGCACAAGGTAAATCGCCGGCTCGAGTAAATCCGCTTTAACCAGCCAAATAAAGTGCAGGATGCTGAGCAAACCGATCACATAGACTAAACGATGGAGTCGCTTCCAGGCGGCTTTCAACTGGCGCATGGAAAACCGGTTAGACGTGACTGCCAGAGGCGTCATGAGTAAAAACGCCAGAACACCCACCAGCACATAAGGGTGCTCGATCACATCATCCACAATATCTGCTATGACCCAGAAATGCTCCAGCCATAAAAATGTCAGCACGTGTAAACAAAGGTAAAAGTACGCATACAGTCCCATCATGCGGCGCAGGCGGGCGGGCCATGCACGCTTGAGCAGGCGTTGCAAAGGTCTGAGTAACAAGGTGAACCAAAGAAACCTGAGTGCCCATAGTCCACTTTCCTCAGTAAAGACTTCGACGGGATTAGCACCCAACTGGTCCATCAGCACTCGATAAATCATTGCAAAAAGCGGGAACAACGACAGGGTAAAAACCCAAAGCTTTAGCACTTAAATTACACCCTTTTCCTCAGACCAAAGTTCAAAACCATCATCGCCCCCATACCGGTTAACCCAGCGAGCGCATAAAAGCCTGGCTGATAGCGACCAAACGCTGACAAGCCTAAACCGTACAAAACCGGAATCACCATCGCCCCGAAGTATGCAAACGAGAGTGCACCTCCCGTTGCGACAGCCGCCTTATCCTGAGGGGCATAGCGTGCAACTTCGGACAAAAACAGACCATTCCAACTCATCGCAGAAGCTCCCATAAAGGCACTCAGCAACAGAACCCAAAACATCGACCAGCCTTCATTCAATTGCGTCAGTACAAGACACGAGAGAGCAATCCCCCACCCCAACAGTCCAAAAATAATCAGTGGCCGTATCCAGTACACCACAAAGCCCGTTACCAGCACTCTGACCACCACACCAAAACCGTAGGCCACCGAAACGGCCAGTCCGGCGTCCACTAACGACATTTGGCCCACTTCAACATAGTAAACCGCCAGGTAGGCTGTCAGCGCCAGCTGTGCGCCACAGTACAAAAACGAAACAATCGACAGAATGCGCAAAGGAGGAGAAGCCAGAACCATTCTGATCGGCCCCCAAAAACTGGCACGCTCGACCGATTGACCGCCTTTTCTGGCTAAAAGTTCCGTATCAAAATGTGGTTTTAAAGGATGAATACATAGCAGGAACAAAAAGCAGAGGACGGCCACACCCACTCCCGCACCGCGCCATCCAAACAATAAGACCAGCGGAGGAATGAGTAAGCCCGCAAACAAATTCCCTCCCGGCACGCCCGTCATACGAATGGAAAACACTAGAGGGAGTAAAGCAGGCGGCGTTTTATCAACCAATATGTGAGAACTTGCAGGTGTAGCTTGCCCGAGCCCCATTCCCAAAAACAATGCGGACAGAACAAATAAAGGCGGCCATCCAATAGCCGTCAGCCCAATACCGATACCAGCAAAAAAAAGACAGAGTTGACTTGCCCGTACTCCCCCCAACCGCTGAGCAATTCCCCCACCATAAGGCGCCGACACTGTACTGGCAAAGTACGTAATGGCGGTAAAAAGGCCGACCATACCCAGGTCGACATTCATATCGGGTGCCGCGCTGACGGCGTACAGAGGAACGGTACCGACGGCCAGGGAAATCACGACCTGCACGGCAAGAAGCACACTGAGAGGAAAGAAAACCGCCTTCATAGGCCTCTCAGCGCCCAATCGACAGGTGCTTAGGTTTCAAGAAAATCCAGCAACAACTTATTGTAGGTCTCAGGCGCTTCGTATTGCGCCCAGTGACCAGCCCCTTCAATGTAATCCATACGCATGCTGGGCTGAATCTTTTGTAGCCGGGCCACGCTCTCTTCTTTTCCAACGGCCATGTAGGCGTCCTGATTAGCCAAAATAATTTGCAGAGGTGAGGTGACACCTTTCAGGTAGTCATCCAAGGAGCACAAAAAGCTGGGTTTAAGACTATTGTAACGCGCATATTTGATGTTGTAGTGCTGGATTGAGATGGTTTCCTCACAAGCCGTCTCAGGCTGCGCAAACTGCATCACTATGAGGTTGTTTTTATGCACGGCTCGTTCTTCATCCAGTGTCATCCCCTCGTGCAGACTCAGGGCGCCTTCCGGCTTACTCAGGCCCTTACGAAATCCGGCAGGCCCAAGCAAAGAGAGTCTGACCACTTGTGGCCCCAGCTGGCTGGCAACGCCTGCAGCTGTCATCCCGCCAAAGGAAAAACCTGCCAGATAGAAGGGTTTATTGCCCGGGAATACCTCTTTAATCATCTCAATCACATGTGAGATGTAGTCATCCATAGAGGCCTCCTTAGCAATCGTGCCCGACTGTCCAAAAGAAGGTAGGTCTGGAAGATATAACGTGTAGTGCTGCGAGAGTTCATCAATATTTCGCAGCCAGTGTGTCCATGAGCCTCTGCCGCCATGAAAAAGCATCAAAGCCGGGCCTTGCCCTACTGTTCGAACGACCACGCCACGGCGCGTAGTCATCACAGTAAAACGTTCTTCGATAGGGTGCGTGTATACAGGTAGTGATTGGTGTGTGGTCATTGTTGTCAACTTGCGCGATAAAAGAAGTAGATTTGAAAATCAATCAGGCGAACTTTTCGTTTTCCATGTCACCCACTTGGTTATTTTTTAGTGTTTCCATTAACAGAGGAAAACGCTCCCATAGAACGGTTTCGGATAGCTCATAAGGAAACTCAGCAAACGCGCCATGATCCCTCAAGTATTCCATATGGCGACGGTCTTGCCGGTCAAACTCGTGCAGGAGCGCATCATCACGCCCATTAAACTCCAATGGGCGCACATCGAAACGCTCACACATCGACAAATTAAAAGCAGGCGAGGCTTTCACCCATTTTCCGTCGAGCCAAAAAACAGCATAGCCGTGGAAATAGGGAGAATCTCCGGTCATTTTCGTCATTTTTTCAGTGGCCAAGTGATTTTTCACATCGGCCAAGCCTAATACGGAAGGTATGCCAACAGCCCTCGCCATCGCCACAAGCACGAGTGATTTAGGCACACAGTAGCCTTTTTGGTCGGCCAAAATGGCACTGGCTTTGTATTTTTCGCGGGGTAAGTAACAGTGATACGGTGCATAGATCAGTGGATCGCGCACCGCGTAATAGAGCTTAACGGCTTTTTCAGCATCGGTGGATGCTCCTTCAATTGCCACCGCCGCATACGCCTGAATAGCAGGGTGATCCGCATCGATGAACTCATTGGGTTGAAGACACCTTTCATCTGGCTCTTGACTAAGATTGACATAGCTATCGTGCACAATATCGATCATAAAAACTTCCTCACAATCATGGCGCTGCCATCATTGGTTAATATGTAAAAGGTTATTGAGTGCGGCTCAAGCCTTTGATTACACCAACGGCCTGTCTGAAAGAGATAATTATTATCTTTATACTGTATATATTACTTGAAAGTGCGAAAAAAGATAATGGTAGGACCTGTGACTTTTTTGAAAATAGTCATCAAATAGTCTCGATAAAAACTAGGGTACCTTCCGCTACCCGGTCAAACAGCTCGATCACATCGACATTTTTCATTCGAATGCAACCGATTGACGCCGGTTGGCCAATTAAGCCTTCATCGGCTGTGCCATGGATATAAATATACCGCGTGTAGCTATCGCACCCGGCTCCTGTATTCACGCCTTCTTCCAAGCCTTGCAGCCATAAAATGCGGCTGCAAATCAGATCTGTTGTGGAGGCTTTAGGACCTGTATGAATAACCGCCACCTGACCTTGAGGCACCCGACCACGCAATATTTCACCCGGCGTCAAGTGATCACCAATTTTTTCAGCCACGCGATGCAGCCCAATGGGTGTTTTATAACTGCCTTCGGCGCATCCAACGCCGTAGCGAGAGCTCGATATTGGCCAGCTAAGCGCGTCGCCGCTTTGGTGGAGCCAATACAAACACTGGTGTTTCAGTTCAATCAGAATAAAACCCGAGGTATCACATGCCACCCCCAGGTCTTCTGCCATCTGGCCAATACGCTGGTGAATACGAATAACGGATTCAGGCTTCATGTTCGCGCTGAGTTCAGCTCACAGACTCAGTATCCGTGTCAGAACCTGAATCCTGTTCCAGTAAATTGTCTTCAGCATCCCGCTCTACCCTGGCCTTATCATTCCGCACTGACTGCAAGCGGTTTAGGTAGCTTTCATTCACATCACCGGTGATGTACTCGCCGGTAAAACAGCTGGTTTCAAACGCGGTAATGTCTGCGGACGCTGAGCGAACAGATGCAATTAAGTCTTCCAGCTCTTGATAGACCAGCCAATCTGCATCGATCTCGCGGCAAATTTCCTCCACACTGCGGCCGTGTGCAATCAATTCCTCGGCGGCGGGCATATCAATACCATAAACATTGGGATATTTGACCGGAGGCGCTGCTGAGGCCATGTACACGCGCTTTGCCCCCGCTTCGCGCGCCATTTGGACAATCTGCTGCGATGTTGTGCCTCGAACAATGGAATCATCGACAAGCAAAACCGTCTTATCCTGAAATTCAAGGTCGATCGCATTCAGTTTTTGCCGAACCGACTTTTTGCGCAGAGTCTGACCAGGCATGATAAAAGTGCGGCCGATATACCGGTTTTTGATAAAGCCTTCCCGGTATTTCACACCCAAATGCATCGCCAATTCCAATGCCGAGCTGCGACTGGTATCCGGGATCGGAATCACGACGTCAATACCATGACCAGGAAATGTGCGCTGAATTTTTTCTGCCAGTTTTTCCCCCATTCGTAAGCGCGCTTGGTAAACCGATACGTTATCAATAATGGAGTCCGGACGGGAAAAGTATACGTACTCAAAAATACATGGCACATGAACAGGATTTTTAGCGCATTGCCTAGTGTAGAGCTGACCTTCTTCATCTATGAAGACGGCTTCACCAGGTTCCAGATCACGCACACGCTCAAAACCATTGCTGTAAAGCGCAACGCTTTCTGAAGCGATCATGTAATCATACCCCTGGCTCGTCTCCTTACGCCCTAAAACGACTGGCCGAATGCCGTGAGGATCCCGAAACCCCAAAATGCCGCGCCCAACAATCATGGTAATCACAGCATACCCGCCCTGACAACGCCGGTGTACCGCTTCCACCGCATCAAAAATATAGTCCGGCGATAAATGCGAGGATTTGATGCTTTTCTGCAACTCATGAGCAAAGACGTTCAATAACACTTCGCTGTCTGATGAGGTATTGATGTGGCGGAAGTCCGTTTCAAACAGTTGTTTTTTTAATGCCTCGGAATTCGTCAGATTTCCGTTATGGCCTAACACAATGCCATAGGGTGAATTGACGTAAAACGGTTGAGCTTCAGCACTTGAAGAGCTTCCGGCCGTTGGGTAGCGGACATGCCCAATACCCATATTCCCCTTCAAGCGCAACATGTGGTTTGATTGGAAGGCATCCCGCACCAAACCGGGGGCCTTGCGAATGTGTAAGCGCCCTTCGGAAGATGTTGCGATACCCGCTGCATCTTGCCCCCGGTGTTGCAGCAATAACAGCCCATCGTACAGTACTTGATTAACAGGTTGATGGCTAACAACCCCAATAATTCCACACATTTTCTACCTCACAAAAACTATTTTCGGCGCATTATTCACGTTTGAACAAGGGCGTGATGCCACCTGGATAACGCTCAATAACCATTTCAGACGAGAGAGCTTGGGGCGCAGCCTGCCTAATCTGCCTAATCAAAGGATCAAGTTTTTTGACCAGCACAGAGTGCTGCCAGGCCACGTGCTGGGTCACCTCTGTTGTACTTAGGTAAGCCACCGCAATACAAGCAATCAGCAACCCTCTGACCGCCCCAAAAAGGATACCCAAAGAGCGGTTCACTGAGCTAAGAGCGCTATTGCTCACCTTCATATTCACCATGTAGCTAACCGCGCCACCGAATACAATCACTGCAACAAAAATAATGACAAAAGCAACCATGTGCCGTGTCGAAGACAGCGTTAAACTCTCGGGGAGATGCGGCGCCAACCGGTCCGTGAAACGCAGCGCAGCGGCTAACCCAAGTAGCCAGGACAGCAAAGAAATCGCTTCTTTTGTAAACCCTCGGAGCCAACTGATCGCCGCAGAAACAAATACGACGCCGACAATGAGAAAATCAACAGGCGTCATCTCCATGCAGCGTTCCCGACAGATTCACCAGGCACCGATAACAAGTCCTTAATCGTTAACACCAACGACAGAGACGCTCTCATTGATAAGACACAACCAATGTTTCCCGCTTTTCCAGTTTGGACACACGCTCACTGACGGAAACCGCTTCATCGCGTGCTTTAACCGGCCCAATTCTGACGCGGTACACCAAACCCGATGAATGATTCATCTCTTGAATATAAGCTGGCAAGCCCGCCTCTCTCAGCCGATTTTGAACAGTCAATGCGTTCTCATGTTCCCCAAAACTACCCACCTGAACGGCCCATGACTGCACCTTACCCACATCAGCCTGCTCTGGCTGCAAAGTTTTCCTCGTCACTTCTTCGGCTTTATCCCGTGCACTGGCGACGTGTTTTTTCCAGTCCTGAACCAGAGGTGCCGACACGGAAGCATGTGCCGTCGACAGGGTCTGGGGCCCACTATCCTCCCAGTTTTTTAATGCCCGGGATTGAGGTGGCGGGGGACTCTCAGGAATACCTTGGTAAACGAACTCATGCTGGTCTTTGCCAGCACCATCAAACAACAACGGCAGAAAGATCACGCCAAATGCAATTAAAATGGCTGCGCCCGTTAGCCGTTGTTTCACATTTACTGGATTTTCTTCAGACATGATTGTTTGATATCGAATAAAAATTTACAGGTAAATTAAAATTATAGTGCCAGTTTAAGGACTTCTGCCACTGTAATGAAGGAACCATAGACAACAACCAGATCACCTGCACAGGCGTCACTACAAGCCTTTGACCATGCTTGCGCAATTGTATCGCAAGATATGACCAACGGCCGACTCGGTATTTTATCTCTGGCCTGTGCCTGCACAACGGCCTCAATGCCGTTTGACAGGGTTTCCAGAGGCATAGCCCGTTGACTTTTCAGCGGTGCCAAAAACCACTGATCCACATATGCATGCACAGGTGAAACAAGCGCATTGATATCTTTATCGCTTAATGCTGAGAATACCGCCAAAACACGTCCTTTTCTCTTTTGGTTGTAGTCATGCAAAAAAGTACCCAGCTGCTGTACAGAATCCTGGTTATGTGCAACATCAAGCAAGGTATCAAAAACACCTGGGATCACTTGCAGGCGCCCAGAGATGGTGGTGTTAACAAGTCCCTGACGAATCGCTGCTTCGGAGACAGGTAACATTTCAGCCATTGCGCAGATCACTTGCAACACACCGGCTGCATTTTGATATTGATGCTGCCCGGGGAGGGTTAGCTCAGACAGATTGGTGAATGTTTGACGGAGACTCGACCAGCTCCACCCCCCATCCGGCCGCATTTCATAACAGAAGTCGTGGCCGGCCAACATAAGCAACGCCGATGTTTCTTCTGCAACCTTGGCAATCGTAGCCGGTGGGTTAGGATCCGCACAGATCAGCGGTTTACCTGCCCGAGCAATTCCGGCTTTCTCTCGCCCAATCAGCTCTCGGCTATCACCCAACCATTCAGTGTGATCCAGGCCTATCGAAGTAATCAACGCAATATCAGCATCATAGATATTCACAGCATCGAGCCTTCCTCCCAGCCCAACTTCAAGTAACACGACCTGACAGCTCTGTTGTTTAAAAATGTAAGCCGCCGCCAAAGTGGCAAATTCAAAGTACGTAAGTGAAATATTGTGACGCTGAGCTTCAATCCACGCAAAAGCAGAACAAATTTCTTCGTCACTCACTGGCTGACGATTTAGCGTAATCCGTTCGTTAAAATGCAAAAGATGCGGCGATGTATAAGCGCCAACGCTGTATCCTGCCGCGAGCAAAATAGACTGCAACATTTCAACGGATGAGCCCTTCCCGTTTGTACCTGCAATGGTGATGATAAAGCTGTCCAACTGATCCAAGCCTGCTCGCTGTGCAACGGTCTTGACCCGATCTAATCCGAGATCGATCGCATTGGGATGCTGCTTTTCCAGCTTGGTTAACCATGTATCCAAGGCTGAAAGCGGTTGATTTGTACCGGTATCCCTAATCAAATGGAAAACTTATTGGTGTTTACGAAGCATTCGGCTGTGAGGCAGGCCGAGCCATTAAGATCGAAAGTAAATTACCAACTTTTGTTTGCATATTCCGGCGGTCAACGATCATATCGACCACACCGTGCTCTAAAAGAAATTCGCTGCGTTGAAAGCCTTCGGGCAGGGTTTCCCTTACCGTATCCTGAATCACGCGAGGCCCTGCAAAACCAATCAGGGCATTGGGCTCTGCAATCTGAATATCACCGAGCATCGCCAGGCTGGCTGACACCCCGCCAGTCGTTGGATCAGTCAGTATTACAATGTAAGGTAAGCCCGCTTTAGATAAGCGCGTCAGTGCAGCGCTGGTTTTTGCCATTTGCATGAGCGAAAAGAGTCCTTCCTGCATGCGCGCACCACCACTTGCTGTAAAACAAATGAAAGGAATGCGTTCTTCTATCGCGCGCTCCACACCACGCACGAAACGCTCACCAACCACGCTGCCCATGGAACCGCCCATAAAGCGGAATTCGAAGGCTGCGGCAACTAAGGGCAAGCCGTTCAGTGCGCCTCGCATTACGACCAGTGCATCCGTTTCCTGAACCTGTTTTTGGGTTTGAGTGATACGGTCTTTGTATTTTTTACTATCACGAAATTTGAGAATATCAACAGGCTCAACTTCGCCGCCAATTTCCACCTGTGGCTCTGGATCCAAGAAGCGGGTTAGCCGGTCTCGTGCACCCATGCGCATGTGATGGGCACATTTCGGACAAACATCCCAATTGCGCTCTAACTCGGCTTTAAAAAGCACTGTGTCACATTGCTCACATTTGACCCAGAGCCCCTCAGGAATACTTTCTCGTTTTTTGTCACTCCGCGTAATGCTCGCGGGTACCAGTTTATCTAGCCAGCTCATCCTCTCATTCGCTCTATTTCACTGAGTCAATTGCTTGTCTCAATTCGGTCACAAATTCGCTGACGCATTTCACCGCCGCGCCAACGTCCTCTAGGTTCTCTGCAATGCGCTGTACGATTGCACTTCCCACCACAACTGCATCAGCCACAGTGGCGACCTGTCTGGCGGAGTCCGCATCTCGTATGCCGAAACCTACACCTACCGGCAAATCTGTATATTCCCGAATAATGCTCAGGCGCTCGGCCACTTCCATTGTATTCAGGCTCGCCGAGCCAGTGACACCTTTTAGCGAAACATAGTACACAAAACCACTGGCAATGTCGCAGATGGATTTTATCCGCTCAGGGGCTGTTGTCGGCGCCAGTAGAAAGATACTATCGAGATCATTCGATTTTAATGCGTGGACGAGTGCTTCCCCCTCTTCGGGTGGCATATCCACTGTAATCACGCCGTCAACACCCACTTTAGCCGCTTGTTGTGCAAACGTATCGTATCCCATGATTTCTATTGGGTTTAAATACCCCATGAGCACAACAGGGGTTGCGTTGTCCGTTTTACGGAATGAGGCGACGGTACTCAAAACAGTCTGCATATTCGTGCCATTGTGCAAAGCGCGATCACCTGCGGCCTGGATGATACTACCGTCTGCCGCCGGATCCGAAAAAGGTACTCCTAGTTCGATGATATCTGCACCCGCAGAAACCAGTGCATGCATGAGCGTCAGCGTTGCTTCGGGCGTGGGATCACCCGCCGTGATAAATGCGGCAAGCGTTTTGCGTTGTGAGGCCCGGTTTTGTTGAAACAGTGTGTTCAGGCGCGTCATACTTGGATACCTTCAATTGCTGCAACGGTATTAATATCTTTATCTCCCCGGCCGGACAAATTAACGACCATCACTTTCTCAGGTGCCATCGTTGGTGCCAGCTGGGTCGCATAAGCTAATGCATGGCTGCTTTCCAGCGCAGGGATGATTCCTTCCATACGCGTTAAGTCATGAAAGGCATTCAACGCCTCATTGTCGGTAATGGGTACATAATTCACCCGACCTGTATCTTTCAACCAGGCGTGCTCTGGTCCAACACCGGGATAGTCCAGGCCGGCCGAGATGGAGTGAGGTTCAATAATCTGCCCATCATCGTTTTCTAGCAGGTAGGTCCTATTACCATGTAAAACACCTGGTTTGCCGGCACAAAGTGGCGCGGCATGCTCGCCGGAGGAGATACCCTTCCCAGCCGCCTCGACACCGTACATAGCTACATTTTTGTCATTTAGAAAGGGATAGAATAGTCCCATGGCATTAGACCCCCCACCGACACAGGCAATCAGGGCATCAGGCAGTTGCCCATGAAGTTCCAGCACTTGTTCACGCGCTTCCCGGCCAATAATACTGTTAAAATCGCGCACCATCATGGGATAGGGATGCGGACCCGCAACGGTGCCGATGACATAAAAAGTGTTATCGACATTGGCGGCCCAATCCCGCATGGCGTCATTCAATGCATCTTTCAACGTGCCTGAGCCAGATGTCACGGGGATCACCTCCGCTCCAAGCAAACGCATCCGATATACGTTCATCGATTGTCGCTGAATATCCTTCGCACCCATGTAAACAACACAGTCGAGGCCGAGCTTCGCAGCTACCGTTGCTGTGGCCACACCATGTTGACCAGCACCGGTTTCTGCAATCACACGCTTCTTACCCATTTTCGACGCCAATAACACTTGACCAACGGTATTGTTAATTTTATGAGCACCGGTGTGATTTAAGTCTTCCCTCTTCAGGAAAATTTGCGCACCCCCCAGCTGCTTGCTCCACCGCTCGGCATGGTACATAGGGCTGGGGCGTCCAACATAGTGTTTTAACTCCCAATCAAACTCTTTAACAAAATCCTGATCTTGTGCATAGCGCAGGTAGGTCCTTTGCAGCTCTCTGACGGGCTCCATCAATGTCTCAGCAATGAAGGTGCCGCCATACGGGCCAAAGTGACCACGCTGATCGGGGAAGAGAGAATAGTCTTCGGCTGCTTCAGTTTCCTGATTTGAGCTCATTGTCGACACGCTTTATCTCCTGAATAAATGCTTTTATCAACGCAATATCTTTTACGCCACGGGTTTTTTCAACCCCGCTACTTACATCGACTGCGTAAGGCTTAATCTGCCTGATCGCTTCTGCCACATTCGTGACGTTAAGCCCTCCCGCGAGAATGATCGAGTTTCTAATTCGGTTTGGAATGGTTGTCCAGTCAAACGTGTGACCACTGCCACCGGGAGCCCCGTGTGTGTTGCTATCTAAGAGGAATCCGCGTGCGCTTTGATAGGTTTCTATGTACGTCAAAATATCTATCGGCTGACCAAGTCCAACTGATTTAATATAAGGGCGGTTAAATGACTCACAAAATTTAACAGATTCCTGCCCATGAAACTGCAGTAGCGTTAAAGGAACATGGCGCAAGGTGAAATTAATTTCTTCCATGCTTGCATCTAAGAACAACCCGACGACCTGAACAAACGGCGGCAGAGAGGCTGCAAGCTCTGCCGCTTTCTCAACAGAAATATAACGAGAACTTTGGGGATAAAAAACTAAGCCAATCGCTGTTGCCCCAGCCTCCACACACGCCCTTGCAACCTCAACCGAAGTAATCCCACAAATTTTTACCTGCGTTCCCATTGTGTTCATAATCTGATTATTCAAGCCGTTCAGAATAACAGAATGGGCCAAACAAGGCCATTAACAGCACATTTCAGAATCGGGGTCGGTTATCCAGACTGGGGAGGCCATAGTCCGGGTCATACTGCGGTCCAACAAAGTACAATCCGGAGGACGGAGCGGTTGCACTACAAACGGTTCTATCTTGAGCCAAGAGCACCTTTCGAACCCACTCAGGACGTTCTTTACCTTGGCCCACACGCATCAGCGCTCCGCTAATAATTCTCACCATATTATAGAGAAAGGCATTCGCCGTGATGTCAATATAAATCATCTCGCTATCACGGCTCACGGTTAACATTTTTATGGTTCTAACTGGGTGGGATGCCTGACAACCGACAGCTCTAAAAGAAGTAAAATCATGCTCTCCCAACAAATATTGCCCGGCTTGATGCATTTTTTTCTCATCAAGTGGTTGATAGAACCATGTGACGTAGTTGCTCAAATAAGTAGGCCGCACTGGTCGATTTAAAATCACATAACGGTAACTACGCTGAAATGCTTTGTGTCGAGCATGGAAATTGCTCGCAATGGGAGTTACCCATTTTAGCGCAATCCCTTTGGGCAAATTCGAATTACCCCCCATGACCCACTCATATTCCTGTCGACGGGCACTTGACTCGAAATGAATGACTTGGCCAGTTGCATGTACGCCTGCATCCGTTCTACCTGCGACGACCGTATCTATTGGTTCATTGGCCACACGAGATAATGCTTTTTCCACACGAAATTGGATCGTGTCCACCTGGGGTTGTCTTTGCCAACCCCTAAATGCTGAACCATCATATTCAACACATGCTGCAAATTTCGTTACGCGCTTATTCATACAACAAAAAGAAAAAGGCACCTGCTAGAGGCGCCTTTTAAGGTTCACAGTTTTAAGGGTATAGCGTTTATGACATTTGCTCAAGCAGCTTTTTGGCTTCAACTTTTTGTTGCTCGTTGCCTGACTCAGCTACCTCTTTCAATGCACTATTCGCACTCTCTGTGTCGCCCATATCGATATAGGCTTTTGCGAGATCTAACATCGTATCCACTTCATCTGCACCACCAATGTCAAAACCACCTGTTGCATCGTTGAGCACAGATTCATCATCGATCAGTGTATCATCAAGAATATATGTACCCGCTTCAGTAGGGTTGTCTTGTTCTGAAGAAGATGCTACGACACTGGCTTCATCATCAATAGAGGTAATATCCATCTCCTCATCTTCGATGTCAGCACTTAATTCATTAACGGTTCCCAAGTTTTGATCAACATCACTTTCAATACCGCTGAGATCCAAATCAGTGGAACTCAGTTCAATACTTGTATTGGACATGTCCTGTTCATCAATATCGAATTCAAGCTCAGAGGCATCAGTCAATGTTCCTCCGTGCTCGTCAGAGTCCAACAGTTCAGGGTTCTCAGCAAGTTCATCAATATCAAATTCAAGTCCTTGCGTTGATGTTGCATCAAGATCGAAATCCTCATCCAGATTAGGCTCTACTGTTTCCTGCTCTGTATTTACGGATACGGTTGCGTTCGCTATCTCGTCTAAAGCTTCCTCTACAGGAGTATTGGCCTTTTCACCCTCATCAATGAGGACTGTTTCATCTAGCTTTTCTTGTTGAACTTGTCCCAAACGCTCATAACCATCTTCTTGGCTAATGATCATCGTTGCACCATCAGGCATTTCAGTACCATCTCCCTGTACATAATCATTCCCTGATAGCAAAGCAACATCACCCTCTTTAAATAAAGGATTTTCTGGACAAAGATCCTTGCCCATGGCCGCAACTTTATTCCACGAGTCAGATTCTTTGCCTTGAAGCAGATCGTGCAAAGTCTGAGCAGCATCCGCAAACTCAGGGGCGCTTTTATCTGCATAGTAGGTCTCTAAGAGCTTAAGGTGGTACTCTTCTTTTCCCGGGTTATCCTCAATGGCCAGCTTTAATAAGTCCTCAGCTTGCCCGTAAAGTCCATAAGCCAAATAGACATCAGCCTCAGCAATTGTATCGTCCTTTAGGGTTTCATCCGCTTGAGCATCACCCAAGTGTATCGTGGGCTCTAAAGCAGTTTCTGCCTCATCCTCCTCTTTATCCTCTGAAGGAATCGCAACTGTTCGATCCAAGAACTCTTCCTGAGGAGCTTTATACACACCTTCATCAACAACAGTGGCTTCAGCCTTATCTTCGTCTTCACTCGCGATGACCGTTTCAGTCAGATCACCAGCCGGAGAAATAGCTTCTTCAGCACTCTCAAAGGGGCTATCAGACAAACCATCAGCTAATGGCTCCTCAGACAAAGGTGCAGCTGTTGGTGTAGGTGAAACATCAGCTTCTTTATTCTTCCTACGTCTTAAGAAAAACCAGCCTAATAGCAATAGCAAGATAGCACCAATCGCTCCCAAGATGCCGGGTTGTGAAGAAAGTCGTTCAATAAATGACTGTTTGCCTTCAAGTGCTGACTGTGAAGTACCCGAACTATCGCCCGAAGAAGCTGCTTGTTGATCGCCGTCAGCAGTGGTTTCAGAGGGTTCTGTCAAAGTATCACTTGCCGATATCGAGTTATCACCTCCTTCAGATGCGATACGTTCCTGTAACTCTGCGAGCTGATTTTCTCGCAAAGTAATTAAGCGTTCCATCTTAGTGACGGTTTCCTCAAGCTCAGAAATACGTGAAGTCAACTCTTTATTTTCAAGCTTTTGTGTTTCAAGTTCTTCAGCAGCAAGCTCCAGTTCACGCGTCAGCTCCTGCACGACTTCAGGGCTATCCAAGGTTTCTCTTGTAGTCGCCGAAGCGTCTGTACTGCTTGAAGGTTCAGCCGTTTCGTTTTCTCCGACAAGTTTCAGGCTACCTGTTTGCTCTTCAGAAACCTGCTCAACTGTAGCTTGTTCAGCCTGAGATTGTGGCTCGGCTTCTACCGACTCAGCCTCTGTCTGGGGTACTGCTTGCGGGTCAGGTGTTGTACCTTGCTCAACAACTTGAGCTTTTGCCGCACGAATCGAGGCTACATATTCACGCCAAAGTGTATTTTGCTGTTTAACTGCAGCAAATGCCTCATCAACCGAAACAGCATCAATTTCCGTGCGATCAGGCACACGAAGCACTGCGCCTCTTTTCAGCAAATTAATATTGTCCTGGATAAAGCTGTCAGGATTAAAACGAAGAAGTGCAATCATCATTTGATTGACATGGATATCATCTGGCCTGATCGAGTTAGCGATGACCCACAGCGTCTCGTTTCGGCCAATAGGACCATACTCGGTGAGTTTAGGCTCTTGCTGGGAAGGAACTCTCCCTGAAGCACTGGCTACGCTTGATTCAACTGCTTGGCTTTGCTCTGGAGATGGAATACTGCCACGTTCCGGAGTTGTTGTAATAGCCGACTCTGACTCTTCAGATACCGGTACACTTTCGACAGGTGCCGGAGTATTGACAGCAGCCGTTTCTGCCCCACCTGCAGGGACAGCTTGCTGATTTTGAGTCATAAAAACAGGCGGATCCAATAAGACCGTGTACTCTCGAATCAACCGCCCATTGGGCCAATCCACTTCAATTAAGAAGTTTAGAAATGGTTCAACAATGGGTTTATCCGTCTGAACTTTAATAACCGATAGACCGTCAGGCTTTTTGGCAATAGAGAATTGAAGTTGGCTTAAAGAAAAGGGGCGGTCTATCCCCGCCCGCTGAAAAGCTTCCTGCGACGCTAACGTGACGATCATATCGTCTGTTTCGCCTGGCTTCACAGCCGTTAGCTGAATTTCAGCATCAAGGGGCTGATTCAGCGCGGAGTTCATTTCAATGTCCCCAAGACCCAGTGCATAGAGGGAATTGGAAAGCATGATTAATAGGGCAGCTGCAGGGATAACTATTCTTGGCACGATCGTTACTCTCTTTTATCCTTGGACACTAAGTTTAGGACATTTATTTCAAGATAAAATTTTTAGTCCTCATCGTCCTTAAATTTTCACCGAAAATTTAAACGGTGCTTCATGAAAAATTTAAGAAATCCTTTTAAACATCTCTTATATATACTCTTTTAGCATGGTTTCTGCAATCTGCACACTATTTAGAGCAGCACCTTTTCGCACATTATCAGAAACAACCCACAAATTTATTCCTTTTGGATGTGAAATATCCTCACGGATCCTGCCAACATACACGGCATCCTTACCGGCACCTTCAGTGACCGGTGTTGGATAACCGCCATCAGCTCTTTCGTCAAGAACCTTTACACCAGGCGCGGCAGCAAGTAGTTCACGGGCCGCTTGTGCAGACAATTTTTCCTGGGTTTCGATGTGCACAGCCTCTGAATGCCCATAAAACACGGGGACCCGTACAGCGGTTGGGTTCACTTGAATCGTTTTATCCTCAAGAATTTTCTGCGTTTCCCAAACCATTTTCATTTCTTCTTTGGTATAGCCGTTATCCTGAAATTGATCGATATGTGGCAACACATTAAAAGCGATTTGCTTAGGATAAACCTTTGTATCAATAGGCTTACCATTCAACAAACTTGCTGTCTGCCCGGCAAGTTCTTCGATAGCACTTTTACCAGTACCGGAAACAGCCTGGTATGTACACACATTTATCCGTTTGATAACAGCTGCATCATGAAGGGGTTTGAGCGCCACCACCATCTGAATGGTTGAGCAGTTCGGGTTGGCGATGAT
>DJFX01000004.1:2119-4835 GCA_002432635.1 Halothiobacillaceae bacterium UBA5861 | reverse complement strand
CAATACGGCGCCCCAACCCATGCCGAACTCATCGCCGATGTCACCGCACTATGTCTTTACCGCATTTCTCTGAACCCTGGGCAGCAAAAGGCCAACCTTGGCACGTATCACATGGCCGCCCAGGGCAAGACCAACTGGCACGAATTTGCTCAGCATCTAATCACTGCGGCGCAAGAAGCTGGGCTAGTCTTGCAGGCAACACCAGAACGCGTGCGGGCCATAAACAGCGACGAATACACCACCGCAGCGCAACGCCCGACAAATTCTCTGCTGAATACACAAAAATTAACGGAAACATTTGGGATATACCTGCCACCATGGCAATATCACGCCCGATGTTTTATCGCTCAGATCGCTGAACAGGAAGCCAAGTGAAGCGCAAAGGCATTATTCTGGCTGGCGGCTCGGGAACACGGTTGTTCCCCGTCACCCAGGCCATTTCCAAACAACTGCTGCCGGTGTTCGACAAGCCAATGGTGTACTACCCACTGTCAACACTGATGCTTGCCGGCATCAGGGATGTACTGATCATCTCTACACCTCAGGACACACCCAGGTTTCGCGAGCTACTTGGCGACGGTGAACAGTGGGGGTTGGATTTAGAATATGCGGTACAGCCCTCTCCGGATGGCTTGGCTCAGGCCTTTCTCATTGGCGAGACGTTTATCGATGGGGCGCCCTCCGCACTCGTACTTGGGGATAATATCTTTTACGGCCACTCCCTGGAAAATCTTTTGACCTCCGCCAACAATCGTGAAGAAGGCGCCACAATCTTTGCCTACCACGTTAACGACCCGGAGCGCTACGGCGTTGCTGACTTCGACGCCTCCGGCCGAGTGAAAAACATTGAAGAGAAACCAAGCAAACCCAAATCCAATTATGCGGTTACCGGGCTCTATTTCTACGATTCGCTAGTCGTAGATTACGCAAAACAAATTAGACCGTCGCCCAGGGGCGAGCTAGAGATCACCGAAATAAACAATATGTATCTGGAAAAAAGCAAACTCGCAGTCGAGCTGATGGGTAGAGGGTATGCCTGGCTCGACACTGGAACTCATGAGAGCCTGCTTGAAGCGCAGCAATTCGTGCAAACGATTGAGCACCGGCAAGGCTTAAAAATAGCCTGCCCAGAGGAAATTGCCTATCGGCAGGGCTGGATAGGCAAAGAAGAGATACGAACATTGGCCAAGCCTATGCTAAAAAACGGTTACGGCCAATACCTGATGAATGTTATTGGGGAGCCAAACCGAACGTGAAGGCAACCCGCTTAGCCATACCTGACGTGATCCTGTTGGAACCTACCGTGCACGAAGACGACCGAGGCTTCTTCTTTGAGAGCTATAACCAACGCGCGTTCGAACAAGCAACTGGTCTTTCACCCACGTTTGTTCAGGACAACCACTCGAAATCCAGGAAAGGCGTGTTGCGTGGATTACATTATCAACTGCCGCCAAAGGCCCAGGCCAAGTTAGTCCGCGTAATTCAAGGCGAAGTTTTCGATGTCGCTGTAGACATCAGAAAGAACTCCCCGACTTTTGGCCAATGGGTTGGCGAGACGCTATCTGCGGAAAACAAAAAACAACTGTGGATTCCCGAAGGTTTTGCACACGGATTTTTGACACTATCGAATACCGCGGAGTTTTTATACAAAACTACCAATTTTTATTCTACAGAAACTGAGAGATGTATCTGCTGGAATGACCCAAATATAGCAATTAACTGGGGCAATGCAGACCAACCTTACATTTCCAATAGCGACGCACAGGGGACGATTTTCGTTGATGCAGACTATTTTACTGATGGAAACACCGTCGCATGAAGCTCATGCAAGCGATGGAATTGATTGACCTTCAAGCTCGCCTATCTCTTAAAGCTGAAGCGTCCCGACTTTACTTAAGCTATTTATGGTGGGCGCTCGAACCAATACTGTTTGTCATCGTTTTCTATTTGGTGTTTGAAGTACTGCTCGATTTCGGGCGCGAAAATTTCCTCTTGTTTCTTATTTGCGGCAAAGTCCCTTTCCTTTGGTTTTCCAAAAGTGTCGTCAATGCATCTAACAGCATCGTACAAAACAAGGGATTGATCGGGCAGATCAATATACCAAAAGCACTTTTCCCCTATGTTTCCGTCCAGGAATCACTTTATAAACAGTGGATTGCCTTTCTCATAATGATTGCCGTTGTCCTTGCTTATAACCACACGCCAACTTGGAATTGGCTTTGGCTAGCCCCACTCGCAGTCGTACAGTACGGTGTAATTGTTTTATGCTCACTAATTGGAGCCTTACTGGTAAGTTTCATGTCCGATTTTCGCATGCTAATCAGCATGGGAATGATGTTTCTAATGTTCACTTCCGGCGTATTTTGGGACATTAACTCCATTACTGACCCCGCCCTACAACAATTCATCATATTCACCAATCCACTCGCGTTCTTAATTGATGGTTACAGAAAAATATTAATTGAAGGCTCGCTTTATCATTTAAATCATTTAGCACTCATCGCGCTTTTTGTTTTGTCAGGCCTTATTACTACACATTTGGTTTTTCGCCACACCAATCATCTAATAGCGGCTAAGGTTATCTCTGGATGAGTCGACCGAATGATATAATTCTATCAGCGCGAGGCCTGACGCTTAAATATACTACGCGCCCCTCTTTTTTACGGCGATTTGAGCATACCGCGCTAAATGACGTTAGCTTTGATCTCTATAAAGG
>DJFX01000004.1:0-1941 GCA_002432635.1 Halothiobacillaceae bacterium UBA5861 | reverse complement strand
CCTATAAAGGCGAATCATTGGGAATCCTTGGCCGTAATGGCTGCGGCAAAAGCACGTTACTCAAAATACTAGCGGATATAATAAAACCTACAAAGGGCTACACTATTTGCAACGCGCAACTTAAAAAGTCCTTACTAGCCTTAGGACTAGGGTTTCGCCCAGATCTCAGCGGAAAGGACAATGCATTGCTTAGTGGGATGC
The DNA here is from genome assembly GCA_002432635.1 of Halothiobacillaceae bacterium UBA5861. Classification (GTDB taxonomy): domain Bacteria; phylum Pseudomonadota; class Gammaproteobacteria; order UBA5861; family UBA5861; genus UBA5861. The sequence goes on along the minus strand of DJFX01000004.1, from coordinate 1,740 downwards.
TCGCTGGATTGACTAAGAAGCAGGCTGCGAAGTCACTTAAAAAAATCAGCGATTTTTCAGAACTTGGAGAGTTTTTTAATCAACCCGTAAGAACGTATTCTGCTGGCATGCGTGCGAGACTCGGGTTCTCCACAGCAATCATGAACAACGTAGACATATTATTAATCGACGAGGTACTCAGCGTAGGCGACATGCACTTTCGCAACAAGGCCCAGGACGCTATTAAAAGTCAGATAACCGGCGAACAGACAGTAGTATTCGTTTCACATATTCCGGAGCAAGTAACGAAAATCTGTGACCGCGCGCTATGGCTAGAAGGCGGCGTTGTTCAGAAAGAGGGAGCTACTGCGACTGTAAAGGAAGCCTACAATCAGTTTATGCGAAAACTGGATGATGCTACAACATATTAGAAGTCGGGCTGCCGGTCTTTTCACTCCTCTAACAAAAGAGTCCGTAATACAATAGGTAAAAGCAATAATTTGGAAAAAATGTATCTTAGTTAGGCAATAGAACGTCTACTTAAAGAACAGATCCGAAAAAACACAACGAAGATTTATGTTAAACAGTTAAATAATCGTAGTATATATATGTAGCTCATGTCATATACAACCCACCAAGGCAACTCTAATCGTATAAAAGCAATCTACAAACAGTTTAATCAGTCAACTCCCAAACTACGTAATAAATTATGAGAGATATTATCTTCCACTGTCACTTATTCAAAAACGCGGGAACGACTATCGACTGGGCGTTAAAACGAAATTTCGGCGCCCAATTCCACGACCACAGAGATGATATCAAAATGAAGTCTGGGTCAGTCGAATATCTGAAAAGTTATCTTTCTAAAAACGACGTTACCGCATTATCTAGTCACCAAATGCCTTTCCACCCAGAAGTGTTTCCCCAAGGAAAATGGATAGTCATGCTTCGAGATCCAATTAGGCGTGTCAAATCTGTTTACGCTTTTGAAAGATTACAACCTGTTAGTTCGTTGGGTTCGAAAGTTGCTAAACAACTAAATTACGCAGATTACGTAAAATGGAGAATGAGAGATGATGTCCCACACGTCATCAAGGACTACCACGTACGTTATTTAGCTGGGATTAGTAATCCTGCAGCCAAGCCCGATAAACATTGGTTGGAAATTGCGAAAGAAAGGCTACGCAAAAGCAATGTCTTTTTTGGTCTTGTCGAATTTTTTGACGAAAGCATGGTGTATTTTGAAGACAATATATCCGCCACGCATGTTCGCACCGACTTTTCATACATAAAACAAAATCAAACACCTTATTTAGAACAAGATTTTATAGGAAAAGAGGATATTGAAGACTTTGTCATGGCAAACAATAGGCTTGATATAGAACTGCATGAGTGGGCAAAAAACGAAGCTAAAGCAAGATTTGAAAAATCCGAAGGTTTCAATGAGAAGCTCAAAGAATTTAAACATAGATGTGATGCCGCGAATCTCGGTTTTTCACAGAAGCTAGCAAAGTGGCGCGAGAAGATAAGCCTTAGCTGAAATCTACTGCACATTGATAATGTGTCCACTAAATAGAGCGAAACTCAAACATACTAAATTTCATAATTTGCGATAACGCGCATAGATCCGCACCTTGCTTCTGTCCTATTTTAACCGCGAGGAAGCACGGTATTAATAACACCCGAAAACCGCCAATCTCGATGAGATCATTGGCAGGCTTGAATACTTATGGCATAACAAAAAAGAATGGGCTCCTGTTA
>DJFX01000031.1:16726-17508 GCA_002432635.1 Halothiobacillaceae bacterium UBA5861 | reverse complement strand
CCGTTTTGATACTCTTCCAGGAGAGTCAGGCCATCGGCGTCGGCATCGACACTGGTGTCATCAGCGACATTGGGGTCTGTGCCGTGGGCGATTTCCCAGTCGTCCGGCAGACCATCGGCATCGGCATCCTGAGCCGGTGCGGGTGGACTGGTGGGGGAACTGTCGGGGCCCAGATCGGATGGGGTAAACCCAGGGTCCGTGGTCAACAGGATCTTATCCACACTCAGGCCGTCTTCACGCATCCACAGGTTGAGGCTGTGCTCACCACTGCTGCCGACCTCAAGGCTGGCGTTGACGTTGTCCATCGTCGAACGGCTCCAGATAAAACCGTTGGCGCCTCCAAAATCAATTCGGTCCGCGGTGCTGATGGCTTGTCCGTCGAGCCCCAGGTGCACCGAATCACTGGTGCGAATGCCCTGGGCATCGGCGCGGATCCAGATGTAATGGGTGCCACTTTGGCTGAAGTGTACGCTGTACACCAGCGCCGGGCTCAAATTCGCATAATCGCTGTTGTACGTGGTGCCGTTATCCGGCCCGGCGTACATGGCCACGGCCCCGCTGGCGCTGGCATCGGCCACTTCGCTCCAGCTGTGGCTGCCGGGGATCTGGTTGTCGTTGAAGTGTTCGGCTTCGATCACCAGTAAACCCTCATCCGATTGGTAGAAGGTGGTCTGGGGTCGGACCCGAGGGTCGGTACCGTTCTGATATTCGGTGAGATTGCTGTCGCCATCGCCATCGCTGTCGAGCAAGGCATCGCTGTTGTCGAGCGGGTTGAAGCCATA
>DJFX01000031.1:0-16711 GCA_002432635.1 Halothiobacillaceae bacterium UBA5861 | reverse complement strand
CTGGTTGTCGTTGAAGTGTTCGGCTTCGATCACCAGTAAACCCTCATCCGATTGGTAGAAGGTGGCCGCGTTTATATTAGGTGTCATCAGAGCCAGTGATAACCCGGTAATCGCAGTGAGTTTTTTATTGAAGTCGTTTATGAAATTTTTCATTATGGGTTCATTATTATTTTTAATAACTAGAGGAATTGCGCTCAATCATTTGTTATGGGAGCAATATAGGGGTTTTATGTTTTGTGTCTATTCTGCAATAAACCCACTGTGATTTTTATCACAAGTGTTCCGACTAACGGTTTAATTTAATAGTTTTCAAATATATGTCGTATGAAAAATTATAATTTTTAGCTATTCAAAAGAGGGATGTACTGAGTGGCTTTGACGGTGAGATGGGCGGTGTGTCATCCAGCAGGCAATGAGTGCCTGCCAGATTGTTGGTGAGTTTATTTGTATTGTACGGAAACGCTGCCAATGGTTTCACGTGCGATGATCATTTTCATAATGTTGGCTGTTCCATCACCAATTTGTAAGCCCATAACGTCTCGCATACGCTGTTGGTGAGGGAAGTCTTTGCTGTATCCGAAGTGGCCGTGAAGCAGTAGGCAACCGTGGATAATTTCGGTACAGTATTTAGGTGCCATCCATTTAACCATGGCGGCTTCTTTGGTGTGATCGACCCCTTCATCACGCAGTTTCAGTGCGTGATAAGCGAGCGTCCGATAGGATTCATTTTGGCTTTCGAACTCAGCGAGCTGGAAGTTGACTCCTTGATATTTAACTAATTGTAATCCAAATGCTTTTCTCTCTAAAGTGTATTGCCAAGTTTCATCAATGGAGGCCTGGGCCGCACCAATACACTGTAAGGCGATGAGGATTCTGCTGAGGTCAAACCCCACCATAATTTTGGTGAAGCCAGTGTTTTCTTCACCGATCCGGCAATTCTCAGGTATGCGCACATTGTCGAAAAAAACAGAGCCTCGTCCGACGGGGCGGGTACCGATATCGTCATAACTGGTTCGGGATATACCGGGTAAATCCAGCGGTACTAAAAAGCAGGTGACACCGTGTGCTTTCGCTTCGAGCTCACCGGTGCGCGCAAACATGAGGATATATTCTGCCTGCTCAGAATAGCTGATCGATGCTTTTTCACCGCTGATGATGTAATCGCTACCGTCTTTTTTGGCAGAAACAGTAAGGTTAGCGGCATCTGATCCACCACGCGGTTCGGTTAAGCCCAAAGCAACAATAATTTCGCCCGAAGCCATTTGCGGCAGGATTTCCTGCTTCATATTCTCTGATGCATTACGTTCAATGACTTGAGCAATCAAAGCATTTGTCATATTGAGATAGCTCATATTGAAGTCACCATAAGCGATTTGCTCCGCAATAAGCCCACAAATCACGCTCGAAGCACCGATGCCGCCATATTCCTCGCTGATATTAGGCGTGAGCAGACCAAGTTCTCCCATGCCTTTGAGTAAATCCCGATCAATGACTTTGCTGTCATCGCGCACTTGGTAGCCGGGGCGCAGCTTTTCTGCGGCAAACCGTTGAGCCGTTTCTTGTATGAAGCGCTCTTCATCACTTATAAGATAGGTAGGCATAATTCCTCCAATGACATTGTTGCTGTAAATACAGAAAATACCCGAAATGTGGACATAAAAATTCTGTAGGCTTAAATGTAAAGCCTTGATACTACCATCGGAACGGGTTAAATCGCAGTTGGATTTCTTTGTCTAACGTCGGTTTAGAGAACTTTTGAGTGAAAGGCGGATAATTTCTTCTGTTTCGGTAGCTTCTAAGGCGGCCGCCCGAACCATCTTACTCGCCTCAGTGGGTTTGTATCCAAGCGAGATCAGTGCTTTGACGGCTTGTTCCACAGGTGATGCTTCAGGTGTTTCAGGGTCAGCAGGTAATGAGGCCGTTACGTCCCCCAGTGTTTCAAGACTGCCTAATTTGTCACGCATTTCGACAATCAATCGTTCGGCTGTTTTTTTGCCAACTCCTGGAAGGCGGGTCAAGCTCGCGATATCACCGTGCTGTACATAGCTTATGAACTCTTCAGTACTGACGCCAGAAAGGATTGTTAGCGCCATTTTTGCACCCACTCCGCTGATTTTAATGAGTGTTCTGAATAAATCCCGCTCATTGTGTGAGGAGAATCCGTAGAGGAGATGCGCGTCTTCACGAACAACCAGGTGTGTTAACAAGACAACCGTATTACCTGTCGCTGGAAGTTTGTAGAAAGTGGACATTGGTGCCTCGACTTCGTAACCAATACCATTGATGTCAACGAGTAACTGAGGCGGTTGTTTCTCAATCAATTTTCCAGTGATCCGTCCTATCACACTAGACCTCCTGGATGGCACTCTGCCATCGACGGTTATTTCTTGAATGAGCATGGCAAAGGCCAATCGCGAGGCCATCGGCGGCGTCGGCCTGAATAGCTTCTTTGATGTTTAATAGAACTCCAACCATGTGTTGAATTTGTTCTTTGCTTGCGGAACCCGTGCCTGCGATGGCCTGTTTGATTGATCGCGGAGAGTATTCACTGACGTCAAGATTACAATGGACAGCGGCACAAATTGCCGCACCACGGGCTTGCCCCAGTTTAAGTGCCGATTGCGCATTTTTACTGATAAAAACGTTTTCAATGGCCATTTCCTGGGGTTGCCATTGGGCAATAATAGCGGTTATCTCAGAAAAAATGATCCCAAGCTTGTCAGGTAACGTTTCCCCTTTTACTTTGATATGCCCGTGGGTGATGTGCCTTGAGCGCATGCCATCGCTTTCTATAATGCCATATCCTGTCGTTACTGATCCCGGATCAATCCCTAGGATGCGGATTATTTGAGCCATACAATCTCATCACCCTGAAAAAGCATCATCAGCAAATTTAGCGTTACTGTGCACATTTTGGACATCATCAAGATCTTCAAGTACGTCCAGCATTTTTAATAATTTTTCGCTCTGCTCCACATCAAGCTCAACTTCTGTTGAGGCTTTCATTGTGATTTCTGCCACTTCGGGCTGTAAATCTGCGTCTATCAAATTTTCTTTGACATCAAGAAATGCCGTTTCATCAGTAATAACATCGATTGAGCCATCATCATGTGTTTCTATATCGTCAGCACCGGCTTCAAGTGCAACTTCCATGATGTCCTCTTCGTTGGCACCGGGAGCAAAGCTCAAGATGCCAATTCTGTTGAAAAGGTAAGCGACAGAGCCTTCTGTTCCCAAATTACCACCGTGCTTTGTAAAAGCATGACGCACTTCAGCAACAGTACGGTTACGGTTATCGGTCAAACAGTCAACTAACACCGCAACACCATTATTGCCGTAACCCTCATAGCGAATCTCCTGATAATCGGTGTCATCTTGGGAGCCAGCCCCTCGCTTAATCGCGCGGTCAACAGTGTCTCGTGTCATGTTGCTGGAAAGGGCTTTATCTACAGCTTGCCTCAGCCGGGGATTAGAGGCCGGATCGCCCCCGCCCATTTTTGCTGATACCGTGATTTCACGGATTAATTTTGTGAAGAGTTTTCCCCGCTTATTATCCTGGGCTTTTTTTCGGTGCTGAATGTTGGCCCATTTACTATGTCCTGCCATAAACTGTCTCTTGCTTCTAAATGTAATAAGTTAACTATCGATAAAGTAGTAAATCTAGTAGCGCACACGGCTTTTGAACGCGTGTGAGAGTGTATTACTGTCTATGTATTCTAGCTCTCCTCCCAATGGCACGCCCTGTGCGATTTTCATCACATCAATGCCGAGTTTTTTGCCCATTTCTGCGATGTAGTGAGCTGTGGCCTGCCCTTCAATTGTGGCATTTGTGGCCAGAATTATCTCACGGACTTGTCCTTCAGCCAGCCGTTGTTCCAGGATGTCTAACCCAATTTCATGTGGACCGATACCATCGATAGGTGATAACCGCCCTTTGAGCACAAAGAATAAACCTTTGTAATCCACCGTACTTAATGCAACGATATCTGAGGGCATTTCGACGATGCAGAGTATACTTTGATCCCGCGCCGGATCACTGCATCTATTACAAATAGTCTTCTCGCTGAATGTGCGGCACAAATGACACTCACCAATGCCCTGCATTGCTTTATCCAACGCCTCGGCCAAATGCAGGCCTCCCGAGCGGTCACGTTCAAGAAGGTGGAATGCCATTCGCTGCGCGGACTTTCGTCCAACACCGGGTAAACAGCAAAGTGATTCAACCAAATTATTTAAAAGCCCTTGTTCCAATACGAATGACCTCGACTGGCGTTAGAAAGGTAATTTCATTCCGGGTGGTAGAGGTATGCCTGCGGTGACTTTTGCCATTTTTTCCTTGGACTCAACCTCGACTCGCTGGACAGCATCGTTAATGGCGGCGGCTATTAAATCTTCCAACATGTCTTTATCGTCACCTACCAAACTGTCATCAATGTGCACACGGCGTACTTCATGACGGCCATTCATCATCACTTTAACAAGCCCGCCTCCAGCAGCTCCTTCAACTTCAAGCCTCGCAACTTCTTCTTGAGCCTTTTGCATGTTGGCCTGCATTTGCTGGGCTTGTTTCATAAGGTTCCCAAGATCACCTTTCATGGTTTTGTATTCCTATTTTTTAAAAATCAGTCAGTTTTTGATTCAGCACTCGGCTGAATACTGTTGTTCACAACTTTAGCATCAAATTTTTCACAGACTTCCTTTACAAATGGATCAGCATAAATGGCATTTTCTGCGCTCTTTTGCCGGTCTTCTTCTTGTTTTAATCTGAGTGCCGCAGGCGTTGCTTTGGCGCCCTTGCCCACTTCAATTTTAATTTTCAGTGTTTCACTGAAATAATCGCGGCAAGCATTCTCCAGCCGTTTAACAAAGTTAGGTTTATTTAACTGTTCTTTACCCGATGCTAACTTCAATACAATTTCATTGGTATTTTTTGAAGTCAGCGTACTGTTCATTGCAAGTTCGAGTGGCAGGCCCATGAGGCCTAATTTGGGCACGATTGCTTCCCATGCCAAGTCTTCAGTCTGTGGCTGCGCGTGTGTCATAGCATTGACAGCCTCCTCGGGCACCGCTTGCACAGGCCGCTTAGCCGGTGCTTCCGAAGTTGTCCGATCACGCGGCACACTTGGTGAATCTTTTTTGGGTATGGCTTTTGTGTTCTGTACGGGAGAGGCCTGATTTAATGTCCCCGGGGCAACAGGCCGGAAGGCAATCATGCGCAACAAGGTCATTTCCAGCATTTCACGGGGGTCGGTCGCAAATTGAAAATCACGCCGCCCGTGTAAGCCGATCTGGTAGAAAAGCTGGATGTCTTCCGGGGTGGTCGCCTCGGCGAACTGTGATAGTGCCGCACGCTCATCCGGTTCCTGGAAACTCTCGGGCAACACTTGATAGCGAGTTATTTTGTGCAGTAATGAGATGAGTTCGGCCAGTACATTTTCATAATCCGGTGCAAACTCTACCAGTGCATCAATTGCCTTCAGTAATTCTGCGGGATCAGTGGCAATCACCGCGTGCAGAAGTTCATAAAGCCGTGTTCTTGAAATGCTGCCAAGCATCACTTCAACATCAGCAGCGGTTACTTTGCCTTCGCCCACCGAAATGGTCTGATCCAGCAAGCTTAAGGCGTCCCTCATGCTGCCGTCTGCGGCAATTGCTAACTGCTGTAGGGCCGTGATCTCGTATGCGATCTTTTCTTTATCGAGCACCTGGCATAAATAGCCTTGGATGATGGCGGCGGGAATACGTTTTAAATTGAACTGCAGGCAGCGGGATAAGATTGTCGCCGGTAATTTTTGAGGATCTGTCGTGGCCAACAAAAATTTAACATGCGGAGGAGGCTCTTCCAGAGTTTTCAACAGAGCATTAAAACTATGCTTTGAAAACATGTGGACTTCATCGATCAGGTAAATCTTAAAGCGGCCATTGGTCGGTGCGTACATTACGTTATCAAGCAGTTCGCGTGTTTCATCGACGCGGGTTCGTGATGCCGCGTCAACTTCAACCAAGTCTATAAATCTTCCCTGTTCAATTCCTACGCAAGCTGAGCAAGCTCCACACGGAGTCGCGCTAATCCCCTTTTCACAGTTCAGGCAGCGGGCAAATGCCCGGGCAACGGTTGTTTTACCTACCCCCCGTGTGCCTGTAAACAAGTAAGCATGGTGCAGGCGCTTATCATTAAGTGCGTTAATCAGCGCTTTGAGCACATGCTCTTGGCCCACCATTTCGGTAAACGTCTGTGGACGTAATTTACGGGCAAGAACCTGGTAGCTCATCAGTCATTAACCTGCTAGTCGTTTTGTGATGCTCAGAGTGGCGGTGGATTAGTTTTACTCTCAAAAGTAATAATCATCTTGGAGATAACTTAACATTGTGCGGCTGGGTGCCCGCCCGCAGAATTTTGGTGGTGGCTCGCCCCAGCCGATTCCCGGCACCCGATCCATTGTTGCCGCTGCTCCCTTCCGGGCCTGACGGGGTTCACAACTTCTCGTCGCGGGAGAACCAAAGCGAGCCACCATTGACACGTTACTGATAAATACTTCGGTTCAGAAAGACCCCACATTTTGACCTTTCTATCGATTTTTTTCAAGCAAGAAACCCGATTCATCGATTCCGCCCGTTATTTAAAATGCGATTCAGGTTGACCTCAGCATTTTCACCTAATAGAATGCGTTCTTTCCACTCCCCGGTAGCTCAGTCGGTAGAGCAAGTGGCTGTTAACCACTGGGTCGGCGGTTCGAGCCCGTCCCGGGGAGCCAATATATTTTGGCTGGACCATCTTCTTTCTGTTTTAGTGTTTCCCTCACTTCTGTTCCATCGCTTAACTCTCGACCGTTCTCACATCAATCACTTTCCTTTAAAATGGTGAAGTCTTCTGGTTATTCAACCAGCACGTCTCGGCTTGACTGCCTCGTGACAGGCTGTTGAATAATAAGCAAGTCCAATCGTCATTGACCCATGAGGTTTCGGTCAATGCTTTGTTCAATCTCGCTGGATGCGCATTGATCGTAAATCTCACGGATTGGATTGAAAGAATTGGAAAAGTTGTATTTCATACAAAAACGATGACATAAGAATATCTGCTCACCCATTAATTGAGCGATAGTCTTACAAACCTAAAATCACAATTGTCTCTTTGTAGAGGCAGATAATCGACTATCTAGGGGCTACTAAATGAGTAACGAGATGAAGTGCTTGTGGACACCATCTGAAGATTTTATTGCCAACGCCAACATCACTGAATACAGGAAGTGGTTAAAGTCCACCCGGGGCTTATCGTTTCATGATTATGATGCCTTATGGCAATGGTCAGTGGACGAATTGGAAACATTTTGGGAGTCGATTTGGGAATATTTTGAGATCACTTCCCATACCCCCTACACGCGCATTTTATCCAGCATGGAAATGCCAGGCGCTAAATGGTTTGAGGGCAGTACACTGAATTATGCCGAACATGTTTTTAAAGGCTACAGCGATGCGTACCCTGCGATTATTTTTAAATCTGAAAAACACCCGATGACAGAGATCAGTTGGGGCGAATTAAAAAACCAGGTTGCGAAAGTAGCCGCTTACCTCAAATCGATTGGTGTCGAACCTGGGGACCGTATCGTTTCCTATATGCCGAATATCCCGCAAACAATCATTGCCTTCCTTGCGGTCAGCTCTATTGGCGCCGTTTGGTCCAGTTGCTCACCAGACTTTGGAACCAACAGTGTGGTTGATCGCTTCAAACAAATTTCGCCAAAAGTGATGTTTGCGGTTGATGGGTACAATTACGGTGGAAAGCTGTTTGACCGAACAGGTGAAGTTGCGCACATGGAAAGCGAAATGCCTTCGCTTGAAAAAGTCATCTTCCTGCCTTATGCCAATGAACAGGCTCAGCCAGAGCAGATTAAAAATGCGATTTTCTGGCAAGACGCGATTGACAACGATGCAACGGATATCCCCTTTGCTGCTGTTCCCTTTGACCATCCACTTTGGACAGTGTATTCATCGGGCACCACGGGTATCCCAAAAGCCATCACACACGGACACGGTGGTGCACTTATTGAACACCTGAAATTCCAAACACTGCATTCCAATAATAAGCCTGGCGACCGCTTCTTTTGGTTTTCTACCACCGGCTGGGTAATGTGGAACATCGCTATGTCATCCTTACTGACAGGCACAACAGCTGTCATCTATGACGGCAATCCTGCCTACCCCAATATTGATGCTATGTGGCAATACGCCGAAGAGTCAAAAATGACAACGTTTGGCACCAGTGCAGCCTTCTTGATTGCGTGCATGAAAGAGGGTGTTAAACCCAACAAGTTCAATCTTGAAAACCTCAAATGTTTAGGTTCTACAGGCTCCCCCCTCCCTCCGGAAGGCTTCGATTGGGTGTATGACAGCATCAAAAACGATATATGGTTGACTTCTGTCAGTGGTGGTACGGATATTGTCGGAGGGTTTGTAGGGGGATGCCCTATTCTGCCCGTTTATTCTGGGGAAATTCAGTGTCGGCTGCTGGGGTCTGATGTTCATGCCTTTGATGAAGAGGGCCGCTCCGTTATCAACGAAGTCGGTGAAATGGTCATTAAAAAACCGATGCCCTCCATGCCCATTTATTTTTGGAATGACGAAAACAACAAGCGCTACCGTGAGAGTTACTTTGATACCTATGCCGGCTACTGGCGTCATGGTGACTGGATGAAAATTTCAGACATAGGCACTGTACAAATTCTAGGGCGCTCAGACTCCACACTTAACCGCAGCGGCATACGGATAGGAACCAGCGAAGTATACCGCGCCGTTGACAAAGTGGAGGCCGTGGCAGACAGCTTAATTGTCAGCCTTGAGTTGCCCGGAGGGGAGTATTACATGCCATTGTTTGTAACGATCCGCGACGGTGGTGAACTGACTGACGCGATCGTTAATGAAATCCGTTCGACCATTCGAGCTGATTTCAGTCCCCGGCATGTCCCCGATGAAATTATCCGGATTGATGCCGTGCCATACACCATGAGTGGCAAGAAAATGGAAACACCCATCAAAAAAATTCTACTGGGTGCACCCGTTGACAAAGCCGCGAATAAAGACGCCATGCAAAATGGTGATGCCATTGACTTTTTTGTCGATTTTGCCAAAAACGTCCAGGAGAAATACTTCTCATGAGCACACCGAATATCGCTCAACAACTTGCACAGTTTGCCGCAGATTTAAGCTGGGACAGCATTCCTGCTGACGTGCGGATACGTGCCAGCCACCACATTTTAGATGCGGTGGGCATCGCTATGGCCGCAGGGAAGCAGGATTTTGCGCAACGGGCATTTAACGCCATGGCCTCACTCAGTGGTCCAGGTGACGTGGGCGTGATCGGTATGCCGGCCAGTCTTATGCCACGCGATGCGGCAGTCATTAACGGTTTTCTCTGCCATAGCCTGGACTTTGATGATACGCACCAGGGCGGGATTGTTCACCCGACGTCCAGCGCCTTCCCGGCTGCTTTATCCAGCGCAATGATGAATCAGGCGACAGGCCAGCAATTGCTGGTCGCTTACATTTTGGGGGTTGAAGTTGCGGCACGCTTAGGTGCTGTGGCTCAAGGTGGTTTCCATCAAGTAGGGTTTCACCCCACTGGCGTTGCTGGCGCTTTTTCTTCCGCGATTGTCGCGGCCAAATTATCGGGTATGCCCGCACAAGAAACCGCTCATGCTCAAGGAATTGCCTTGAGCATGGCCTCTGGTAGCATGGAGTTTTTGGAAGATGGCGCCTGGAACAAGCGGCTACACCCAGGGTGGGCGGCACATGCCGGAATGACCGCAGCAGCATTGGCCAAACAGGGCTTTTGTGGTGCAACCTCTCCCTACGAAGGACGGTTTGGATTTTACAATGCCTATCTGGGAGCACTCAGTGAGGCCTGTGACTTGTCCCTTGCGACCTCAGGATTGGGTAAAACATGGGAGCTCATGTCAACCGCAATCAAACCGTTTCCTGCCTGCCATTTCACACATGCAGCGATTGATTCAGCCTTGGCGCTTAGGGATAACATTAGCAATCTCAATGAAGTTGAAAGTATTGTTGCGAAAGTACCTGAAGGCGTCATCAAAACCGTTTGCGAACCAGAAGCGAACAAGAAACGGCCGGCCAATAGCTACGATGCCCAGTTTAGTATTCCTTACACAATTGCAGCGGCATTGATCTCGGGCAATTTTTCACTGGCTGAGCTGGAGGACAATATGATCCAGAATCCGGAAATTCTTGCTTTGGCAGAGAAAGTGTCATACCAGGCGGATCCAGATTCGACGTTTCCGCGATACTACACAGGCGAGGTCATCATCAAAACTCACAGTGGACAAACCTTGAAACACCGTGAGGAGATTAATCGAGGCGCGGCCGAACGCCCCTTGAGTAACGAAGAAATTATCGAAAAGTTCCGTGCTAACGCAGCCACAGCGGCTACTAAAGAGCGCGTCGACGCAGTAGAGAAACTAGTGCTCTCAATACCATTTCTGGAAACAGCCAAACCTCTCAGCCAAGGCTTGCGCGGATAACAGCAGGAGAACCCATGAGCGAACAAGAAACCCATGAAAAACAAGAACAAGAGCAGCTGATTCTCGATACCGTAGACAAGTTTTTACAAAAGGAAGTCCGGCCCTATGCGATCGAGCTGGAAACATCGGACACCTATCCAGATGAAATTGTCGAACAAATGAAAGCCATGGGACTATTCGGCTGCATTATTCCGGAAGAATATGGTGGACTGGGACTTAGTGCGAGCACATACGCCAAAGTCATCGAGCTGATTTCACGTGAATGGATGTCCCTCAGTGGTATTGTGAACTCCCACCTCATCATGGCTTACGTGACCCTCAGGCAAGGCACTGAGCAGCAAAAGCAGCACTTCTTGCCTCGCTTTGCAACCGGAGAAATCCGCGGTGGATTGGCGTTGACAGAACCGAATTGTGGAACCGATCTGCAAGCGATTCGCACAGTTGCTAAGCGTGATGGTGACGACTACGTGATCAATGGCAGTAAAACCTGGATCTCCAATGGGATCAAAGGTTCCTGCTATGCCTTATTGGTTAAAACAGATCCGCAAGCCAACCCCCGACACGCCGGTATGAGCATGTTTCTGGCAGAAAAGCGTGACGGGTTCAACGTTGGCCGCAAGCTCAAAAAGCTGGGTTACAAAGGCATTGATAGCGCAGAACTTATTTTTGAAAATTACCGCATCCCTGCTGGTTGCTTGATTGGCGAACAAGAAGGCAAAGGCCTGCAAACGGCGCTTTCGGGTTTATCGCTCGGTCGAATTAACGTCGCTGCACGCGGTGTGGGTGTTGCACAGCGAGCATTATCAGAATCGCTGTCGTATAGCCAAGTGCGAGAAACCTTTGGTCAACCGATCTGCCAGCATCAAGCCATTCAGCTCAAGTTGGCGGATATGGCAACGAAGACAGAAGCCGCACGCTTGCTCGTCAAACAAGCCGCAGACGCTTTGGACAGAGGCGAACGCTGTGACCTGGAGGCCGGCATGGCTAAATTATTTGCCAGTGAAGCCGCCGTCCATAACTCCATGGAAGCCATGCGCATACATGGGGCTTACGGTTACTCACCGGAACTGGTCATTGAACGGCTTTATCGGGATGCCCCGCTGCTGGCCATTGGCGAAGGCACAAACGAAATACAACGCACGGTGATTGCTAAACGATTGATTGAAAAGTATCCGGTGTAACCCACACTGGGGCCATGCGGTAAACATAAATTAAAAAAATATAAGGATGGAGTAACACCATGAAAAAAATATCCACTCAACGCCTGAAAGAAGCGCTGCAACAGGCCGATTTACGTGCCTTGTTGATGGTTCTGTTCCATATGACAGGCGATCGTAAATGGTTGTCACCACCTTTTATGCCCATGCGCGACGTGTTGATTATTGCCCCGCTCGATGCGGGGTTACCCGAAGAGGCCCAACAAGCGATCCGCCAAGCGGCTGAAGAACTACTCTCTGACTCTAACCGGGAACCCGCTATCCAGGACCCGGGTGACGAATTAATGGTAGAAATGATGTCGGTTTGCCTGGGCGAGAACGTTCCTCCTGAATATGCACCGATGATGAGGGAGGAAATGGGCTTGATTTCCCGCGAGGTCACCTGGTCTGCGCCTGAAAAACCGACAGCGGTGCAACACGCTCAACCGGTTTTGATTGTAGGCGCGGGAGCAACCGGAATCGCCATTGGTCATAACCTTAAGTCACTCGGTATCCCGTTTGCCATCATTGAAAAGAATGGTGAAGTGGGTGGAACATGGCTCGTCAATGATTACCCTGGCTGTGCTGTTGATACGCCGAATCACGCCTACTCCTACTCATTTGGCAAGCGTTATCCATGGAGCCGATATTTTTCACCTCGCGAAGAATTACAAGACTACCTGGAACGCAGTGCGACCGATCTGGGACTACGCCCCTACATCCGTTTCAACACAGAAGTTACCCAAGCAGACTGGGATGAAGCCTCAGCTTGCTGGAAAGTTCGTATACGCACAGAGGACGGTCGCGAAGAAATACTGCAAGCACCGGCCTTGATCAGTGCCATTGGCCAACTTAGCCAGCCTTTTGTACCTGAAATTGACGGTGCCGAAACTTTTGAAGGTCCCTTGTTTCACTCTACAGAATGGCCAGAGAATCTTGACCTCACTGACAAACGTATCGCTATTATCGGGACGGGTGCAACATCCATGCAAGTGGTGCCCAGCATTGTCGACCAGGTTGGCGCAATGACGATTTACCAGCGCAGTGCCCAGTGGGCACGGCCAATTCCTGGTTATCACGATAATATCGGGGAAGGTGCCCAGTGGCTGCTCGCTGAAGTGCCGCTTTACGCTTCCTGGTACCGTTTTCTCATGTTATGGCGTTATGGTGATGGCCTGCTCGCAAGTCTACATAAAGATCCACACTGGGAGCACCCCGAGCGCTCCCTGAACCGAGCCAATGACCGCCACCGCCAGCAAATGACCGACCATATCCTCAGCGAACTGGCCGACAGGCCCGACCTGGTCGAAAAGTGCCTGCCCACCTACCCCCCTTATGGAAAGCGAATTTTGCTGGATAATGGCTGGTTCCAGTCCATCAAACAACCACATGTTGAGTTAGTGACTGACCATATTCGCCGGATTGTACCTAACGGTATAGAAACGGTAGACGGGCAGATCAGAAAAGCCGACGTTATCCTGCTGGCGACGGGTTTTAAAGTCTCCCAAATGGCGGCTCGGCTGAACATAACCGGTCGGGATGGTTTGAACTTGGCAGAGGCCTGGAGAGATGATAACCCCAGTGCTTATTTAGGTATCACTGTGCCGGGCTTTCCCAATCTCTTTATCACTCAGGGGCCAAATACTGGCTTAGGACATGGCGGTTCGGCCATTTTTCAATCCGAGTGCCAGTCTCGTTACATTATTAACTGTCTCACCGCGATGCATGAGCAAAATATCGCTGCCATTGAGGTCTCCCAAGACGCCCATGATGAGTTTGTGGCGAGCGTAGACGCTGAGCATGAAAAAATGATCTGGACTCACCCAGGCATGTCTACCTACTACCGAAATGCCAAAGGCCGAGTAGTTTCCGTGTCTCCCTGGCGACTCGTGGATTATTGGGGTATGACGCACGACGTTGACCTTACCCCCTACCACATAAGAAAACGGGCAAGTTAGAACCTCTGCATCAGCAAGGCTACTCGCAACATCGGGTGGCCTTGTTTTGCAATGTGATCCCCATTTTTAATGAAATAGTCACCTTATCCCAAACTGGTTTATCGGCAGGCGGTGAATGCGACTCTTGGCACTCACGAGAGAACGAAATCTTTAAGTTTCCTGAGTATGGCGTATACTGAACTCCACCTTTCAAAAGACCAACAAGGAGACAGATTATGATTGTTTTCCGCTGTTTGCAGGCCCGAGATCAAGCTGAATTGATCGCTATCAAATAATTCCCCCGAGCGTTTTGTTCGATTAAGTCTTTGTCATGACCCGGCCTGCCGTGCCGGGATTCTGAATGAATCCCAATCACTGCGACGCATTTATTGTGCGTTGCTTGTTCATTAATTCTGATGTTTTGGGATAACAATCATGCAAATAAACAACCTTTTTGAGTTAGGTTGGACACACTTTTTTCAATCCCAGCGGGATTTTGACTTGCTGGCTTCACAATGGCCATTCCGTGTTGTTGCCGTGCAACGCAACCTTATCGAGTGTGTGGGGTTAGACAAACAGGATCAGCCACAGAGTTTGACGTTACCAACTTATTTCTGGCGGCACGAGCCTCCTGAATCACATCCTACAGTGGGAGATTGGCTGCTGGTTGATGCGGAATTACAACCCGTTCATCTGTTGATCCGGAAATCATTGATTAAACGCCGCAGTGCCGGCAAAGCATCTGTAATCCAACTGATTGCCGCCAATATTGATACCTTATTCATCGTGACGTCATGTAATGCGGAATTTAATCTGAACCGGATCGAGCGTTATTTGTCACTGGCCGCAGAGGCCGCTATCGACTGTATCTTTGTACTGACAAAGGCTGACTTGTGCCCAGATGTCACCCCTTTTACTCACGCTTTATCGGCAAACTACCCGGCACTACCGGTTGAAATTGTGAATGCAACCGATCCGGGTTCGCTTAATAGATTGGAGAAGTGGATCGATGCAGGGCAAACCGTAGCATTGCTGGGGTCTTCTGGCGTGGGGAAATCCACGATCGTCAATGGACTGAAAGGCCGTGCTCAGCAAACCACAGCTCCGATCCGAGAAAGTGACAACAAGGGGCGGCATACGACAACATCTCGAAGTTTGCACCAACTTACGAGAGGAGGCCTCTTGCTGGATACACCTGGGATGCGAGAACTACAGATCACCGATAGCGAGGCAGGGGTTCAGTCCACATTTTCAGAGATCGATCAACTGGCCGCACAATGCCGGTTTAAGAATTGTCAGCATCAGTCAGAACCTGGTTGTGCGGTTGCCAAGGCCATCAAATCAGGAGAGATTGAGCCGCGTCGTCTGGAAAATTATCGCAAACTGCTCTCGGAACAGATGCGCAACAGCCAGTCGCTGGCGCAGCGGCGGCATCGTGATCGTGCCTTAGGGCGCTTTTATAAACACGCACAAAAAAGTGCTAGGCGGTTTAAATCCAAAGAGTAGACAATACTTCTTGCAACAGCTTCTTATTTATTCTGGTTTTTTTGTGTCATTGACTGAAAGTGGAGAGAAAAAATGAAAAAATTAGTGGTATTTTTATTTGCTCTTTTTATTACAACGTCTGCGTTGGCAGATGGTAAAGTCATTTCCTACCAGGTTAATAATTCACCTTTTGAAGGTTATTATATTTCCCCTGCTCCAAATACACCGCTCGTATTGCTGGTGCATGATTGGGATGGCCTAACAGACTACGAAATCAAGCGGGCAAATATGCTGGCAGAGATGGGCTATACGGTATTTGCAGCCGATTTGTTTGGTGCCGGAGTACGTCCTACGGCGGTAAAAGACAAACGGCAACACACAGGTGAGCTCTATAAAGACCGGCAGAAAATGCGCCAGTTGTTAAAAGGTGCATTGAAGACCGCAGAGGCCCAAGGTGCGGACCTTAAACAAGCCGTTGCAATGGGCTATTGTTTTGGCGGCGCGGCTGTATTGGAGCTTGCTCGAGCAGGTGAAGACTTAAAAGGCTATGTGACCTTTCATGGTGGATTAAGTACACCTGAAGGCCAAGACTATTCCAAAACGAAAGGAGAATTATTGATCCTGCATGGCACAGCTGACTCCAGCATTACGATGGAAGACTTTGCCAAACTGGCCGTTGAATTGGAAAAAAGTGGCGTTTCTCATGAAATGATCAGTTACAGCGGCGCACCACATGCCTTCACAGTTTTTGGTTCTGATCGCTATCGGGAAGATGCGGATAAAAAATCATGGACGCGTTTTTCAGAGTTCCTGGTGACAGCATTTGAACAAGAATAGCTTCTTGCTTGATCTGTTTAGCGAACTTGAAAGCCGCCATTACCTAAGTGTGCGGCTTTCAATCGTCTGTTCCCATTTAACACTCACGTAGGTATCGAGATTCTCATCACGCATATGGATCAAAAAACATCATAATTGCACTTTTTTTGACAGTACTTTTGGCGCCCAGTAAGCCCAACAATCTTCATCACAAAAGGGCGCTATCTTTTTGTTTTTACATTACCAATTGGTGTCCTAAATAAGTTTAAAAAATGTGACGTAGATCAATATTTTTAATGCGAACAATCTCTAATGTTCGCGCACGGTAAATCAACGGCAGGTTGTCATTTTTGTCGATTTTTCTGCTGCATCTACCGGGTCATCCGATCTGTCACTTTCTAATGGCAAGCATCGGGTTTTTTAATCCATATTAAGGAATTAGTGATGAAAACATACGTTAAAAAAATTCCTGCACTTGTGTGTGCTTTGGTGTTGATGGCCGGTCCGGTTTTAGTCTCGGCTCAGGAGGCAGATGAGATGCCAATCTACGGTAGTCAATTAATGACTGAAGAAGAGCGCATGGAATACATTGAAGCCATTCGTGCAGCTGAGTCTGATGAAGAACGAGATGTCATTCGCCAAGAGCACCGAGAAATGATGAAAGAACGGGCGGCGGACGAAGGTATTACTCTGCCAGAATAACGTTATCGATGATCTGGCCTGTGGCCTGCCACAGAGTCAAAAT
>DJFX01000016.1 GCA_002432635.1 Halothiobacillaceae bacterium UBA5861 | reverse complement strand
CTTATTCAATCACCTTTGATACGACTCCGGCGCCCACTGTACGGCCACCTTCACGAACAGCGAACCGTAAACCCTCTTCCATCGCAATCGGTGCAATCAGGTTAACTTTCACCTTAACATTATCCCCAGGCATGACCATTTCCACACCTTCAGGCAGTTCAACTGCTCCGGTCACATCCGTTGTCCGAAAATAAAACTGCGGTCGATAGCCATTAAAGAAAGGTGTGTGACGCCCTCCTTCATCTTTACTCAAAACGTAAACCTCAGCCTCAAATGTGGTGTGCGGGGTAATAGAGCCCGGCACGCAAAGTACTTGCCCTCGCTCAACGTCGTCGCGCTTGGTGCCCCGCAGCAGAACACCAACATTGTCGCCAGCTTCGCCCGAGTCCAGTAGCTTGCGGAACATTTCTACTCCGGTCACGGTGGTTTTGCTGGTATCCCGGATGCCGACAATTTCGATCTCATCACCAACCTTTACAATGCCACGCTCGATCCGACCCGTGACCACGGTACCCCGGCCTGAGATAGAGAAGACGTCTTCAATCGGCATAAGGAAGGGCTTGTCAACCGGACGCTCGGGCAAAGGAATGTAGGAGTCTAACGCTTCCAACAGTTTCAATACGGCAGGTACGCCAATGTCGCTACTGTCATTCTCAAGAGCTTTGAGCGCAGAGCCTGTTACGATTGGGGTGTCATCACCGGGGAAGTCGTAACTGTCCAGCAGTTCTCGCACTTCCATTTCAACCAGCTCCAGCAGCTCTTCGTCGTCAACCATGTCGGCTTTATTCAGAAATACGACGATGTAGGGAACGCCTACTTGACGAGCCAGAAGGATGTGCTCCCGCGTCTGCGGCATGGGACCGTCAGCCGCTGAACAGACGAGGATGGCGCCGTCCATCTGCGCAGCCCCTGTGATCATGTTTTTCACGTAGTCCGCATGACCTGGGCAGTCAACGTGTGCGTAGTGACGATTTTCGGTTTCGTATTCAACGTGCGCTGTCGCGATGGTGATCCCGCGAGCACGCTCTTCAGGCGCATTGTCAATCTGATCATAGGCCTTGAACTCACCGCCACGCTGCTCAGCACATACTTTTGTCAATGCCGCTGTCAGCGTCGTTTTACCATGATCAACGTGACCTATCGTTCCCACGTTGACGTGCGGCTTCGTCCTCTCAAACTTTTCCTTCGACATCTGGTTTTACCTCTTCAAAAAATTTTCACATCTACCGAAAAAATCACTTAACTATAGTGCTTGCAACAGCTGATGGCGCTTCTGCATACCGTCCGAACTTCATCGTATACGTTGCACGCCCCTGAGTCATCGACCTCAAATCAGTTGCATAGCCAAACATTTCAGAAAGAGGCGCCTCCGCATGCACCATCTTCCCTGCACGACTATCATCCATACCATGAACCACACCGCGCCGCTTATTTAAGTCGCCAATCACGTCACCCATGTACTCTCCTGGGGTGACAACCTCAACATCCATAACAGGCTCTAAGAGCACTGGTCCTGCTTGCTCACAAGCCTCACGAAAACCCATAGCAGCAGCAATTTTAAAGGCCATTTCACTGGAGTCAACATCGTGGTAAGAGCCATCCAGCAGCACAGCCTTCAAACCAATAACTGGATATCCCGCCAGCACCCCACTTCCCATCTGCTCTTCAATGCCTTTTTCAACCGCCCCAATATATTCTTTAGGAACAGCTCCACCAACAATTTTGCTTTCAAAACAAAACTCTTCGTTAAACTCCGTTGGCTCGACTTTCAGAATGACATGCCCATATTGACCACGTCCACCTGTTTGCCTTATAAACTTCCCTTCACCACGCCCTTCTCTCTGTATTGCTTCACGGTACGCCACTTGCGGCTTACCCACACTAGCCTCAACACCGAACTCTCTCCGCATACGGTCAACAAGCACCTCAAGGTGCAACTCACCCATGCCCGATATGAGCGTCTGTGCAGACTCCTCATCTATCTTAACACGGAAGGAAGGGTCCTCCTGCGCCAACTTAGCAAGCGCGATAGACATTTTATCTTGGTCCAGTTTTGTTTTGGGTTCAACAGCCACCGAAATCACTGGTTCCGGAAAGTCCATACGCTCTAAGACAATCTCATTCCCAAGCTCACACAATGTCTCCCCGGTTGCAACATCTTTGAGCCCCACAGCTGCCGCGATATCTCCCGCCCGAACCTCTTTGAGCTCCTCTCTATTATTAGAATGCATCTGCAAAATACGACCGATCCGCTCTTTCTTCTTTTTCAGTGGATTATAAACCGCATCCCCTGACCGAAGAACACCAGCGTACACACGAAAAAAGGTCAATGTGCCAACAAATGGGTCAGCTGCGATCTTAAACGCCAAAGCGGCAAATGGCTCATCATCAGACGCTGCCCGAGAAACCTCAACACCATCTACCTCACCTTTGACAGGCGGCACATCAGTTGGTGCCGGCAGGTAAGCGATGACCCCATCCAAAACAGGCTGAACACCCTTATTTTTGAACGCAGAGCCACAAAAAACCGGAACGACCTCATTTCCCAAAACACGAGAGCGGAGCCCAGCAATAATCTCAGCCGGAGACAAGCCTCCATCCTCTAAATATTGCTCAGTCAACCTCTCGGAAGACTCAGCCGCCGCCTCGACTACCTTTTCGCGCGCCACCTCAGATTGCAGCAGCAAGTCATCGGGGATCGCCCCTTCACGAAATGTAGCACCTTGCACATCATCATCCCAATAGAGCGCCTTCATCTCAATCAGGTCAACTACGCCTTTAAAATCCTCTCCAGATCCAATTGGCAACTGGACCGGCAATGCAAAAGCCCCTAATCTTTCCTGGACCTGATTAATCACTCCGTGAAAATCAGACCCTACCCGATCCATTTTATTAACGAAGGCAATGCGAGGCACATGATATTTATCTGCCTGACGCCACACCGTTTCCGATTGAGGCTCAACACCACCTACCGCACAAAAAACAGCTACCGCACCATCCAGAACCCGGAGCGAACGCTCAACTTCAATCGTAAAGTCAACATGCCCTGGCGTATCAATAATATTGATTCGATGCGACGGAAACTGTTTTCTAGACCCGCTCCAGAAGCATGTTGTTGCCGCTGAAGTGATCGTTATCCCTCGCTCTTGCTCCTGCTCCATCCAGTCCATGACTGCTGCCCCATCATGAACTTCACCGATTTTGTACGACACCCCTGTATAAAAAAGAATACGCTCGGTTGTTGTTGTTTTACCCGCATCAATATGGGCCATGATGCCTATATTGCGATAATACTCGATCGGGGTTGTACGCGCCACGGACCTAGTCCTTGCAGTTCAGCAGAAAACGACTACCAACGGTAATGAGCAAAAGCCCTGTTAGACTCCGCCATACGATGCGTATCTTCTCTCTTTTTAACCGCAGAACCACGCTTATCTGCAGCATCCATCAACTCACCGGCCAGCTTTTGCGTCATGGTTTTTTCACCACGTTTACGAGCTGAGTCAATAAGCCAACGCATCGCTAATGCGTTACGCCGAACTGGACGCACTTCAACTGGCACCTGATAAGTCGCCCCCCCTACTCGACGAGACTTTACCTCTACAGCGGGCGCAACATTATCGATCGCCGACTCCAACAAAGCCAAGGCGTCACCTTTGCCTTTCTCAGCAATCAAGTCGAGCGAACCATAAAGTATCCTTTCCGCCACTGACTTTTTCCCGTCTTTCATCAACATATTGACGAATTTTGTTAATTTAACGCTCTTGAATTTAGGGTCCGGCAAGACCTCGCGTTTAGGAACTTCTCTGCGTCTAGACATACTTAAAACCCATGAATTTATCTTTAAAATGCAGGTCAACTAGGATTTAGGACGCTTCGTCCCGTACTTGGAACGCCCCTGTTTACGCCCTTCAACACCTTGCGTATCTAAATTACCTCTTACGGTATGGTAGCGAACACCTGGCAGATCCTTCACTCGCCCACCTCGAATCAACACAACCGAATGCTCTTGAAGATTGTGTCCTTCACCACCGATATAAGAAGCAACCTCATACCCACTTGTCAAACGCACGCGAGCCACTTTCCTCATCGCAGAGTTCGGCTTTTTAGGCGTCGTGGTATAAACCCGCGTACATACACCTCTGCGCTGAGGACAAGCCTCCAAGGCAGGTACATTTGTTTTGCTTACTTTTCTCTTTCTAGGCTTTCGAACCAACTGGTTGATCGTTGCCATAAAACTTAACCCTAAATTAACCTGTTAAAATTGAACAATCCAAAAACAGCACTTTCTTCTTGGCAAAGAGGAAGAATTCTATAAATTAAAGCTACTTATGTCAAGCGAAAAGGAAGTACTTAACACCTCTCCACCATGGCTTTATCAGCCTTCTGACAATTCAGGCTCTGCTGTAGAAAACAAGTCTTCCGCACTCAATGCCTTACGATTGCGCCTTCTATTATCGTGGTACGCTTTACCTGTGCCCGCCGGTATCAATCGTCCAACAATCACATTTTCCTTAAGCCCACGGAGATCATCCTTCGCACCCCGCACCGCAGCTTCAGTGAGCACACGTGTCGTTTCCTGGAAAGACGCTGCCGAAATAAACGACTCTGTTACAAGTGATGCTTTGGTAATACCTAGCAATATTGATTCAAATTTTGCTGGACCTTGCCCTTCTGCAACAACCTTTTCGTTGATTTCAAGCGTTCTTGCTCTATCCACCTGCTCACCCCTTAGGAACCTGGTGTCACCCGGATAAGTGATTTCAACCTTGCGAAGCATCTGTCTGATAATGACTTCAATATGCTTATCATTGATGCGAACACCCTGCAAGCGATAAACATCTTGAATTTCATTGACTAAGTAAGATGCCAACTCTTCGACACCGAGTAGTCGGAGAATATCATGCGGATTAAGCTCACCATCCACAATAATTTCACCTTTCTCAACAGTTTCACCTTCAAAAACATTGATATGGCGCCATTTCGGAATGAGCTCCTCATAGCGCTCATCACCCTCGCCGGTGATAACCAACCGTTGCTTACCTTTCGTTTCTTTGCCAAAGGAAATCATACCGCTTCTTTCAGCCATAATCGCTGATTCTTTTGGCTTTCTTGCTTCAAAAAGATCGGCAACCCGAGGCAATCCCCCTGTAATGTCGCGCGTTTTAGAAGACTCTTGCGGTATCCGTGCAATAACATCACCCGCCTCGACCGTATAACCATCTTCTAAACCGATAATAGCTCCTTGAGGAAGCAGGTAATGAACAGGAATATCTGTGCCTGCATAACAAAGATCATTCCCCTCACTATCGACTAGCTTAACGAGTGGGCGCAGGTCCTTACCTGAGGACCCCCTCATTTTTGGATCAATTACAACGGTGGAGGTTAGCCCTGTAATATCGTCCGTCTGCGAACTGACTGTGACACCATCGACGAAGTCAATTGTACGCACAGTACCTGCAACCTCTGTCACGATTGGGTGCATATGGGGATCCCAAGTTGCGACTACCGTACCGGCCGCTACTTCTCCCCCCTCCTTGACACTCAATGTGGCACCATAGGGCACTTTATAACGCTCACGCTCACGCCCCTGAGGATCAATAACACTCAATTCGCAGGAGCGCGAGACAATAATGGCATCACCATTTTTATTTTCGATCTGTTTAACACCATGCAAACGAATACTACCTTGAGCTCTTACCTCAACACTGCTTGCCGCCGCAGAACGACTCGCTGCACCACCAATATGGAATGTCCGCATCGTCAACTGCGTGCCTGGCTCACCAATCGATTGCGCCGCAATCACACCAACAGCTTCACCCTGGTTAATGATATGCCCACGCGCCAAATCTCGCCCATAACATGCTGCACAAACACCATAGCGAGACTCGCAGGTAATGGCTGAGCGAACCAAAAGCTCATCAACGCCTGCTGCTTCAAGCTCGTCAACAGATTTCTCGTCCAGCAACACACCACGTTCAATCACAACCTCATCTTTGCCAGGCCGATAAACATCTGTTGCTGTGACCCGCCCCAACACGCGCTCTCTTAAAGGCTCGACTACATCACCACCTTCAATAATTGACTTCATCAACAAGCCGGCTTCGGTTCCGCAGTCCTCCTCAGTGATCACGAGATCTTGAGCAACATCCACCAGCCTACGGGTCAAGTACCCGGAATTTGCCGTTTTCAGGGCCGTATCTGCCAAACCCTTACGTGCACCATGCGTGGAAATAAAGTATTGCAGTACATTTAACCCTTCGCGGAAATTCGCAGTGATCGGCGTCTCGATAATGGAGCCATCCGGCTTAGCCATCAGGCCTCGCATACCTGCCAGCTGACGAATCTGTGCCGCGGAACCACGCGCACCTGAGTCAGCCATCATATAAATCGAATTGAATGATTCCTGCTCAACAACATTGCCATCCGCATCTTCAACCTGATCAGTACCTAGCTCATCCATCATCGCTGCAGCAACCTGGTCATTCGCATGCGACCAAATGTCGATAATTTTGTTGTAGCGCTCGCCGACTGTCACTAAACCCGACGCATACTGATCATCAATTTCTTTCACTTCATCTTCAGACTTCGTAACAATGTCCAGCTTAAGTGACGGGATAACCATGTCATTCATGCCAATCGACACACCCGCTTTCGTAGCATAACGAAAACCGGTGTATAGAAGGCGATCCACAAACACAACAGTATTTTTCAAACCTGCATTCCGATAACTGGCATTAATCAAGTTCGAAATAGCTTTTTTTGACATCTCCTTATCAACCATCTCAAATGGCAGTTCTGCAGGCAAAATTTCTGAAAGAATGGCTCGCCCTACCGTTGTTTGGCGCACCGGCCTGGTTATATGCTGAACTCCGTCGTTATCCACCACCTGCTCTTCTATTCGCACCGTTACTGAGGCATGTAATGAAACAACCCCCATTTCATAGGCACGTTTGCACTCAGCGACACTGGAAAACATTTTCCCTTCACCCAGCGCATTGACTGACTTTCGAGTCATGTAGTAAAGCCCGAGAACGATATCCTGAGACGGAACAATAATGGGCTCACCGTTCGCTGGCGACAGCACATTGTTGGTAGACATCATTAAAGCGCGTGCTTCAAGCTGCGCCTCAATAGACAACGGCACATGCACAGCCATCTGGTCACCATCGAAGTCAGCATTAAAGGCGGCGCAGACAAGTGGGTGTAATTGAATGGCCTTGCCTTCGATCAACATGGGCTCAAAGGCTTGGATACCCAAACGGTGAAGCGTCGGTGCGCGGTTAAGCAATACAGGGTGCTCACGAATGACTTCTTCGAGAATATCCCACACCTCAGGACCTTCGCGTTCGACCATTTTCTTCGCTGCTTTAATGGTCGGAGCAATCCCCCTCATTTGGAGCTTACTAAAGATAAAGGGCTTGAATAGTTCCAGCGCCATTTTTTTGGGGAGACCGCATTGGTGAAGCTTCAGCGCTGGCCCCACTACGATGACTGAACGCCCAGAGTAATCCACACGCTTGCCCAAAAGATTCTGCCGGAAGCGCCCCTGTTTTCCTTTAATGCTATCCGCTAAGGACTTTAAAGGTCGACGGTTACTGCCGGTAATCGCCCGCCCGCGACGACCATTATCAAGCAGTGCATCAACAGACTCTTGCAGCATCCGCTTTTCATTGCGGACAATAATGTCGGGAGCATTGAGTTCAAGCAGCCGCCGCAATCGGTTATTCCGATTGATAACACGACGGTAAAGATCATTGAGATCGGAAGTGGCAAATCGCCCCCCATCCAATGGAACCAGAGGACGTAGATCAGGCGGAAGTACAGGCAAGACGGTCATCACCATCCACTCGGGGTGATTGCCTGACTCCAAAAAAGCCTCAACTAATTTTAAACGTTTCGTAAGCCTCTTGAGCTTTGTTTCTGAACGCGTACCCTCAATTTCTTCTCTTAGATTGACCGCTTCTGCGGATAAGTCGATCTTTTTCAACAGATCGTGAATCGCTTCCGCCCCCATACGCGCATCAAACTCATCACCGTACTCTTCAATGGCCTCCAGATACTGTTCATCCGTTAACAATTGCCCGGCCTCTAGTGGCGTCATGCCCGGATCAACAACAACGTAGGCTTCAAAATAAAGCACACGCTCCACTTCTCTAAGCGTCATATCCATCAACAAGCTGATTCTTGAAGGCAGTGATTTCAAAAACCAGATATGCGCTACCGGACTGGCCAACTCAATGTGCCCCATTCGCTCACGGCGCACCTTTGTTTGAGTAACTTCTACCCCGCATTTCTCACACAAAACACCACGGTGTTTCAACCGTTTGTATTTGCCGCACAAACATTCAAAATCTTTTACCGGGCCAAAAATTTTCGCACAAAACAAACCACTTCGCTCCGGTTTAAACGTGCGGTAATTAATGGTTTCAGGCTTTTTTACCTCACCAAATGACCACGAACGAATCATGGCGGGTGATGCCAATCTAACACGAATAGAATCAAAATCTTGTTCGTGTCCAGTCTGTTTGAGAAGATTCAATAAATCTTTCATATTTTCTCCAGCGAAAATTTATACTTTAGGTTTTTTCAATACCAAGTGCGATCTACGTTCAATGATCGTTTTCAAGCTCGATATTCAGCCCCAAAGACCGGATTTCTTTCAGTAGCACATTAAATGATTCAGGCATACCTGCCTCCATTCGATGATCACCGTCAACAATATTTTTGTACATTTTATTGCGGCCCGAGACATCATCTGACTTGACTGTCAACATCTCTTGGAGTGTATACGCAGCCCCATAAGCTTCCAGCGCCCAGACTTCCATCTCACCCAAACGCTGCCCACCAAATTGTGCTTTACCACCCAGTGGCTGCTGGGTCACTAAACTGTAAGGCCCTGTTGAGCGCGCGTGCATTTTATCATCCACCAGATGGTTCAATTTAAGCATATGCATGTACCCGACAGTCACAGGCCGCTCAAACTCGTCGCCTGTCCGGCCATCACGCAAAACCGCCTGCCCTGTTTCAGGCAACCCCGCTAACCTCAGCATTTCTTGAATGTCTGCTTCTGAGGCCCCATCAAACACTGGCGTTGCCATCGGCATACCGTGCCGAAGGTTTTTAGCCAGCTGAAGGACTTCTGCATCAGAAAGCTCATCAATGTTAACTTTTGCTGACTCTACGCTGTGGTTATACACCTCGTTGAGGTATTGACGAAGTGACGCAAGCTCTTCCTGTGCCTCAAGCATTCGATTGATCTTTTGACCTATTCCTTTTGCTGCCCAACCCAAATGGGTTTCCAAAACCTGCCCAACATTCATTCGCGATGGAACACCTAAAGGATTCAAAGCGATATCAACGGGTGTCCCATCCTCAAGGTAAGGCATATCTTCTTCTGGGACAATCATAGAAATAACCCCTTTATTCCCGTGACGCCCCGCCATTTTGTCACCCGGTTGCAACCGCCGTTTAACCGCGAGATAAACTTTCACCATTTTCAAGACACCTGGCGCCAAATCATCGCCAGAAGTAATTTTTTCTTTTTGCTCAAGGTAGCGCTCTTCAAAAAACTCACGTTGCTGCTTCAGCTGCGCAACAGCTTTTTCAAGTTGCTCATTCGCAGCCTCATCACGCAAATTAATTGCAAACCAAGCATCCCGATCAGCTAATCCATGCAGGTATTCCGAGGTAATCTGAGCACCTTTACGGATACCTGATGGCCCTTTCTCAATAACTTGACCTACAAGCAGAGTCTCGATTCGACTAAAACTGTCATTCTCGATAATCCGAAGCTCGTCATCGAGATCTTTTTTAGCCTGACGCATGTCTTCTTCTTCAACTTGACGTGTGCGGGCATCTTTCTCCACACCGTCGCGGGTAAAAACACGAACATCAACAACTGTACCGGACATCCCTGAAGGGACACGCAACGAACTATCTTTCACGTCAGACGCTTTTTCACCAAAAATAGCACGCAAGAGTTTCTCTTCAGGTGTGAGTTGGGTCTCACCCTTGGGTGTCACTTTACCTACCAGGATATCATTGGGCTTCACTTCCGCCCCGACGTAGACAATTCCTGATTCGTCCAGCTTCGAGAGCAACCCTTCGCTCACATTAGGAATGTCAGCTGACACCTCTTCCGGACCAAGCTTGGTATCCCGGGCTACACATGTTAACTCCTGGATGTGAATGGTTGTGAAACGATCCTCTCTCACAACACGCTCGGAAATCAGAATCGAATCTTCGAAGTTGTAACCGTTCCAAGGCATGAAAGCGATAAACATATTCTGCCCCAACGCCAGTTCACCCATATCGGTAGAAGAACCATCTGCGACAACATCGCCTTTCTCAATAACATCACCAGGCTTTACCAATGGCCGCTGGTTAATACATGTGTTTTGGTTCGATCGCGTGTATTTAGTGAGGTTATAGATATCGACACCGACCGACTCATCCGTTGCTTCTTCGTCATTCACTCGCACAACGACACGACTCGCGTCTACTGAATCAACAACTCCCCCGCGGCGAGCCGTTAACGCCGAGCCAGAATCACTGGCAACAATCCGCTCCATACCGGTCCCTACCAGCGGCTTCTCAGCACGCAGTGTCGGCACAGCTTGACGCTGCATATTAGAACCCATCAATGCCCGGTTGGCGTCATCATGCTCCAAAAAAGGAATCAGCGAAGCCGCCACAGAAACAATTTGCTTCGGTGACACGTCCATATACTGAACTCTGTCACGCGACAACATCGTAAATTCATTCTGATGACGACACGACACAAGCTCATCAGCTAACGAGCCTTTTTCATCAATTTCCGCGTTTGCTTGAGCGATTACATAATTGCCTTCTTCAATCGCTGAAAGGTATTCAACTTCATCCGTTACACGTCCATCCACAACCTTACGATAGGGCGTTTCCAAAAAGCCATAACGGTTAGTGCGCGCATAAACTGCCAAGGAGTTGATCAACCCAATATTCGGCCCTTCTGGTGTTTCAATCGGGCACACACGACCATAGTGCGTTGTATGAACATCTCTGACTTCAAAGCCCGCACGCTCGCGTGTCAAACCACCAGGCCCTAATGCAGACACACGACGCTTATGCGTCACCTCTGAAAGAGGGTTATTTTGATCCATAAACTGGGACAACTGACTTGACCCAAAAAATTCTTTAACCGCTGCTGCAACGGGTTTTGCATTGACAATATCGCGCGGCATTAAGCCTTCACTTTCCACCATGCTCAAGCGGTCTTTTACTGCCCGTTCAACACGGACCAAACCCACACGAAAAACATTCTCAGCCATCTCGCCAACGCATCGGATGCGACGGTTGCCCAAGTGATCAATATCATCAATGGTTCCTTCACCATTGCGAATACTGATAAGCACCTTCAGTACATCGAGAATATCTTCCTTTGATAAAAGGCCCGAGCCTGTCTCTTCCTCGCGCCCAACGCGACGATTAAATTTCATACGGCCAACGACAGATAGATCATATCTGTCTTCAGCAAAAAATAGGTTCTCAAACAGGTTTTGTGCAGATTCTTTAGTGGGCGGCTCACCCGGGCGCATCATGCGATAAATTTCAACCTGAGCCTCAACTTGGCTAGTGGTCTGATCAACACGCAAAGTATTAGAGATGTAGGGGCCTCGATCAAGATCATTCGTGTAAAGCGTTTTAAACTCGGTCACACCTGAATCAATCAATTTCTCAACGCTTTCTTCTGTTAACTCGTCATTGATATTGAGAATAACTTCACCAGTAGCAGTATCGATAATATCGTGCGCCAATATCCGCCCAACCAGGTACTCCTTGGAAACAGTTAATTTTTCAACTTCCGCTTTTTTAAGCTCCCGAATATGCTTAGCAGTGACTTTTCTGCCTTGCTCCACGATCACCTGATCACCGGCCATAATATCGAAAAGCGCCGTTTCGCCTCGCAGCCTATCCGCAACCAGCTCTAGCTGTATGCCCCCACTTGACACATAAAATTGATTTGTCTCAAAAAATAAATCAATAACTTCCTGTGTATCATATCCCAGGGCTCTTAATAGGACAGTCACGGGGAGCTTGCGGCGCCGATCAATACGAGTGTAAACCGCGTCCTTGGGATCGAACTCAAAGTCTAACCACGAACCTCGGTAGGGAATAACACGAGCGGAAAATAAAAGCTTTCCAGAAGAGTGCGTTTTACCTTTGTCATGGTCAAAAAACACACCAGGCGAACGATGCAGCTGAGAAACAATAACACGCTCTGTACCATTAATAATAAATGTGCCAGTACCGGTCATTTTCGGCAATTCACCCATGTATACTTCCTGTTCACGGATATCTTTGACCGATTTGTTTTTCCCAGCCTTGTCATAAATCACAAGACGAACCTGGACACGAAGCGGAGCGGCAAATGTGAGACCACGTATGCGACACTCACGCTCATTAAAAACAGGCTTCCCCAGCGTGTAATTTACGTACTGCAATTC
The DNA here is from genome assembly GCA_002432635.1 of Halothiobacillaceae bacterium UBA5861. Lineage (GTDB taxonomy): Bacteria > Pseudomonadota > Gammaproteobacteria > UBA5861 > UBA5861 > UBA5861. The sequence continues at coordinate 3,812 of DJFX01000016.1, read as the reverse complement.
AACATTGCCTGAATAACTCACAATCGGAAATACTGAACTGAATGCGGCGTGCAAGCCAACATCTTCCCTTTCCGCCAAAGGCAAATGCTCTTGCAAAAAGCTTTGATAGGAGTCAATCTGTGTTTGCAGCAAGAAAGGCACTTTGAGGACTGCCTCGCGTCGTCCAAAGTCCTTGCGAATGCGTTTCTTTTCTGTAAAGGAATAAGCCATAAGTCCCCTCTAAAACTTACCAAACCAAAACCAAAAATCGAAGCGATGACCTACGCCACCCATCGACAAACACAGAGAGGCCGGCAGTGCTATCACTACCAGCCAGACTCTATAGTATAGATTCTTCTAGACTAAAAACTGATTTCAAACCAATTACTTCAGTTCGACTTCTGCACCAGCCTCTTCTAGTTGCTTCTTGACATCCTCAGCCTCATCCTTATTAACGCCTTCTTTCACTGGCGCAGGCGCTCCTTCTACAAGTGCTTTTGCTTCTTTCAAGCCTAAGCCAGTAATACCTCGGACCGCTTTGATAACAGCAACTTTATTGTCACCAAAACCTTTCAATACAACATCAAACTCGCTTTTTTCTTCTGCTGCTGCAGCACCTGCATCCGCAGCTGCTGGCGCAGCCGCAACTGCCGCGGCGGCAGTGACACCAAACTTTTCTTCCATTGCAGAAATCAGGTCAACGACCTCCATAACAGACATATTAGCGATTGACTCAAGTATCTCTTCTTGTGAAACAGCCACAATCAACTCCTAAATAAAATAAAATTATCGCCTTTTCTTTAATATTAAAAAGAAGGCATAACATTAAAAATAAAATTACGCAGTCTTGGAAGCGCGCACCGCATCCAATGTTCGTACAAGCTTTCCAGGCACTTCATTAAATGTACGAGCCAATTTACCTACAGGTGCCAACATAACTGACATTAGCATAGATATCGCCTGATCTTTAGTTGGCAAATTAGCTAACCGATCAATTTCAGAAGACGCTAAGAGCTGCCCACTAATTGCCCCTGCTTTCAAAACCAGCTTGTCATGTTCCTTGGAAAAGTCGCGCAAAACGCGTGCCGCAGAACCTGGATCAGCTTGAGAAAACGCAATTAATAGTGGCCCCTCTAGTACCTCCTGCATACATTCAAACTCAGTACCCTCAATAGCTCGGCGCGCCAGCGTATTTTTCACGACACGTAAATAAACCTGATCTTCTCGCGCTTTATTTCGAAGGTCGGTCATTTCCGTAACGCTTAAACCGCTATATTCAGCAGCCACAGCAGAGTGTGACTCTGCTGCCACTGCAGCGACTTCCGCAACTACGGCTTTTTTTTCAGCCAAAGTTAGAGCCATAGTGTACCCCTTGATTACAAACTGGGCTTAGCCCATCTTTTCACGAGGCCTAAGCCTCACAGCGGCAACCAATGTCACCACCTATCTACACGGGCAATTAAGCCTAGAATAAAGACACCCGTGATCTTTGATATGAACAGCAAGCAAAGAGCTGTCACACAAAGTCTTTTTCGCCGTTACAACTAGAAAGAGGTCAGGTCAACTACAAGACCGGGACCCATCGTTGTTGAAAGCGTCATTTTCTTAAAATAAACGCCCTTCGCCGAGGAAGGTTTCGCTTTTTTCAAACCATCAATAACTGCATCAAAATTAGCACGCAACGCAGGCACGTCAAAAGCGACCGTGCCGACCGAACAGTGGATCACACCACCTTTATCTGTCCGATATCTGACTTGACCAGCTTTAGCATTTTTAACTGCGGTTTCAACGTCTGCCGCAACCGTACCTGACTTGGGGTTTGGCATCAGCCCGCGGGGACCGAGCACTGTACCCAGTCTACCGACTACCCGCATCGCATCAGGTGAGGCAATTACCACATCATAGTTCATATCGCCTTTTTGAATTGACTCAGCCAAATCTTCCATACCCACGCTGTCCGCACCAGCCGCTTTCGCTTTTTCAGCCTGCTCACCCTGAGTAAAAACAGCAACACGCACGACTTTACCACTACCACTCGGGAGCACCGCTGAACCACGAACAACCTGATCTGACTTACGCGGATCAACCCCCAAATTCACCGCCAAGTCAACTGACTCAGTAAATTTAGCAACGGCAACTTCCTTTAACAGAGCCAGCGCCTCATCGACTGGGTACTCTTTTTCAAAATCAACTTTCTCTCGAATCATTTTGACTCGTTTGCTCAACGCAGCCATTTATACGCCCTCCACTTCAATACCCATACTTCGGGCACTACCTGCTATTGTTCTCACAGCGGCATCGAGCGTTGCTGCAGTTAAGTCAGGCTCTTTGGCCTTAGCAATTTCTTCAAGCTGCTCTCGAGTTACTTTGCCAACCTTATTGGTATTAGGCACACCACTCCCTTTCTGCAACCCTGCTGCTTTTTTCAACAGCACTGAAGCTGGAGGTGTTTTTGTTATGTAAGTAAAACTTCTGTCGTTATATACAGTAATAACAACTGGCACAGGCATACCTGGTTCCAAGCTTTGCGTCGCTGCATTAAATGCCTTACAAAACTCCATAATATTCACACCGTGCTGCCCAAGAGCGGGGCCAACCGGTGGACTTGGGTTCGCCTGCCCTGCCGGCACCTGTAACTTAATGTAGGCATCAATTTTCTTAGCCATTAAAACACTCCTCGCGGGTTCAAACGCTTATCAGCTCCCCATACACAAATACAAGCCAGACGAGCCAAACACTGGCTATAACAAGTCCTCATACCTTTTCAACTTGAGAGAACTCTAACTCAACAGGCGCAGAGCGCCCAAAAATCTGAACAGCAACCAAGAGCCGGTTCTTTTCGAAATTAACTTCCTCAACGACACCATTAAAGTCATTGAAAGGCCCCTCAATGACCCTAACCACTTCACCAGGCTCAAAAAGCACCCTTGGCTTAGGCTTATCAACACCTTCCTGCATGCGCTGTAAAATCGAATCAGCCTCAGCATCGCTGATTGGAGCAGGCTTATCGGTGGAGCCGCCAACAAAGCCAAGTACTTTGGGCACATCCTTCACCAAGTGCCACGTTTCATCATTCATTTCCATTTTCACAAGGACATACCCTGGAAAAAATTTTCTCTCTGACCGTCGCTTTTTACCTCCCCGAATCTCCACAACCTCTTCGGTAGGAACAAGTATTTCACCGAAACAATCAGACACTCCAGAACGGTTTACGCGATCAATCAACGCCTTCTTAACACTGCTTTCATAACCCGAGTAAGCCTGAACTACATACCATTTCTTTGCCACATCAGCCCCCACCGACCGTGGTCAGCCACTGAAAAACCCAAGATAACAACCAATCCAGCAGCCATAAAAAGAGCCCAACCAAGAAAACAACAAATAAAACGATCATCGTTGTTTGAACGGTCTCATTTCTCGAAGGCCACACAACCTTCCGTGCCTCTACCCGAGAAGCTCGAGCAAACTGCCACAATTGACGCCCAACAGTAGTGGTAAAAAACAGCAGCAGCGACAACCCAAGAAAAAAAAGCAACCCCAAGACTCGATATAACACAGACTCGCCAGAGAAGTAATAAAACCCTCCGACACTTGCCGCCATAACCAAGAGAGCAGCAAAGAGCTTAATACTATCTAGATAGCCACTTTCTTTTTCAGCATTAGCACTCATGTAAAGCATCCAACGATAGAAGCCACTTCAAAGCCACTAAAAGTGGCAGGCCAGGAGGGACTCGAACCCCCAACCTGCGGTTTTGGAGACCGCTGCTCTGCCAATTGAGCCACTGGCCTAAACAGAAAAAACAAAGATGCCTTATTCAATCACCTTTGATACG
>DJFX01000046.1:17305-17736 GCA_002432635.1 Halothiobacillaceae bacterium UBA5861 | reverse complement strand
GATATGAGATCGACCTTTGGGCACCAGGATAATATCCCCAGGAGACAATACCTGGAATTGATCCTCACCAATTCTGACATGACACTGGCCCTTTACTAACAAATGAAATCTGGCAGCTTCTGCCAGGGGCGGCACGGTTACCGCCCACTTACCACTGAACTCGGTACGAAAATACAGTGTTCCTTTCAAGTTAAGGGTGCTGAGAATGTCATTGAGCAGATCCATTTTAAAATACCTTTAAAAATAAAGAAGGTAACTACACCTGTTGCACTTAAATTGATTTAGCGTCTATTCTTTTTATCTTGCCGTACAAAGTAAATTTCACATTACCCCGAAAAAAAGTACGTTCTCCAGTAGTAAGGTTTGTTCATACTATATGGCTTGTCCCATGTCAGTTATTCAGAATTGGCGGTATTGAAATTTCAAGGGAA
>DJFX01000046.1:2117-16977 GCA_002432635.1 Halothiobacillaceae bacterium UBA5861 | reverse complement strand
AGTACAAGCGATTGTATTCGCAGGCCAGTTCCTGCTGGACTTCGTGCTTCAGAAAGCGGGAGGCCCCGTGTTCCTGAGCCAGATGGGCGGCGTCAGTGCCGCGTTCGGCGTACCCATAGCCATGATCCTGTTGGCTGAGCCAGTGCTGCCTGCTTTCCTGCCAAGTACAACTCTGATCGCTGCCGGTATTGTCGCCATGCTATTTGGCGTGAAAGTGTGCGGGCAGCAGGCCATGAAATCCGGACAAATATGAGAGAAAACTGATGACTGCAACACAACATAGCTTGATACCCAGGCCATCGGACGAAACGCGACTCCATCTCTATCTTGCATGGGGTTGCCCATTCTGCCATCGCGTGCTCGCCGCCCTTGAACTGGCCGGTCTGACAGAGCATGTGAGCACTACCTGGGTGCTCAACATTAAAGGCGCAACTGGATGGGAGATCTCACCAGGGCATGACCCGTTGTTCGGCGAACTGAACATTAATGGTGTTTACCAGCAGCTCGAACCGGATATTGAGCATGTACCCTCTGTACCATTACTGGTGGACTTGTCATCAAAGACGCTGCTATCGACGAGCTCATCACAAATGACCCGCTTCTTCTCGCATGGCATGAACGGAGCGTATGCCGTCAAGCGCGACCTGTGCCCAGTATCTCTTATTGAAGAAATCGACAGCATGAATACGTGGTTGCACGCCAACATAAACCGCGCCGTGTACCTGGCGGGCTTTGCCAACGAACGGGCGGATTATGAAGGAAGAGTCATGAAGTTATTCCAGTCGCTGGACAAACTCGAAGCACGCTTGTGTGCATCGCCATACCTGCTGGGTACCAAGTTGACAGAAAGCGACCTGTACCTGTTGGCGACACTGGTACGCTTTGACAGCGTGTACTACCCGCTTTTCCGATGCAGCGTCCGGCGCATCGATGACTATGTTGCACTCTCTGATTATCTGGCACGCCTGCGGTCGATTAACGGGAGTGCAGACACATATGATCATGCACTCATCAGGGAGCACTATTTCTGCAGCACCATGCATGTCAACGGCAAGATCCGGGATCTCACTCATTCACGCCTCATTCCGATGGATCTGTGCGCGTATCATCATGCAATAATAGAAACAGCGCCACAGTCATAGAGAAAGCAACAGCACAATACACGATGTATCTGCTCGAACGAGGTTAAAGCCATGACAAAAACGAAAGTCTGCATTATTGGTGCATCAGGCAAGCTCGGTCAATATCTGGTGCAACATGCATTGGACCGGGACTACGAGGTTGTCGGTGTCTGTCGGGAGCAGAGTGTTGGTAAGCTTGATGCCTTCAGGGAACGCATCACCATTATCCCTGGTGCAACGAATGATGCTGAAATAATCAGGGAGGCCGTGGCGGGCTGTGACGGCGTACTCGCCGTATTGGTGCCGTGGGGTGTCAATGGTTACGCATCCGGAACTGCACAGGCGGTACTCGATAATGCGCCAGAAAATGCTCGTCTTATCTTTTCCTGTGGCTGGCACATCACGAAGGACGGCCGGGATGTGTACTCATGGCAGTTTAAGACATTGATAAGTGCCATGGGTTGGCTAGCCCGTCGCTTTCGCTTGTTCGACCTGAATGACCAGGTTGAAGCATGTCGGCTAATATTTAGTAGCGATACCCGGTGGACGGTGGTACGGGGAAGTGACCTGGAAGAAGGAGAAAGCCAGGGGCTGCCGGTATGGAGCCGTCACGTGGGCGACCCCGTACTGGCAAGCAACCTCACGCGACGCACAGATTTTGCCTTGTTCATGGTGGCGGCGCTTGATAATGACGAGCTTATACAGGAAGCGCCCGCAATCGTCGGATGCAAAACACCATCGGCGCTTTCGAACAAGTGTGTCGGCAGCTGAGAAGCTGCTCCCAAGCAGAGGTCACTCAACCGAACCCGTCAATGATCCACTCATTTCCACCTAGCAGCTCGGAGTGAATTTGAAGGTACTCGTTGTGAGGTACTTCACCGCCGCCAGGCTTATATTTAATTGTGTCGAATGAGTGCAGTGGCAAACGGGAAATGCTAGCTAGTTGCCGAGCGAGCGTTGAATTGCCGCCGCCAAGGTTGCCGAAGACCGCAACTCGTTTCATTTTGTGTACATCACTCATGCATCTGCCCCCTGGGCGCCCAACAGCTTGAGAAGCTGGCTTGGCATACGCCTCCGTCGCAACAGACACCAGTACGCAATTTGCTCGCTGCACCGTCTCAACTTGCATGCTGAATCAACCCGATGGTAAACATCAGTGCCGCACACATTGCAGCTGCAGTGCGTACACTGTTCAGTAGCGTCCAACGCGCAAGATAGTGTTCCCAGACTTTAGTCGCGGCAGAATCGTTTGCCTGAACAGCAGCCAGCCGGTTGTTCAATGGCACATTACCGAGGCCCGTCAAGAGAAACGTGCCGACCAGATACTGCAGGGCACCCGCAACAAGCCAGGACGCCGAAGCTGTTTCCCACGATGTCACCGCAATAACGACGACCAATAACGAAATTACCGCCGTGCCCATAAACACGCCAAGAAAAGACGGATTCAACACCACCACGTTGATCGATTGCATCGCCGCAATGCCCTGCGCGCTGGGCACGCGCGCGAGCGCTTTCATGACGAAGCTCGAGAAGGCGAAGAAGATGCCACCGATCAACGCAGAGCCGAGCAATGCGAGGGCTATCGCGATGAGGATCACCAGGTTCACGCTACCACCTCTACCCCATCTTTCACATCCCAAATGCCACGAGCCGCGATGCGGCGCGCATAATCCGCAAAGTCGGCTGGTTCCCGTCCCAGCGCGCGCTGGACGCCGTCACCAACGTAGGCGTTGCGACCGTCGAGGACTGTTTCAAACAAATAGTTTAATAGCCACGCGTTGTCTTCCGGCGTGCCCGCTTCGGTGATAGCCTGAGCAAACGTCTCTTTCGGGATCTGAACATACTGCACCTCGCGGCTGGTAGCTTGAGAAATTTCTCGCGCCAGCTCGGTGAAGGTCTGCATGCGGGGACCGGTGACTTCATAGATCTCGCCAGCGTGGCCCTGCTCTGTTAACGCCGCAACCGCAACATCAGCGATATCATTGACATCGATAAAGGGCTCGGGAACATCCGCTGCCGGCAGCGTGATGGCTCCTTCCAACACCATACCCAGGAATTCACCCTCGGAGAAATTCTGCATAAACCAACTCGAACGAACCACGGTCCACTCGACGCCAGATTGCTGGATAATCCGCTCACAGGCCTGCGCCTCTTCTTCACCGCGACCCGACAACAGCACGAGTCGCCTGACACCCTGCGCTACCGCCTGGTCAACGAAATGGCGAATCGAGTCGGTGGCACCCGGTATCGCGAGGTCCGGCGCATAGCTGATGTAAACCGCCTTTACCCCTTCAAGAGCCGCGTTCCAGGTGCTCGGCTCGTTCCAGTCGAAACACGGGATTGACGAGCGGGAGGCAATGCGGGTTTCAATCCCGAGTGCTTGTAATCGATCTGCGACGCGGCGACCGGTTTTTCCTGTTCCTCCCACTACCAGGGTAATGCCCTCGGATGCCTTATCGTTGTTTGCCTCAGTGCTCATCATTCTCTCATCATTCCTGCTGGACTCTGTTTCCTGGTGAGTTGAAACGATGCCGAGCTGCTGGAACAGGGTCAACTGGTCCAGCAGCTCCCACTCCTCAACGATTTTTCCGTTTTCAAAATGACTGAGTGTCATCCCGCTTATCTTCACCTGCCTACCGGTTGCCGCAATTCCCATGAGTTCACCTTCGTGGGTGCCGGATAGCGTGAAGGAGATCACGGTCCTGTTACCCGAGCTGACCAGCTCCTCGATTTCAATGTGCAGATCGGGAAAAGCGGTGCGGTAAGCTGTGAACAGGTCTCTGAGAGCTTCCGGACCATGAAGTTCCTGGTCAGGACTGCGGTAGACGTAGTTTGGGTGAATGACCTCGTCCAGAACCGGGAAATCCCCATTGTTGATGACCTGCTCGATAAAACGCCGCATTGTTTTTTCATTGCTCAGGAACATGTGTGCTTCTCCTCTGTTGGTTCGGTTTGGCGCCGCTCACGCAGCTTGTTTCGGTATCAATAAAGATAAGTGATGGGTTCGTGAGACGCCATTTGTGGAAAGCTCAGATTCATACGCGTTCGTCTATAATGGGATCCATGGATACTTTGGGTGGATTACTGGATGCTCCGCGAGCGCGCGGCGCCTTTGCTTTGCGAGCGGTCATGAACTCGCCTTGGTCACTGAGAGACCTTGCCGGTTCACCGCTGACGCTGATCGCTGGTGTGGCAGGAGAGCTGTGGCTGGTAGCCGATGGCGGTGATTCTGTTCAGATAGGCCCCGGTGACATCGCTGTCATACGCGCACCGATGCATTACAACCTCGCCGACGCTCCGGCCACGCCCCCGCAGATGATCATTCATCCAGGTCAACGCTGTTGTGACCTGAACGGAAACTCTATGCATGAGGCGATGATGCATGGCGTGAGAACCTGGGGTAATGATGCTGACGGTTCAACCGTATTTCTTGTCGGCGCCTATGAGCATCTAAGCGACATCAGCGATCGCCTGTTACGGGCTTTGCCGCCAGTGCTATCGCTCACTCATACCGAGTGGCAGTCTCCCCTTGTTGCGCTACTGCGTGATGAAGTGATCAAAGACGAACCGGGGCAAGCAGCGGTGCTGGATCGGCTGCTTGACCTGCTGCTGACCGCCGTGCTCAAAGCCTGGTTCGGCAAGCACGACAGCAACAGGCCGGAGTGGTGGCGGTATCAGGCAGACCCCATCATCGAACGCGCCCTGCGCATCATGCACGACCAGCCGGCCAATCCATGGACGATGGATACATTGGCGCAGGAAGTCGGCGCCTCGCGGGCGTCACTTGCGCGCCGGTTCCAAGAACGGGTTGGCGAGTCGCCGATGACGTTCCTGAGAAATTGGCGAATGGCCCTGGCGGCCGACCTCTTATGCCAGCCGAACGAGACCGTCAGTACCGTGGCCGAGAAGGTTGGCTATGCAACTCCGTTTTCATTTAGTGCTGCATTCAAGCGCGTAAGGGGCGTGAGCCCACAGGCGCATCGGGCGGCTGCGTTCTGAGGTGTATCAATTGCCACAGTACCTTACTCGTGGAGACAGCACAGTCTTATCGAATTAGGGTCTGCGAAAGAGTAGGCTTATCTCCACTGTTCAACAATTTAAGTCATAGAACATGAATTGGACACAACGCCTATCTTGGTAAGGCCCCATTTTACAAAAAGGGGGCGTGATTTGCTTTTACAAACTGAAACGCCGTTTTGCTCAAATCGGTGTCAGGAATTTGAACTGAGTTAAAGATAGTGATGTCGTCTCACTCTCCCGAGAGCTGCGATTTTCTATTGGGCTGCTCGTACAGCCAGCTGGCGGCGAGGTGTGTCAGTACAGGCATGATTACGTACGTCATCAGCACGACAATCCCCGCCACCGCCGCGCTGACGGTTAATAGGCGTGGGCCACCTAACACCGCCGACAGCGCGGGTGGTACAAAGTAGACGGGAGCGAGCAGACCGGCGAACGTCAAAAGAGCCTGCTTGTATCGTTTCGGTTGACGGCAACGTTGGACAGGTTTTCCATTACCAATGCGCATTGGATTCTCCGTATATTTCAGATTGGTGATGCGTTCCACGAATCGAACTTCAAGTCCGAGTGACCTATGCGGCTGCACTCACGCGGACTTGGCCGATTAGAGTTGCCCAGTCCATTCCAAGAGCCGTGTACACCTCTTCTGCCTTAAGCGAGGCGTTGTCCCCGAGAATTTCAACGATCAGGCTGGATGCGTCCGCGGTAACGACGCCACTTTGTATCAACCTAATAATTCCGGTTTCTCGTTTCGTGGTATTGAATGTTCCGCTTGCATCTACTGCCACGTAAGCGTCAAAGCCTTCTCTTACTGCTCGCATTGCAGGAAACGCCGCGCAGACTTCTAAGGAAACTCCAGCAAAGATCAGTTTAGTGCGGCCGGTTGCTCGGATCGCGGCCTCTACACGCGGATCGTCCCAAGCATTTACAGTTGTTCGATCTATGAAATTCTGTCCGGGAAGAGCTGCTTGCAATTCCGGAAAAGCAGGACCCCACAGCGTTTCCGAGGATGTCGTCGTAGTCACGATAGGGAGGTCGAGTGCTCGCGCTGCTTTGGCCAAGCCCACGATGTTGTGCTTGAGTTCAGCGATTGAGTAGTCGCGAATCCCCGTCATAAGCCCCACCTGGTGATCAACAAGAACCAGTGCAGCGTTATCGGGATTCAACGGCTCCGGGTTGTGAAAATGTTCGTTCATAGCTGTCTCCTTTAGATTAAGTTAGTTTTATTCAATGATTGTCTGGGATACTGCCCAACTGACCGGCTTCATAAGCCGCTTTGATGTCCGCGATTTGTTCTCGTGAGCCCATAACGAAGGGACCATCCTGAACATAAGTTTCAGCAACCTGCGCGCCGTCGAACAAGGCAAAGTGAACAGACTCACGCGATGCGTTCCTGATACTGATTTTTGCGCTGCCGTCGGTTTTGATTGCAACAGCCTGACCGGGGGCTAAGTGCCTTGTCGTTTTACCAACGACAACGTCCAAGCTTCCCTTCACGGTTTGAACCCATATGCCTCGATTGGCGGCGGACCCATGTAAGAAGCGACCGCCGGGCTGCATCGTGCCATCTAATATGGTCATTGGGATCGATGGGGAGGCTGCGCTGCGAACGCCATTCGACTCACCCAACGCGACCTTCACACGAGAGTCTGCGTTGTTAATCACGGGCATATCTTTTGATCGTACGAGGAGTGAAGCAGGTGATTCGAATCGCCGGGTCTGCGGTACATTGACGAACACCTGCAATCCGTGGATACGCGCATTCGCTCGCGGGGATTCATCATGAACCGCTCCACTACCGGCGCTGAGCCAGTACAAATCCCCGGGTTGCAGATCGAAGTCATTTCCCAATGAATCCCGATTGTGAAAAAGACCGTCACTATCCTCAAACAGAAGTGACACGGCGGACATTCCTGCATGGGGGTGCGCGCCAAATGTGGGTTCCGTCATCACATAGTGATCGACCATCACGAGTGGATCCATGGCTTCTCCAATGTCTGCAGCACGAAAGCTTTCCGCCTTGAAACCACTTCCAACGGTGAGATCAGCGCCACTTATTGGCTCAGATACGAAAGTCATACCACCGGCGGTCGAGCCTTGTGAAAAACCAATGACTGTGCTGATTGCGTTCATTTTATTTACCCCTTCTTGTTCGACTGAGCTCGAGTAACTATAGATTTAGGACAATATGCTCGTAAAGAGACATAATTCGGAAATATAATTCTATTTATAGAACAAATAAGGAGGGCTTCCATGGCATTCATTGATCTAAATGACTACTACTACTTCGTGCATGTCGTTGAGAAGGGCGGGTTCACCCGTGCCTCAGAATCCCTCGGGATTCCGAAGTCACGACTGAGCAGACACATCGTGCAGCTAGAGGAGCGCTTGGATACGATCCTTATCCAACGAACAACTCGTCAGTCGAAGATCACCGAACACGGCGAAGTGTTCTACCAACGAGCGCGCGCAGTGGTCGATCAGGTAGAACTTGCTGAGGCTGAGCTAAAACGGAAGAAGAACACGCTATCCGGACAGGTTACATTAAGCTGCTCGTTAGGCATTGCCCAGTTCGCATTGAAAGAGCTTATTGCTCGTTTTATGACTGACAACCCACAGATCACCGTTTTGCAACAGGTGACCAACCAGAACATCGATCTAATCGCCTCAGGTGTCGATATGTCCATTCGCGGACATACAGATCCACTGCCTGATTCAACATTGATACAGAGGCCACTGGCTGTCGTTGAGTGGAGCTTGTTTACTTCTCCGGGCTATCCGATCACTGAAATCGTAACCCCCGAAGATCTCACAAATCATCAAACACTCTCCCTCGGCTGGCAAGCACATGAGGACCGTTGGAGGCTAGAGCACCAATCGGGGACGAAAGAGAATATACAGATTCTGCCTCGACTAAAGAGCGACGACATGGCCACCTTAAAAGAAGCCGCTGGTGCGGGCCTGGGCATCGTCGCTCTACCCGCCTATACCTGCCGTGATGAGTTGGCATCAGGCAAGTTGGTCAAAGTATTACCAGAGTGGCATGCAGGCCAAGCCAATCTCAGCCTTATGACGCCGCGAAGAAGTGGCTTTGCTGCGCCAGTCGTAGCGCTTCAAGAATTTCTTCAAACAGAGTTCGCCGATTTTGTCGCGATGGGTTGATGTACCGACCTGTCCGGAACCTAAACAATACCCAGCTGGGTTATACAATGCGCGCATCGCATGTCCGCTTGGGGTCACGAGCTGCCTGATTCAATACCTTCATTTGATCCGCAGCTCTCTGTAGGACACCAGTCAATTGGATGAGATCCTGTCGGACACTGTCTGTACGGTCAACTCTGGACTACCTCACTAAAGCTCCGCTTCGCTCTCTTGCACATACCTAAAGTCACAAGAGCATTTGAAAAGCTAACTAGGGCAATTCCTCTCCTGAAGCTAGTCAGCATCAAACCCACCATGTTTCTTGTATGAAACCCGGTTTATTCATGTTTGACTTTAAACTCATTTAAGTAGTGCCAGGTTCTTCTTGGTTTTGTGTATTTTGGCATTTTACACCTCATCTGATTGGTTAGATTAAGGTGTCTACTTTATCGGGGGATGTTCATGCCAGTACGATTATAGGTATGATTTAGTTATTACACGTACTTTCGCCCCTGAGCCTGCATCATGCGACTAAGGCCACGGTCGTCTTTTAGCGTAACCAACAAATGGACGTGTTTGGTCAGTAATACGAAAGCGTGGATGGCTACCTGGTATTTATCGGAAGACTCTCGCAGAAAGGCAAAATACGTTTTGTAATCGGCCTTATCGTAAAAACAGGACTCTCGGTTATTGCCCCGCTGGATAATATGCGGGGCACAACCGGGCACGTACAGTCGCTTTAGGCGAGCCCATTCCAGAAATCCATAGAGATAGAGAGGCACCCTGATACTTTAGTCTCACAGGACCATATAATAATCACTCTGCCCCCTTTCTTCTGAGTGGGTGTTTTTTCCGCTAATATAAAATTGCGCGCTGATTTCACTTCGATGTTTGTCAAAGCCAAGGTCGAATACATGATAACAACTAAAACGATCAATCAATGCACCTTCGGCTGCATCTGATGATACACAAACCAGGCAAACCACAGCGACAGTGAAATCCCCATGGCTGCGTATATTGCAGGTTTGGGATTATCAAAGGAACTAATTGAGCCAGCGTAAGATGCAATTAACACGTAAGGAATGGAATTCGTTAGCCACGCTAGCAGGAACTTTCGAAACGATAAGCGTGTCATTCCTGAAAGACATGCTGAAACTTCAGGCAAAATAGGCATCGCCCTGGACAAAAGTATCATCACAACACCATGCTTATTGAAAATAGAAATCGCTTCGTTTCGTTTATCTTCATCCTTTACTAGGATTTGAAGCATAGTGTCGCCGTAATAGCGGCTCAAACTGTAACCGCACACACCGGATAACACGATCCCTGTTAATGCGGATATGGAACCGTATGTATAGCCGAGAAGGTAACCCGATAAAATGCTAATAGTTAAGGTTGGTACAGCAATAAATAGATCTGCAAACAGAAGTAAAACTACTAGTGTACCAACATAAATTGGCGATAATTCCTTTGCTTGAACCAACCAGTTTTCAATTTGTTCTATTGATAGTACTCCGGTAAATTTAACCAACAAAAACGTTGATGCGAAACAAGTCGCGATAATGAGGATTATTTTCAACAAAGCACTCAAGGCAATCACTCCATCAGGATCATATAATTAAAGTGGTATTCTGGTTGCCGGTATTGATAAAACCATGGGATCAGTTATTTATACGAATCTTTCCAGTTTATATTTTGAAGGCAGCCGCCCCCGCTAATATTTTTTCGTGATCCTTAGTGCAACCGAGGGAGTCAATCGAAGCAATATTTTGAGCAGTTTAACCTTACCAACATAATGATCTTGAATATCCCTCTCGATACCACGAATAACATGTATCGCAGCCTCTTGGGCAGACATTTTATTCCGCCCCCTGCCTCTCGTCATCTGCGTGTCTACCAACGGTAAAAAGGCTTGCTGCACACTGATATTGGTTTTTTCAAGCTGGTATCGGAGCGATTGCGTAAAAATATTTAACCCACCTTTAGTCGCGCAATAGACGGCTGAGGTCTTTTTTGGCGCCAACGCTAGCCCAGAATTCACGTTTAAAATTACTGCACTTTCATCGTGTAATAGCGAGGGTAATAGGTGATACGTTAAACAACAGATGCTGGTAAAATTCACCGCAATCTCATCAGCTATATTTTCATATCTAAAAGTTTCATCCAGAAACGTCGCCGTGTATTGAATAGCCGCATTATTAATAAGCAGATCAATTGACTCATATTGCCTTTTAATAGCGTCCGCTACCGCGACTATATCTTCTAGTTTAGATAAATCGGCTTTGTATATGGCTATTCTCTGTAGTTCATCAGAAAGCCTACTCAACTTTACTTGATCTCTCGAAACCACGATGAGCTCATTGTCCGAGTAAAAAGATTTCACTAGTTCATAGCCGATACCAGAGGTGCCCCCGGTAATAACTATGCGCTTTCCTTTTAGCTTCATGGATGGTGTCTCGTGCTATGTTAAACTACCTTCATTCTACCGTCGTTAGTAGGTTAACTTTAAAACCCAAGACAATCATTAACCGAGGTTAAAATTCATGAACTTCCATGAGCTTCTGCTTTGTGAAGGAAATACGTTGGAGAAGGAAAAGGGAGAGCACGTGTTTATGCAGGGGGACTCAGACAAATCACTCTACTTCATCCAGACAGGTTTATTAAAAGCATACTACACATCTTCAAGTGGTAAGGAGGCAATAAAATCATTTATTTTGCCTAACGATTTCATTGGAAGCCTAAGTTCGATTTATGCTGGACAAAATTGCTCGTTCAGCCTTGTCAGCTTAGAAACTAGCATGCTAGTGAAAATACCCTTCGAAAAGATCGTTGAATACGGAAAAAAAGATATTGTTTTAGCTAATAATATTATTGAATTTTTGATGAGACTGACCCTAAAAAAGGAACGGCGAGAACATGAATTTCTATGTATGAGCGCGGAGGAGCGATACCTCGCACTAATAGAATCAACCCCTATTTTATTGAAAAAAATAACCCAAAATGATTTAGCCCGCTATTTGGGTATGACCCCTGTCGGGTTGAGTAGAATAAAAAAAAGGGTGCAGAGTAAAATGTCGAAACAAGGCGAAAATAATCCATAGGTGACTTTTTAGAAGCCACGCGTATAGGAAGAATAACGCCCTTTTCCCGCATGTCCAACAGCTGCTGATCCCCTCGACAACCGTGCAATGCACCCCGAACCCGGCTGACGGAGAGCCAGCAACTCGGTAGATGATGGAATGCCTCAGTAGCGAATTCATCGCCTCGTCGTCCACCGCATCCGAAGCCAGGTAACTGTTCTCCGCGTCTCGTTCCAGCAAACCCTGGCGTTCCAGAAAGCGACCGACCCGCTGGGCTATGGTGTGCGCCTGTTGGGTGAGTTCCTGGCCGGTCGGTGCCTTGACCCAACGAAACCGGGCGGCGCTAATTCAAGTCATAAGTGCAATTTAGGGTGGATCCAACTTCACTAAGAAATTGAGGGCAGGTCTTTGATTTATGGGCGCATCCCCAAGGACAAGTTTGCTTCCGGCGCCTCAATCATTAAATGATAATGACTATCCATTAATCAGTAAGCATGACATGTCCAGTTACACGCTTCGCAGACACTGGAAAAACTGATAAGAATAACCTTCTATCGTCACCACTTTCATAGATATTTTCCCGACGATCACCCCGAGAGGTCACATGGTAAAGTGCGCCAGGAAATTCTAAACGTAACGATCTAGCCAGGAGTATCATTTTTTACAAACAACGTTGTAGAAGTTTAGAGCTTAGGACCCCTTGATTTGTTTGGCAGGAGCCTTATAGGATGCGGACTGTAGAGCGGCTAAATTCATAAAGTACGATTCCACCTAAATTCCCCCCCCCGGATGCACTTTTTTCTAATGCATTGTTTTTAATAGACTTTTAAATGCACATCTGCTTACTGCTTACAAGTAGCCACGCAGCGGCCACTTTTGCGTTATAGTGTGTACATATGAATACATTCGAGGTATACCTATGTCCACAACCATGACCATTCGCTTAGAACCCGAACTTAAACGCAAGCTGGATCAACTCGCCGAAGCAACACAGCGCTCTAAGTCCTTTCTTGCAGCCGAAGCGATTCGTGATTTTATTGAGCTGAATGAATGGCAAATCGAAGAGATTAAAGCGGCCATTAAAGAAGCTGACAATGGCGACTTTGCCAGCAATAAAACAGTTAAAAAGACTTTCAGCAAATGGGGTGTTGATGCAGATTAAGTGGCTTAAAAAGGCTTTGCAGAACTTGGACGATGAAGCCGAGTACATTGCTAAAGATGATCCTCAAGCAGCGCGCCTAGTGGTTAAACGCATCGTGGATGCCGTTAACCTCTTGACTGATAACCCCGCCCTTGGCCATCCCGGCCGCATTCACGGTACCCACGAACTGGTTGTTCCGGATACACGTTACATTATTCCTTACCGAGTTCGACCGCGCTTAGATCGCATAGAGATTCTTCGCGTGTTTCACACTTCACGTAAACCACCTAAACGCTGGTAGCTTTTTTCTTTTAGCCGCTCGCGCGTAGCGTGCAGCTAAGAAGGGAAGCCGAAGCTTCCCTGATGGTTTTAATTCCAAGGCACAATCAAGTGCATGTAATCCTTTTTGATCATTCGCACCATCACTTTCCAATTGCCATCGAGGCGTTCCTAGGCTTCGACCATATCTTGGTAAATGGCCGGTAGTAAATCTTGCCGATTGAGCACAAACGCCGCTGCGATTCATTCGCTAGTACTGGCACCAGCGCTACCGGTATTGGCAAACCACTGAACACCATCATTATTTGTATCGTACGTGATAAATTCTCACCAAAGCACCAAACATATGAATAATTATCACGTGCGGTAAATATTTATTGCTCTTACGCTATGTACATGCTATTTTTTACCGTACGGTAATTTTTGATAGGTGCAATATGAGCAAAGACCAGGCGCAATACGGTGCGGTTCGATCAGCCGAGGAGCTCGGCAAGCTGGTGCGTGCTCACCGAAAACAACGGAAGCTGACACTGGAAACAATTTCCGGACTGGGCAATCTGAGCACCCGCTTTCTATCTGAATTTGAGCGCGGCAAGGAAACCGCTGAGCTCGGCAAAGTGTTGCAAGCACTGCGTACTTTAGGGCTGGAAGTGGTGGTTCAGCCCCGTGGGGGTACGCCATCCCGGCCGCCATCAAAAAAGGATGGAGGACGCCATGCTTGACCCCGATGGCCTCAATGTCTGGAGCGATCAACAACTCGTCGGCTACCTGTGGCGGAACACCCAGGGGCTGATCGGATTTCGTTACGAAGAAGAATGGCTGGCGCAAGGTGAATTTGCCATCTCCCACACACTGCCTCTACAACAGGAAGATTTTACGCCAGAAGACAGTCTCGCTCACCGCTTTTTCGCCAACCTGCTACCAGAAGGGGGCGTCCGTGACCAGATAGTTCGCGACCTCAAAATCGCCAATACCGACTTTGATCTGCTTCGCGCCATTGGCGGTGAATGTGCGGGTGCGCTTTCCATATTGCAAGCAGAGCATCAACCCCTAACGGAGCACGAGTACCACAAAGTCTCGGACGAAGAGCTGGCCAATCTAGTGGCTCGACGAGGTCAGGTTTATACATGGACGGCGAACGAACGCCCTCGACTTTCTCTGGCCGGAGCCCAGGACAAGTGCCCTATTCTGGTTAAAGATGACACCTATTGGTTGCCGAAAAAGGAATCGCCTTCCAGCCATATCCTGAAATTTGAATTGTCCGATTACCGGCACCTGCCTGCCTACGAAACTTTTACCACCGTGCTGGCGGAAGCCATCGGCTTACCCGTCGTCGACATTCAACTGCACTCGATAGACAACACACACTATGCATTGATTGAACGCTATGATCGATACTCGCTTGAAAACGGCCAAATTGCGAGGCTGCATCAGGAAGATTTTTGTCAGGCTCTGGGCTTCGGTCACGAACGCAAGTATCAAGAGGATGGTGGGCCAACATTCGCCGATTGTTATCGGCTGATCCAGGAGGTCTCCACCGACCCTGCCAACGACGTGCAGCATTTACTCCGCTGGCAAGCCTTCAACGTCCTGGCAGGCAACTCAGATGGCCATGCCAAAAACCTTTCTCTACTGCATCAGACCAATGGTGAAATTCGGTTAGCGCCTTTTTATGACCTTGTTTGTACCCGTGCCATAGAGCGTATTGATTTCCATCTGGCTTTTTCCGTTGGCGAAGAGAGAAATCCGGGTGTTGTAACTTTTAAGCATTGGGATACGCTGGCAAACCACTGTGGTTTGCGCCCTCAGTTCCTCCGGGATCAAGTCCAGAGTGTGGCCACAGAGCTGCTGGAGAACCTGGAGTCAGCAAGGGAAAAATTTGAAAGTCTTTGTGGCGAGTATGCTGCGCTACAACGGATTGAACAGGTTGTCACTAAACAGTGCCAACGCACGCTCAACGAATAGAAAAAGGTACCACTTTATCCCAAGCGGCCAGGGCAAGGAGCCAATAATTATCAACGGTATTAATCCTCGTTGGGTAGCAGAATGGTGACAACCGGCTCACCAGAATCGCCAAGACC
>DJFX01000046.1:0-1805 GCA_002432635.1 Halothiobacillaceae bacterium UBA5861 | reverse complement strand
CGATAGAGCGAGAATTGCGGTTGATCTCCGGAGTCCTTGCTTGTGCGTGCGGCGTAAAACGCCATGAACAGCACATCCCACAAACGACCAGACTCATCCTGATACACCTTAAAACGGTTATTCCGCTCCGTCCAGGCAACACAATCACACCAGGCCGTATGGGTAAGTGCAACCGGCCATTTGAAACCGACCTTCTTCGCGATAACACTGCTAAACGTGGAATCACTCACACTCTATTGTAAATAAGCCTTTTTAATCTTTTATATTCAATGGGTTATATCGCTGCTAGATGATAATGCCATGAAAAGCACCATACTCAGGAAGTCCTTGAAAATCCACGAAAAAATTGCCGATTGATTACCAGGACTCACCTACCATTCCCTGATTGAGATCGTTCATACACACCTCTCAGCTTCCTTGTTTACCACCTTATTATTCCTTAATTTACGTTGATACATTCCGCAATTTACGATATTGTTTCGTTATGAATCCACAATCCCTGTATCCACGTTGGATTGAACCACGAATTGATGAGGCTTTACAGGATACCCCTGTAGTTTTGCTTGCCGGACCACGCCAGGCTGGCAAAACAACCCTGGTACGCCAAATCGCCGAACGGGGGCTGCACTACCTGACCCTGGATGATGAACTGACATTGTTGTCAGCGCGTGAAGACCCGGTCGGCATGATTCGCAATTTGGATCGCGCCGTCATCGATGAAATCCAACGAGCACCTGAGTTGCTTCTGGCTATCAAGAAAAGCGTCGATGAGGATCGTCGCCCCGGGCGCTTTCTGCTGACTGGCTCAGCCAATCTGATGGCGCTACCCACGGTTGCCGACTCTCTGGCCGGGCGTATGGAAACCTTAATGCTTTTACCCCTGTCGCAGAGTGAAATCGAGAACAGACCAGCAAATTGGGTAGATCGCTTTTTTGCCGGAGAAATCCTGACGACGAAGCCCCCTGTACTCGGCAGCAATCTGGTCGAGCGCGTTCTACGCGGCGGCTACCCGGAAGCGGTTGCAAGACCAACGGAAAAGCGACGTACTGCCTGGGCTCGGCAGTACATCAATGCCATTCTTCAACGCGACGTCCGTGATATCGCCGAAATCGACAAACTGGATCAGTTGCCACGCTTTCTACACGCACTGGCGCAGACCGCTGGTCAGATGTGCAACTACTCCAAGTTAGGCGGCCAGGTCGGCCTCGATGGTAAGACAGTCTGTCGCTACATCAATGTCTTTGAACAAATGTACCTACTCAAACGAATTGATGTATGGGCACGAAATCGCTTGAAACGCGTGGTCAAAACCCCCAAGCTTCAGTTCATCGATTCCGGTTTGTTGAGCGTGCTCACCAACATCGGTCACAAAGATGTTGCGTTGGCCAAAACAGGCTACGGCCACATTCTGGAGAGCTTTGTGTTCGGTGAACTTCTCAAACACTCGGCAACCTCTGATGATGATTATCGACTACTGTACTACCGGGATGCGGACAAGTACGAGGTTGATATGGTGATTGAGAACAGCGCAGGACAACTGTTAGGCGTTGAAGTAAAAGCCTCCGCCACCGTTAAAGAACGAGATCTGCGTGGATTGAAAAAACTATCCGGCCTGGCTGGTGATCAGTTCACAGCAGGAGTGCTGCTGTACGATGGTGATGAAACAATGCCTCTGGGTAGCAACCTATGGGCTGCTCCCCTGTCCACACTCTGGGGCGCCTAAAAGCCCTCATCAATATGCCTACTTGGCCAAGCGCTAAAAAATACCATGACTGCATCAGTTCGCCTCTCATGGTATCGCTGCT
>DJFX01000040.1 GCA_002432635.1 Halothiobacillaceae bacterium UBA5861 | reverse complement strand
CAATGTCCCTTTATTATCTTGATGTATACGGACATATTGTCCCTGTATTACGGTATTAAAATGGTAAAGAGGGGTAGTTGCAACTTTTGGTTTTCGAAGATTAGGTAGCTCTCATCCGCCATTCTTTTCTCCATGTGCGAGAAAGGGTCTATCAGACTTCTTGGGCAGTGCAGTGCTTTATTATATTAAACGTTCTGAGGACTTTTATGTGCGTTGGAGCAAGTTGCGCTTCAGCGTTCCCTGTTTTCACTATGCCGGATTTTACCTGCTGAGCAATGAAATTGTTTTTTAAACGCTCGCGAGAAAGATGAGTCCGATCGGTAACCTACTTTTTCCGCTGTTTCTGAAATGTTCATGCCTCGCTTTAGCAGTGACCACGCTAATTGCATACGCCACCATGTGAGATATTGGCCGGCTGTCCACCCGCTGATGCGTTTAAAGGTTTCGGCAAATGTTGTGCGGGATAAGATGGCTTTTTTGGCCATTCGCTCAAGAGTCCAGCTTTGCTCTGGGTGTTGGTGTATCGCACGAACGGAACGTGCAATCCGAGGGTGGCTGTAGAGTGCAAAGATGCCAGTATTTTGTGTGTGGCGCGAAAGGTGGTGCCTTAGCGCATAGGTAAAGAGGAGTTCGGAGATTTTGTCGAGAATCACTTTTGAGGCCATCCCGATCCGGTTGTTTTCTTCAACGAGCATTTTTAAGAGTGCCTGAAGCCATTCTCCGGCTTCGCTGTACGGGATTATGAGCAGGGGGGGCAGGGCGTCCAGCAGGTAGCGGTGTCCGGCATGTTGGATGTGGACTTCACCACACAGAATGCCAGTTCCATCAATGTGTTGGCTCTCATGAATGGGTATGTGTTGTTGTTCGCCGGTTTGTGTGTGTGCGGGGTACATGGTGTGCGGCAGCTCTTTTGGAAAGATGACTAAATCACCGTATTGGAGTGTGCCTTCATACATGCCCGGCACATTCAGAACACAGCTGCCCAATGTCACGATGTGAAAACAGGTGGACCCTAACGTATGTTCGTTGATCTGCCAATTGCCACAGACTTTGGCATTGTGATAGATCGTTGTGTTTAAGTTGAGCAAGCAAAGTACGTCGGATAATGCATCGTTTTCGTACTTTGGGACATATATTTGGGATTTTTTGTCATTCATAGGTCGTATTCTATCCCGTATAGTTTGCACTTCAATTTTTTTGTTGAAGGAGTAATCGAATGGCTAAAGCGTCTGTTGTGAATGAGTTTGAAGTTGACCCGAACTTGTTATGGGGAAAAGTCAAACAGTTTAATAACATGCATGAACATTTACCTTCCATGATCACATCATGCGAGCTGCAAGGAACCGGTCAAGGGGCAAAAAGAATCTGTGGGACAGAGAACGGCCCAATATTAGAGACGTTGCAATTATTGGACGACGCGAATATGACGCTCGAATACAGTATCGACAACGAAGATGCGCCGATGCCTGTGAGTAATTATCTCGGTACGGTCTCTGTAAAAAAGCTTGCCGACCAGCAGGCCGAGTTTACTTGGTCCGCCGTATTTGAACCTAAAGGCATGCCCGAGGCAGAAGTTGTTGCCATGTTAGAGGGTGCTTTTAATGCGCTTCAAGCCAGCCTTGTGGAGAGTGTTTAAGCTTTATTCATGTCGACAGCGAGTGGCTGGTGTTAAAAGGTCACTCGCTGCCCTGAGATTTTGGCGGTTAGTGGGGGTTAACCCTTCGCAAGGTATTATCTTGCCGCTTCTCGTCAATGGAAGGCTGGCGAGCGCACCGACTCCGGAGGAGGCGACAGTCGGCGGCACCTGTTGCTATCTGTGCCGCAGCTGGGCCCCGTGCCCAGATTGAGGAAAAAGCAAGGCCGACGCCCAGCAGTGGCACGATGTTTCCCGCGTAGCCCGGATGCCTTACAAAACGATAGGCCCGGTATCACACACCACAGGGCCTCGTTCTGCCTGAATACGAACCACGCTAGAAAAAATCGATTCTCTACCGGTACTCAAACAGTGAGCGTGTACCCGAAAGCGATCAGAATCAACCCGATTAAGGCAAGCCATAGAGGAAACTCTGTTGGCCCGTTAGAGTGGTGATCTCATCCCGCCACAATCACCCTAGGAAACACAGGATTCACTGCCATGAGTGAAGCAAGCACTTTATCCCGGGCTTTTACCTTAGAGCTGTTATGCCGGGATGCTTATGTTCAGCCTAGAGCGTCCGCCAAGTCCAGAAGCTTACGATCAGCCGCGCAGAGATTCACGCTTGCCACCAGCTTTTATCCTCACCGTAGATGAGTAAAACAAGCGGTATTATGAGAGACGCCGCAACCAGTCTAATCCATTGGCGAAGTGCAACTGACTGCTGTGATGTTTGATCGCCTGTCATCCCGGGCATGTCATTCGTCATTCTTCGTAGGGTGTTCTTTTGTACGTAACATTTAAGGGATGTCTCAGAGAAAGCCTAAGGCCAAAAATCAGTGGGAAGGCCGCCCGGCGAGCGCCTTATTGAGCTTACTTGCCTATAAAGTCCGGAAATCTTTCGTGCCCCTCAAGCGCCAAGCAGTCAGAAAAGCGCCGGCCGCGTTCATCTTTGAATCGCCGGGCAGTGACGCGAATGCCACCAATGCGATCCACTCGCAAGTGGCGGAAGTCGCTGGCGGTTTCGCACCAGATGGTGAGCAACCAAACGGAATCGAAGACGGTAAGCCCAAGTGGATGAGCAAATCGCGTAGATGGTCGACCAGAAAGGCTTTTGTAGTCGATCTCCAGCACCTCGCGCGCTCGGATTGCTTGACGAAGCATGCCCAGGTGAGGGGTGTTAGCGGCATCACTGGGCCCGGCCTCAAATGAACTGTCGAGGAACTCACGGCGAACCTCCTCCCCAACAGAGGATGCGATCTTAGCCGCAGCTCGTCGCGCTGCCTCAGACATGCTCGGATCAGTGCGTGCCGCGACCAGACCAAGGCCAAGCGCTAGCGCCGACAGCTCGTCCTTATCCAGTTGCAATGAAGGCATGAAGTAACCCGGTTCAAGCCGATAGCCCACGCCTCCTTCACCACGTATCGGAGCGCCCATCGCTTGCAAGTCCGCAATATCTCGATACAGCGTGCGTAACGAGACATCCATGTCACGAGCCAATACTCGTGCGGGCACAGCAGTGCGCCTCAAGCGAAGTTCATCAAGTAGTTGAAACAGCCGAAATAGTCTCATCACGCCACTGCCATTTTTTGACACTGCCTCAGGCTAGCATACGTTTCTCCCACAACAAAAGGAGGTAAATATGCGTTCAGTCAATACAGCGTTACTCGCGGTGGCCTTTATGTTCACCGCTGTTACAACCCAAGCTCAGGAGAATAAAATGAAGACTCAAAGCGAAATACTTACCGTCATCAATACCATGACCAAAGCCTTCGCTAAAGGCGATATTGATACCGTAATGTCAACCTATGCGCCAGAGGCTGTGGTCGTTGGTGAACCCGGTAATCCAATAACGGGGGATTCCGCGCTGAGAAGTATGTTCCAATCTTACGTCGAGGCAGGTGTCGCCTTTACCTACGGTGCGCATGAGGTGGTTGTAGCCGGCGACACTGCTTTGCACCTGATGAAATGGACGGCACCGCAGCCGGATGGTGGGGAAGCCAGCGCGCTTTCGGTTGCGGTACTTCGCCGCCAAGCAGATGGCCGTTGGAAAATGGTCATCGACCATCCATCTGGCGATGCTGTCATGGCCGCGCAGTAGGGTTTAGCACGAAGCCTGACTAAAGAGTAGTGAGTCAGGCTTCGTCCGAAAAGTCGAGCGTCAAGAGGCAGTCAGAGCACAATCTCTGCATTCAATACTGGGCCCAACGTTTGAGTTGTAGGGCAGGCGCGTTGGTGTCCGTTAAAGCGGGGGAAGATCACGGTCCCGTTTGAATGACTTGTTAGCTACCAATGTTATTGCCCACGTATCTATAAGCCCAGTAAACCACGGCTAATGTCAGAGCACCGAACGCCGGCAATGCTAATGCAGTGAATTGAAGATACTGAAAGCCGATGGCGCCTACGCAGCCACCCAGGATAAAGCCTGAAATAAGTAGAACAAATAGCAGAACTTTCCGTGTATCTAATCTGTGTCCACGAAGTCGTGCCCCAAGCATGGTGCCAAGATCAGTAAACAAGCCAGAAACATGAGTGGTTCTGACGATAGCTCCGCTGTATGTACTGACCATGCCGTTTTGCAGACCGCAGGCAGCTGAAGCAAGGTAATGACCAGTGTTGGAGCCGCGGCTCAGGGCACCCATGGCGAGAAGTAGAAATACAGCCTCAATGACCAGGGCAAAACTATACCTACGGCCTAAGCGTAAAACTGCATTATCGATAATTGCTCCACTGAGGGCGGCACCAAGTACAAAGAACAGAATAATGAGGAGTAGATGACCTGTTTCAGTGAAATCCAGGTCGACTATTGCGAGGCTTGTCAATGTTGAGGTGCCAGTTAAATGAGATACAGCCTGATGCTTGAAGCCCAATACCCCAATGGCATTGACAGAACCAGCGATTAAGGCCAGCCAGAAGCCACCTATTTCAACCCAGCGTGGAAGTTGCCTAATCATGTTCTTCTCATTGGTAGCTAACGCTTTAATAACGGGACCCTCTAGGGGGGCGTTGATTTATTTGTTAGCTTGACATACTATCATGTGTGTCCATATGTGTGAACAGAGGTGTAACCATGGCTACAAATCTATCTATTGATACTGGACTCCTTGAAGAAGCCCTAAGTATAGGCGGGCTCTCCACTAAAAAAGATACGGTAAATCAAGCACTTAAAGAATATGTGCAAAGACGCAAACAAAAGCAAGTTATTGATTTATTTGGCAATTTACCTGCGGATGAAGATTACAACTATAAAAAGGGCCGTAAATGAGCGGAGTATTAGTAGATACCTGCATTTGGTCATTAGCGCTTAGAAGTAAGACTTCAAAAGAAAAAACAGTTGCAGACATTTTGGCCCGGTTGATAGATGAAAACCGAGCCAAAATGATAGGACCAATTAGACAAGAAGTTTTATCAGGCTACAGCGACAAAACAAGCTATGAGAAATTAAGGTCAAAGCTTTTATATTTCCCTAATGAAGAAATAGTTGATTCTGATTATGAAGCTGCGGCTGAGTATTCAAACGTGTGTAGAGCAAAGGGAATCCAAGGATCTCATATTGATTTTTTAGTTTGTTCTGTTGCAATACGATTAAAAATGAAAATTTATACAACAGACAAAGATTTCCAAGGCTACTCAAAGCATCTACCGATATTAATCTTCGATGAAAGCTAACGCCCGCAGCCCGAACGGCGAGCATGGCTGCGCTGGTTAAATTTGTTTAGCCATATAGTAAAGATTAAACCCATCTACATAGCCCTCAATTACTGCAACTGTTTCATAGTTTAGGCGGCGATATAAACCTACAGCCTTCTTGTTTAATGTGTTGAGCTGGATTCTTTTACATCCTTGCTCTTTTGCACAAGACATAACTGCAGAATGTATCCGTGTACCATATCCCTTTGATCGATGATTTTCCTTTACCCATAAGTTATCAAGGTAAAACTGAGAGAAGTGGACTCTTCCTGTAGCACCGCCAATAACTTCACCCTCTTCTTTCGCAACGAAGGCCCATTTTTTGGGAAGAACACCGTTCACTTGAGAAAGCCCATATTCCATGACACCATCATCGATAGCCTTACTGTCATCAGTTTTGGGATCTTCTATTCTAGTGACATCCATGATCTGCCTTTATAAATTTAACGCCTAGATAAGCCGTGCGCTTAGCGCATCGGCTTAATCTTTTTGTTAGGTTATCAACGTTTATATAACGCCTCAATGGAACTTGAACCCAAAGAGTGCGCATTGATCATGTACCCAGTTAAGGCACCTGAAGCGTTTTCAGGTAATTCTAATATCTTGGATAAAGCATGCACAGTAAATTGATATCTATGCACGCCATGTCCTTCAGGAGGACAAGCACCGCCAAAACCTGAAAAACCATAGTCGTTGTTAATTTGACGACTTCCTTTGGGGGATAGTTTATTGCTCTGATCACCAGAACCTGCAGGTAGACTTGTCACATTTGACGGAATATTGACAATTTGCCAATGCCACCAGCCACTTCCCGTTGGAGCGTCAGGGTCATAAACGGTAATCGCAAAGGCAACTGTTCCTTTTGGCGCGTTACTCCATGAAAGCTGCGGAGATTCATTACCTCCACTACATCCGAACCCCTCGAATTCCTGTGCTTTGTCCATGAGCTCACCATGAACTATTTGTGTACTGCTCAGTAAGAAATTATCTGCCATCGAAGCCGTAGATAGAAGCAACGAGGAAAATAAGATCGCAAATTTATTAATCGACTTTTTCATTTGAACCTCTAATTGATAAGAGTGCTTATCATACGTTTCATCAGAAACGCGAATTAGCCCCAAAACAATCATTCATTCGCCCGATCCGTTCATTCTTGTTTTTCTTAACTCGGTAGGCGTAATATTAAAAAGCTGCTTAAACTTATCCGTAAAACGTGACTGAGATGAGTAGCCGCATAGCTCTGCAATACGACCAATTGAGTTAGCACTTGTTTGTACCAAGTGCAAACCATACCCAAGCTTTGCTCTATCCTTAATGTCCTGAAACTTATCACCCTCTGCACTTAACTTTCGACGCAATGTCGACTCGCTCATTGCGAGCATTGACGAAATGGCCCCTGCATCTAAATCGTTCGCTAAATCTGAAGTAATAATGGTGAAGATTTTGTGACTTAAAGTAGGCGGTTTCATTATGGACCTCACCTGTTCAAAGCCCAATGTTTCCATTACCTGAAGAATTTCCTTACGACGGATATGCCACAGTTGAGGAGCGGCAAATTCCGACCATTCTATAAACTGCTTCAAAGTATATTCGAGCGTTGGTTCTATTGTTCCTTGAAAATACGTATTCGTTTCAGAGTTTCTGTATTCAAGACACTCAAAATCAGAATATTCAAATTCGATGAGTAGGGCAAAATACTCTGAATCGCTTGGAATATTTCTCATCGCAATAGTTGGTTTGTTCGACAAAAAAACAAAGCTACCCGATGGGCATAGTAATTCTCCTTCGAGACCCAGTTTTTTACTTCCAGACAAAACCACTATTAGCAATGGTTTAATCACCGGCACATTCAACATATGCTGCTCTTTAATAGAGCGATAAACAGAAAATGGTAAAATTCTGTTCCCACATAGGGCTTTTTTTGCTAAATCAATCAATATTTGCATAGTTTGAAAAAGAAGGCCTATCGCTGCCATAAACGGCGCGAGCT
>DJFX01000049.1:106494-111530 GCA_002432635.1 Halothiobacillaceae bacterium UBA5861 | reverse complement strand
CAGTCGCAACGGGGGTGAGCCGAGCACTCACAGCCGCGGCTGAACCACCAGAAGATCCACCTGGTACACATGTATTATCCCAAGGATTTTTAACGGCACCGTACCAGCTGGTTTCATTAGACGAACCCATCGCAAATTCGTCCATATTGGTTTTCCCCAGCATGACAGCGCCGGCTGTTTTGAGACGAGCCACCACACTGGCATCGTATGGCGAAATAAAATTATCCAGCATACGCGAGCCACACGATGTCTTTACCCCTTCCGTACAAAAGATATCTTTATGCGCAAGCGGCAAGCCGAGCAGGGGCCCTGTCTGACCTTGAGCAAGCAAAGCATCAGCGGCTTTGGCAGCCTGTTCAGCACCTTCACGGTCCACGCTGATAAACGCATTCAATGATGTATTTGAGGCTTCAATACGGTCAAGAAAAAGCCGGGTCAGCTCCAAGCTGCTGATTTGCCCTTTTTGTAATTCTGCCGCGAGTTCTGACAAAGTTTTACGGTACATCAAACATTCCTAACTGTTCATTTTTGAAGGCCTTTCCCGGTTTAGATGCATTAAATCTGGGTACATCCGCTTTTTTGAGAAAAAACATCGGAAAGGCCTTCAACAGCTTTTCAAGCTTTCTATTGAAGTGCTCCGCTGAGCAACTGCATAACTTTTGCTCCACCTTCAAGCCGCGCATACTGCAGAATAATTGGGACAAACTTTGTCACCATATCAGCATCCAACCCTAGAGATGAAAAAGCACCACCGAGCGCCGAGACAACACCCAACGTTGTGGTGCCTTTGCTACCACCCAGAGCACTGCCCATGCTACCCAGTGCACCACCCAAGCCGCCTTTTTCGCTGGATGTTTCCGGTTTTGAGCCAATCAGACTGGAAACAATGGGTAAAGCACTTGAAACCGTGCCGAAATCATCTGCACTGAGTTGTCCTTTGGCGTAATCAAAAATCGCACCCGCCCCACCCTTGGCCTGCGCCTCGGTTACACCCAACTTGCCGCTCAACATGCCGACGAGATCACTACTACCTGCATGGGCTTGGGTGAACATTGACAAAGCCATCAAAAGTACACTGGTTGCCAAAAAAGAGAACTGTTTTTTCATTGCGTTTTTCCTTAACGTTAATAGGTAAAGCGGCTATTTTAATCGATAACTTTTGGCACCAGGTACAACCCACCCTCCGTCGCTGGCGCCTGATGCTGAAATTTCTCCCGTTGGTCGGTTTCAGTGACAACATCGGGCCGAAGCCGTTGAGTCGCATGGTGAGGATGGGCCATCGGTACTACATCTGTTGTATCAATGGAGCGCATGACTTCGACAAAATCAAGAATTGTCGACAACTCTTCTGCATAGTGACCTCGCTCTTCATCTGTCATTGATAACCGTGCAAGATGCGCAATCGACCGGACATTGTCCTCGTTTAATGCCATAGCCATTCCCTTTTTGATTTTCGCCTATAAAAAGCGCAGACTAGCACAGTTTGGCTAAATTAGGGATGGATGCTCGTTGTAATTAGCCAAACACTTTGTACATTGGTACATTAAGCCTCCAAAGATTTTATTAACGAAGATTAAAACCCCATGCTCAAACGTTTTCGCGGCCTTTTTTCAACGGATTTATCGATTGACCTTGGCACAGCCAATACACTCATATATGTACGTGGCAGAGGTATCGTGCTTGATGAACCTTCTGCTGTAGCCATTCGTACCGACACCACACGGAATGGATCAAAAGCGATCGAAGCCTACGGCGAAGAAGCTAAAAAAATGGTGGGTAGAACCCCTCAGAATATTATCGCAATCCGCCCCATGCGCGACGGCGTCATTGCCGACTTTAATATCACGGAGAAAATGCTCCAGCATTTCATCAAAAAAGTACATGACTCTCGCTTCTTTCGTCCCAGCCCACGTGTATTAGTTGCCGTGCCATGCGGGGCCACCCAAGTTGAACGACGGGCCATTCGGGAATCTGCGATGGGAGCCGGTGCGCGCCAGGTCTTTTTGATTGAAGAGCCGATGGCTGCAGCTATTGGCGCTGGCATGCCTATTGGAGAAGCTCAAGGATCAATGGTTCTGGACATCGGAGGAGGCACTTCCGAGGTCGCCGTCATGTCTCTGAACGGTATTGTATATTCAGCATCTGTACGCATTGGTGGCGACAAATTTGATGAACACATCATCAGCTATGTACGCCGTAATTACGGCACACTCATTGGTGAAGCAACCGCCGAGCACATCAAAAAAGAGATTGGTTGCGCTTATCCTGGCAAGGAACTGCTAGAGATTGAAGTGAAAGGCAGAAATCTGTCTGAAGGGGTTCCCCGGGCATTCACTTTGAACAGCAACGAGGTACTTGAAGCACTTCAGGAACCGCTTTCCGGCATTGTCAGTGCCGTAAAAAATGCTTTGGAACAAACGCCACCCGAGCTCGGGGGCGATATTGCCGACCGAGGTATCGTCCTCACCGGAGGGGGTGCACTATTGCGCGATATTGACCGGCTGATTATGGAAGAAACCGGCTTGCCTGTGATTATTGCAGAAGATCCGCTCACTTGCGTGACCCGTGGTGGGGGACGAATTCTGGAGCTGATTGATGAACATGGAGGCGATTTCTTTTCACTTGAATAATCCCCTCTAGCCAGTAAGCTACTGTCACCATGGAGTCTCTTTTTCAGCGTAGTGCCGGCTACAATCTTAAACTTGCCTTTCTGTGCATTCTGTCTATCACGTTGATGACTGTTGACCACCGCTTCAATCATCTTCGGTTTATTCGCTCCTTATTAAGCGACGCCATTTATCCCATTGAATACCTGGTGAATGTCCCATCTACTGTAATGGACACGGTCGCAGAAAATGCAAAAACACAAACTATGCTGCGCCACCAGGTTGAACGTCTACAAAGTGAAAACCAAGCATTCAAAGTCCAACAGCAGCGCATGGACATGCTGATTGCCGAAAATAAGCGCCTCAGGCAGCTCCTCGGTTCTGCAGAAAGACTGCAACACCAGGTCTTGATCGCTGAGCTTTTATCGATCGACCTTGATCCCTTCCGCCAGCAGGTACGTGTAAACAAAGGGACATCCTCAGGCGTCTACATCGGACAGCCTGTGATCGATGCTTCCGGCATTATGGGACAAATTACCGAAGTGTCTTCCCTATCCTCAATGGCTCTGTTGATCTCCGATCCTAGTCACGCCATTCCCGTAGAGCTCGTTCGAAATGGGTTGAGAAGCATTGCAGAAGGAACCGGTCAGTCCGATCAGCTGAGCTTGCTCTACCTGCCTCAAAATGCCGATGTTCGCGTGGGGGACCGCATCATTTCATCAGGATTAGGCGGAATCTTTCCACGAGGCTACCCTGTCGCCGTTATCCACGAAATACAATACCCGCCTGCCCAACCATTTGCGATGGTTTATGCCAGACCAACGGCCTTACTCGACCGAAGTCGAGAAGTTTTGTTGATTGCCGTACAAAAAAAACTATCGGCAGCAGAAACAGAGTCACCTGAGAAAACGCGTCTTGCTCCGAAGGTAGACGCCGTTGATTAACCTAAGAAACGTCTGGGTGATTCCATGCTCGCTGATTTGCGCCCTCGCCATCACAATGCTCCCATTACCTGACTGGGCCAGACCCTTTCGCCCGGACTGGGTGACACTGGTTGCCATTTATTGGGCCATGGCCACGCCCCGCCTCTTCGGGATGGCATTTGCCTGGATTGTGGGCCTGATTCTTGATGTCAGCCAAGGCACATTGCTGGGACAGCATGCGCTGGGACTGGTGCTTATTACTTATATCATTACATTACAATATCAACGCATCCGGATCGCCCCACTGGGGCAACAAGCACTGATTGTGACAGCCCTACTGATTTTGAAACAAACGATCGTGCTTTGGGCAAACGGCCTGGTTAACCGATTACCTGAGCACCCTCTGATTTTTTATGCACCGTGTTTATTTGGACTTTTTTTGTGGCCGTGGATTTTTATCATTCTGCGTGACATTCGCCGCCGATTCAGTATTACGTGAGTTTTAGGTATGACAAACACCTACCAACCTAAGGTGGTATTTCTTGATCAGGCATCGTTTGGTGAGCGGATCGACTTTAAGGTTTTATCGAGTATTACACCTCGTTTCACCAGCTTTGAGGAAACAGTAAAAGAAGATGTACTGGAACGCTGCAAAGATGCCCACATTGTGATCACAAACAAAGTCCCCATTGATGGCAACACCATCGCAGCAGCCAAAAACCTGCAACTGATTTGCGTCGCAGCCACCGGTACAAACAATGTTGATCACCACGCAGCCTCCGCCCGAAATATCCCTATTTGCAACGTCACACACTACGGCACCCCCTCCATCACACAACATGTATTTGCCCTGATTCTGGCCTTGACCACCAAACTTTTCGAATATCACACGGCCGTCAAACAAGGCGACTGGGAGCGCAGCACACAGTTTTGCCTCTTGGACTACCCTACCTACGAGCTGGCCGGCAAAACAATAGGCATCATTGGTTATGGTGAACTCGGGAAGCGGGTCGCTGAATTAGCAGAGGCTTTTGGGATGAATATCCTCATTGCCCAAAGTCATGATTCCGCTACCTCCACTCGCGGGCGAACGCCGTTAAATACGCTATTACAACACTCGGATATTGTGACCTTGCACTGCCCCCTCACAGAACAAACAAGAAATTTGATCGACCAAGCCGAACTATCGTTGATGAAAACAAGTGCTCTGCTGATCAATGCGGCTCGTGGAGGCATTGTCAACGAGCACGCCCTTGCCACGGCCCTAAAGCAAGGAGTGATCGCAGGCGCAGGCGTTGATGTACTCAGCACAGAACCTCCCAAAGCCGGCAATCCACTCTTGGCTGGGCCAATCCCTAATTTGATTGTGACCCCTCATGTGGCCTGGGCCGCAGACGAATCCCGCCAGAGGATTATCAATCAAACACGGGACAATATCGTCAGCTTCATGAACAGCCAGCCACGCAACGTTGTCAATTTAGTCAAAGCGACTTAAGCGACCAAGCGA
>DJFX01000049.1:88415-106235 GCA_002432635.1 Halothiobacillaceae bacterium UBA5861 | reverse complement strand
AAGCGACCAAGCGATATTTAGCGCAACTCACAGCAAAACGACAAACACTAACCAGCAGACAGCAACGGCTACCATCAGCTTAACAAGGATGCGTAGGTAAAGGCGGCGCATTTGACGGTTCGTTTGCAACGGGACTGCCCCTTTATGTACAGCAATTGACTTTTGCTCGTACCTTAAATCGTAAATGGCTCTACCAAGACAGTCAGCATAATATTACTTTACGCAAGCATTTCCTCGGGAATATCAAGGGTCCCCTCAGCAATCATAACAGCCTCCCCTCCCACCCGAAGCGTCAGCTCATCAGACTTTTCATTATCCATTTCAATGTTCAAAACACTGCGGCGGCACTTGCTGTCTCCACGGTCAACACGATAGGAATGTGTTCCTGGCTGGACGTGATCAAAAGAACATAAGTACGCCGCGAATGCCGGCATGGCGCTACCGACTGGTGGGTCTTCAGTCACACCGATCCGCGGACCAACAAGACGCGCGTTGAAGTCTGCATCCTGGAAGGGGTTCCGATCTGCAAATAGTAGAATTTCCTGAGCCGCAGTTTGTGGCGCTGAGGTTTGACTCCAGGCCGAGGCATCAAAGACGGCGGATCGCACAGCTTCATAACTTTTTACAGGTACAATCAGATAGGGGTGAGCACCACTAGACACCAAGCGCGCTGAATAACTTTTGTTGGCAATGTCTTTGGGTTCCAAAGACAATAACCGAGCTAACTCGTAATCGGTTGGTGCAAACAGGTCAACCGTTGAAGAAAAGCGCCGACTGAACTGAACAAACGAGGGTTGCTTGTCTTTTCCCGATATATTGACTTCAATGACCCCAATGTTTTGTTCCAGAAGCACTGAAGTATAGGGCTGCCCCAATGTTATCTTGCCACAACTGGCCAGTGTGTACGCCGTTGCAATAATCGGATGGCCTGCAAAATTCACCTCACCTTGCGGAGAGAAGGTGCGTACGCGCCATTGATTTTGACTTGAGGGACTCTCTGTCACAAAAACGGTCTCAGAAAGATTCAACTCTCGTGCGACAAGTCCCATCAATCGCGTATTCAGTCCAGCGGCATCAGGGAAAACAGCAATCTGCGCACCATTAAATGGCTGGTTCGTGAAGACATCTGCAATATAGTACTCGTAGTTTTTCCCCATATTTTACGCCTGTATTTCAACACGATGATTATTAAGACGGACAGTGTACACATCGACAGCAACCGACTCATCTTCCAGGCACTGGCCTGTTTTCAGGCTATAGTGCTCCTTGTAAAGTGGCGATGCAACGACCGGCTCACCACTCAACGAACCGATAATCCCTCGAGAAAGCACATTGGCTTTACCGATGGGATCATAGTTGTTTAATGCAAAAACCGCTTGTTCCGTCTCGTGTTTCAAATAAAACAGCGCAATCTGCTTTCCCTCCACTAGACAACATACACCTGAGTTTTCTTGTAAATCATCAATACTACAAACATCAACCCATTCGGGCATTTCACACTCCTACTGCTTTAATATGTGCGCGTTCTTCTTCCCGTGCTGGGCGAATCTGTCCGCGTTCTTCGATGAAGACGACATTATCGTCTGCTTGATCACTATTCACAAAGAAACGAAAACGTTTCACTTTCTCTTCATCCTCAACCGTTGTTTTCCATTCACATTGATATGTATCTACAACATGATGCATTTGTGCCTCCAGTTCATCACAAATGCCCAGTTTGTCATCAATCACAACCGATTTAAGGTAATCCAAACCACCTTCCATATTTTCCATCCATACAGAAGTCCTCTGCAGCCTATCCGCTGTTCGCACATAAAGCGACAAAATGCGATCAATGTATTTGATGAGGGTTTCATCATCCAGCTCTGTAGCAAACAGATCCGCATGCCGAGGACGCATTCCACCATTCCCGCACACATAAAGGTTCCAGCCTTGTTCTGTCGCGATAACGCCGATGTCTTTACTTTGCGCTTCGGCACACTCGCGTGTGCAACCCGAGACGGCAAATTTAATTTTATGCGGCGCCCGCAAACCTTTGTAGCGATTTTCGAGCCGAATGGCCATGCCGACACTGTCATCCACACCATACCGGCACCAGGTGCTGCCGACACAGGATTTGACCGTTCTTACCGACTTACCGTAGGCATGCCCGCTTTCGAAGCCGGCCTCGACCAAATCTTTCCATATCAAGGGAAGTTGCTCCAAACGTGCACCAAAAAAATCAATCCGTTGACCACCTGTGATCTTGGTATACAAACCATATTTTTGCCCGATTTGCCCCAAGGTCACCAGGTCACTGGCTGTAATCTCTCCACCGGCAATACGTGGAACAACCGAATAAGTGCCATCCTTTTGCATATTCGCCAGGTAGGTATCATTTGTGTCCTGTAATCCTACGTGTTCTTTTTTAAGAATGTAGTCATTCCAGCAGGACGCCAGAATGGACCCAACGGCGGGCTTACAAATATCACAGCCGTACCCTTTTCCATGTTTAGCCAATAACTCATCAAATGACGTGATCTCACCTACTCTGACCAGGTTATATAAGTCCTGACGAGTATAGGGAAAATGCTCACAAAGATCGGTATTAATCTCAATGCCCATTTTTTCCAGTTCACAATCCATAACCGACTTGAGTAACGCGGCACAGCCACCACAGCCGGTACTGGCCGATGTCTCGGCCTTCAATGCCGGCAATGTGTTACAGCCCGACTCTATCGCCTGGCAAACATCACCCTTGGTCACGTCATAACAAGAACAGATCTGCGCACTCATCGGCAACGCATCCGGTCCAAGTCCAACGGACTCACCTGAACGGGCAGGCAGAATCAGTCTGTCAGGCTCATCAGGCAACTCAATGCCATTCAAGCAGTATTGCAATAATGTGCTATAGCCCGAGGCGTCCCCGACCAATACCGCGCCTAATAACTGCTTTTTGTCTTGACTGACAACAATGCGCTTATAGACTTCATCCGAGCCATTTTGGTAGGTGTAGACCAGCGCGCCCTGACTTTGGGCATGCGCATCACCAATGCTGGCCACATCCACACCCATCAGTTTCAATTTGGTGCTCATATCAGCACCTGTAAAACTCATATCACCGCCTGCCAGCTGGTCAACGACCGTTCTAGCCATGTGATAGCCGGGCGCAACCAGCCCAAAAATACGGCCACCCCACAAGGCGCACTCCCCGATCGCATAGATATCTGGATCAGAAGTCTGGCATTGATCATTGATCACAATACCGCCTCGTTGGCCCACGTCCAGGCCACTCTCCCTCGCCAGTTGATCCCGAGGTCTGATACCGGCTGAAAAGACAATTACGTCGGTTTCCAGAGCTGAACCATCGGCAAAGCTCATCTTGTGAAAACACTGCTCACCATCATCAATACTTTGTGTATTTTTATTGGTGTGGACATTCACTCCGAGCTCTTCAATTTTGCTGCGAAGCATAGCGCCACCACCTTCATCAACCTGCACGGCCATTAACCGTGGCGCAAATTCCACCACATGCGTTTCGAGCCCTGAATCTTTGATGGCCTTTGCGGCTTCCAAACCAAGCAATCCTCCCCCCACAACCGTACCAACGCGCCCGTTTTGCGTGGCTGCACTGATAGCTTCTAAATCTTCAATCGTACGATAGACAAGGCAATTTTTACGGTCGTAGCCTGGAATCGGGGGTACAAAGGGATAAGAGCCGGTAGCCATAACAATTTTGTCGTAAGCAATACGGGTACCTTGCTCGGATTGGATAACTTTGTTGTCTCGATCAATTTCCACAACGGCATCATTCAGGTGCAATGTTATTCCGTTTGAATCAAAAAAACCCGCCTCTACTAGTGACAACTCTTCTGCGGAGGTCCCTGAGAAGTAACTGCTTAAATGAACCCGATCGTACGCAACTCGCGGCTCCTCACAAAAAACGACAACCTGGTATTCTTTTGCGGCTGCGCTTTCCGCTAAACCCTCCAGAAAATTTTGCCCAACCATGCCATTGCCGATGACAACCAGTGTTTTCTTGCTCATCACTCACCTCACCAAAACGAAAACGTGGACTGCGCACCACGTATACTCCATAAATTTCCGCAGACAACTATCTAACAAATTGTAAGCCTTAAGAGATACTTCAGATTGACCAACCTCAGAGGGAAATGCACCAAATCGATACATCTCATTAAAGATATGCATGAAGCTGGTGCAAAAAATGTCGCTGAACAACGTAAGGGCTTGTCTACGTTTGCTTATGCCACTAGCTAAGCAAAAAGTGATCCATCCGGAGCTTTAAAGAGAGCAGCGAACCTAACCCCATCGATAAACCTCCCGAAATTAAAAACAGAAGGGCGGGAAGTATCAAGTAGCCACTCAAATTCATCAGCAGGCACAGATGCTTGCATGAGATGAAAATCAAAGGGTTGATAATTGGCCATGCCTTCTAAAATACAAGCCCAGCAAAACTCACGCGATTAAACTCAACTCCCCCATGCAGCCAAAATAAAAAAGCGGCACGGGAAGACCCCACGCCGCTTTTTCATCAGAACAGTTTGCGCTTAAGTTAACCTGGTTTGTTCCCGACAATGGAAACAAAACTCACACAGCGCCCAGGCTGCCCTCCCAGATTATGTGTCATGCCTAATTTGGGATTATCAATCTGACGCTCACCGGCTTCACCACGCAATTGTAGAAACATTTCGTACATCATGCGCAAGCCGCTGGCGCCAATGGGATGCCCAAAGCTCTTCAAGCCACCGTCAACATTGACAGGTTGTGCACCGTCTCCATCGAAACGACCTTCTTCACAATCTTTCCATGCTT
This sequence comes from Halothiobacillaceae bacterium UBA5861, assembly GCA_002432635.1. GTDB lineage: Bacteria > Pseudomonadota > Gammaproteobacteria > UBA5861 > UBA5861 > UBA5861. The sequence continues at coordinate 101,423 of DJFX01000049.1, read as the reverse complement.
GACCTCGCTCAGAAAAGCCCATGTCTTCCATCAAAACCAGCTCTGTAGCAGTAAAACAGTCATGCACTTCGGCCATGCTGATTTCTTCCCGCGGGTTAGTCACACCCGCTTGCTGATACGCGTCTTTGCATGATGCAACCACTTCCTGGAAGGTTGTGAAGTCATAATCCTGGTTCATGAACCCTTCATTCGGGCCAGCAGCAACGGACATTGCCTTCAGGAAGATCGGTTTGTCTGTGTACTTGTAAGCATCTTCAGCACGACACAAAACAGCCGCCGCTGCGCCATCGCTGACACCCGAGCAGTCAAACACACCAAACATCCCTGCAATGGGTGGTGAATTTTTAATCACCTCAAGTGGGACTTCTTTACGAAACTGTGCTTTTGGATTTTTCGCACCATTGACATGGTTTTTCCAGGCGATCCGGGAAATGACGTCCTTCATTTTTTCCTGATCAACACCGTACTTTTCGCAGTACGCCGGGGCCAATAATGAAAACATCGCCGGGGCAGTCATACTGGATTCGGTGCCATCACTCGGCGGCGTGGGAATCACCAGCCCGGAATAACCTGAGTCTTTGAGTTTTTCAACACCCACCGCCATGACCAAATCAAACGCACCACTGGCAACCGCGTAAGCGGCATTCCGAAAAGAATCACTGCCCGTGGCACACATGTTTTCAAGCCGCGTCACGGGTTTATAATCTGTTTTCAGTGCCTCGGAAAGCGTCAAACCGGCCAATCCACTGAACATGGTGCCCAGCCAATAGGCATCCACATCTTTTTTCTCAACACCTGCAGAACTCATCGCGTCAGTGGCGGCTTCAACCAATAAGTCACTTGCGCTACGATCAAAGTGCTCACCAAAAGCAGTACAGCCCATCCCAACGATCGCAACTTTATCTTTAATTCCTCTACTTGCCATTTTATTAATCTCCTAGCGCTGCGGACGCGCTTTCCAGAAATAGTTATGAACACCGCTGCCGGTATACAACCGGCGGAACGTCATTTCCAGTTGGTCACCAATTTTTACACTGGCGGGGTCAACATCGGCCATTTCGCACGTTAACCGGCCGCCGCCTTGAAAATCTACTACCGTTGAAACCACTGGAGGCTGGAGGGTGTAGGCAAGGTGGTCAAAAGTGTATGTCTTAATTTTGCAAGGCACATCAGCAAAAGCTTCTTCCTGCATTTTATTGACCGACCCACACGTTAAACAGACCTGTTGCGGGGGTAAGTAGCCCGATTGACACTCCGTACACCGGGATCCATAAAAACCATATTTCCAATGCTGGTTCCGTTGCATGGGCGGCGCTGCCGGACGATCCAGATCCGGACGGCGAGGCGGTTCAAAGGGTAAAATTTCGCGCCATTTAAGGTAAGTGTTGTAAGGAATATCGTTCCGTGCCGAGGCTATCCAACGGTCAACCGAACGTTTGGGCCGTCCGGCAGTGATTTTATCGGTCACTTCAAGCACAGCTGCATCACAACCATCACACGTAGAGACCACCAGAATTTTGTCGCCAGGACTTGCTGAATCCAGCACACGCGCCAATACCAACCCGGCGTGGGCTGCACCGGTACGACCAACATTCGCTTCCAGCATATCGGCGAGTTGCTCTTTTTGTAACCCCAATGCGCGTGGAATACCGGCCACATCCCGCTTATTCGTCGCATCCAGTACCACTGCAGCCAAGTCACTCGGCTGAACGCCAGCATCTTCAAGAGCACGCTTAGCGGTATCGTTGCTGATAGGTCCGAGGATTTCAGCTCCGAAACGCTCTTCCCACTGGTTAGCGAACTTTTCCCCTGGCAGACGCCAAACATCCAAAAGCTCCGTTGTAGCAGAAGCTTGTCCGACAAAACGGGCAATGGCTTCGTCATCTGGCCCGGTTACAAAGGCCACCGCAGCATCACCACCACCTTTTTCTCTCGAACCACTCGGAGCACCGACGACGACATCACTCACACACACTAAGGCATGCCGCCCCGCTGCCGCTGCATCAGCACCCATCAGCAGCGCTCCCAGACCCATTCGGCTACTTGAGCCAATTTCTGTTGAACGAATCGACGACGGCAGGCTTAAAGCGGCTGCAATAGCTGCCGCGTTGAGCTTTTCTGCATAAGGTGGGCTGGTTGTTGCGAACAGAAGTGTATCTACCGCGCTTAAATCTGCATCCCGAGACGCTTCCACGGCCATAGAAACAGCGTCTTCGTCAAAGCTCGCAATCGCACGCTCACCTTTACCGCCTCCCATCGCTTTCCGAGTTAACCGATAATAGGGCACATAAGCCCCATAACTTGTTATACCAGGCAATGTCTTTCCTCCTACAGTCTAATAAAAAGATCTTTTTGGCTTCTTCAAGCCTTCAGTTCGACAGGCCTGCGCGTTTTAAAAGCATGCCAAACAGTATTGCCGTTATTGTACGCTTACACTGAGAAATTAACACCCAAAGCAAGTCCTAAATCGATTTCTTTTTCAACAAGATCAAGCTGTAAATGGGACTCGATAGAGTGCATATGCTCTTCAGTCAATGCGATGGCCGTATCCGGATTTTTGTCGATCAATGCTTGCGCTAACCGCTGGTGTTCTTCCAGCGCACACTTCACATCGGTTGTCTCCTGGTATAGCGCGATAATCAATGACGTTCGAGTGATCAAGCCTTCAAGCAACTCAGCCAAGACACGGTTACCACTGATCTGAGCAATGAGTTTGTGAAACTCCCCAGATTCGCGAATCATCCGTTGACGATCATTGGCGCGTATCGCCTGCGCCTCCTTTTCTAACTGCTTAAGCAGGGCATTGGCTTTAGCCGGACTCATTTGTGCGACTGCTTGTTCCACAACGGCTTTCTCCAGCACTAACCGCGCACTGAATACATCTTTAGCTTCATCTCGGCTGGGTTGTGCAACCCGCGCGCCTTTATTCGGCACAAGCGAAACCACCTTAATTTCAATCGCCAAACGGCGCAAAGCCGCTCGAACATGGTTACGGTTCGCTTCCAACAGGCCTGCGATCACTTCTTCTTTAAGCCGAGTGCCAGGTGGCAGACGATGCTCAGCAATGGCACTCGTTAATATCGACATGATGCGTGTAATTTCTTTTTCAGCGTGACTCACACAGTACTCCCAACGTCAAACTATATTGTTAACAATTTATCGTCATAGCTGTCAATTAAAACCCCATAAAATTTTTCAAAAGGTGCACCATCAAAGCACAAATCATCAAAAAATTGCTCTTTTACAAAGCATTTTTTCAAGAGATATGGGGAAATAACTTACTAAATTTTAGTGAGAAATTTACAAATTCACAGATAACCTTCTGTAAATAATAAACTCTTTCGGAACACTCAAAGCCCGGCATAAACTTTGTATAAGCAATTTAAACAATTGTTAACAACTTATGTATTCGCGATGAAAAAAGGTGCTATCGAACTTGTCTGTATCAACAAAGCTTATGGCAACAAAGAAGCGATTAAGGATATCAGCCTATCCATTGCTGCGGGTCATTACTGCTGTTTGCTCGGCCCGAGTGGCTGTGGAAAAACCACGACTCTGAGAATCATTGCCGGGCACGAAACCCCCACTGACGGTGACATTCTGCTCGACAATCGAAATGTCACAGGCTTACCGCCCCGAAAGCGTGGTACGGCCTTAATGTTTCAGAATTACGCACTTTTTCCCCACTTAAATTGCGTGGACAACACCGCGTTTAGCTTGAAAATCTCAGGCGTGGCAAAAGCCACCCGTCACGCGCAGGCGATTGAAATGCTCAAGTTAGTGAACATGGAGAGCTATACCGATGCCCTGCCCGACCAATTATCCGGTGGGCAACAACAGCGAGTGGCATTAGCGCGCGCGCTGATCAATCAGCCTGACGTCATCCTTCTCGACGAACCCCTTTCGGCTCTGGACCCTTTCTTACGTGGCAAAATGCGCGTCGAGCTTAAGCGGATTCAACAACAATTGGGCATCACCTTCGTGCATGTCACTCACTCACAGGAAGAAGCATTCGCCCTGTCAGACCAAGTTGTGTTGATGCACGATGGCGTTATCGAACAACAGGGCACACCCAAAGAGATTTTTCAGCAGCCAAAAACCGCGTTTGTGGCTCATTTTATTGGTGGACATAATGTCCTAGAGGGCCAGATCCACCAAAACGAATTTCATACCGGTTCGATACGCGTGAAAGGCCTTGCACAAGCACTCAGCAGCTCGCCGCGCACTAACGTGCCCCAACAGTTTTCTCTCAGATTTGACCGCATCAAAGCCGCCCCTCAGCCTGATGAAGGACTGCACACACAACCGTTCACGGTAGATGCCGTGGAATACCAGGGAGCCGTTATTCAGGTTCAGGGGCACTATCAAAAAGGGCCTGAATTATCGGTCTACGTGAGCGATAAAGCTTTTTTTGCGCACCCGTTTCAACCAGGCCAAGAAATTTATCTGGGCTGGGATGCGCATGACCTTAACCCTTTACAACCACCTGTACATTCATGACCCACCAAAGGAGAGCCCTCAAATGAGCCAAGATGACCTGACACACACCAGTAAAGCCCCCTCCTCCGACAGCACGTCCCCTGAAAACCCAAGCAGACGAACATTGATCAAAGCCGCTGGCGCCGCCAGCGGGCTGGCCTTGGGATCCGGCGCAATAACAGGTTTTCCAATGGTATGGTCTCAAAACATCAAGAATGTGACGTTGAGACAGTTTGGCACTGGTGTCTCAAACATCAACGCGATCGCTGAAAAAGCGAAAGAAGATTTAGGGATTAACCTGCAATTAACAGCGCTGGACTCAGATGCCGTCGCCCAACGGGCTGTGACGCAACCAAAATCTTACGATATTGCCGATATTGAATACTGGATTGGCAAAAAGGTTTTTCCAGCCGGCGTAATGCAACCACTGGACGTTTCACGCCTCAAAAATTTTGACAAAATTTCCTCACTGTTCGTCACAGGAAAGCTGACAGAGGATTCCACCATTGCTCAGGGGACAGCACCCCACACTGTCGGCTTTGTTGAAAGTAAAGAATCAACCAAGTTCGCTACAGAGCCCACCAATTGGATGACGCTGATCCCCACGATTTACAACGCTGACACCTTGGGTATTCGCCCCGACCTGATCGACCGGCCAATCAAAAACTGGAAGGACATCATGGATCCGGCCTTTAAAGGCAAAACCTCAATTCTCAACATCCCTTCAATCGGCATCATGGATGCGGCCATGATTTGTGAATCCATGGGTGAAATCCAATATGCCGACAAAGGCAATATGACCCGGGAAGAAATTGACAAAACAATCGACATCCTTAAAGAAGCCAAAAAAGCCGGTCAATTTCGCGCTTTCTGGAAAAGCTTTGACGAATCTGTGAACCTGATGGCCTCGGGTGAAGTGGTCATTCAATCCATGTGGTCTCCCGCTGTGGCGGCGGTACGCGCGAAAGGCATTCCCTGCATCTACCAACCACTGGAAGAAGGTTATCGTTCCTGGGGAGGCGGCATTGGCCTGGCCAAACACCTCTCAGGCCTTGAGCTGGACGCTGCCTATGAATACATTGACTGGTATCTGTCAGGCTGGGTGGGCGCTTACTTAATGCGCCAGGGCTACTACAGCGCAGCGCCTTCGACATCCAAAGCCTTTATGTCCGAAAACGAGTGGAACTTCTGGATGGAAGGTAAACCCGCAACAGCAGACATTCTCAGCCCCGAAGGCAAGCTTATGGAAAAAGCCGGAGCCGTGCGCGACGGCGGATCTTACATGGAACGCATGGGGCACGTGGCCTGCTGGAATTCAGTCATGGATGAAAACAAATACATGGTACGCAAATGGAACGAATTCATTGCGTCCTGACATAAACCGGGGGGCTCTCTCTGAGCCCCCTCCCCTGATGACAATCGTGATAATTGGCCCATGAACACACCCGTACGCACATTCCGCAGCTATTGGCAAGTCGCGCCACTCAGCCTCGTACTGCTATGTTTTTTGGTTTTTCCTATTCTCACGATTGTAATCGTCAGTTTTTGGGACTTTAACGCCTATCAGCTCTTACCCGATTTCACGTTTGATAACTACGCCTTTTCGCTCACATCAGACGTTACACTTAAAGCCTACTTAAATACCTTTTTTTATGCCATTGCAACATGGTTGATCACACTGATCCTTGGGTTTACGGTCGCCTACTACCTAGCCTTTCACATCGAAAGCAATTTAATGCGAAATTTGCTCTTCATCTTGTGCACCATCCCCTTTCTAACCTCTAATATCATTCGCATGATTTCGTGGATCCCTCTGCTGGGCCGCAATGGTCTGGTCAATGGCTTGCTCACTGGCAGTGGCATGGTAGATCAGCCGGTAGAATGGCTTTTGTACAGCGACTTTTCCGTCATTCTGGCGTTTGTCCACCTGTATACGCTCTTCATGGTAGTGCCCATTTTCAATGCCATGACTCGCATCGACAAAAAGTTGATTGAAGCCGCAATGGATGCCGGCGCCAGCACCTTACAAACCATCTTTCTGGTCATTGTGCCGCTTTGTAGATCCGGGATCGTCATTGGCACCGTTTTTATACTCACTCTGGTCATGGGGGACTTCATTACTGTACGTTTGATGAGTGGAGGACTGAGCGCTTCCGTCGGTGTGCTGATTTACAACGAAATTTCCCTCTTGCAGTACCCCGCTGCTGCTGCCGATGCGGTTATTCTGCTCATCACCATCTTGATTATCTTCAGTATTTTGTTCCGCTTTGTCGATATCAAAAAGGAGCTCTAGCCATGGCAACCGCTCAACGGAAACGCGGCTTTATCCCACTCACCATCCTATTCGGCGCTTTTCTTGTTTTTTTATATGGCCCAACCTTAACCATTGGTATCTTGTCATTTCAGGGTCCCAACGGGGGGCTGACATTCCCCATGAACGGTGTCTCTATCCACTGGTTTAAAGCACTGTTTGAAGAGCAGCGCGTAGGGGACTTTGGCGGTTCACTGGGCCGCTCACTTCTCTTGGGACTGTCTGTGATGGTGCTCAACACCGCATTTGCCTTACTTGCTGCGCTAGGGTATCGGCGCGTCTTTAAGGGAGCCAGTCTAATCTTTTACCTGTCCCTAATCAGTTTAATTCTGCCTTCAATCCTGATCAGCTTAGGTATCGGAATTATGTTTGATCGCCTGGGCCTGTCACCCCACTGGTATACCTCCGCTTTCGGTGCCCACATGACCTGGACTCTGCCCTTTGGTCTGCTCATTATGTTCGCAGTTTTCAATCGCTTTGATAGAGTCTATGAAGCCGCTGCCGCAGATATGGGCGCCACAGACTGGCAAACGTTCAAGTATGTGATATTGCCCCTGGTTTTACCGGGCCTCATCGGCGTTGGCTTATTCAGTTTTACGCTGTCTTTCGACGAATTTAGCCGAACCATCATGACCTCGGGCACATTTAACACGCTACCACTGGAAATCTTTGGCATGACCACCAATGTCACAACGCCCGTGCTTTACGCACTGGGCACGTTCACAACAGCTTTGTCCTTTTTAGCCATTCTGACCAGCCTATTACTCATTGCAGCAAATCGCCATCGTCAATCGCGACGGGCAGACACGCCATGAAAATCATGGTCATCAACCCCAATGAAAGCCAGGCGATGACAGCCATGATTGAAAAAACGTGTACCGCCTGTCTCTCGCCAGACACGCAACTGTACGTCCGCTATGGCGGCGCAGGAATGAACAGCATTGAAGGGTTCTACGATGGCGCACTGGCCACACCGGGTGTCCTTCGCCACATAGAATCTGGCGAAAAAGCTGGGATGAATGCCTACATCATCGCCTGTGCGGATGACACGGGGCTTGATGCGGGGCGGGAAATCGCCATAGGCCCTGTTGTGGGTATTGGGCAGGCAGCCATGCATGCTGCCAGCATGCTCGGCGCTCAGTTTTCTCTGTTAACGGCACAAAGAAAATCGATTCACGTTTTAAAAAGCAACGCCCGGCGCTACGGCTTTGCCAACCAGTGTGCTGGCGTCCATGCCTTGGACATCCCCGTGCTTGACCTTGAAGCCGATGATGCCGATCTCAATGAAGCCATTTCACAGCACGCCCAACACATTGTTCATACAGATGACTCAGAAGTTCTGGTACTCGGTTGTGCAGGGCTGAGCCGCTATCGCGAGCAGCTTGAAACATACTTAAACCTACCCGTGGTAGATGGCCTGGCGGTCGCAATCACCTTTGCCGAAGCCTTGGTCAAAGCCGGGTTATCGACCAGTAAAGCCAATACCTACCGCCGAGCGGCCAGCTAAACCAGTGAAAATGTCAGCTCGGCGAGGCCTTCAACCCGTGCCTCAATTCGGTCCCCGCTATGCACGACACCCACTCCCGACGGGGTACCTGTAAAAATTAAATCGCCCGGTTGCAGGGTAAAAAGACTGGATAGAATAGAAATCACTTCAGCGACCGACCAGATCATTTCATCAATACGGCCTACCTGTCGCCGTACGCCATTCACATCCAGTGAAATGATGTTCTGAGCGGGGTGCCCACACACACGGGCCGGTACCAGCTTGGAACACGGTGCCGACTGATCAAATCCCTTACTGGTATCCCAAGGGCGACGTTGGGCTTTTGCGGCGTTCTGTAAATCTCTGCGCGTGAGATCAACCCCAACCGAGTAAGCAAACACATGGGACAAGGCCTGATTGGCAGGGATATCCTGCCCACCTGTTCCCAGAGCAACAACCAGTTCCACTTCATGATGCAGGTCCGCTGTTGCGGGTGGATAACGAATCTCTGGTGCACAAATCGCCGCATCCGCCGGTTTAGAAAAGAAAAAAGGCGGTTCCCGGCCAGGGTCATCACCCATCTCCCTGGCATGGTCGGCATAATTGCGGCCAACACAGTAGATACGGTGAACGGGGAAAAACGCTTCACTGCCTGTAACAGGAAGTGCGGTTCGCGGGGGGGGATCAAAAACGTATTGCATCAAATTCACTCTCATCGAATGCATGACCACAGGGGGCAAAAATTGTTAGGATGCCACTTTTGAGCACAACCATCCGTAACACGCATACGCAAGGTACAGCATAACATGATCATCAGAAAAGCCTTTTTGGCACTCGCTTCCATACTACTATTAGCAACCGCATCACTCGGCAACACGGCAGAAATCACGCTCCGAGCGCACCACTTCCTACCCGCAACATCCACAGTGCACACCGTACTGGTTGAACCTTGGGCCAAAAAAGTGGAAGCCGAATCGAAAGGACGCATCAAAATCGAACTTTACCCCTCCATGCAACTCGGCGGCAAACCTCCCCAGCTCTTTAACCAGGTGAGAGACGGCGTCGTCGATATAGTCTGGACGCTGCCGGGCTATACTGCTGGGCGCTTTCCAATCATTGAAGTGTTTGAATTACCCTTTGTGTCGGGCAGTGCCAAGGCCACTACACTGGCCATGCAGACGTTCGCCGCACAATACCTGCAAGACGAATTCAAAGCGATCCATCCCATTTTATTTCATGCCCATGCCCCCGGCACCTTCCATATGAAAGGTCAGTCGATTCAAACCCTCGAAGATCTGAAAAAGCTCAAAATTCGCGCACCAACCCGGGTGACGAACAACTTGCTGACGTCTCTGGGCGCCACTGCGATTGGCATGCCTGTGCCCGCCGTCCCCCAGGCCTTATCCAAAGGGGTGATTGACGGTGCCCTGCTCCCCTACGAAGTTACACGCTCTCTCAGGGTTCATGAACTCACTGACAGCCACACAGCCATTGCCGGTAGCCGGGGAATCTATACCGCCGCCTTTCTTTTTGCCATGAATAAAACGCGCTATGAATCGTTACCTGATGACCTGAAAAAAATCATTGACGACAACTCCGGCTCAAAGATCGCCGAAGCTATTGGCGCCGCCTGGGACAAAGCAGAGGAACCCGGCCTGGAGGCTGCGAGAGCTCTGGAACATACATTTTTTGAAATCCGTGACGAAGAACTGGATCGCTGGAAAGCCGCAACACAACCAGTGATCAATGCCTGGGTTAAAGACATGGATAAAAAAGGCTACCCAGGACAGGCGATACTGGACACAGCTCGTCAACTTGTTGAGCGCCACTCAACACCGAAATAGTACAGGCCAGAACCCTTGTCCCTGATCACGCGACTCGCAAACGGAACGGCTGTCTGCGGCGGGATCATATTGATTTTGCTGGCATTGATGACACTTGTCAGCATTCTTGGGCGGGCATTGTTTTCCATGCCCGTTCCAGGTGACTACGAACTGATGGAAGCAGGCTGTGCGATCGCAGCTTTTGCTTTTTTACCCTATGCGCAAGTGACCGGTCACCACATTATTGTGGCATTTTTTTCCCGTCATTGGCCGGCGACGGTATGCCACTTTCTTGATACGGTCGCTCACCTGACCTTCTCGTTCATTGCGGCATTACTTTTCTGGCGCGCGGCACACGGTGGACTGAATTTTTATCGCGATGGCGACACCAGCATGATTCTGGCCATACCGGTTTGGTGGGCCTTTCCCGCTATCGTCTTTTGTCTGGCCGTTTTGATACTAACCTGTCTGCAAAGCGCATACAGCAGTTGGCAACAACTCAAGACACACCCTGCAGGCAGCCCCTGATGAGCCTGTTGTTAATCGGTGCACTCGCCTTCCCAGTGCTGTTTATTCTTATGTTATTAAGAGTGCCTATCGGGCTGGCCATGTTGCTGGTGGGAGGCTTGGGTTACCTGTCTATCCGAGGTGGGGGACCGCTGCTTGCTCACCTGCAAACAGGCCCGTTTTATACTTTTTCCAATTACTCGCTGTCGGTGATTCCCCTGTTTTTGCTCATGGGCCAGTTTGCAACACAGGCCGGGTTAAGCCGAGCACTGTTCAACGCGGCACAAAGCTGGCTGGGCCATCGCCGAGGCGGGTTAGCGATGGCCACGATTGCCGGGTGCGCGGGATTTGGTGCGATTTGTGGCTCATCACTCGCCACAGCGGCGTCAATGGGCCAGGTCGCTCTTCCCGAAATGCGTCGACACCGTTATGCCGGTGGACTGACCACCGGAGTCCTCGCTGCTGGCGGCACGCTGGGTATTCTCATTCCCCCTTCAATTATTTTAATTATTTATGCCATTTTGACGGAACAAAATGTCGCCAGCATGTTTGTAGCAGCCCTGATCCCGGGCCTCTTGGCAGTCGCAGGATACATCGTGGCCATTCACATCATTGTGACGCTGTCCCCCAGTGCCGGGCCTGTTACGGTAAAAGCCAGCCGTTCCCAACGGATCAAGGCACTGTATGAAACCTGGCCAGTCTTATTCATTTTTAGCCTCGTCATTGGCGGCATTTATGCCGGTGTCTTTACCCCCACGGAAGGTGCTGCCGTAGGAGCCGTTTGCACAGGGCTGCTGGCTTATGCCCGCGGCCGACTGAACAAAGCCACATTCCTCGCGACAATTCAGGGCACTGCGGGTGCATCCGGTATGATCTTTCTGATTCTGCTCGGGGCCGATGTTTTCAACAGTTTTTTGGCCCTCACACAACTACCCGTTGCAGCTGCTGGCTTTGTCCAGGCAATGGCGTGGTCACCTTTTGTTGTTCTAATGGCTATCCTGGGGTTGTATTTGCTGCTCGGCTGCATGATGGATAGCTTGTCGATGATTTTGCTCACTATTCCAGTGTTTTTTCCCATCATTGCTCAGTTAGACTTCGGCTTAACCCCCGACGAAACACTGATCTGGTTTGGCATTCTTGCCCTGATTGTCGTTGAAATGGGTTTAATTACCCCACCCGTAGGATTGAACGTTTTTATCATTAGCACGTTGGCAAAAGATATTTCGATGTCGGAGACTTTCAAAGGCGTGCTGCCCTTTTTATTGAGCGATTTGATACGTGTTGGTTTGCTTATAGTCTTTCCATCACTGAGCTTGGGGTTACTTCGCTAAACTTCAGATCACTCAAGAGGCTTGCCATGCCAATCACACCACTCACATTGGCCATGCAGTATTTAGATATTTTTTATTCGGGTGAGAATCTTCACCGCCTCAAAAACCTTCTGGATGATCATTGCCGGTTTACCGGGCCTTTTATGGACTGCCGCTCTGCTGATGAGTATTTGCAGGCATTAACAACAGACCCACCTGCATCACTGAGCTACACCGTATTACAAACGTATGAACATGTTGATTCGGCCTGTGTGATCTATCAATTTGAAAAAGGCAGCATTTCAACCCCCATGGCCCAACTGTTTGAAACAAACGGGAGTTCAATCAAGCGTATCCTATTGATTTTCGATTCAGCGGCCTTGGTCAGACAGACCGCAATCACCTGAACCGGCTCTCTGGTCTCACCACATTAAATCATCAGGCACCTGGTAATCCTTGTACGCGTCCTCTTCCTCAGGCGTTTCAGTAGAGGCGGTGTTGACGAGAACGATATAACCTGGATCTCGCTGTATAATTTTGTCTGCAGCGCCTCGTGGAATAATCGTAAAGCGCTCATCTAACCTTGCGATGCAAAAAGCCCCGGAAACCAGTTTGCGTTGGGTGGCCTGATCCACGTGTAATGTTTTGATTTTTTTGTCTACTTCAAAACTGAAAGCCAACGTTTGCTCCTCAGAGTGAATGGCGTTCATCTGAATCAGCTGCCGGATTTGGCTATCAATGGCTTTTGCTTTTAATTTTTCTTCTCTGGACCGGTTGAGCGCCCGGTCTTTTTCCACTTTATCCCGAGCTGCCTGCATGGCTTTTTGCTTGCTCTCATCCGCCGGAGTGACATGCCCCTTTTCCTGCTTTCTCGTCTTTTTTTTCTGTGCTTTTTGTACCTGTTTAACTTTTTTCTTATCGGTTAAACCTGCCTTTAAAAACTGTTCCTGAAATGGATTACTCATCATAAACCCCGGTTATTGTCCCATTAAGCCGACATTGTTCCAGCGGCCTTCGCTGGATTCTGTGTGCGCTCATTTGGCATCACTGATCATTCAATAATAACACTGACATCCAACACCTGTTTGCCTC
>DJFX01000049.1:68964-88204 GCA_002432635.1 Halothiobacillaceae bacterium UBA5861 | reverse complement strand
CACCTGTTTGCCTCGCCTGATCTTCAGCGGGACGTCTGTGCCCGGGCTAAAGTTTGTGATGGGTACCCAAATGGATCGCAAGCTCCGTATTTTTCGATGCGCAAACTCCAGCAAATAATCCCCTTGCCTGACCCCTGCCTTGGCAAAGGGGTAGCCTGCGAAAGCTTTAATTACTTCTATGCCTTGCCCGGCGTTTTCCTTGCTCACCCTCAACCCAATTTTGTAGCGATGTTGACTGCCTTCCAGGCCTGACTCCAGAATTTCTTCGTAGCGCGCCGACTGCTGAATATTGGCAAGCAAGCGACGGACAGCGTGTGACTCCTCTTTACCCTGGGCGTCCAGAACTTGAGCAAAAAGATCCAGCTGCTCAGCATTGGAACGTTCATTGTAGCGACCCAATACCGATCGCAGCAGGTCCTCTGCCTCGGTATAACGGCCGGTGGTGTGGAAAAGCTTTGCCGCCACGATTTTAAAATGCCGGTCAGTCCCCGCTTGCTGCAGAATAAAATCAACATAATCCATACGCTGCTGCAAGCTCAGCCCGTAGAAGTCAGTCCCGCTGATACCCGTGGCGCCATCGGCATCCCGCAAGGTACGCCGCAATTCACCAGCCGCCATGTTGGCCGCTCGAATACCCTGAAGATCTTGCTGCTGGTCTTTCAACGCCACTGCTTTACGGAACGAAGCAAGCGCAGCGGAATAATCACCCGCCTCACGTTGCTGACGCCCCAGACCAAATCGGTAGAGCGACTTTTCCGGCGCAAGTGCAACAGCCTGCTGAATCAGTTTGACCCCTCTGGGTTTATCGCGATTCTGATGCACCAGCCGCTCACCATACCAATAAGCAATCCAGTCGCTATCAGGTTCCAACGCCAAGGCACCTTCAAACAGCTCATCGATCGCACCAGGCGTTTGCCACTGACGATCATATTGCAGCAAACGCGCCAGTGAGCCTTGCAAGACGGCCTGCTCCTCCCGAGGGAAAGACCGGTGCATGAGACTAAAACCACTGCGGATCAGCTCGGGGATGCTCTCCAGATAGGAGTCTGGCAATCTGGCGCCATAGTAATCTAGCTCGCGTAAAATATTTTCCGAGCGGAGAAGAAAGTAACGCAGCCGCAAGGACTGATCATTCGGGCTGAGCGCCAGTGCTTCTTTCAGACTTGACTCTGCATATTCCAGGTTATCCAGGCTGATGAAGCGCTCGGCAGCTGACATATGGGCCGCAAACATATCCCGCTGTTGCTGGCGTTTTTCGATAGAGAAGTAACCTTCTTTCAGCCCATAAAAAAGGCTTAAAATCGCGGTTGCCACGCCCACAAAAGCCACTGTTTTTTTGACAACCAATTCAACCCGGGACCGTCGGCTGAGCTGCTCATGGCAATGGGGGCATTTGCTCGCAGAAATATGCACAGGTCCATAGCAAAACCGGCATAGTGTGTCTGATTTTGTCTGAGCCTCATCCATGACCTCTCACTCCCCACCCTCTTGAACGTCACCGACTTTCAGCTTGTATTTTACGGTAAAACCGCTCCATATGAGCCGCGTCGCCTCAACGAGACTGTTCGGTGAGCACGTCAATTAAATCACAAAAAGCACACTATCAAGCCTTTTACATTAAGAATGACTTGCAAGCTGCTGGATGATGATGTCCTTTTTTAACTCACCGGCGTGAACACCGCGAACAATCCCATTTTTATCAACAAAAACCGTATAAGGCAGGGTGGTATATTGATTACCGAGGGTACGGGTCAGCTCAATCGCATCCATTCCTCCCACCAATAACGGGTAATTGATTTGAAAGTCCTCGGCAAATGCCTGGACCTTATCCGGCTTATCCAGCGCAATGCCAATGACTTGCACTTGATCACCCAACCAGTCTTTTTGCCCCTCAATCAGCAAGGGAATTTCCCGGACACAAGGCGGGCACCAGGTCGCCCAGAAGTTGATTAATAATGTTTTGCCTTGCCACGCTTTGATCGTCTTTTGCTCGCCCTCCAAGGTGCTCAAAACAAAGTCAGGCAGGGCTTCGCCGACTTGCACAACATCCACCGGTGTCAGCACCGGTTCATCTTGCGCCCCAGGTGACTCCGACATGGTGGGGGAAAGCCATTTTTGACCCACGGTTTGCTGAAAAAAGAAGCCACCTACGCCCGATGCAACGAGTAAAATCCCAATCACAAACCCTCTACGCCGACTAAAAGCCATAAGCCCCTCTCACGTGACTGATGAACGCACTGGCCTCCACAAATCCATAAATACGTGCCCCTGGCAACTCCAGGCCATTACTGTCAAAGAACAAGATCGCCGGGGGGCCGTAGATATTAAATTGTTTCATCAACGCCTGATCCTCGTCATCATTTGCGGTCACGTCTGCCTGCAACCAAAGCGTATTCCTCAGCACACTTTTAACACCGGCATTAGAAAAGGTAAAAGCCTCCATTTCTTTGCAAGTGACACACCAGTCGGCATAAAAGTCCAGCATAACAACCTGCCCTTGCTCACGGGCATCGGTCAGTGCCTGTTCCAGCCCCTTGATACCTTTGATATGGCGGAAGGGCAGCGTGTCAACCGGAGTGAATTGTGCACCAGACTTCACGGCTGCAATCTGGCCCAAACCTGCCAACGGTTTGAGGAAACTGGGTTTGCCTGCCATGACTGAAATAAACAGAATGACTCCGTACAATAAAAGCAGCACCCCTACGCCTTTAGCCAGTTTTCGCCAGCCTGACGACTGGGCTGGCACGGCATCCAGAGCATTGAGATAGACTGCCGTTACAATCAGCAAAGCAGCCGAGAGAAGAAGCGTAACGGCACTGGGCACAATGCGATCAAGCATCCAAATCGCCAGCGCCAACATGAGGACGCCAAAAAACGCGTTGGTGGTATCCATCCACACCCCCGCTTTTGGCAGCAACCGGCCCGCCGAAACACCGACCACAAGCAGAGGCATACCCATGCCCATACCCAGCGCAAATAATGCCAATCCCCCCATAACCGCATCGCCGGTTTGGCCAATGTAGACCAACGCGGCCACCAGTGGGGCAGTAATGCACGGGCCCACAATCAGCGCTGACAGCAAGCCCATGACAGCAGCCCCTTTCAACGTTCCGGACGTTTGGCGGTTGCTGACAGCGGTAAGGCGATTCTGAATTGCCTGCGGCATTTGCAGCTCATAAAAACCGAACATAGCCAACGCCAACAGCACAAAAAGCGCGGCAAACACAGTAATGACCCACGGGTTCTGAAACCAGATTTGAATATTCTCACCCGTCAAACCAATGATGACACCTGCTATGGTGTAGGTCAGCGCCATTGCCAGTACGTAAACAAACGACAACTGAAACGCTCTGAGCGTTGTGATGCGCCCCTGGCCCACGATCAGGCTCGATAAAATTGGTACCATCGGCAGCACACAGGGGGTAAAGGTCAACAAAAGCCCCAAACCAAAGAAAATAGAGATAATCAACCAGATGCTACCATGAGCCAGAGTTGCCGCCAGACGGCCTTGCTCAGAGGTGGCGACCGCTGTCCCCCCTGCTGCCTCTCCAACAACCGACGCGGCCTGTGTGGGCGTAAAGTTAACTTTTACATCGCGTGTGATCGGTGGGTAACAAATCCCCTCATCCGCACACCCTTGATACGTCAGCGACAACACCGCTTCTGTTGCTTCATTCAACCCCGTTAACAGCAGTTGAGTCTCAAAAGTGTTTCTGAGGATGGCGGTACGGCCAAAATAGGGGTCATCTTTAATGTCTCCCGGCGGTATTTCGACCTGGCCGATGGCAACGCCGTAGGCTTCCTTGAGGGTAAACTCAAACTTTTCACGATAGAGAAAGTAGCCTTTGGCCACTTTCCAACGAATAGGCAACGCATGATTCACCTGGGGCAGGATTTCATACGAAAAGGCTTCGCCGGGCGATAAAAACTCCTCACCAAGATTCTCTGAACTGGCAACAGGTGGGCTCTCTACTGAGCGCTTTTTTTCAGGCGGAGCATCCGGTAACAGAGACTTAAGCAAGCTGATGCCAAGGCTACCTTGAGAGACTGTCAGCTGATGGGTAAACGGAGGATAGCAAACGCCGATGTCCGCACACCCTTGAGAAGTTGCTGACAACACCCAGCGATCGATTGGCTCGCCTTTATAACTGACTGGGAGCGTCACCAAAAGGCGGTTTCGATGCGTTTGTACTTCGCCAAAAAAAGGATCCTGCTTCTTTTCACCCAGTGGAATCACCGGCGCCCCTATAACCACCTCGGGTGTTAACGCCTTGAACTCAAATTTTTCGCGGTACAGAAAGTAACCCTTTGCAATCGTATATTCGACCTGAACAGCACGGCCATCCACATCCACAACTTTGGCTTGAAATGCTTCCTCTGGCGGCAGCAGATCTTCGGCATTTGTGGCGTAGGCAAATGGTCCAGAGGCAACCCCAAAGGCCAAGGTGCACAAACAGATGAGGTACTTCAAAAACGGCATAATGGGTTATCCGGTATGCTTATCAATCCAGCTTAAATATTCAGGCAGGCCCGCTTGAATTGAGACCGCAATAATTTCCGGTAGTTCATAAGAATGAAGAGCTTTGAGACGCGCTTCAAGTTCGGCATAACGCGCTTGACGTGTTTTGATGAACAGCATGTGTTCCTGGTCTCGGCACATCTTGCCTTCCCAGCGATATAGGGATGTGCACCTCGGCAGAATATTGACGCAGGCAGCCAGACTTTCTGCCAGGATGACCTCGGCAATACGCTCGGCTTCTTTGAGACTCGAAATCGTGCTGATCACCACAATAGGTTCTGAATCCATTCCACGGCTGCCAAATATAAAAATATAGCTTTTTATTAGAACACAAGCGGCGACCGCAAGCAGTAAGACATCGATTACAAATCAAACAGGTAGAGGACACTGAAAACCCCAGACATCAGCAACGGAGTTTCACAGCCAGGGTTAATGGCTGGTCAGCAGTTGTTTAACCTGATGAATTTCGTTTTGAGCTTCGTTCAGAATAGCCAGGCTTTCATCAGACTGAAAACTTAACTCGGCCAATTTCTCATAAGCAGGTACAGCGCAAATACCGGGATATTTATGGCCATCACCTGAAGCCGCCAGGCTGTGTAACCGGGCAACCACCACAAGATCCGCCAATGAGGCTTCTTCCCGCTTGTCGCGATACCAGTCGCCTCGGCTTTCAACCACTTCAATCAACTCGGCATCCAGACCCCAGTGGCGCATTAACATCGCCCCGAGTTTTTTACCGTGTGCTTCACAAATAATTTCGAGCGTTTTAGGGTATTTCAGGTTTTTGAGCACGCTGTCCAGGCGCGTCAATAACAACATCGAGCCAATGTTTTGCAACAGCCCTGCCAACATTGCCCGGTCAATTGAAAAAGGAGGCGTTCGTTTAGCGATGGCCGCACTGACAGCCGCAATATCGACACTTTCCTCCCACACATCGCTCATATAGTTGGCAATCACTGGATTTTGCGCCCGAAATGAATTCTGCACCAACATTAACAGCGTTACATTTTTGGTGGCATTCAAACCAATTCTCACCACAGCGTCCCGGACGGTTGTGATACCACCTGTCGCGCCATACAAAGGGCTATTCGCCAGCTTGATCAACCGTGCCGTCAAAGCAGGGTCAAATAAGATTAATTTTGTGAGATACTCTAATCCATGCTGCCCACCTGTGAGCGCTTTTTCGATTTGAACCACCACTTGCGGAGGAGACGGCAAATCAACATGGTCGCTAATAATCTGCTCAATGGTATCTTTCACCAAGTTTGCTTTTGACACAGTTTGCCTCTAAAACAACATGATGCTTTCATTAGCGGCAATCATGCGTTTTTTTTGAGAATGGACATGAACAACAAGCACCCGGACCAAGCGCCTTGGCATGACCCCCAAGGCAACCTGATTTCTTGTACAGAGAAAGTCAAAGTCCTCACTGAGAATCATCGCGAGATGCGAGAAATGCTACAGGATTGCTTTGAAGATGCCCTGCTCATGGGGTGTGATGAAGAGCAATTCCGCCAAATACTAAAAGGGCTCATCGACGAACTCGAGAACCCCTATCATGACCTGGACTGAATTGCTCCGTCAGAGTCGCTTTTATTCGAAGAGGAAGGTTACCGCAATTGCGCATTATTCGCGCGCAACAGACTGGGAATATCCAATATCAGCGCCACCTTACCGTCGCCGGTAATTGTTGCCCCTGCCAACCCCGGCACACCTTGGAGCCCGGCACCCAGCGGTTTAATAACAACTTCTTCCTGGCCCACAACCTGATCAACCACAAAACCAGCCGTCAAATTGCCGATTTGCACCATCACGACCTGCCCCGGGCAATTGGTTTGTTCCATATTACAAACATCCAAAAGCCACCGGTTCAAAAAGAAGAGAGGGGGGGCCTTACCCCGATTATGTACAACGGTTTGACCATCCACGACATTCGTTTTTTTCGTGCCCAGTTCAAAAATTTCATTGACCATAGACAATGGCAGAGCAAACATTCTGCTTCCAATTACGACCATCAATGTTGGCAAAATGGCCAGTGTCAACGGTACCTTAATGGAAATGGTTGTGCCTTTGCCCAACTTGGAATCAATATCAATGGAGCCATTCAGCTGGGTAATTCGCGTTTTAACCACGTCCATTCCAACACCACGACCTGAGACATCCGAGATTGCCTCTTTTGTTGAAGCACCGGGCAGAAAAATCAGGTCATAGCATTCTTTATCCGTTAGCCTCGATGCCGACTCCTCATCCATAATCCCTTTTTTAACGGCCATTTTGCGCAATTTGGCAGGATCCATACCGCCGCCATCATCAGAGATTGTGAGCAGGATGTGATCCCCTTCCTGCTCGGCCGAAAGGATGACCGTACCGCACTTATCTTTACCGGCAGCTTCACGAACATCTGGGGCCTCGATACCATGATCCACTGAATTACGTACCAAGTGAATGAGCGGATCAGCGAGGGCTTCGACCAAGTTCTTGTCAAGATCCGTCTCTTCACCATGCAAAACTAATTGAACTTCCTTGCTCAAATTGCGCGCCAAATCTCTCACAACACGGGGAAAACGGCCGAACACTTTTTTGACAGGTTGCATCCGTGTTTTCATCACGGCCCCCTGCAAATCAGACGTAACAATATCTAAATTTGCCACGGCCTGAGCCATATTTTCATCATTGATGGTTTCACGAAGTGACGTCAGCCGGTTTCGCGCCAAAACCAATTCGCCAACCAGATTCATAATGTCGTCCAACCGCCGTGTGTCGACACGAACCGTCGACTCCGCCTGAGGGGCCGGAGATGATGCCGGTGACGCGTTGGCTTTAATTTTCGGTGCTGGGGCCGAAGCCTTACTTTTATCGGCAGGTGCGTTATCCGAGTTTGACGATGTACTGCTCTGTGTCGCTTCTGAGTCCGCACTTAGCTGTGTGGGACCCTGCCCTTTACCATGCAGTTGATCCAGTAGCGCATCAAACTCATCCTCTGTAATTTCATCAGATCCACCCGATGCCTTGGTTTCGACCTCAGAAGTGGAAACCTGCACCTCATGAGCGGATGTTTGAGTATCTGTCTGTTTGTTGGGTATTACGCCGTCTGCAGTCTCTGCCTTATTCGGCATTCCCTGATGCTGGCCTTTGCCATGCAGTTGGTCCAGCAAAGCCTCAAATTCATCATCGGTAATGTCATCCGAGCTCTGGGCTTCAATCGCTGTATCGCCAGCAGGCGCTTCCGTTGAATTTTTTTGCTCAGCATCCTTATTACTGAGCACATTGATCATGGAGTTAAACTCATCGTGGGTCAGGTCATCGACACCCGCCGAAGCAGAATCAACCCCAGGCGCTTCCTGACTGGCCGAGTTGTTTGAATGATCACCTTCCGCGACATTAATCAGTTCTTGTAGCAAAGCGGCATCCGCTGGTTGAGGCGCTTGACCCGCTTTAACATCCTCAAACATGTTGTTGATCACGTCCAAAGAACGCAGCACAACATCCATCAAATTGGCATTAATACTCAGCTCGCCCTGTCTGAGCAGATTGAACAGATCTTCTGTGTTGTGTGCAATGTCAACCATTGCGGTTAAATTAAGGAAGCCTGCTCCGCCTTTGACGGTATGAAACCCACGGAACACAGCATTCAACAATTCCTGATCATCAGGATTGTTTTCCATTTCAATCAGCTGTTCACCCAGTTTTTCGAGTATTTCTCCAGCTTCGACGATAAAGTCTTGTAGGATTTCATCATTAAGATCGATACTCATCGCTCCATGCTCCGTCAAACAATTCCCTTAAAAGCCCAAGCTCGCTAACAGCTCATCCACTTCATCCTGGCCTTTCGCAATCCCTTCTTTTGTACTGGGCAACGCAGGGCCTTCACCTTTGGTATTGGGATCGTGCCCACTCTTGTGTGTTTTTTGGTCAGGGGGGCTACCTTGTCGGTAACTGGCGGCAGCAATGAGTTCAACCAGGCTGTCTTCTACATTCTCAACCAGCGTAATCACACGTTTGATCATTTGCCCGGTCAAGTCCTGAAAGCCTTGCGCTAACAGCACTTCATTCAGTTTACTACTGAGTTGTACGGACATATCAATCGAGTAATCCAGATAATCTTCGATGTCGTTGCTCAATTGCTTAAATTCGTCCAGCGTTAATTTACGGGATCTCAAATCTCCCCAGCGCCTTCTTAGCTCATTACCCCGGTTTTCAATGTTTTCCGACAGTGGGATAGTTTCCTCAACCACAGTTAAGGTGGTGTTTGCAGACTCTTCTGTCATTTGAATAACGTAGTTCAAACGCTCAAGCGCGTCGGGAAACTCTTGTTGATCGATATTGGAAAACTTGCTCAGTACGGTGTCATCAAAAAAATCGGATACCGTGTCATGTAAATTACGGGTCAATTTACCAATACCCTGGAACAACTCTCTCTCCTTCATCACCGACAGCTCATCAATCAACTCAGAAGCGGCCTTGTCGTTTCCAGCCTCCAGCTCTTTAAGCAGTGCCTGGGCCCGCGGTATGACATCTTTCTGTTTAAGGTTCGACGACTTCTCCATTATGACCCCCCTTATCCCGTCATACGCTCAAATATTTTGTCAATCTTCTCTTTCAATGTGATCGCGGTAAACGGTTTAACTACATACCCATTTACCCCAGCTTGCGCTGCTTCGACGATCTGCTCACGTTTTGACTCCGCGGTCACCATCAAAACGGGCAGGTGAGACAAGCTGTCATCTGCCCGAACGGCTTTCAGAAGTTCGATGCCACTCATACCGGGCATATTCCAGTCGGTAACTAAAAAGTCGAACTCGCCTCCCTTGAGCATCGTCAAAGCGCTTGCGCCATCTTCGGCCTCTTCCGTATTTGATAAGCCAAGCTCTTTCAGGAGGTTTTTGACAATCCGACGCATCGTGGAAAAATCATCCACAACGAGTATTTTCATGTTTTTGTCCAATGGTAGTGCCTCCAGTAGAAAATATTACAACTTGCCACGTACAGCCTCTTTACTTTCAGTAAATTCACTCATTAATCCAGTCTGACATTCGGGTTCTCAAGCGCACAATGGCTTGCCCGTGTATCTGACAAACTCGGGACTCACTCACCCCTAAAATCTCGCCAATCTCACGCAGATTAAGTTCGTCGTTATAGTAAAAACTCATGACCAGGCTTTCCCTTTCTGGCAAACGTTTAATTTCCTCTGCCAGATTTTGTTGGAAACGTTCGTTCTGACTGTTAACCGAGGGCGGTGGCTCTGGGCTTTCAAGTGCGGGAAACCCTTCCATTTCAGGGTCGTCGGAAGGTTGGTCGTAACTAAAAATTCTGGCCGAAAGGCTTTCTCGTAATATCTGGTGATACTCACTCAGCTTAATGCCCATTTCGTCCGCCACTTCTTTATCGGTGGCATCGCGCCCGGTTCGTTGCTCAACCTCGCGCATCGCTTCTGACGCTTCCCTGGCTTTGCGATGAACGGACCGAGGTGTCCAGTCTGAACGGCGAATTTCATCCAGCATCGCGCCTCGTATGCGGATACCGGCATAGGTTTCAAAGCTCGCTCCTTGAGAGGCATCATAGTGCCGGGAGGCATCAAGCAATCCGATCATTCCAGCCTGTATCAAATCTTCGGCCTGAACACTAGGAGGTAAGCGGTTCAGTAAATGAAACGCGATCCGTTTCACCAGGGTGACATGTTTTGTCACCAAATCATTCTTGTCCGAGCCTTGTATCTCGCTATACATCGCGTGAGCACTCATACTATCCCTACTCCATTGCTTGCGCTGAAACGAATGAGCCGTTCAATGAAAAATTCCAAATTTCCATCAGCTTTTACAGGTTGCGGCCAAGATGCCATCTTCTGAACCAATTTTTTTATCGAGAGTGCAGAAGGGCTTCCCGGGCTAAACTCAACCACCGGTTTTTGATGGCTGACCGCACGTCGCAGTTGCTCATCGAAGGGGACAGCCCCCATATATTGCAACGTGACGTCAAGGTAGTGATCGGCCACCCGCAGCAACTTCTGAAATAATTCTTTCCCATGTTGGGCGGAGCGCGTCATGTTGGCCAGAACATGAAAGTGCTGGACTTGGTAGTCCCGGCTCATCACCTTGATCATGGCATAGGCATCGGTGATGGAGGCGGGCTCATCACAAACCACGACAACCACTTCCTGGGCAGCGCGAACAAAGGTTGTAACACTGTCTGACAGGCCGGCCGCAGTATCAACAATCAAAGTATCCAGGGGATGAGCCAGGTCACTGAAAGCCCGCACCAGTCCAATATTCTCAGCCGGCGTTAACTCGGACATCCGCTGAATCCCCGAGGATGCGGGAACAATCATGACCCCGGCCGGACCTTCGACAACGATTTCTTCCAGTGAACGCTCACCGGTAATGACATGAGATAAGTTGTACTGAGGACGTAAACCCAACAATACATCGATGTTTGCCAAACCCAGATCCGCGTCCAAAACCATGACATCTTGACCACTGCGCGCCATTGACACGGCCAGGTTGACGGATATATTGGACTTTCCAACGCCGCCTTTACCACTGGTGACCGCAATG
Organism: Halothiobacillaceae bacterium UBA5861; assembly: GCA_002432635.1. GTDB lineage: Bacteria > Pseudomonadota > Gammaproteobacteria > UBA5861 > UBA5861 > UBA5861. The sequence goes on along the minus strand of DJFX01000049.1, from coordinate 77,134 downwards.
ACTCGAACAGGCCGCGGACTGTTCAACAGGCGCCTCAGGCCAGCGGCCTGATCAAAACCAATATCAGGCATGTGCATTACTACGTGCTCCTCTCAATTTAGCTGCGAGCACATCCGGCTCTAGTTCTTCCGCCTTCTGAGTACCCGCTCCGCTGTTCAAGGCCCGGCTAATCAGGCGGTGGGCCCTGGCTGGCTGTAAATCCTCCGGGACTCGCTGCCCAACACCCACATACGCAACAGGTAAGTGATGCCGGATTGCCGCTGACATAGGGGCGCCAATAGCCGAAGCTTCATCCAGTTTCGTGATGATGCAACCTGTCAGGTCAACGCGGCTGAAGGCTTTGACGGTTTCATCCAGCGCGTTCAGGTCTGTAGTCGCCGACATCACCAGGTACGACTTGATTAACGGACTACTCCCCTTTAATGTCGCAAACTGTTCACTCAAACGAAGGTCTCTCTGGCTCATACCTGCTGTATCAATCAATACGAGTTTTCGATCCATCAAACCCGCCAAAACCCGGCCTAATTGTTCATTGTTATCCGCCGTTTGCATCGGCACGCCAAGAATCCTGGCATAGTGCAGCAGCTGTTCATGAGCACCGATACGGTAATTATCTGTGGTCACAATGGCGACATTCCGCTGTCCATGAGTCATGGCGTAGCGAGCAGCTAATTTGGCAACTGTGGTGGTTTTACCCACACCGGTCGACCCAACCAACGCAACGACCCCTCCATAATTCAGGATTTCATCATCCATCACGGGTAGCTGTCGGCTCAAAATTTCCAGGGCCATACGCCATGCCCGCTCAGGATCGCGCTCTTCGTTGACTTGCCCCACAATCTGCTTGGCAAGATCGATGTCCAAACCAAGGTCTGATAGACGATTGAGCAGATTGACTCGGACAGGATGACGACGTGCCGCCCCTTCCCATTCAAAAATGGAAAACTGACTTTCCATGAGTCCACGTAAAGATTTCAGTTCATGTTGAAGGTCTTGGATGAGCATTTCTTGACGAGCGGGTTTTTCACCCGACGGACTTGCCTCAAATGCCTCATGCGTACTGACGGCTTTCTTGGCAAATGCGGTATCGTTCATAAAATCTGTCAACCGCTCAGGCGGATCTTGTTGTAGGCTCGGCTTTCTCGCCGGTGGCTCTGGAGCGCGAGCGCGTGGGGCATTCTTAACCAGCGAAGCCGCCTGATGGCCAGGCGATGACGCGGTATGATGCGGATGCGTCTCAGGGATAGAAACCCGGTCTTCCGCCAGCTGGAAGTGCGCTTGCCGCTCATTTTCTGCATGTATATCTTGCGCTAACTGCGCGTATTCCGAGGCAGCGGCCGTCCCAGGTTTGCTTGAGGAAGGTGTGACAGGCGCCGGAGAAGCTGCAGCTTCATTCGGGCCGGCGGCGTCACTTTGCTCATATAATTTTTCGGCGTCATAATCCAGCGCAGAAATAATCTCCACACCCTGATCAACTTTACGATTCGCGAGGATCACGGCGTCGGGACCAAGCTCTTCCCGCACTTTCCGAATTGCAGTTCGCATATCTCGCGCAACGATTCTTTTAATTTTCACTGTCTGTTTACCTCAAGCAATCGCGGTTATTCCCGCTGTAAACACCTTCCAATCAGTCTTCATCCATTAAGCGCCTATGGACGCCATAATTCGGATCTTCCTGTCCGGTGGGACCTCGTTGTAACTGAGTACCACCAGTGATGGCAGGCTGCTTCGCAGCCATCTCGCAATGCCAGCACGTATCAATGCTGGCGTGAGTAATACGGAGGGCTCACCTTTCAATTCCTGTTGCTGACATAAGTCCGCCAAGGAGGTGTGTAACCGCTCGGCCAACCCGGGTTCAATTCCCATACCCGTATCACTCGTGGCTTGTAATGACTGGAGCAATATCTGTTCCAAGGAAGGGTCAAATGTAAAAACAGGTAATTCTTCATCTAACCCCACGATTTTCTGAACAATTTGTCGCCCCAGGGCTGAGCGGACAACACTTGTCAGAACGTCGGGGTCTTGACTCTTGGGACCGTTTTCCGCCAGGGTCTCGGCAATCGTTCGCATATCGCGGAGCGAAATTTCCTCTTGCAGCAGATTTTGCATAACTTTGACCACTACGCTCAGCGGCAAAATGTCCGGCACCAGATCTTCAACAAGTTTGGGTAATTTGGTACCCAGAATTTTCAACAGTTGCTGGGCTTCTTCATGACCCAGCAACTGGCTGGCATGCGTTTTCAAAATCTGGCTGAGATGTGTAGCGATCACAGTGCTGACATCCACCACGGTATATCCCAGGGTTCTCGCATGGTCAGCACTGCTGGGCTCAATCCACAAAGCATCTAGCCCAAAGGTGGGATCCTTGGTTTTAATGCCTTCGATATCCCCGTACACCGATCCCGGATTAATCGCCAGGTCTTTGCCCGCATGAACGGTGGCCTCTCCCATCGGCACGCCATGCAGGCAAATTCGGTAGGTGTTAGGGTCCAGGGCCAGATTATCTTTGATGTGAACACTGTGAATTAAAAAACCCAGGTCTTGTGAGAGTTTTTTACGTACCCCTTTGATTCGGCTCATCAGCTGCCCGCCCTGATTGGCGTCAACCAACGGGATCAGGCCATAGCCGATTTCAAGCCCGACGACATCCACAGGCGAGACATCATCCCAACTCAGCTCCCGGTTTTCAGGGCTGACTTCTTCCGTTTTGGTCTCTTCAGCAGTCGACGCCCGCTGAGCTTTTTGTCGGCGCTGAACCATCCAGAAAGCCACCCCCGCAGCCACAGAGGCCAGCGTTAAAAAAGCAAAGTGCGGCATGCCGGGGACCAAACCAATAATGGCCAGTATGCCTGCCGTCACAATCAAAGGTTTGGGGTTATTGAACAGTTGGGTCGTGACCTGCGCACCCATATCCTCGGCGGCAGAAACCCGAGTAATAATGATGGCCGATGCGGTTGACAGTAGCAGCGATGGAATCTGGGCAACCAACCCATCACCAATGGTCAACAGGGTGTACCGCTCAACCGCTGTCGAAAAGTTCATGTCGTGCTGAGCCATGCCAATCGCCAGGCCGCCAACCATGTTGATCAGAAGAATAATGATCCCCGCAACCGCATCCCCTCGAACAAACTTGCTGGCACCATCCATGGCACCGTAAAAATCGGCCTCCCGGCCCACTTCTTCGCGCCGTGTGCGCGCTTGCTCCTGGGTGATGATGCCCGCATTCAGGTCCGCGTCAATGGACATCTGCTTGCCGGGTAAAGCATCTAACGTGAAACGTGCGGTCACCTCCGAAATACGGCCCGCACCTTTGGTCACAACCACAAAGTTAATGATCACCAGAATGGAAAATACCACCAGGCCCACGACATAGTTGCCGCCAATCACGACCTCACCAAAAGCTTCGATCACCTTACCCGCCGCATCGGAATCTTCATGCCCCTGGAGCAATACAACCCGTGTTGAGGCAATGTTCAGTGCCAGCCTCAACAAAGTTGCCACCAACAGAATTGTGGGAAAGGAACCAAAATCGAGAGGCCGGTTAACATAGACAGTCACCAGCAAAATGATTAACGCCAACATGATGTTGAAGGTGAAGGACATGTCCAGCATGATGGCCGGCAAAGGCAAAATCATCATCACCAGAATCGCGATGACTAAAAGTGGCGCACCTAGCCCGCCGCGCGCAAACAGCTTGAACTGATTAAAAACAGTGGGTAAATCCGTCGGCAGTGATTTAGGGGTCATACATCATTTCCTTGGCGGCGCAGAAAATCCAGAAAATCCTCCGGAATATCTGGGCGGGGAGCTTTAGGCTTGGCCTCTCCCCGCGCACGCGCCGTCTTAAGTTGGTAAACAAAAGCCATAATTTGAGCCACCGCCAAATACAGCGGGGAAGGAATTTCTTTTTGCAAATCGGTGCTGGCGTACAAGGCCCGAGAAAGTTGAGGCGAAGAAATCACCGCAACACCATGCTCTGCGGCCAGCTCACGGATTCGGAGCGCAATCAGGTCCACACCTTTGGCAACGACAACAGGCGCCTTCATCGCACTCTGCTCATATTTCAACGCTACGGAATAGTGCGTTGGGTTGGTGATGACAATATCGGCATCCGGTACGTTATCCATCATCCTCGCTTGGGCCAGTTGCTGCTGCAGACTGCGGATTTTACTTTTCACCTCTGGCTTACCTTCGGTGTCGCGCAACTCCTGCTTGACTTCCTGACGCGACATCCGCAATTGCTTGCGGTGCTGCCAAACTTGAAAGGGCACATCCATCGCTGCGATGATCACCATGCCCAGCGAAAGCACAATGAATGATCCAAAAATATACCAGCCCGCCGCTTCAAACCCGGCAAAGACAGACACGGCCCCCAAGGCTAAAAGTTCATCGCTCAAAAAATAAAATAGAATGGCGGCAACCCCGCCAACGATGAGAAACTTGCCTAAGGCTTTAAGTAGCTCAACCAGACCTTTCAGCGAAAAAATGCGTTTGAAGCCGGCCACTGGATCGAGCTTTTTTAAATCGGGCGCCAAAGCTTTAGTACTGAAAACCCAACCACCCAGGATGAGCGGTGCGGATAATGCCGCGAACAGCATCAATGCCAAGAAAGGCATCAGCAGCCACAAGGCATCTAGAAATATTTGGGCCAGGAAGATCGGCACATGGTGCTTATCCATCAGCGCTTCGCGTTCAAGCAGGAGCCCCTGTTTGAAAATGTCCATCAAACCCTGGATCAGATCCGGGCCTATCAGAATCAATCCAAAAGCCCCCAGCAACATAATCGCTGTGGCATTTAAGTCTTTGGAACGCGGCGCTTGCCCTTTCTCACGGGCATCCCGTAACCGTTTCGCGGTTGGTTGTTCGGTTTTTTCCTGGCCGTTCTCATTTTCTGCCATAACTACCTCTGCAATAAGACCGGGATCAGCTGAAAACCATCCAGCAGGAGCTGTTGGAAACGGCTCGAAAAGCCTTCCAGAGTCAGCAACATGGCGATAAATCCCAGCATGAGTGTGACGGGAAAACCGACAGAAAAAATATTGAGCTGTGGCGCGGCACGGGTCATAACGCCCAAGGCCACATAGGCCAATAGCAAAATCGATACAATGGGTACCGCGATCAGCACCGCCCCGATAAACATGTGAGAACCCCACGTTACCAAGGTCCACCAGGCATCCTTACCAAGCAGGTCAATACCCACCGGCAAAAGCTGGAAACTTTGTATCAGCAAATGTGTAAGCAACAGCATGCCATTGAGCGCCAAAAATAACAGCGAGGCCACAATGACATAAAATTGCGAAACCACCGGTACATTGACCCCATTGGCCGGGTCCACCAGAGAAGCAAAACCGAGCCCCATGGACATGGCGATGTACTCACCGGCCATAACCAGCGCCGAAAAGACCATCTGTAAAACAAACCCCATCACCAGACCCGCCAACAGCTGTTGAATGGCCGTCAACACACCGGTCAACGAGATAATATCGATATCCGGAGAAGCGGGAAGAACCGGGGCAATCACCACGGTGAGCACCAAGGTCAGCATGATACGAATCCGTACAGGCATCATGCGCGTCCCAAACACAGGAATAGCAAACAACATCCCGCCAATGCGCAAAAATGGCCACAGGTAGACCCCTAATAAGCCACCAATCTCTGCACTCGATAGCTGCATGAGGAATTACCGGAGGGCCATCGGGATGCTCTCGAACAGCTCGTGCGTGTAGCTCAACAGCAATTCCAGCATCCAGGGCCCGGCAAGAAACAGGGAAATGACCAGGATGATCAGTTTGGGGATGAAACTCAGTGTTGACTCATTGATTTGTGTAGCGGCCTGAAACATGCCAACCAACAAACCAACGGCCAGGGCCGATAGGAGAATAGGCGCCGAGATCAGCGATGTGACCCGCAAAGCCTGCCGGCCCATTTCAATCACCATATCCGGGTCCATAAAAACCTCCCTTTAACCACTTATCCTCAAAGCAACCGGACCTGCGCACCACATACCTGACACAAACGTTACGGTGCAATCCCATAAAAACTGGCGGCCAACGTACCCATTAACAGGCTCCAGCCATCAATCAACACAAACAGCATGATCTTGAAAGGCAAGGAGATAATCATGGGTGAAAGCATCATCATCCCCATGGCCATCAACACACTGGCAACCACCAGGTCGATCACGACAAAAGGAATAAAAATAAAAAATCCAATCTGAAAAGCCGTTTTCAATTCGCTGGTGACAAAAGCCGGCATCAGAACAGAAAAAGGGGTATCACTGGGCGTCTGAATACTGTCATAACCAGCGATTTCGGCAAACATGGCGATGTCTGACTCTCGGGTCTGCCCGAGCATAAAAGCGGCCACCGGCTCTCGTGCACGCGCCAGTGCCTGTTCCTCTGTCAATTGTTCATTGAGGTAAGGTTCAACGGCATTGCCATAAACCTGCTCAATGACCGGCGCCATTACAAAAAAACTCAGAAACAACGCCAGGCCTAATAAAATCTGATTGGAGGGTGTCTGCGCAGTCCCCATCGCCTGCCTTAGAATCGCCAGCACAATGATGATTCGAGTGAAGGAGGACATCATCAACAGTGCCGTGGGCAACAGCGACAATGCCGTCATGAGCGCCAGAATTTGCAAAGTCAGGGTATAGGTTTGCCCCCCCTCTGCGGTGGACTCCACCGTGACGGCCGGCAAGCCTGCTGCCCATACCCCCATTGGCAAGAATAAGAGGAGCGTGCCGGCCAGATAAGACCCTTTACTCATGACCTTCTCCCACCTCTTTTTTGTTCAACAAGCCTTCCAGGCGTTCAACAAAACTTTTGCTGTCTAGCTTTTCGCCCGGATCCAACACGACCGGTGTTTGCAGAACATACAGGCTGTTTACTTGCCCTGGCGCAACGCCCACCAGTACCTGTGCCTCCCCGACTTGCGCCAGAACAATCCGCTCACGCTGACCAACCGCAAGACTTCCCAGTACTTTCATATCGGCCTGCCCGGTTGGCTTAAGCAACCGGGTACGTTTCATCAGCCAAAACAGTAAAATCATCACCAAAAGGACAACAAGCAACCCGCCGCTGACACGCAAGAGCGAGTCGAAGGCCAGTGTATTGGGGCTCACGGAAGGCGAAGCAGGTGGCTCACCTGCCCAAACCGGCTCTAGCCAAGCGAGTACCAGTCCAATCAATGAACACCAGACCTTGAGTTTCAACTGAGATTCCTGATGCGCTCAGCAGGGCTGATGATGTCTGTCAGCCGAATGCCAAACTTATCGTTGACGACCACCACTTCACCGTGGGCAATCAAGGTCCCGTTGACGGTTACATCCAGTGGGTCACCCGCCATTCGATCCAGCTCCACCACAGATCCCTGATTCAACTGAAGCAGATTACGGATACTGATTTCTGTTTTGCCCACCTGCAGGCTGATCGTGAGGGGGACATCCAAAATGGCATTGATGTTGACATCATGCTCCGGTGCTTTCGGGCTCACACTTTGCAACTCGGCCATTTCAGCCGGTTTCGCAGCATCATCAACCTTGGCGACAGGCGCTTCACCCGCAGTTTGTTCTTCCATGGCGTCCGCCCAGGGGTCTTCCTCACTACTGGCTGTTTCTTCCTGTTGATTGGTTTCACCTTCAGACTGTTCCTTCAGCGCATCACCCCACTCATCACCCACATCGGGCGTATCGGTGCTTTGATCTTCGGTTTCGTCACTCATGGCGTATTCTCCTTAACAACCAGGGTTTTGTTCGGTTCGACCGGCCCTTCCGACTCCTCGGGCGGTGTAACAATCAACTTATCCACGGCAATGGCCGCCTGTCCTTTGGCCGACTTGCCATACTTTCCTCGGAGCACCGGAATGCCCTCGACAGTCGCCAACACAAGGCCCGGCTCGTCGATCGCCAAAATATCGCCTGCTTTCAGATTCGCGAGCTGACGAACCGTCATTTCCAATTCCGCCAGTTTGCAGTCCATTTCAATCTCGACCTGCATCAACTCCTGGCGTAACGCTTCATTCCAACGATCATCTGTGTCGGCCCGATCACTTTGTATGCCGGCATCCAGCTTGTCCCGAATGGGCTCAATCAATGAAAATGGCAAGGTGATCTGCAGTGGCCCGCCCCCCCCATCAAGCTCCACACTAAAGGAGCTGACCACAACAATTT
>DJFX01000049.1:29565-68800 GCA_002432635.1 Halothiobacillaceae bacterium UBA5861 | reverse complement strand
CCCCCCATCAAGCTCCACACTGAAGGAGCTGACCACAACAATTTCATTGGCGTTGACAATTGTCGCCATGTTGGGATTGACCTCATGAGAGAGGTACTCAAAATTGAGAGGGTGTACCGACTCCCAGGACCGCTGCATGTCGCCAAAGATACAATCCACAACCAGGCGGATGACTCGGTGTTCAGTGGGCGTGAAATCGCGTCCTTCGATTTTGTTGTAGTAGCGCCCACTGCCACCAAAGAAGTTGTCCACAATCGAAAACACCAGCTTAGGATCAATCATAATTAAGCCGGTACCACGCAATGGGTGTGCCTTGATGAGACTCAGGCTGGTGGGGACAAAAAGCCCCTGGTTGTACTCGCCATATTTGACCATCGATACCCCTTCGGGGTTAATTTCGATGGGTTTACGGATCATGTTATAAATACTTGTCCTGAAATAACGAACAAACCGCTCGTTAATCATTTCCAGCGTTGGCAGGCGTCCACGAACAATCCGATCCTGATTGGCAAAATCATAAACCTTGATCTCGGACGTATCGATATCGACCGGCGCATCGGTTTCGGACTCGACATCACCGCTATCCACGCCATGGAGCAGCGCATCAATTTCGTCTTGACTGAGAATATCCTTCACAGATCCACCACAAACTTACTGCATTACGAACTTGGTGAAAAAGACGTTATCGATATCAACCTTGACGCCATTTTCTTCAAACACGGCGCGGATCTCTTCGAGCACTTTTTGTCTGAACGCCACGCGGCCCTCTTCTGAGCGGACTTCATGATAATTTTGGCTGCCGATCAGCAAAATCATGCGGCTGCGCAATTGCGGCATATAGTTAAAAAATGCTTTTTCCGTTTCGGGGTAATAGGTCAAAACAGAGAGACCGACCTGAATAAACCGACGGTGATCGTGATCAAGGTTGACCGTAAAATCCTCAAACTCGATATACACCGCATCACTCTTTGCCGGCTCAGGCGGCCCGCTTTCGGTAGTCTGTGGCGTACTAGCACCCGACGAAGACAGGAAGAACCAGGCTCCTGCTCCCCCCATCGCCAGCAGCAGCACCACCAAAATAATGATAATAATTAGCAGTTTCTTTGAACCGCCGGACTTCGGCTCATCACCCTCAGCCGCGCCTTTCCCTTTTTGAGCCTTTTTATCTTTTTTGCCTTTTGCCATGGCCTGCATTCCTTGCTGTTACTGTTAACATCACGTCTCACTCTCAATTTAGCAATACGTGTGCCACCCCGTGAAAAATTGTTTATTGAACAAAATCAGATGGTTAAAAAGCAGGCGTTACAAAAGAGCACTCCGATTTGTCAAAAACTTGACTGCCTGACCAGTCACATAGCCCTGGCGACGAAGAAACATCATCCATTGGTATCTGGCGCTCTTGGATCGACGGATTTCGGGGAAAACACATCACATTTTGGATCGCCTGCCGTCAAAAACAAGGCAAGGGCTGATGCGAACTCAAGTACGGCAATGCGTAAGGCCGACTCTCACTTCAGCCGGCTTGGAATAAAAGGTGCGCTGTTTTATCAGGCGTAGATATCAACCCCGTCCTGAATCGTACCAGGGGTTACGGGAGCCGGCTCGGCAGCAAGCTGCTCCTCGACACCCCCGTCTTGTGTACTGGGGGCCGTGCCTGGCGACCGATTGCTATCGCGCCCGGCCAGTTCGGATTGTGCCTGGCCCTTGCCTTGCCCAACACCGACATCCAGCTGTTGAAAGCCGGATTCACTCATCATATCCCTAAGACGGGGCAAAGCGTTGTCCAGCGCTTCTTTGGCCTGCGCATGCTCCACATTAAAGATAACCCGCGTCTCTGGCCCAGAGATATCAATTTGTACATCTATTTTGCCAAGTTGGGGTGGATCCAACCGGATTTCAGCCTGATTCACACTATTGCTCGCCAACCATTGCACACGCTGGGAGAAAGCATCTGACCAGGCTTTATGATTCACGGAAACCGGCAGGTTAAAATGAGGGACCCGCTGTGTGTCGCTCCGAGTGCTGCCGATTTCCCCCAGGCTATCGTTCACCTTGCCCGCCCCAAGGCTGCTCAGACTCTCCAAGACAGTCGATTGCGAGACAGGTCGGGCCGGCTCATGGGCCGTTGTGCGCAGATCATTATTGGCTTTGGCGGCATCGAAGACGGGTTGATTGGCATCGTCAGCCGTCAACCCAGGAGCGGAATGACCCGGCGGATTATGATCAAGCCCTGTCGGCACCGATTGAGAACTATTTTGGTTGATATACGCTTGGGCCTGTGGCGATTCTGGTATCCGAGCCGCATTTTGTGTAGCAGCGACTGGCTCCGTGGCATCATTCACAGGATTCCCTACGGGGATGATCTGACGAAAGCCCGGTTCCCATCCCGCTGAAGTTTGGCTGCCTCCGGAAAGGTGCATGGTATTCGCCGTATACTCGGGCTGCCCTGCTTTCATCATGCTGGCAGGCAACGGCGCGCTGACTCCAGCCGTCCCGGCGGCATTGGCCGGCCCCGGTTCACCCGGTTGCCTTGATCTGACAATCGATTCGGCGGAATGCTGACGGGCTGCCTCCGCCCGGACTGTCTCAACCGGCATACCAGACGGGATAGCCTCTGCGGGGGCTGGTATAACAACCGGTACAGTACTCTGACGATGAGCGACAGAGGCCCCGCTCATTGCCGCAGTACTGTGGGCCTGATTATTACCTTGAAGAGGTGTTTCTATTCGGGTACCCGCCTCCGGTAGACTGGAAGCCACAGCCCCCTGAACCGCTGCTTGCGGCCCCAGAAACCGCTCCTTGTTCCCAGTCTGACGATTCAGCTCACGGTTCAATGACCCTGCATCCACCGTCTCGCTGCTGTCTGTCGGGTTGGATAAACTCATCTGCGGCATGCGCATACCGTCGCCAGGCGTGGTCATTTGAGCTGCCACACGTTGCTCTGTCACTGAAAGTGGACCGGCTGACAAGCCCTGTTGCCCAGGACTTTGTGGCTGTTTCAAAGTGAAGCCTGCCTCCCTCAACCGATTGGGCTCTGACAATGCTAAAGGCACATTTGTCTGCAAGCTTTGTTGTGCGGGTGGCAAGGTATTTCCGCCCGCGCTTAAGGCCACTTCCACTACTGGGAACGTGCTCTCAGCGGCGTCAGTCAAACGGCCCTGTTCATCAACCATGGTAAGTCTGTTAAGGTGTGTACTTGAGGATTGTTGCGTGGTGTACGCATTCCAATCAAACCCCGGATCAACCTTATCAAGCTGTTGATTATATTTAACTTCCAGCCCGTCTTGTGAATGTCCTTGGTAAGAAATCGTCTGATTGATCAAATGGCTGAAAAAGGCGCTACCTTTCGAGTCCGGAAAGGATTCCTGTGCCAACGGTGGCATCAAGAAACCCGGTAAGGCATGACTTGTTATTGTTGACGCACCTTCTTGCATGGTACAACTCCCTGTATCCATTATTTTTCTTAAGCGGGTAAACAGCAATTATTGAGCCAGCTTGAAAAAACCCGAGACTGAGGTACCCGAAAGCCTGTTCAACTGGCATGATAGAAAAATAAAAAAAATAACGTTAGAACCTTTGCTTTGGCCACCACAACGGGACCGCTGTCTAACCCAAGGTTTAAAAACCGTTTAATCGTTACGCACCGCACGTTCGTTTCCTAAAGCACAGGGGCTCACATCACCCGCTGCACACGCGGGTCCACGGGAGGATATGTGTCATTACTTAGCTTGGCTCAACGCCGTCTCAGTATTGTGATGATTCTGATTGCAGGCGGTATTCTTGCCCAGGTGCTCAGGACGTCCACTGCCGCCATCGCGCCGGATTTAATGCGCGATATTGGCTTCTCCCCGGATGCGCTCGGGGTTTTAACGGGTGTTTTTTTCCTCGCTCAGGCTTTAATGCAAATCCCGGTCGGCATTCTCATCGACCGCTTTGGTGGGCGTCTGACGATCAGTGGGCTTTACACCATTGCCGTTGTCGGAGCACTGATTTTTGCTGTCGCAGAAACGTTTAGCGGGTTAACGCTGGCCCGTGTGTTAATGGCCATTGGTATTTCCGGGGCAATCATTGGCGCCTTTGTGGTTCTGGAGAGCTGGTTTTCCAGCGAGAAGCTTCCGCAAATGGCCGCCCTGCAGATTTCTGCTGGGCAAATCGGTGTGCTGTTGGCAACCGCGCCATTGGCCTTTGCTTCTGAGCTCTTTGGCTGGCGCAATGTATTTTTTGGCTTATCCATTATCACGGCGGTTATGGTGCTGTCGATTTTTTCCACCCTCCGAGATGCGCCTCCTGGCCAACCTGCCAGCACATCCAAACATGAGTCCCTCAAAGAAAACCTGAATGGTGTGCTGGCGGTTTTTCGCAACCGTTATGCTCCATTTTTCTTTGTGATGGTGTTTGTCGCCAATCCACTTGTGGTCTGTGTCTTGACGTTACTGGGAGGCCCCTTTTTGTTTGATACCTATCAGCTCGGTGCAGTTGAGCGTGGCCATGTACTCTTTGGTATGGGAGTAACCGCAATGCTTTCGCCTTTGTTGTTTGGCCAGCTGCAACGGTGGTTCAGCATTCGGCAATTAGTGCGAGGGGGAGCCGTTTATGCGGCAGCCATCTGCCTGGGATTGGCGCTCATGCCTTCCGCCCCTTTGTGGCTGACAAGCCTGCTGATGATTATGCTCGGGTTTTCAGGTGGCTACGCAGTCCTGATTTTTACCGATGGCCGCCGCTACTTTCCCGCTCATTTGGCCGGGCGTTCAATGACGGCATTGAATATGGCCCAGATGTCAGGCATGGCGGCCATCCAGTTTGTGGCCGGTTTTTTTCTCAGTTTTTTTCCGGTGACGACGAGTGGCCATCCCTCACCGCTGGCATACCGGGCAACGTTTGTACTCCTGGCCATGATTGTTTTATCCGCTTACCTGGTCTACCGCCGTATTCCACCCCTGACAACCCGCCCAGGCTAAGTCCGTGTGATTTGCTGCAAAGCCTGAATCATCTGTTGTTTGGTTTCACCTTCGGCAAAATTAAAATCTCCCGATGTTCGGTCAATCATATCCCCATAGCGTTTTTTAATGCCCGCCACGACCTCACCAGGCTCCGCAACGATAGCAATCTTGTTCAGCAACGCCTCCTCAATCTGTTCGCCCATTTCATCCCATAATCCTTTTTTGGACATGGCATTCAGTTCACCTTGCAGACCGGGGTAACCTTCGATTTCCAGCACACCTTTATAGGCGGGAGTGGAAGCATAAAACGCAATGCGCTTGCAGGCAGCAATCCGGTTTTGTTGAAACTCACCCTCATTGCGGCCGGAGATAACAAAAGGGTTAAACGCAATTTCAAACTGCGCTCGCGTGCGGCCACTGGCAGCCAGCCCTTTTTCCAGGTTTGGGAGGGTCACTTCACGCATGTACTTTTCGGTGGTAAATGAGTGAGCGATCACCCCATCGGCCACTTCGCCGGCAGTTTGGCACATCAGCGGGCCCACCGCCGCAATGACGATACGGGGTTTCCCGTAGGGAGAAGGTGGCGCAGAGAACATGGGTGTCATTAACGTATGGGTATAAAATTCGCCTTGGAAGTCCAATGGCTTGCCATCGTACCAGCTATCCCAAATGGCATGAATGGCTTGGAGCAGTTCTTTCATTTTCCGGGCCGGTGCACCCCAAGGCATGCTGAAACGTTTGGTGATATGCGCTTTGATTTGTGACCCCAAGCCCAGCGTAAAACGCCCTTGGGAAAAGACGTTCAAGTCATGCGCAACACTGGCCAACGTCAGTGGGCTACGGCCGAACCCAACAGCAATGCCAGTGCGCAATTCCAGTTTTTTACTGTGTTCTGCGACCAGTGTTAAAGGTAAAAAAGGATCGTTGTAAAGCTCCGTACTGCGGATACCATCAAACCCCATATTTTCGTAATAAGTTGCACCTTCCAATGCCGTGGATAATTCATTACTCAAGTCACCATCAACCTTCATCTCCGCCCCCTTAATGTTTATCCGTCGTAATAATTTTTTTAAAAGACTAACGCAAAACAGACCGGCTTGGAAACAACTGACTCAACCCACAATGCTGTGTATTTGAGATAAAATTCAATCACTGATTACACCGGAAAGTCCGGACCGAACACGCCCCAAACCATGGTAAAACGAAAAATTATTCATATTGATATGGATGCCTTTTTTGCTTCGGTTGAGCAACGCGATCATCCACAGTACCAGGGCAAGCCGCTGATTGTCGGTGGGCGTCCCGACAGTCGGGGCGTGGTGGCGGCTTGCAGTTACGAGGCCAGAACATTCGGGATTCACTCGGCCATGCCTTCCTCTCAGGCTTACCGTCTCTGCCGACATGCTATTTTTGTCAAACCTCGTTTTGATGCGTACGTCGAAGCGTCTAATCTTATCCGTGAAGTGTTTCTAAGCTATACCCCATATGTAGAACCGCTCTCGCTGGATGAAGCTTATCTGGATGTTTCCACCTGCACACAATGCCAAGGATCAGCCACACTGATCGCCCAGGAAATTAAGCAGACGATTTTTGAAACAACCCGGCTGACGGCCTCTGCGGGCGTTTCCTACAACAAGTTTTTAGCAAAGATTGCCTCGGATATGGATAAACCAAACGGACTTTTTGTCATCAAGCCACACGAAGGGCCTGAGTTTGTCTTAAAGCTCCCTATCCGCAAGTTTCATGGCATTGGCTCTGCAACAGAAAAGAAAATGAACGCACTGGGCATTTATACCGGCCAGGATTTGCGCAAATGGCCCTTGGATGATCTACAAAAACACTTTGGGAAATCCGCGCATTACTTTTTCCAGATTGCACAGGGGATTGATGATCGAGCGGTGATCAATCACCGTGAGCGGAAATCCATTGGTGCCGAAACCACCTTTTCCCACGACATTGATAACCTCGACGAACTCGTCCAACAATTACAACGGCTGGGCAAAGAAGTTGCCCAAACATTACAAAAGCGCTTTCTGACAGCGCAAACGATGACGGTTAAAGTCAAATATGCCAATTTTGAGCAAATTACCCGCAGTTACAGCCCTGGCAGCCTGATTGAAAACAACCGTGATTTACAAAAGTGGCTGCCGCACCTGCTTCAAAAAACAGAAGCGGGCACACGGCCTGTTCGCCTGCTGGGGGTGAGCATTTCCGGGCTGGAAAGCGCCCGTGAAACCCGGCGCCCTCAGCAATTAAATCTTTTCTAAAAAGAAGCCTGCTAAGACTAGAACCTGAAGACCGGGAACCGGGTTTCCTCCGCCGGACAACGACCGGCAATATCCAGGTGTAATGCCAGAACTTCACGCGTTTCAACAGGGTCAAGAATGTCATCCGACCACAAGTGCGCAGCAAAATTGTAGGCGTTGGCAAAAGCATCAAAATCGTCACGTACCATTTGTTTGTATTTTTCTTTTTCATCTTCAGGCCAGGTGTTGCCTTCACGATCGTAAATGCCCTGGCGCACGCCAGCAAGCACCATGGCGGCCTGATCTGGCCCCATCAATGCCGTACGCGCATTGGGCCAGTTAAAGAGCGCATCTGGTTTAAATGCTCGCCCACACATCGCCAGGTAGCCCGCACCGTAGTCACCACCAATCACGACTGTATATTTAGGCACTTTGGCTGCGGCCATGGCGGAGATCAGTTTAGCGCCGTGCTTGGCAATGCCGGTTTGCTCCGCCTCCCGGCCAACCATGAAGCCTGAAACATCGGCCATGAATAAGAGCGGGATGTCCCGTTGGCAACACAGGCTGATGAAATGCGCGCCTTTAAGCGCCGATTCGCCAAACAACACGCCTTTATTAGCCAGAATACCGATTTCGAAGCCCATAATGCGGGCAAAACCACAAATCAGAGTATCCCCGTAATGAGGCTTAAATTCCTGCAGGTTACTGTCGTCAATCAATCGACAAAGAATTTCATGCGTATCGTTTGGGATTCGGTGATCATGGTTGATAAGGCCATAAATTTCTGCAGGGTCATGTCTCGGTGGCATCGCTTCTGCCACTTGCCAGCGCATTTCTGGCTTGTTGCCCAGACGCTCGACAATATCCCGGGTAATCGCGATAGCATGAGAGTCGTTTTCAGCCAAGTGATCCGTCACACCACTGACCTTGCAGTGCATTTCCCCTCCGCCGAGCGACTCGGCATCAACAATCTCTCCTGTGGCGGCTTCCACCAGAGTGGGACTCCCCAGATACATATAGCCTTGCTCTCTTACGATCACCGCCTCATCACACAAGGCGGGCATGTAAGCCCCACCAGCGGTGGACGGCCCATGAACGATGGCAATTTGGGGAATACCCTCCGCCGACATCATGATCTGGTTATAAAAGATGGAGCCCATCTGCCCGTCATCCGGGAAGATGCCCGGCTGCTCAGGCAAGTTAGCCCCCCCACTTTGAACCAAGGTGATGCACGGCAGGCGGTGCTTCCAGGCATACATTTGCGCACGCACGTGTTTTTTTGCCGTGAGCGCATAGTAAGAGCCTCCCTTAACCGTGGCGTCATGCGCCAGGATCATGCACCGTCGGCCATGGATCAGTCCTACACCCGTAATAAACCCGCCACTGGGAAGTTCATTATTATGCAGATCTAACCCAACCAGCATCCCTAACTCCAAAAACGGTGAGCCGGGGTCACACAGTGCTTTGATGCGGTCACGCACCATCATTTGATTGCGCTTTTTATGCAGTTCTCTCGCTTTCTCGGGACCACCCAATTTGACTTCACCTCGACGGCGGTGAAGCTCCTCGACGCGTTTTTGGAACGCTTCTTTGTTGGCTAAAAACTCTTTTGAAGTTATTGATATTTGAGACTGAATAATCGGCATAATGACTTCACTTTCGTTGTTATATTTAAAAATAGGACTCATTATTGGCGCAATAAACTTGCGCTATATGGCCTCACTTATTTACGGCTCTCTTGATTCAAATGATAACGCGCGCGGCTATCTACGATACGCTTGCAAAATAGTATCAAGAGCCCTTAAATTGACATCCAAAATTCTAATCCCTGTTAGAGAAATATTCTAATACTTGTTAGAATTGGGGGGACGTGGAACGCACTTCCCTCTAAACATCATCTCGATTTTATTAATTTAACTACACAACAGGAGGATCTCTTATGGATCTCGAACTCGCAGGAAAATCCGTGGTCGTCACAGGCGGCGGTTCAAACATTGGCCGGGCCATTGTGCTTCAGTTTGCCGAAGAAGGCGCTAACATCACCATTGGTGATATCGACACAGCATCCGCAGAAAAAGTCGCCAAGCTGGCAATCGAAAGAGGTGCAGCAGATGCTCAGGTGGTTAAAACAGATGTCACTAACATTGATGATGTCAACGCACTGTTTAATGCAGCCACCAGTAAATACGGTTCGTTAGATGCGCTGGTCAACAATGTCGGTTGGGACAACCTGATGCTGTTTACGGAAACAACGCCCGAATTCTGGAACAAAGTCATCAACATCAACTACGTGGGCGTACTGAACTGCTGTAAAGCTGCGCTTGACATCATGATTCCTCAAGGCACAGGCGGTTCAATCGTATCAATCAGCTCCGACGCCAGCCGTCAAGGTGAGCCACGTGAAGCCGTTTACGGTGGCGTTAAGGCAGCCATTAACAGTCTGATGAAAACACTTGCCAAAGAAAATGGTCGTTTCCAAATTCGCTGCAACGCAGTCTGCCCAGGGGTCACTATTCCCGCAGACGATGAAGTCGGCAACGAAAGTATGTGGACAAACAAAGACGCTATGTTTAATGATGAGCAACTGGCGAGGGTTGCCAAGGCGCTGCCACTGAAAAAGGTTGGACGCCCTCAGGACGTTGCCAACCCTGTGGTATTCCTCTCGTCGGCCAAACGTGCCGGCCACATCACAGGCCAAGTCCTCAGCGCCAGTGGCGGTTACAGCATGATTGGTTAGGTATGACTTACGACTGATCAATCAGGCCCGGTGAACCTCAAGGTCACCGGGCTTTTTATTGCCTCAATACAGCATAAAATCAACACCATGAGGCCGTCCCGCATTCATTTAAAACGTGGACAGTCCGCCATTAATACTCAGGGTTTGGCCTGTCACAGCATCACCACCAGGACCCGCAAAAAAGGCGACCGCTTTAGCAATATCATCACAATGCACATCAAACATCATACGTTTACGCAGATGATCGATCATGCCTTTGTGTTTTTCACTGGGCTCCATGCTCTCAGAAACACTCATGCCCCAGCGTGGCACCGCATCTGAAATAAAGCTCATCGCAACAGAGTTCACATGAATTTTGTCACGACCAAACTCTCGGGCCAACGCCCGGCACATTTGCATCATACCGGCCGTGGAGCCCCCAATCAGTGACTCACCCACCGTGGCAACCCGACCAGCATCGGTTCCAACCGCGATGATGCGTCCACCTCCTGCTTTTTTCATATGCGGATATACCGCACGGATAGCGTAGGCGCGAGTCAGCCAGTGTGCACGGATGTAGCGATCAAGGTCTTCAATGCCCATATCTTTGAACAGCGCGAAAGCAGGCGAGTCTGTACTCGCACCCGCGCCACTGGCCGCCAAAATATCAATATGCCCCATTCGCTCGGCAACCCGATCAACCATTGCCTGAATATCTTCTGCTTTCAGCAAGTCAGCTTTTTCAAAACAGGCCTCACCTCCGGCGGCCTGAATTTCCGAGACAATATTGTCACCGGCTTCCTGATTACGGCCATTGACGACGACAAAAGCACCCAAAGATGCCAGCCGTTTGGCAATTGCGGCGCCAATAAACGCCGTTGCCCCGGTCACAATCGCAACTTTTCCGGCCAGTTCTTGTGTTTGATTTCCCATAAAGTCCTCCAAGGTTAAATGTCAATTTTTTCTAAAAAATTGTTCAGATTATATCTCTTTAATCAATCGTCAATAAGCGCTGTTTAATTTTTAGATTGTCGGGGAGTTATGGATAACGGTGTCGGCAATGCCCCAAACGCTGGCTTAAGATATTGCCCATTCTGTCGCTATTTTCTGCAAATACAACCCGTTAAACAGTCATTCTGTCAGCCCCTTTGGCCATTCAGGTAATTAACATGCGAAAACAAACTGGCTTTACTCTCATTGAACTTATTGTCGTCATGATCATTCTAGGTGTATTGGCAACAACCGCTTTGCCTAAGTTTATGGATGTCACCAGCCAGTCTCACGAAGCAGCGGTCGCCGGAACGGGCGGGGCCTTTGGCAGCGCTGTTTCACTGGCGCACGCTCAGTGGATCGCCAACGGACATGTGACAAGTATTGATGATCTGGCAGGGTTTGGCGACGGCACGATTGATACCAGCACCAGCGGCTGGCCAACGGATACAGCGGGTAATAATGACCTCAGCACAGCAACACATTGCATTAATATTTGGAATGGTTTGATGCAAAACCCTCCCACCGCCGTGACGGGCAGCAGCACGAAAGCCAGTTACATCGCAACGGTTAATGCCAGCGCAAATACCTGTACATACACCTACAATAAGGCGACGAATATGTCGATCACCTACGACGCAGACACAGGCAATGTCTCCGTCGACAGTGATAGCACGAGCTGATAACGGGGCACCTCTGTCGTGGATAGCAATATGGGCAGTAGAGGCCAAAAAATTTCTGCCCTGAGAGCCAAGGCTGGTTTTACGCTGGTTGAGCTGGTTGTCGTCATGATCATTGTGGGTGTGTTAGCCACTGTCAGTGCCCCTAAATTCTTTTCAACCGCGACCTTTTCAGAGCGAGGATTTACAGCGGAGGTGATGACGGCCATTCGGTTTGCTCAGAACTTGTCCTCCACGACAGGCTGCGACATCCGCATGGTCACGCTCGGAAACGAGATTGTCTTACAGCACTGGAACAGCTGTATCCCAGCTGACCATGCATCCGGCCCTTACCAGGCTGTCAAGCACCCAAACGGTGGTCAGGCCTATCGTAAAACGGCCCCCAGCGGTCTCGCGCTCCCCACTGTTGATGTGTATTTCGATAATCTTGGGAAGCCTTATGCCAGTAGTACGTCAAGCCTGCTAACAACACCACTCGATCTCAACATTGGCAGCCGGACTATTCGCATTGAACCTCACAGCGGTTTTAGCCATGTGCTATGACCCCGTGAATTGTCACCGCCGCAAGCAAGCAGGCGTCACGCTAATCGAATTGATCATTTCAATCACAGTCATCTCTGTCGCTCTGGTGGCCATTCTAGGCGCATTTTCACAGAGTATTGCGAAAAGCGCCGACCCCGCCATTCGCGCCCAAGCGGCTTCCATTGCCATGGCTTACATGGAAGAGGTGCTCTTACAACCCTACGCAGACCCAGCCGGGTCGGATACAGGCGGTTGTGAAGAAGGTAACAACCGCGCCACTTATGATGATGTGAATGATTACAACTGTATTAATGACACGACTGGGGCCAAAGACCGTAATAACAACCTCATTCCAGGCCTGGAGGGTTACAACGTTCAAGTGAGCGTAACGCCTTCAACGTTGAATGGCGCAGCTGCCCAGGAAATTGTTGTCACGACGACATACGATGGCGATGCGAATCTCAACGTATCGCTCACAGCTTTCCGGGTGGACTACTGATGCGCCCGTGTCCTCAACAATCCGGTTTCACATTAGTCGAGCTGATTATTACTCTGGTTATCTCCGTCATTCTGAGTGGCATTGTTAGCCAATTCATCACTCGCCCGGTGGAGGCTTATGCCAACCAAGAGATGCGCGCTCGACTCGTGAGCACCGCCGAACTGACATTCAAGCAGTTCCAATACGACATCCGCAGTGCCGTGCCCAACTCCCCTCGAATTGCCTGTGGAGGACAGTGCATTGAGTTTCTATCACTCAAAACATCCGGACGCTACCGAGCCCAGGCTCCTGGTGATCTACTGGACTTTAACCCAAGTGCCAACGACACCGCCTTCGAAGTACTGAGTATGTTGCCCAGTCACCAGGCGGTGACCACCTCACCGGACCCCGATGCTTGCCAGAACGGAACCGCAGACTGCCTGATTGTCTACAACACAGGTTTAGCAGGCTCCAATGCCTTTAACCTGGATAACGCGGCAACAATCAATGCTGTCACCAGTGCCTCACCTCAAGTCATCATTTTCGATAACACACGCTTTGCCACAGGTTTAAACGCCTTTCCTGTCCCCTCTCCGCACCAGCACTTCGCAATATCAGACGGCCCTGTCACCTATTTATGCGATGCAGCAGCCGGTACACTTCGAAAATATTGGAGCTACCCGATTGTCCCCAATCAAACAGATGTCGACACAGCAGTGGAGCTCACCGCTTATTCCAACACCCAGGAGGCTCTCATCAGCAAAAACGTGAGCAGCTGCCAATTTATCTATACCCCCGGTTCAGCCACACACAGCAGTTTGGTGATCGTGAAGTTACAGCTCAGTGATAAAAATGCCTCAGGGTCAACGGAGCGTATCCAGTTACTCAAACAAATTCACGTATCCAACACACCCTAACAGGCTTTATGATGCAAACGATTTATTCCAAACACAGTCAAAAGGGCTTCTCGATTGTCAGCGCGATTTTCATCGTGACCGTTCTGGCCGCTCTGGCCAGTTACACTGTCTCTATCAGCGCTGTACAACACACTTCAAACACTCAGACATTACAGAAAATGCGCGCCCGGCTCGCAGCCTACAGCGGCTTGGAATGGGGCATTCGTTACATACAGGACAATAATACCTGCCCACCCGGCGGCATCAGTTTTACTGTGACAGCCTTTACTGTTTCCATTTCACAATGCGATGCATCAGCTCTCATTACAGAAGGAACAAGCAGCTATCACAGCTTTGTGATAGAAAGCCATGCAGCTACAACGGGCAAAGTCTTTGGCGAACGTGACTATGTGGCTTCTACCCAGCAGGTTATCATTACAGGCCCCTAACGGCCCGAGTGCTCTGATAGCGCCTGCTTGAGCGCCAATGCCTTGTCCAAGGCAATTTCGACATCTTCGGCCAGATAGGTAAAGTGCCCCATTTTTCGCCCAGCTTTCGGCACTTTTTTGCCGTATAAATGCAATTTCGCCTGCTCATCTCTGAGGATAACCAGCCAGTCAGGTTCACCGCTCACGCCCCATAAATCCCCCATGAGATTAACCATAACAGCCGCTGATCGGAGCTGCGTACTTCCCAACGGCAGTTGACAGAGCGCGCGAAGTTGCTGCTCAAACTGGCATGTGTCAGCGGCATCTTGCGTAAAATGGCCACTGTTATGCGGTCTTGGAGCGATTTCGTTAATCAACACATCGCCTGTTTTTGTGATAAAAAACTCAACAGCCAGTACGCCTACGTAGTCCATGGCGTGAGCAAGCTTAACGGCAAGCACTTGCGCCTTATCAGCCATACTCGGATTGATCCGGGCCGGCACAATGGTGTAATCAAGAATACCCCGAGTGTGAACATTTTCTGCCGCCGGGTAACAGGCCACTTGCCCATCTTGGCTGCGTGCGAGCACGATGGAGACTTCGGTTTCAATAGCCACCCGCTCCTCCAGCACACAGGGGACCTCCCCCATCGCTCGAAAAGCCTGATCAACCTCATCTTGTGTGCCGCATAACGACTGACCTTTACCGTCATACCCCATGCGAGCCGTCTTCAATATCGCTTCACCACCACCCAAGGCATGCCACGCTGCTGCGATCTGACTTGGCTGAGAAATGGCGCTAAAAGGTGCGGTTTGCAATCCATGGCGTTGCAGAAAGGTTTTTTCCTGAATACGATCCTGGGCAATAGAAACCGCTGCGGCCGAAGGCGATACAATACATTGAGAAGACAACTGTTCCAGCACATCAGCGGGCACATTTTCAAACTCAGTTGTAACAGCCTGACAATGCGTCTTCAGCCATGTCAATGCACTTTCATCATCATACGGAGCACAGAGGTGCTCATCCGCCACACGCCCTGCGGGGCTTTCGGGATCAGGATCCAGCACGGCCACATCGTAGCCTATCTCACTGGCCACAAGGCTCAACATCCGGCCCAGTTGCCCACCGCCAACAATACCAATTCGATGCCCAGGTAAGACGGGTGGTTGATGCGTCATGATTCCGGAGGGAGTTTCATGGAGAGTGCTGCCTGCTCAAGAGAAGCTTTAAACGCCTCTAACCGATCAGGCAAACCTGGAAGTTGATCCGCCAAAAGGCTTGCCGCAAAAATACCCGCATTGGCTGCTCCCGCTTCACCAATGGCAAACGTTGCAACAGGAACCCCTTTAGGCATTTGTACAATGGAAAACAGAGAGTCCTGCCCATTCAAATAGCGAGAAGGGACGGGGACACCCAAGACGGGTAATACCGTTTTTGACGCCAGCATGCCTGGCAAATGCGCAGCCCCACCCGCACCAGCGATAATACATTTGAGCCCTCGTGAAGCAGCTGACTCGGCGTATTCAAACATGAGATCGGGTGTTCGATGGGCAGAAACTACCCGATATTCACAAGGAACACCCAGTTCATCCAGTTTTTCGATAGCACATCGCATAACGGGCCAGTCACTGCTACTACCCATCACGACGCCAACAAGTGGGTCCGCCATAGTTCACCGTTTGCACAAAAAAGCTGGAATTTTCCCCTGTTTTATATTTTTTATCCAGTTTTCTAGTTAAAAAGGATAATATTTCGCGCCACTTCGCCCCGTTCGAGCTGCTCGATACCCGTATTGATCTCTTCTAATTTGAGATGTCCGGAAATCATATCATCCAGTTTTAGTTTACCGGACAAATAAAAGTCAACAAACCGTGGCATATCCACCCGTGAGCGGTTAGACCCCATCATCGTGCCTTGTATTTTCTTTTCTTTGAGAAAATCCGGACCATGCAGTTCGACCATCGTACCAACAGGGATCATACCGATAACCGTCGCGGTCCCCCCTACTCCTAACATTTTAAAGGCTTGCTCTGTTGTCTTTTTTAGCCCGATCGCCTCAAAAGAATAGTGTACCCCGCCCTGTGTCATTTCCCGGACTTGACCAACAGGATCAACTTCCGCAGCATTAATCACGTCGGTTGCCCCAAATTTTTTCGCCAATGATAATTTGGCCGGCACCTGGTCAATTGCAATAATCCGTCCAGCACCCGCAATCGCTGCACCATTGATGCAGGAAAGGCCCACGCCACCGCAGCCAATGACAGCAACCGTTGTTCCGGGCTCAACTCCTGCTGTGTGAAAAACAGCACCTAGCCCTGTAGTCACCCCACAACCGATCAAAGCGGCTCGGTCCAGAGGCATATCGGGACGGATTTTTACAATCGCATGCTCATGAACCAGCATATGCTCAGCAAATGAAGACAGGCTTAAGAATTGATGCATATCCCCATCACCCACAATCAGCCTCGGCTCCTCTTCACTGTCCCTTTTAACTTCGGGGCTGTCACACCGGGACATGTGTCCCGTTAAACAGTGCTCACAATGCCCACAAAAAACAGATAAACAGGTAATCACGTGATCCCCTGGCTTGACGTAAGTCACATCTTCTCCAACGGCCTCCACCACTCCAGATGATTCATGACCTAACACAGCGGGCAAAGGATGTGGGTAATCACCATTAATAAAGTGCAAATCGCTGTGGCAAATACCAGCCGCCGCTGTTCTTACTAATACTTCGTGTGATTTAGGTTTGGATATTTGAATATTTTCGATAGACAGTGGTTTCCCAACCTCGGTCAATACTGCTGCTTTCATGGAACCCTCCTGATGAACTTGATAATGCAAATTTTGTCTATAGTTTTGTTGACACTTGCCGAACAGTAGTCAGTAGCGCTGACTAAAAAATAACCTTTCCTTATGATTAACTTATGGTAAAAAAGTTTTTTATTTTTTTTTTTAATATTTACTTGACTCACATACTAACAAACACTATAGTTTGAACCGTGGACGCGAGAGAGACGATATCCTCTCAAAATCCAGAGCCCTAATGCTCTACTGTTAAGTTTCGGGCTTAATGTGCGACTAGCCCACGCACACATTTCCTCCATCCCCTTGGTCCCGTAGCACTTACGGGATCTTTTTTTTGCGCGAAAGAAATTTATTGTGCTGCGCAACACTCAAGCACTTTGCTCAATTATTTCAGGCCCCACTGATTGAATCAGCAAGGCCTTTCCATAACGAACTTCTTAGAAAAAGGTTAATAAGCCAATACTTCACGCCCAAAAAGTTCTCGGGCAACCACCATTTTCTGAACTTGCGATGTGCCATCGGCAAACTCAATACCAATCGTGTCGCGCAAGCGCTGTTCAAATGGGAAGTCTGATGTGTACCCATAATGACCATGAAGCTGCATGCAGGTATAAATGGCATCAATACAAAAACGCTGGCCCATTGCTTTACAGATGGATGCCTCTTTTGTGTGAGACAGACCTTGGTCTCTCAACCATAGTGTCCTGTAACAATATAACTTGATCAACTCAACATGCGAATGCGCTTCAACTAAAGGAAACTGGACACCCTGAAACTTCCCAATGGGCTTGCCAAAGGCTTTTCTTTCTTTGATGTAGTGACCGGTTTCTTCGATAGAAATTTCAGCCGCCCCCACGCACATCAGCGTCAGCAAAACACGCGCAATATCAAACAGTTTCATGGCTTCTGGGAAGCCTCGGCCTTGTGTTCCCAATAGGTTTTCTTTGGGTATTCTCACCCCCTGAAAAGAGGCGGACCCTCGTCTGATGGCTTTGTGCCCCATGTCGTCATAGGGCGAACGACTAAAGCCCTCCGAATCGGTAGGAACGAAAAATAAAGAAACACCAGTGGAGCCATCATCTTGTTTAGTTTTCGCAAAAACAAGCAGGGCATCGGCTTCCATAACCATGCTAATCGACGCCTTTTCCCCTGTGATGACCCACTCATCACCCTCCAGCTCGGCACGTGTGATCAACCCTGCCGCATCGGACCCGGAACCCGGCTCCGTGAGACAAAAACCCAAGAGTTTTTCGGCCGCCAGTACCTGTGGTATCCACTCATCTTTAATGTGGTCTGGCGCAAGGTTTTCCAGCAGAAGCGATAGACCACCGCACAAAAGAACCGGGTAAGCTGCGTTAAAATCACCCCGGGCAACTTCATAGGTAATCACACCATGGGCCAGCGCTCCGAGCTCACTACCACCATACTGTGAACCGGCCAAACTGCTGAAAAAGCCCATTTGCCCCATTTCTTTATACATTTCATGTGGGAACTCACCCGACTTATCCCAATACTGATATTTCGGTAAGAGTTTTTCGTTCGCATAACGCCGTACCGTATCGGCAATCGCCTGAATATCATCCGACAAATTAAAATCCACGATAGGATCCTCCGTTTATATTAAAAATAAAAAGCAAAACCAACCGGGTTGAGATCCAAACTTTATAGAGTGCTCAATCCCGCTAATATTATTCTGTTTTGTCACCATCTAAACTTTTACTGACAATTTCGTAAACGTCTTTAGACAAATCTGGTAAATCCAATAGCCGTTCTAAGTGGCTTTTCATCTGTCCTTGTCTCACTGCATCATAACGTCGCCAGCGACTCAAACCCGTAACCAGCCGTGCGGCGATCTGTGGATTGCGTGTATTCATTTCAACGACATAGTCCGCCAATAAACGATAGCCTTCACCATCCTGCTGATGAAAACGAACTGGATTACTTAAGCAAAATGCACCAACAAGCGCGCGTAGACGGTTGGGGTTTGACGGTTCAAAATCATCATGACCGGTTAACTGCCTGACTCGTGCCAGTGTATCGGGAAGCGTAGATAAAGCCTGTACGGTAAACCATTTGTCAATCACCAGGCGTTGCCCTTGCCATTTGCGGTAAAACGCGGAAAGCGCTTGTTCACGGTGTTCGCCATCAATATTAGTGAGTACCGATAACGCTGCCATGGTATCCGTCATCGTCGTTGCGCGCTGAAACTGTTGATACCCCAACGTTTCCCACTGGCTGCTTTGCAAACTGCCCAGATAAGACAAACACAGGTTCTTGATTTGACGACAAGCCATGGCATCGGGATTAATGACATCATCACTTTGGTTAGCGGCGTTGTAGTAAATCCGTTCAAACTCGGACTCAAAGGCTTCGGCCAATGACTTTTTGACAAATTGCCGCGCATGAAAAAGCGCTTCGATGTCAATCAAGGGCATAGCTTCCCCCACCGTTTCTTCAGTCGGGAGCGCAAGCGCAGCGGCCACAATTGCCGGTGACGTGGCTGACTCAGATAACAGCTTCTCACACGCGTCACGCAAATAGGTATTAAGCACCAGGCTTTTACCCTGGCGAACATCGTCACTTAGCTTTTTGATGACACGGCCACTCAATGTTTGAGCGGCTTCCCAGCGATTGAAGGCATCCGTGTCATGTGCCATTAAAAAAGCCAAATCTTCATCCGGGTAGTCAAAAGCCAATTTTACAGGCGCAGAGAAACCGCGTAGCAAAGATGGCACTGGTTTTTCTTTGATGCCGTCAAAAACAATGCGTTGTTTGGCTTGGGTAATATCCACAACTTGTGCTCGCCCCGTCTCAAGCTCTTGGCCATCCTTGCTCATGAGTGCGAGCGCCAGGGGAATATGCAACACCTGCTTATCCGGCTGTCCCGGTGTCGGCGGAGTGCGCTGAGACACTGTCAAAGCATATTGTTCGCTATCCGCATCATAATCTTCTGTTACAGTGAGTTCAGGGGTACCCGCTTGCCCGTACCAGCGTTTGAACTGCGTAAGATCAATGCCGCTGGCATCTTGCATGGCTTGAACAAAATCATCACACGTTACGGCCTGCCCATCGTGACGGGCGAAATAGAGATCCATACCTTTGCGAAAATTTTTAGCCCCCAGCAAGGTGTGCATCATCCGGATGACTTCGGCGCCCTTTTCATACACCGTCACCGTGTAGAAGTTGTTAATTTCGATGTAAGACGCCGGGCGCACTGGATGCGCCACCGGGCTGGCGTCTTCGGGGAATTGGCGCGCGCGCAGCAGGCGCACATCTTCAATCCGCTTAAGGTCAGGATTATTCCTATCAGCACTGAATGTCTGGTCCCGAAACACGGTCAAACCTTCTTTTAAGCTGAGCTGAAACCAGTCCCGGCAGGTGACCCGGTTCCCTGTCCAATTGTGGAAGTATTCGTGGGCAATCACGGCCTCAATATTCAGAAAATCCTGATCCGTTGCGGTCTCTTTGTCGGCCAAAACAAATTTTGAATTAAAAATGTTCAAGCCTTTGTTTTCCATGGCCCCCATGTTGAAGTCATCCACCGCGACAATCATGTAAATATCGAGGTCGTACTCGAGCCCGTACACCTGCTCATCCCAGCGCATGGCATGCTTGAGCGACGCCATCGCATGACTGCACTGGCCGATATTATGCGCTTCGGTATAAATTTTCAGACAAACTTCCCGGCCCGATGCCGTCGTATAACAATCTTCGATATGCGCCAGGTCCCCCGCCACCAATGCAAACAAATAGGCCGGCTTCGGGTGCGGGTCTTCCCAGGTTGCGCTGTGCTGGCCATTTGCCAGATCCTGCCTGTCGATACAATTGCCATTGGCAAGCAGTACAGGGTAGCGGGCTTTATCAGCAACCAGTGTGGTGCGAAACCGAGCCATAACGTCAGGCCGATCCAGATAGTAAGTGATTTTGCGAAAGCCCTGCGCTTCACATTGCGTGCAGAAATTGCCGCTGGATTGGTAGAGGCCTTCCAGGGAAGTATTGTTCTGTGGGTAAATTTCGGTGACGATTTCAAGCACACAACGCGCAGGGACTTCTTGAATCGTCAAACATTCATCGTCCATGACATAGTCGGACGGCATCAGGTGCTCACCATCCATTTTGATAGACTTGAGCACCAACTCTTCACCATCCAGCACCAATGACCGATGGCTTCCAGCATCTGCCCGTACAACCGATAATGTACTGCTGACCTGTGTTGACTGCTCGCCCAGTACGATGTGTAAATCAACCTCGTCAATCAAAAAGTCAGGGCGGCGATAGTCTTGGAGGCGAATTGTTTTAGGCGCCTGATTCTCTTTCATTACCCAGTCCTCATCCTTCAAACAGAACACTTAATTAAAAATTAACGCCAGAAATTCGCATCAACGACATAAACAGCCAGCCATCAATCCATTCACCCAAACCGTTCACAGCTTATTGATTAACTTTCGAGTACAAAAGCAAAGTCTTTTGGCCGTTAATCATCATTGCATGGGCCAATTGGCTAAACTTTGGACAAAAACCACACTTAATTTGTTTCACTATGTACGGACTTCGCAATTTACGTCTACTGATTTTATTTGGCGTACTTATATTAGCCATTGTTTACACGGTACATCAATTCATCTACTCACGCGCCTGGAATTCGCCACTTCAAGTTGTTATTTACCCCATCAACGGGGATGGCACCGAGCACACACAAGACTACATCGACACGCTCACGGAGGCTCACTTTAACGATATTGACCAATTTATGGCGCGCGAGGCAAAACGCTATCAATTATTATTAGTTCACCCGACAGAAACCCGTCTTGGCCCCCAAGTCAGTCAACCACCACCTAAGTTACCCGAGGATGCTGGCCCTTTCACATCACTTTTATGGGGACTCAAAACCCGCTGGTGGGCCTACAAAGTCACACCCGAAAACGATGATGGATGGGATACCGTACGTATGTATGTTGCTTACCACAGCGGTCAACGTTTAGGAGCGCTGGATCACTCACTGGGTTTGCAAAAAGGCTTGATGGGTATTGTCAACGCCTTCGCCCTTGTCTCACAGAATAAACAAAATAATATCGTCATTGCTCACGAATTGTTACACACCGTCGGTGCGACTGATAAATACAATACGACCCTCGCACCGATCTATCCGGAGGGTTACGCCAACCCTCACAGAAAACCGCTTTACCCGCAACGCAGTGCAGAAATCATGGCTGGGCGTATTCCCACATCAGAATACGCTTCCTATATGGCGCATAGCTTAAAAAGCGTCATCATTGGGCCTAAAACCGCAAAAGAAATCAATTGGCTCAAAGACTAGCGAACCCCAAGGCCGCATTTTCTTCCAGCCCATCTACCCTTACAATGTCGCGTTTTAGCAAAGGCTCTCAACGACCGTTTCAACCATGACACATCACCTCATTCTGGGTGGCGCACGTTCAGGAAAAAGCCGTTTTGCCGAACAATTGGCAACCCGCTCTGGCCGGCCTGTCACCTATATAGCCACCTGCCAACCCGGAAAAGACGCTGAATTGGCTGAACGCATTGCGGCTCACCAAGCCAGGCGCCCCGAAAGCTGGGCGGTGATCGAAGAACCCACTCGCCTTGCAGCGACCTTACAAGCCACTGCGCGCGACGCACACTGCATTCTGGTAGACTGCCTGACACTCTGGATCACAAACCTGTTGCTCAAGGAAGACCCCCATCTTCTGAAGACAGAACAGCAGGCGTTGGTAGATACCCTGCCGACACTGCCCGGCCAGATCTTACTCATCAGTAATGAAGTTGGGCAGGGCATTACCCCAGTTAACACACTCTCTCGCCGTTTTATTGACCAGGCAGGGGAGTTGCACCAAACACTTGCGCAGATTTGTCATACCGTCACGCTAGTAACGGCCGGACTCCCGCAAAAACTAAAATAACGAGGAAACACGATGACGCACTGGATCGACTCCCCCTGCCAGCCCCTTGACCACCCGGCGCAGGAGGCCGCCACAGCAAGACAGGCCCAACTGACCAAGCCACCAGGTGCGTTAGGCCAGTTGGAAACCCTGGCAATTCAGTTGGCCAGTATGCAGGGTACCCCTTTACCGGAAATCCGGCATCCGCACATCACAATCTTCGCTGCCGATCACGGCATTGCAGCCGAAGGCGTCTCTGCTTTCCCTCAGGCAGTCACGCTCGAAATGGTCAAAAACTTCAGTTCTGGTGGGGCTGCGATCAGTGTCCTGGCACGTACACTTCAAGCCTCTCTGGAAATTATTAACCTCGGCACTGTAGAACCACAAGCTGCGCCTATTCCCGGCGTCACGGAAGCGCGCATCGCGGCAGGCACGGCTAACTTTATTAACGCACCCGCCATGACACGCGTCCAGTTAGACCTCGCTTTGGAGGCCGGTCGAGACGCGATAGACAGGGCCATCAACAATGGCTCTAACCTTTTCATTGGGGGTGAAATGGGCATTGCCAACACCACATCAGCCGCCACGCTTATTTGCGCACTGACTGGACTAGCACCGTCTGCCATCGTTGGACCGGGTACGGGCCTTGATACGGATGGCGTGCAACATAAAGCCACAGTGGTCAAGCGAGCCCTCGAGCATCACGGAGATGGCCACAACCCCATCGAACTGCTGACTCGTGTTGGCGGCTTTGAAATTGCGGCACTCGCCGGTAGCTATATCCGTTGTGCTCAACGCGGTATTACAGCCCTGGTTGACGGTTTTATTACCAGTGCAGCGGCGCTGGTGGCCGTCAAACACCAAGCCGATGTACTCGATTGGCTTCTATTCTCCCATGCCTCTGCGGAACCTGGCCACGCGCGTGTTCTCGAAGCGCTAGAGGCCAAGCCCCTAATCAACCTGGGGATGCGGCTGGGTGAAGGGAGCGGTGCCGCTTCGACACTTCCACTCCTGAATTTAGCCTGCCAGCTCCACAACAACATGGCCACATTCAGTGAAGCCGGTGTCTCGGAAAAAAGTGACTGAACAAACCCTCACGCTGGACTTGCTGCGCCATGGTGAACCTCAGGGAGGGCGAAGATTCCGTGGCTCACAAGACGACCCACTGACTGCAACAGGCTGGGAACAAATGCAGGCGCGCACCCGTGCAGCGACACCCTGGTCGTTTGTGGTCTCATCTCCCCTGCAACGCTGCCGGAGCTTTGCCGAAGTGCTGACGGAACAGTCACAGCTTGCGCTACAGATTGAGCCTGACCTGCAAGAAATACACTTTGGCGACTGGGAAGGCTTATCCGTAGAAACACTGATGCAAACACATCCTGAGGCACTGCAAGCTCATTGGGATGACCCCATCAACAACACCCCTCCTGGCGGAGAGCCACTGCACACCTTCCGGCAGCGTATCGAAAATTGCTGGGATAACATCTTGCAACAATACCCTGCCGGCCACGGCCTGATTGTTGCGCACGGGGGTACCATTCGCATTCTCATCTGCCGGGCGCTAGGACTGTCCGTCAACAACATGTGGCGACTGGATGTTCCGTACGCTTCGCTTTCCCGCATCACCATTTACCGGGATAAGCAAAACAAGGCTCTACCCGTTTTAACCTTTCATGCCGGACACTTGTAGTGCCGACACCTCTGCTGATTGCATTGCAATTGCTGACAAGGCTGCCTGTACGGACGCAATATCCCAGCGCCAGACAAACAGGATACTCACTGCTTTATTACCCGCTCATCGGTTTTTTTATCGGCGCCGTGTTATGTCTTATCAGTGCGCTATTACCCACTCAAAGCACTCTGTTGCTCGCCGCACTCATCCTGCTCGTTTGGACACTCATCACTGGTGGCTTACATTTGGATGGGCTGGCAGATAGCGCTGATGCCTGGATCGGCGGCTTTGGTGACCGGGAAAAGACCTTGCGCATCATGAAAGACCCGGCCTGCGGACCAATAGCTGTCGCCGTACTGGTTTTAATCTTGTTGATCAAGTTTTCAGCACTGCAGGTTGCCCTAGAGCAATCGGTGTTGGCAGCGGTACTCATTAGCCCAATCATGGCGCGAGCAGCTGTCATCGCACTCTATTTGACTACCCCTTACGCCAAAGACGAAGGGATGGGGCTCCTGCTGATCGAAAATCTTCCAAAAAAAACGGCTGTTGTCGTGCTTGTGATGACGGCGGGCTTATGCTTGCTGGGTTCTGGCGCCTTGGCCTTGATGATGCTCACAACCGCCACCGTGACTTTTTGGCTACTGCGCAAGCTGATGTGCACACGCATCGGTGGCGTCACCGGCGATACCACAGGCGCGCTGATTGAGATTACTGAAGCCACCACACTGGTTGCCGCCGCCTTGCTGATGTGACCTCACTTCGTTTATTTCATACCCGTTTTGTTTTTCGAGGACGGCCAAGCATAAAAAATTAAAGCCAGCAGAGTCACACCAGCCATCATGAGCAATGCATATTGATAGGCCCCCGGTGAATAGGTACCCGCCGAAGTCGAAGAAGCCCCAATAATCAACCCACTCAGCCATTGGATCAGAAAAGTCCCACCGATACCGAATAAATTCACGGACGTCACCGCCGTACCGGTCATCGACAAGGGCATGACCTGTTTGATTTCCGCCAGCGTCATTAACCCCAAAGCCCCGGAAAAACCAAAAGCAGCATACGCCAAGCCCAACGTCCATGCCTCCATTTTCAGCATCAACAGTAACTGGCTGAATAAAAATATTGTCGCGCCCAATATCAGTATGTTGCGTAAGCCCCAATGTCCCCCCAGCCAGCCTGAGGCAAGGTAACCGGCGGTCGTTGCCACTCCCATCACCAATAAAAAATTCCCGACATGCAGGGCACTCATCTGATACACATCAAACAGATAAGGTCCCGCCCAAAGCCCCTGAAACGCCAACAGGTTCCCGCCCAAAGCAAAGTTTAACAAGGCAATTTTCCAAAAAGTTCTGTCCCCAAAAATATGCCCCCAACCCTCGGATGGCTGAGGCGAGGCTTTCTCGGTATCGTCTGGCGCATCGCGCACCACCACCATCAACAAAAGCACTACGACACCTAAAACCACCGCACCGCCTGAAAAGACCGCACGCCAGCCAACTGTTTCGTTCAGCCAGGCCAGAGGCGTTGCTGCAAATAAAGCGCCCGTTGAACCAATGCCGACAAGCAACCCCGTCATTGTGGTGAACTGGCGAGGCTCATACCACTGACTAAAAACTTTGATTGCTCCCATCAACACCCCCGCCATGCCAATACCGATTAGTACGCGACCGGATAACACGCCAGACAGCGAATCAGACATCGAAAAGATGAGGCTGCCAGCCACAGCCACCCACAGTAATGTGGATGAGACCCACCTCACACCAAAACGGTCCAAGGTTTTACCCAGCGGTAACTGCATCGTTGCAAACGCGGCAAAAAATACACTGGTCATCAAACCTAAGTCGGCTGCGGTGAGCTGCAGTTCTTCCCGTAGATCTGGAGCGATAATCGCATTCGCCGAGCGATAAAAATACGAGAGAAAATAGGCGCCTGTGAATAATAAAAAAATCAAAAAATGCCTTGGCATTGCTCCCTTCCTCATCCTGCATAAAAATCGTGTTTTAGCTGAGTGGTCGAATTTACAAGCCACAAAATAGGCGACTTGGGTTAGAATAGGAACTCAAAATTGACCAACCGCTCCTGTGCCAAACCGACAAACTATCATGACTCATTCTTCACCAACCCAGCCCGGCAAAGCTCGCCTCATTGACGGAAAAGCCTTCGCAGCTCAACTACGCGAAGACATCAGCCACCGGGTGGCTGACTTCAAAAACACGCACGGTGTAGCACCCGGTCTCGCCGTCATTCTGGTTGGATCAGACCCGGCAAGCCAAGTGTATGTGCGCAATAAAATTCGCCAAACTAAAGAAACCGGCATGCGGTCTTTTAATTACCAGCTACCTGCTGAAACCCCTGAAAGCGAGGTTTTATCGCTGATTGACCGGTTAAACCAGTCGTCTGAAGTGCATGGTATCCTGGTGCAATTGCCCTTGCCCGGTCACATGGATGAGCACCGCATCACCGAAGCCATTTTGCCCGAGAAAGATGTCGACGGCTTCCACCCTGTGAATACCGGGCGTTTATCCATAGGCTTGCCTTGCTTAACCTCGTGTACCCCTCTGGGCTGCCTGATGCTCCTAAAAGCGGAATTAGGCGACCTGAGCGGCAAGGAAGCTGTCATTATCGGGCGCTCTAACATGGTGGGAAAACCAATGGCTGCGCTGCTGTTGAATGAAAACTGTACCGTCACTGTGACTCATTCACGCACACAAAATCTCGCCGAACACTGCCGCCGGGCAGACATTCTCGTTGCTGCAGTTGGAAGACCTGAAATGGTAAAAGGCCACTGGATCAAACCAGGAGCGGTCGTGATTGATGTGGGCATCAACCGTATAGAAACCGCTTCTGGCGAGAATCGTCTGGTCGGTGATGTGGCTTTTGATGAAGCCAAAACGGTCGCCGCCGCAATTACACCGGTCCCGGGTGGCGTGGGCCCAATGACCATTGCCTGCCTGTTGCATAACACGCTTGAAGCGGCTCACAGGCAGCAATCTGTTTCAAACATCTAATAACTAATAATATCAATGAGTGAATAGGGAGGATAAACATGAATGATTATTTTGATATGGAATCGGTGCTCACGCCTGAGCAAATGGAAATGCGCGAAAGTTTGCAAAAGCTTTGTGAAAACTACGGCGATGACTACTGGCTGGACCGAGATCAGACAGGGGAATTTCCTGAAGACTTTGTTCAAAAACTGGCCGAACACGGCTGGCTGGGTCTCAATACCCCGGTTGAGTACGGCGGTTCGGGCCTGGGTATTACCGAAGGCGCCGTCCTGACACAGACGATCTCGGAATCCGGTGGCGGGATCGCTGCACTCTCGTCAACCTCACACCCTATTTTTGGCCTGAACCCTGTCATCAAGTTTGGCCGCCCTGATCAAATTGAACGCATGGTACCTCCGGTCATCCAGCGTAAGGAAATCACTTGCTTTGGCGTCACCGAGCCCAACACGGGCCTGGATACCACAAAGTTGAAAACCCGCGCAGAAAAAGTTGGCAACAAATACATTGTGAACGGCCAAAAAATTTGGACCTCTACTGCCCAACACGCAACAAAAATCCTGCTTATTGCCCGTACAACCCCTATCGAAAAGACAAAGCGCCCAATCGACGGTCTCAGCTTGTTTTATACAAATTTTGACCGCAACTATATCGAAGTCCGGCAAATCGAAAAAATGGGCCGCAAAGCCTCAGACTCTAACCAGGTATTTTTTGATGGCCTGCCCATTCCTGAAGATGACTTGATCGGTGAAGAAGGAAAAGGGTTTTACTATTTGCTCCACGGTCTGAACCCGGAACGCATTCTGGTGGCAGCCGGCGCTGTTGGACTTGGCCGGGCCGCGATCCGCAAAGCGGTGCAATATGCCAAAGAGCGTATCGTCTTTAACCGCCCGATTGGACAAAATCAAGGCATTCAACACCCACTTGCCGAATGCTGGGCCGAGCTTGAAGCCGCCAACCTGATGACATTTAAAGCCGCCAATCTGTACGATCAAGGCCATGACGTGGGCCACTATGCCAATGCGGCAAAGTATCTGGCGGCAGAGGCCGGCTTTAAAGCCTGTACCCAAGCTGTGATGACACACGGTGGGATGGGGTACGCCAAAGAGTTCCATGTTGAACGTTATCTGCGCGAAATCATGATCCCACGTCTGGCCCCTGTCAGCGCCCAGTTGATTCTCTGTTACATTGCCGAAAAGGTATTAGGGCTGCCTAAATCGTACTAAGATACGGATGCTCTACTACCCGGGTATATAGCCATGTCCGGCAGTAGAGCGACTTTGGTTTACAACAAGGCCCCGTCAATAGCCGGCCTGTGCCCGTGTTTTCAGGTATACCAACCTATCTTCCCATTCCCCGGAAGGCCGCTGCCGCTCAGCTGAAAGCTGGGATACCAAAATGTAGCCACTCCGCTCCGCAACAGTACGGCTACTTTGATTCGCGGGCGCGGCGCGGATTTCAATCTTCTCGGCACCCAGCTGAGTAAACACATGATGTTCCAGGAGTGATACTGCATCCCTCATATAACCTTTCCCGGTTTCACTGCTTCTCAACCAGTAACCCATTTCATAAGCGGGAACCGCTGGGTCCCCGATCAACAAGCCGATCATTCCAAGAAACCGCTCATCTGACTGCCGTACAATCGAATAACGCAGCTCAGTTGTGAAGCTTTCAAATTGATCGATCGCATCGCGGATATTATTGATGGTGTCTTCTTCCGTCAACGCATGATCTACCCAATCAAGAAACCGGCGTAGCTCGTGCTCACTCTCGCGCACTGCCTCCAGGTTTTCCGCCACAAACGCCATAGACGGAGGCTCCAACCGGATACGCGTATTCATCAATTGAACACCTGTCATACTTAATCTCTCAGACTGATGATCTCCCAACCACGTTGCTTGGCAACGGTGGCGAGTTTTACATCCGGATCGACCGCGACGGGATTGGTGACGGCTTCCAGCAGTGGCATGTCGTTATGTGAATCGCTGTAAAAATGGCTGTCTTCAAGTGTATGAGGCGTTTGCCGAAGCCACTCATTCAAACGCTCAACTTTCCCCCCCTGGAAACAAGGTATGCCCGAAACCCGCCCTGTGTAACGCCCATCCACGAGCTCTGGATCGGTAGCTAGAAGATGGTCAACCCCCAAGCGCTCCGCAATTGGTTCTGTCACAAAAAAGTTAGTGGCCGTGATAATCAGTAGATAATCGCCCTGGCTCCTGTGCTGATGAAGTAAAGCACGCGATTTATTCGAAATAATCGGATCAATTTTGGTGTTGATGAACTCTGCCCGCCATTGATGCAAATCATGGATGGCATGGCGAGTGAGAGGTGTTAAGGAAAATGACAGGAACTCAAAAATATCCAGCGTGCCCGCCTCATATTGACGATAATACATTTCGTTTTTGCGCCGGTATTCATCGCTATCGACGATGCCTCTATCGCAAAGAAATTCCCCCCACAAATGATCACTGTCTCCAGTGAGCAGAGTGTTATCTAAATCAAAAATTGCTAGTGCCATTGTCCCTGCCTGATACGTGTCACACGCTAAGATGATGAAATAATTAAAATCATTAAAAGTTATATGAGGTAAATTTTAGCAAATGCAATTTGCCGAGCGGTGTGTTTTTGTGGAGAATCGGTACTTAATGACAGTTTTTTTAAAGAGGTTTCTCTGTGATTGACAGGGACGGATATCGGTTTAACGTCGGGATCATTCTGAGCAACGACGATAAAAGTGTCTTTTGGGCAAAACGCTATCGGCAAAATGCATGGCAATTCCCTCAAGGCGGTATTGCGCCCTCAGAATCGCCCGAGGAGGCCATGTACCGCGAACTTTATGAAGAAGTCGGTCTGCGCACCAAAGATGTCGAAATTATCGGGCGCACAAGCCGTTGGCTTCGCTACGACCTGCCCAAGCGCTTTATCCGGCGTAATAACCGGCCGATTTGCAAAGGTCAAAAGCAGATATGGTTTATGTTGAGAATGGTGGCTGATGATACGAAAGTGAATCTAAACCAGCACAATAAACCAGAGTTTGATGAGTGGCGCTGGGTGGATTACTGGCAGCCAGTGAATGATGTGGTTTATTTCAAACAGGATGTTTATTCAGCCGCTTTGAATGAGTTAGCCCCCCTGGTATTTAAGCATCATCAAATACCACCCAGGCCAAAACAACAACGCCGCTAATCCTCAGGATGCTTGCGCGTGCTTTCTTGCAACTTTTGTTTACCCACCCAGTCGTGAGCAAATTGCTGTGCAATCCGGCCACTGCGCGAGCCACGGCGAAGCGCCCACTGTAGTGCAGCGGTTCGCACTTGCTCCGTAAGCTCACCTCCATCTAATGCCTGCAACCAGTGGCTGACAATGGATAAATAATCCTCCTGCTTAAACGGTAAAAAAGACAGCCAAATGCCAAAGCGCTCGGAGAGAGAGACTTTCTCTTCTACCGACTCGCCTGGGTGGATTTCTCCCTCAACGTGTTGGGTTTCCTGATTGTCTTTTAGCATCTCGGGCATCAGGTGCCGACGATTGGACGTTGCATAAATGACAACGTTTTCCGGCGCAACAGCTATGGAGCCATCCAATACTGCTTTTAATACCCGGTAACTGGGATCTCCTTCAGAAAAAGACAGGTCATCAACAAAGAGAAGGTAACGGTTTTTCGAACGGGCCAGTGGAGCGACAATATCGGTCAGGTCAACCAGGTCATGCGCATCAACCTCAATTAACCTCAAACCTTGATCTGCATACTCATTCAATAAGGCTTTAACCAGCGAAGATTTTCCCGTGCCCCTCGCTCCCCAAAGCAAAGCGTTATTGCAAGGGAACCCCCGAATAAATTGCTGCGTATTCAACAGTAGTGTCTGCTTTTGGGCCTCAATACCATGTAAGTCTGACAGTTTAAGAGGGTGAGTTTGATGAACCGCTTGCAACCGGCCTTCGCCGTGCGTGTTGCGGCGCCACCGATAGGCAATGGCCTCTTCCGGCCTCAGAGTCGCCGACGGCTGTGGATTGGCCAGTAGCTTCTCCACTCGCTCCAATAAGATATCTGCACGATCAAACAGTTTTTTTATTTCCACAGGTCACCTCTGTTGCCCTTGATATTACAGCCAGACATTTTGTTAAGTCTTCCGGCAAACGGCCGATAGCCCCTTTAAATTAACAAAAGTTCAGGGTGTAACGTCAATAAGGACAAAGTATGCCGGTCGCACGTTCAGCAGACACCACAAAAAAAAATCATGCTCCGCAGACAGCAATGAAATACAGCTGGATTCAAATGGTTGCAGCGACTCTGAGTCGATTTGACCTAGGAGTCGGCGGGCATTATGACACTGTTATTCAACCTTGCATACTTAAAGGACAGCCCGGCTTTATTTATGAACGCGGAATTAATGAACTCTACCCCGGCCTTTTCAACTATTTAGAAAAACTGGCGCAGCGTAATCACCTGAAACTCCAGGAAAATCGACGAATCGAGTCAATGGAATTCAACGCTGAACGTCGGGAAATATGCTCACCTGTCATTGGATTAGGTGCATCTATCATGCTCAAACAGACAGCCATGGGCAAATCAGGGATCATTCCGAGTCCAGGTAATGTATTAAGAGGCAATCACACGCTTATTGACGTCAAGCAAATCATTAATATTGCCGCTGAGGTCAAGCAAAAGGGCCAGCATCAGTTAATTGACGCCAACAGCATGATCAAGGTCAAACGCTCGGAGCGAGAAAAAGTCAATTACTACCAAGCCTGCTTGAAAAAAAATAATCGTAATAAGCTATACCATTATTTTGAAGGTCAGGGGTTTCATGCATTGGGGTATATGTGTGGAGAACAATTTGCAGTAGAAGTGCTACTGGGCGGAGGGCCACTTAATTCACCAGGCATTTGGGGACCATTACAAAGGATGTCAAAAGACCCCGTCGAGTTTCATCTTTTTATGGGACCGGGTACTCAGAATGGTTTTGGTATCCTCAAGTCTCGCTACATCCTTGATACCTTTAAAAATTCTTAAAAAGTCATTTAACCTGATACCAGAGCATATCATGCCATGAATCAGTCATACTGTGAGGAGCGCTAGTGTGAAAAAAGTTACATGCGGACGTTTAAACACTTTCTATCGGTGGACCATCCTCATGGGTCTAGCCGTCTGTTTTCCCGGGCTTACTTTAGCAGGTCAGGGACCTACACAAACTTTAGGACACGCCGTTAACCCCATTACCTCGCTCTACAGCAATCTGAATCCAGCGGCTAGCAGCCTTTTGCTGGCTGACGACACCCACTACCGCTGGGGATATCTTTCTAACGTTGGGCTCTCGGTTGAACTCGGTGAAGTCGACAACTTGATGGACGAAATTGATGAGCTTGCTGATGAACTCGAGCGTGATGACCTCACCTTTGACGAGGCCAACCGCATCATCACAAAATTCGATAGTCTGCTCAAACTCATGGGTGAAGAAGGTTACATCAGTACCCATATTAATGCCGAAGTCCCGTTAATGCCGCTGCTATTCAAGATCGAAAAACTGGGGGGCACATTCAGCTTTAATGCCGCATTAGATGCGTCCAGCGGCGCCTATGTACTGGATGCGCCTTTAACCTATAACGCCATCGAACAAGAACTGGAAACCGCCACATCTCTTTATATCAAATCCGGGCTGTCACAAGCACTGTCTCTCGGATATAGCCGGCCTCTGTTTGACTTTGAAAGTACCCAAGTCCCCTCACTGTCAGGCCTTGTGTTTGGCGGAGCTCGACTCACGGCTTATCGCATGGAGTTGAGTAAACAAGTCGTCGCGCTCGACTCGCTTGATGAGGACGATGTTGGCGATGCGATTGCCGACAGCTACGACGACAATACGAAAACAACCAGCAATGTTGGCCTGGACCTTGGCCTTATTTATCGCGGCAAGAACCTCCAGGCAGGAGCCACCCTTTACAACCTCAATGAGCCCGAGTTTGACTACGGCCCGGTTGGCATCAACTGCTCACAGTACCCTGATAACTCGGCCAAACGGCGAAATTGTGTCGCTGCACAATACTTTGCCGCATCTGGCGAAATCAATTCAAAAGAAACCTACACTCTTTCGGCGCAACTCACCCTCGACGCGGCCGTACAAACCGAAGACAGACACTGGCAACTCGCCAGCAGCTTAGACACAAACGCAGTCTATGATGCGGTCGGCAATGAACGGCAACTTTTAAACCTGTCAGCGTCGTATTTCTCAAATAGCCACTGGCTCCCATCGGTTCGTTTAGGCTACAGCAAGAATCTGGCGGGCAGTGAGTTATCCATGTTACACGGCGGCCTCACACTGTTTGGTGGCACCCATATCGATTTTGCATAC
The DNA here is from genome assembly GCA_002432635.1 of Halothiobacillaceae bacterium UBA5861. Taxonomy (GTDB): domain Bacteria; phylum Pseudomonadota; class Gammaproteobacteria; order UBA5861; family UBA5861; genus UBA5861. The sequence continues at coordinate 35,175 of DJFX01000049.1, read as the reverse complement.
GGACTTGAAACAGTCGAAATTGATGGAGACAAAGCCCCTAGGAGCTTTGGATTCAGCTTTGGATTCGAGCGTGCTTTTTAAATGAACGATTTACTTACACAACTCCGAAAGAGAAATCCGTATGAACGTCCCCCACAAAGTCACACGCTTGTGTGCGGCCATCAGTACCGCACTTTTGATCTCATGCAACGCTGAAGACCCTGATACCAGTACCGGCGACAGCGCCACGATCACCGGGATTGCCATTGATGGCTACATTGCCTACGGCACCGTTTACGTTGATGCCGATAGTGATAATCGCCTGAGTGTAACAGATCCCCGAGCGCTGACAGATCAAGACGGTTACTTTTCTTACAACCCCTCTACCGGGCAAAACTACTGTGCCGATAACGCCACCGCTCTCGAGAAACGTTATTGTCTGCGCACCTATCGGCACATGGAAAACGTCATTTTACGCATTGTTGGGGGGTACGACACCCAGACAGGTGAAGCCTTTGATGGGAGCATGTCAACACGTATCGCATCAACATCAGAATCTGTAGGGCACACCGCGATCACGCCGCTGAGTTCCGTGCTCGCAGGCGTGAGCCAGGACGATCAATCAGCCATACTGGTTGCCCTGGGATTGACAGAGAGCGATCTCAACATCAATTACCTGAGCAGCACAGACTACAACAGCCAGGCTTTCACAAAAGCACTCCAACTACATAAAAGTGTTGTTTTACTGAACGAACTGTTTAAAGACCACTATGAAGACAGTGATACATCACCGGCTGATCTCAGCCCCTACATTTATACAGAAATCGCCAAACAACTGCTGTCAAGCCAGCATTTTACAGTCTCAGAAACGCTGCTCTCTAACATCGATAAAGTGATCCGGGAAAGCCTTAAAAATGATGACAAGCTGCCGGCTGCGCTTGATACAGCAAGTCAGGGCATTCAACAAATGATCACTCGTACCCATCAGGTTCAAACGATGATCACACAACTTGTCGACGGGACGAATAAAACAGCCGGCGTTGCCGCAGCGCGCGCCGTGGAAGTGGCTGTCCAGAAAATACTCAATAAGGAACCAGATGCTTCTATCAACAGTGCGATACCCGACAACATCACCGCCGGAACATTGCCTCAAAGCGAACTGGCCAGTTACCTGGCAAAGTTGTCAGATGAGACTGTTGATCTCCAGGTACTTGTCGAATCAAGCGCTCCCGAAGTGGATGTAGAGTATGCTGCACCAGACACATCAGAAGCATCGCAACTGAATACACTCAACAGTTATCGTGTGGCCTTCGATTATGCGGAAGATACGGCGGCAGGTGAAATCGTTTTCCTCTTTGATGGTGAGACACATAGCCCTGAAGGCGATGTGTATGGCTGCTTAAAATACTCAGATACAGCAGACACCCAGTATGATACGCAAGGTACCTTAATGACGGGGCACTGGTCGGCCATGCCCGGCAATGATTATGCGGTTCTTTTGGATGTCAAACTCGGCTCAGAGGCAATCCAGCAGCAGCTGGTGATGAAAAGTATCGGGATTGACGGAGGAACATCGAGCCACCAGTTCCGTTTCGAATTCGCCGGAAAATACGGAGTATGGGAGAGTGAAGACGGGGTAACCCCTGTAGCAGACTCCAATGAGATGCCGCAAGATTCAACAGCCTGTGCGGCATACTTTGATCATCAGTAAATCAACGTACGAACCTCCCAGCGCCTGTTTTCCCATTGAACAGGCGTTGGGGAATGTCACTGATAACGCATCCATCAAAAATACGTTGTGGTCGCGGATATAAAAATCAATGGTGGCAAGTGCCTAGCCGACAGCCTGCCCTTCACCCGTTCCATCATCTCGATAAATATTGGCCTGGTTTCTACCATTTTTCTTGCCGAGATACAGCGCTTGGTCGGTTTTTTCCAGCCAGTCTTCATGCCCCGGCATTGATGTTGCCATCTCACAAATGCCCAGACTAATGGTCACTTTAATTTCTTGCCCCTCGTGTAAAACGAGGGCCTGCTCAACATTTTTCCGTAAGCGTTCGCAGAATACCAGTGCAGAAGTCGCATCCGTTTCTGTCAAAATAACACCAAACTCTTCCCCACCATAGCGCCCGGCCACATCGGTTGACCGGATCGTATCCCGCAGTTTTTGCGAAACCATTCGGATCACCTCATCGCCAGCTTGATGCCCATAGGTATCATTCACCTTTTTAAAGTGATCAATGTCAAACATAACCAGCGAGCTTTGAGCAGCATAGCGCTTGCAGCGATCAAATTCAGCCACCAGGCACTCTTCCCAGTAACCGCGGTTATTCAATGCTGTCAAGCGATCCGTACGGCTTAATGCTTCAAGTTGATGGTTGGACTTTTCCAGCGATTTTTTACCGACGGCAATGTCTGTTACATCATACACCAGCAAACACACATGGTTGACTGAGCCATCAGCAGAAGCCAGCGGGCTAATCACGATGTTTTGGAACATGTAAGGCTCAGTACCAGTAATGGGGCGGTAATTCTTGAATTTAAATAAATAGGGACGTTGCTCCCAAATGATAAAGGAACGGTTTTTAAGCAGAAAAACCGACCCCAGCTTGTGTTCCAACCAATCCTGCTCAACTTCTGGGAAAATTTCAAATACCGTTTTGCCTTTTGCGTAGTGCGCCGATAAGCCACTGTGATTATGCATAAAGCTGTTCCAGAGCTGAATCTTGTGATCGCGGTCAAGCACGACCAGACCGACGTCAATCGTCATTAACAGGTCCATTATCCAATGGAACTCTTTTAGATCAACGGCATTTGTGCTTTGACTCATCATTAGGACCCATCTCCCAAAAAGGAAAGACGCTCATTTAAAATATCCATCGAGTCGCCGGTTATCAGCAGTAGCAAGTCACAGGTGATGTGGTAATTTTCAATCTCATAGGTCACCTCAATCGCCAGCATTTTATGCCAGTGAGAAGCATTCGCCTGGAGCAGGTCGGGGACATAAACATGCTGCCCGAGCACAACAGGGTGGCCCTGGCTGAACTGCATATCCAATTGAGATGCAAAACCATTCAGAAAAGCGCCCGTCAGGATGCTGGCAACATCCATTAGCAGTTCCAGCTCCACCGCGTGTGACAGCTCGCCCTTGTAGTTCAACAGTGTTGCCATATCCGCAAAACTGGAGTCGTCGAATATCAGGAGGGCTTCACCGGCGACACCCGAACCAATAAAACCTTGGCAAACCGCAGAGTAGGTGCTGTTTTCAAGAGAGAGGGAAAGCGCCATCTGTAACTCACTCACTTCCAGCATATTCACACTGGGAACAGGTAATTTTACAAAGACGTTTAACAAGCGAGCCAGTGAATCACCGGCCTGCCCCATGGCCACATTGCACACTTCCTGTATGCAGTCTGTGAATTGGATGTTTTCTATAATGGGCAGGGCCTTTTTAGAGGATTCAACTGTTTTTGGGCGATCCTCCGTGTTAGCCGCCGGTTGATACAAGCCGTAATTCTGCAAAAACTCAATCAGCTCATTGCCATTAAACGGTTTTTTCAAAAAACCAATCGCACCCAGCTTTTTAACCCGTGCTTCGGCTTCTGGCTGAATATCCCCAGAAACCACAATGGTGATGGTTTGCAAATTTTTTTCCAGAATAGCTTCCAGCGCTTGATAACCATCCATGACCGGCATGTTCAAGTCCAGAAAGGTAATTTCTGCAAGACCTGCTTCCACAGCTGCCACCGCTTCCTCGCCATTTTGAGCAAAGGAAACTTCAATATCCCAGTCCTCCGGTAAACGCTGCGCCATCTGTTTTCGCGCAACACTGGAGTCATCACAAACCAACACGGGAACTGTCATAATTTATACCTGAAAGCCACATTTCAATTTCTTATCATCTTTACGGGTATATAGACCGTTTGTCACAGATCTTTAATAATTATTTCAAACAAATATGATAGATAGCTGGTCTAAAGACCTCGCAACTCAGCCAGTCGCTGACCAAAGCGATAGATATAAGCAGGTTACAGTTAAAGCCCAAAAAATAACCGTTGGTATATCCAATTGAGCAGCTCATCGTGAGTCTGGTCATTTAGTAGATTCAGCACGAATGAAAACACCGTATTATTTACATGCTGCTAAACACGTAGAAATTTAAATAAGTATAGGAATCAACCTCATGAAATCGGTCAAAAAAATTATAATCTTCAGCTTGTTTCTGGTGCTGTTAAGCAGCTGCGCAGGTCCCCAAAAACTCTCGCAGCAGGCAATTTTTGAACAATACCCCGGCATCGCAACCCTGAAACAATCACTCGACAAGGGCAAAGAAGACGAGTTGATGATTTTTGCCCCAGTGACCTATCAATCGGCAGTTGAAACCTACGAACAAGCGATTGAAAGTGGCAAAAATCGCAGCGCAGAAACACCCGCCATCGCCCAACGAGGCCAAAAAGAGCTCTCGCGTGCACAATCCATTGCTGCTCAATCCAGAGATATCCTTGAAGAAGTTGTCATTGCTCGGGAAAAAGCCAAAAAAGTCAATGCGGATCAAGTCAAAAAGGCTAAATTTGATGAAGCTGAAGACGAGCTGCTAACACTCACCCGGCTCATCGAAGCGAACAGGATTAGCAAAGCCCGTGAAGGCCGCGCCGACCTCATACGTCAATACAGCGCCCTGGAATTGTCTGCGGTCAAAGAAACGACAGCCGCTAAGGCACGGGGAGCCATTCTCGTCGCAAAAAAACAAAACATCGACAGACTGGCACCTAAAACACTCAAGTTAGCAGAAGAAGAACTGGCACTGGCGACCAGCACGCTGGAAGCTGATCTGGATAATAAAGAGAAAGCCGACCGGCATGCCGAAAAAGCACTCTGGCATGCTCAAAGAGCAACAGAAATTGCGGACATTATTACCAACTTTCGCCAATCCGACTACTCATCTGAAGACATTGTGCTCTGGTACCAACAGCAAGTCGCCAAGATCGTGGAACCTTTGGAAAAAAATGTCATTTTCAACCAAAACAACAAACTGGTAGTCAACAGTTTGAATGCACAGGTTCATAATCTCATTCAGGAAAATAATCACCTGGCGGCATCTCTTCAAGCCTCAAAAGACGCTTCACTGAGCGCCAAACAACAAACAGAAGCCGAGAAGCGACGTAACCAGGCCCTGGCAGCTAAATTTAACTTTGTCAGCCAGCTCTTTAGTGCTGATGAAGCCGACGTTTACCGGCAAGGCAGCAATGTCTTAATTCGTGCGCATGGGTTCTCATTCCCGACCGGGCGCAGTGAAATCATGTCAAACAATTTCAGCTTATTGAACAAAATAACGGAAGCCATTAATCAGTTCCCAGGATCAAAAGTGGTCATTTCCGGGCACACCGACAATCAAGGTAGTGATGCTGCAAACTTCAGCCTTTCCCAGGCCAGAGCACAAAAGGTCGCTAAGTTCTTGAGTGAAGTCGGCAAGCTGAATACAAAGAATTTGTCGTGGGTGGGCTATGGTGAAACCCGCCCCGTTGCCAGCAACGAAACGTCGAGCGGACGTGCTGCGAACCGCCGCGTAGAAATTTTGATTGTCAACGAAAGGCAATAACTCAAACTGACGCGGCAGCCCGTTTTTAGGGC
>DJFX01000049.1:0-29405 GCA_002432635.1 Halothiobacillaceae bacterium UBA5861 | reverse complement strand
TGCAGCCCGTTTTTAGGGCTGCCGGTCTTTAACCCGAAAAAGTAAAAAAACCAACCTCAGCCCACGCAATCAGACCTGGGCTCTCGTTCCCAAGCGACCAGCTCTATTCATAGCCATAGCCATCACTTGTCATTATGATGATACTGAGTATTCATCCACAACATAATCAAAAGGGATACCAAACCCAGTATGAATATCTTGATGATGACAAATACGTTTACCCCGCATGTTGGTGGTGTAGCACGCTCAATCGATGCCTTTTCACAAACATTCCGCCAGCGGAATCATCGTGTTTTAACCGTTGCTCCAACCTTTGAAGACATGCCAGGTGATGAAAAAGATGTCATCCGAGTAGCCGCTATTCAGAATTTCAACGGCAGTGATTTCTCGGTTGCTTTACCCATCCCACACTTTCTCAGTCATGAAGTCGAAACCTTCCAACCCGCCATCATTCATACTCACCACCCTTTTCTGGTTGGGGGCATTGCTCTGAGACTGGCTCACCAGTTCAAGACACCACTCATCTTTACACATCACACACTGTATGAGCAGTATACACACTATGTTCCGGGTGACTCAGCGGCGATGAAACGCTTTGTTATCTCGCTGTCTACACACTATGCCAATTTGTGTGATGCGGTGATTGCCCCCAGTGAAAGCCTGAGGGACTTAATTGTCAGCCGCGGCGTTACCACACCTGTTCATGTCATTCCAACAGGTGTCAATCCTGCCTGCTTCAAACGTGAAAGAAATCATTCACTCCGTGATACCTTGGGCATACCTCAGAGCGCCTTACTGATTGGGCATGTGGGGCGGCTGGCAAAGGAGAAGAACCTGTATTTCATGGCCAGTATTGTCAAAGATTACCTTTTGCAAAATACCCAGGCTCACTTCCTGTTGGTAGGCTCAGGCCCCATGGAAGTGGTGTTGCATGATTATTTTTCAGACCACAAGCTCGATGGCCGGATCCATTTTTCTGGCGTATTATCGGCTGAGGCTTTGACTGCGGCCTACTCCACCATGGATGTATTCATCTTCACTTCAAAAAGTGAAACCCAAGGCATGGTGTTAACCGAAGCGATGGCCACCGGAACGCCTATTATAGGCTTGGATGCGCCTGGTGCGAGAGAAGTCATTCAAGATGGAAAAAACGGCCGCCTGATCAAAACGGAAAGTCATGCGGATTTTATCTCCGCACTCAACTGGTTCACACAGCGTACCGAAAAGGAACACCTTGCCCTCCGCGCCTGTGCGCTGACAACCGCAGAAACATTTTCACTCCCCCGTACTGCAGACAAAGCACTCGCCCTCTACGGCGCACTGAGCGGTTCCGGCTTTACATTAAATGAGGCTGGTTATGATACTTGGCACAGCATGCTGGGGCTGATCAAAGCGGAGTGGGAGCTGATCAAAGGTTATGCTGAAGCGGCGGTGGATGCCTTTTCAACAGAATCCCATGATCACACAATTCGATAATGTACTACGCGCACTGCGTCGGCGATTCAGCCGCAGTGAATGGTTCTTAACCCTTTTCGGAAACAACACAGCCAACACTGCCTCACTGAAACGGGGATTATTGCTGATTCAAATTGACGGGCTATCAAGGCCACAACTGCAAAAGGCACTCAATGAAGGCAATCTGCCGTTTCTGGCTAAGCTGATTAATCAGCAACGGTATCGGGTTCATGACTTTTACTCAGGACAACCCTCATCAACGCCTGCCGTGCAAGGGGAACTGTTCTACGGCGTAAAAAACATTGTGCCTGCTTTTAGCTATCAGGACCGTACTCTCCAGAAAACCATGATTATGTACTTACCCAGCTCTGCCACTGCGATTGAAGCTCGGCTGAGCCAAACGAACGAGCCTTTACTCAAGGAAGGGGCGAGTTATTCCAACAACTTTACCGGCGGCGCCAAAGAAACACATTTCTGTCCTGCTACGCTGGGTAGTGAACAAAATCTCAAATCACTCTCACCACTCGCATTTGTCTTTCTTGTCCTGACCAATCTCTACAGCTGCACTCGATTATTGGCACTCACACTTTTAGAAGTCATCCTGGCCTGTCTCGACTTTATCCACGGCATTTCTCGCGGCTACAACTTTATCCGCGAACTCAGGTTTATTCCGGTCCGCATCATCGTTTGTATTTTGCTGAGAGAGCTGATCACGATCAGTGGAAAAATCGATATTGCCCGTGGACTGCCAATTATTCACGCAAACTTCCTCGGGTATGACGAACAAGCCCATCGCCGTGGGCCTGGCTCACGCTTTGCTCATTGGACTTTACGTGGGATCGACAAGGCCATTGAACGCCTTTGGCGCGCCACTCAACATGCGGCAAAACGAGATTACGACCTGTGGATATACTCCGATCACGGGCAGTCCGCCACAATACCTTACCCTGTGGTTCATGGTAAAACGGTTCAAGCCGCCATTGCAGAGGTATTCAATACCCATTTGAAAAATAACCACCGCCGCTCCGGTGCCCCAGATAACCGGGGAGAACAGCTCACTCGCACCAGCTTTATCGGTGGCCGCATCATGCGTTGGGCAAACAAAGTGGCGGGCATTCAATCTGCTGATGAGTCAGCGGAGGAAGCACCTGAGGAAGCCCATGACATTATTAAAACGATTGCCATGGGGCCTTTGGGTTTCATCTACCACGCTCACTCACCATTAAGCGATGCCGACAAATCTACCTTCGCACAATCATTGGTTACGCACGCCCATATCCCCATGGTACTGACCGTCACAGAAAGCCAAGAGGTTCTCGCGTTCACACAGCAAGGACAATACACACTCCCGGCTGACAAAAACACCTTACTAGGAGAGGATCACCCCTTTTTGGACGACGTTGCGGACGACCTTGCAACCTTGTGTAAGCACCCCGGTGCGGGTGACTTTATCCTATGCAGCTGGCGTGCCGGACTCGCACCAATGAGTTTTCCCATTGAAAATGGCGCGCACGGGGGCCCCCATCCAGACGAAACTCACGGTTTTGCACTGCTGCCAATGGACATTCCCCCAGCCAACACACACAAAACCTATTGGCGGCCACTGGACTTAAGAAATACCGCGCTCAATGTCCTCGGCCGACAAACCCAAACGGAAGTAACGACATCCCCGCCTGTCCAACAAGTTCCTATGAACGCCCAACACTTTCGTTTAATGACTTACAACGTACACAGCTGCATTGGGATGGACGAAACAGCATCGCCTGAACGCATCGCCCACATAATCGCCCGTCACAATCCGGATATCATCGCCCTGCAGGAACTGGACGTCGGAAGAGCACGCACGCACTATCACGATCAGGCACAATTGATCGCGGAATACCTGAAAATGGACGTCCATTTTCACCCCGCCATCCACATGGAAGAAGAACGCTATGGCAATGCCATCCTAAGCCGCTTTCCCATGCGTTTGATCAAATCCGGCTTATTGCCGACATTGAACACGCGCTTTCCACTCGAACCCCGTGGTGCACTCTGGGTGAGTATCGAAATCAACGGCGTTGAACTTCAGCTGATCAACACCCACCTTGGGCTGCGAAAAGCCGAACGTGAACGGCAAATAAACGCCTTACTGGGCGATGAATGGCTCAACCACCCTCGCTGTGCCACCCCCCGTATTCTCTGTGGGGATTTCAACGCAACACCTGGGACACGCGTATGCAAAGCAGCTACCCGCTCGCTGGTGGATGTACAAGAGGCACTGGAGGGGCACCAACCCAAAGGGACATTTTTTACCCATTGGCCTCTCCTCAGAATTGATCATATTTTCGCAGACCCGGAAATCGGTTTAGTCCGTGTTGATATCCCAAAAACCGTACGTGAAAAACGAGCCTCTGATCACCTCCCTCTGATCGCCGACCTCAAACTCCCGGCACAGTAACTGCCTGCCTGCTCAATCAGCTGAAACATTTGCTCGCCTCGTCACTTTAAATTATGCTGGCCTTATTTAATAAAATCCTGATTTAAAAGCTAAATAAAGAAATTTCCCTGTTTTCTTGAAGTGGACAAGCGTCACACCCTCTACTGGGAACTCAGCGTATCATGCGCCCAAACAGGCAGGCGGCTCATAACACCAATTAATCGATTATTCACGAAACAAAACATTGCGCGGTAATACTTAAAAGGAGGTTTTTTATGACTGATGAAACTCAGCGTACTACGGAGACACCGTCTTCTGCCAAACCCTCAACCAGGGGATTACTGACCGATGATCAAGGCAAACGCTCCATGATGCGTTTAATGAGCCTCGTCGCACTGATTGCCAGCATCTGGTTTGGCTGGATGACTCTTACGGACGCCAATACAACAAGCAACGAAGGCGTCTACATTACCACGGCCTTTCTTTTATCGGCCTTTGCCCCCAAGGCTGTGCAAAAATTCATCGAAAACTCCTATCCGCCCAAATAACTCCATCAACAGCGATCAGACTTTATAATAGTCCACGCGATTATCACACTCACGGGCCACGGATGCGGCCCTCTAGGAGGTTATGTGCAAAATCTACCAACATCATTCATTCACCGAATAAGCGGCCTCTTCAACCGCTCTGGGATCAGACAACACGTCCTTGCCGTTTTATGTGTTTTGCTCGTGTCTGCCTGTGCAACAATTCCCCCCGAATCGGCGTACTTAAGCAGCCAAATAGGCACCAACCTGCAACGGCAGTATGAGATACAGGTTGACCTGGTGAACTTACACTTTGCAATCAAACGGCAGGACCTGGACAAAGCAATGGAAAAGGCCGTCAACGCCTATTTTGAGGGTCTCACACCCAGCGGTTCCGTTGAGTTAACCCGCCGTCAGCTCGCTGATGTATCTGAGGACGTGAAAGATTTGACCGCCCGCAACAATGTCGCCAAAGAAGAATTGGAGAAAGCACGCATGGCTATTATCCGCAAGCTGAATGCTAACTACCTGGCCTTAAGCCATGCAAATGCCTCCATCACCGGCTTACTGCAATCGGCCGTAAAGTCACGAGAGGCACAGGCCTCATCGCTGCAGGCATTGTCGAATCTGACCGGCAAAGACATCAATCTGGATGAGATATTTCAGGAGCTGGATCAATTTATTCTGAAAGGCGGGGAACAGGCGGCTAATTCCTCTCATCTGGTGAATCAAATCGAGCGTTTACTGAATCAATAAAAACAGGGGAAAGCAATGAATAACGAAGAATGGGAAAAACTTCGGCGCAAGGCAAAACAAATGGCTGACAAGCAGTATGCGGCTGAGGCCTCCAGTATCGTGCACCTCACGCGAGATGAAATCACAGAAGTTCTGGATGAAGCTGCCGTGGATAAAGAAACACTATCCGAATTGATTGCCATCATCGGCGACTCGATGAAATCGAACCAGCAAAAGGCTCATGCTATTCGCAATGTTAACGGTCTGGCGGAAGTCGCGGCTTCACTGATCAGCAAGCTACTGTAAACCGGTCACCTTTTCTAAGCATGACACACAAATCAGACCGGTTGTTTCAGCTCACTAACCTGATTCGCGCCAGACAACCCGTGTCAACCAATGAATTGGCTGAAGAAATCGGCGTATCAATACGGACAATCTACCGTTACATTGATGACCTGTCGGTTCTGGGCATCCCGGTCTATCACGAGCACGGACAAGGCTACCGGCTCCATGATGGTTATGAGCTCGCGCCCTTATCCTTAACCCAGGAGGAGCTTGATGCGCTCGTGACGGGCGTCCGGCTGGTACAAAGCTGGACAGGTGACCGACTCTCATTATCCGCCCAGACACTGCTTCACAAAATTCAGGCGGCTTCGCAAAAAAATCTGAATGACCTGAACTTTAAAAACGTGGAGGCGCCCATCCTTTTTGACCGCCAACAGGATGCATCGCATTGGGACACAATACGGCTCGCCATACGAAAAGCACAAACCTTGTACATCCATTACAACGACAAGCGTCAACAGCACACAGAAAGACCCATTCATCCCCTCAATCTGTCGTTCTGGGGCAGCAAGTGGACTGTAGGCACTTGGTGCCACCTGCGGCAAAATTACCGCGACTTTCGGCTGGATCGAATCACTTCCGTGATCCCCTCGACCCAAAAGCCACTCCCTGCTCACGTCAACCTGGCGAATTACATTCAAGTGATGACCCAAATACCGGTACGTGACTGACATAAGGCTGTCAGCCTTGGGCGATAGAGTACTTCTCCACAATCATCACAAAGGAGAAGTTTATGGCAACCATACTACCCAAGCTATTTTTCTACAGTGTTTTTTTATTGATGCCCGCAGTCAGCTCAGCCGATCGCGTGACGGTTGAGTGGGCCCCTTTTATCATCCTGCCATCGACCCAAGAAGAACACCTCTTGGCTGCGGCCGACCAGGTTAATCACACTTTTCTGTTGAAACAAAAAGGCTTTATCCGCAGAGAGCTGGTTAGAAAAAACCACTCGGCATATGCCGATATCATTCATTGGAAAACAAAGGCCGACGCTCTTTCCGCCGGTGAAAAAGCCTCGCAATGCCAAGCCTGTTCAGACTATTTTCAACTCATGGATATGAAAAAGAGCACCACCGCCGGTGCCGGATTTTCACATTATGAAGTCATCAAACGGTGGTAGAATTCGCTTTTTATACGTGATCGTGTTTCACGCAGACGGAAGCGGTGATCACAGGGTACATGTTCACGAAAATCGTATTGGGAATGTGCTATGGCAGAATTGATCGTTCGCTACCTTCACTTTATCAGTCTGTTCTTTTTATTTGCTGCCTTAGCTGTGGAATATGCATTGATTTCACCTGAACTCAGTCGCTCCCAGCTGCGGAAGCTCGCGCGGGTCGATTCGGTTTATGGCCTCAGCGCGGTTGTCGTACTGATCGCCGGATTTTCACTCTGGTTTTGGGTTGGCAAGCCGGCGTCTTTTTATACAACCAACGGGCTTTTTCATTTAAAAATCGGACTCTTTATTGTCGTTGGGCTGCTATCGATCTACCCCACCGTTTTTTTCTTTAAAAGCCGACGCCATGGCGCAGAGTCAACACCGGTTCCACCTTGGGTCATCCGTCTGATCAAAACGGAGCTGATCATCTTACTCTGCTTGCCTCTACTCGCGGTGATGATGGCACGAGGCATTGGACTGCACTGACTGACCGATGGCCGTTCTCGACCGGCCACCCCAGCGACCTTTATTTCCTGAAACCTAAAAAACGATCAAAAATAGGCGCGCACGGCCGCCAACAACCTGACGCAAGGTACAAACTTGTATTTCATTACAAACCAGCTATAGACATAGATTACAGTCCAGACAACGGAGTCCCTGTTGGAATCATCACACGAACTCGTCCGACCCAGATCCCCGCTCACCTTTGGCAAAACCCCCTTATTCCACTCCTCCTGGTTACTCGGACTCCTCGGTTTTATTGTGACGTTTTTACCCTGCGCAGTTATTGTTCAGTCCCTTGTTCAAAAAGAACAGGATGAGATCATCAAACACACACGCCAACATGCCCAAGCGATAGTAACGAAGCTGGAAGGCACGTTGGAAGCCAATATTGCGGTAGGGCGAGCGTTCAGAGTCCATGTCTCTGTGCTCGGCGACCTAGACCAGGCAGGGCTGAACTCACTCGGCCAGCATTTGTTCAGCGATGACCTGCACATCCGCCACATTGCCCTGGCGCCTGATTTAGTGATCTCAGCGATTTATCCACTGGCTGGCAATGAGGCCGCCCTTGGACTCGATTACAATAAAAATACTGTACAAAAAAGTGCAGCCCTACGAGCCATTGAAAATAATCAAATTGTACTGGCAGGCCCTTTGCAGCTTGTTCAAGGCGGTCAACAACAATTAATCGCCCGGCTACCGGTTTATTTAACGGATGGTCAGCCTTGGGGGCTCATTGCACTCGTGATCAAATTTGATGAGCTTCTTCAAGGTTCAGGCATCCGGGACTTACAGTACAGTTACGATATTGCTTTACGAGGGCAGGATGGAAGCGGCGCAGAAGGAAGTATTTTCTGGGGACAGCCCGATTTGTTCAAATCATCTGCCGAGCGCTTAACGATCAATGTGCCGGGTGGCTCCTGGCAACTGGCGATTCAACCACACCGAGGATGGGGTGTTCCGCATTCGACGTATCTTGCTTTTTGGCTGATCGCGACACTCTTGAGCCTCTGCGTTGCTTTTTTGAGCTGCACACTACGCAAAAACGCTTTACAACGAGCCGTCCACTTAAAACGACTCGAAACGCTTTCAGCGATAGACCCCTTAACAAAATTAACCAGCCGCTACCAGTTCAATCACCGATTAAAACTGTTGATTCAGGAAAGCCAGCGTAACAAAGAAGGATTTGCACTCCTGTATATTGACCTGGATCACTTCAAGCAGATCAACGACAGCCTGGGACATGCCGTGGGCGATCAGTTACTGATTGCCATCTCTCAAAAATTAAAAGCCAGTATGCGCAGCTATGACTTGTTAAGCCGAATCAGTGGTGATGAGTTTGTGCTTGTTCTGCGTAACCTGACACAAACCATAGCCATTGAAAAGCGAGTTGAAGCCATCTCCAAGCAGATCAATACCACGATGGCTGCCGGCAGCCTGGACCTTTCGGTCACCTGTAGCATTGGTATTGCGGTCTATCCAGCCGATGGTAACGATGTAGACACTCTGATCAAACACGCCGACCGCGCCATGTATGAAGGCAAACGATCCGGCAGAAATGTATCTTACTTTTTTAATACCTCGATGCGAGACGAGGCGGACCGCTATATCAAACTCACAGCAGGCATGAAAAGGGGCTTAGATAACAGTGAATTTCAGGTTTATTACCAACCTATCTTTGACCTTCACCAGAAAAAATTCACACGTTGTGAAGCCCTCTGTCGGTGGATATCACCGACTCATGGAGCGATTCCGCCATCCGACTTTATCCCTGTCGCGGAAAAATCCGGCTTCATTCTTCCTTTAAGTACTTGGGTGACTGAGGAAGTGTTGAAATGCTATCAGGAAACGGAAGCACTGGGTCACAACATCAATTTTTCCCTAAACCGTTCCGCTCAGGAGTTTAACTCTACACGCCACACAGAGCAGTTTATCGAGACCTTGGCGCAATCGGGCATCCCGGAGGAGTCCTTGACGCTCGAAATTACAGAGTCATTGTTAATGTATGACAGCCCATTGAAAAGCAGTAATTTCGACCGCCTCAAAGCACTTAACTTAAACTTTTCTATTGATGACTTCGGCACCGGTTATTCTGCGATTAACTATTTGCGCAAGTACCCAGTAGAAAGCTTAAAGATTGATCGCAGTTTTACGGCTCAGCTGGGTGTTTCAAAACAGGCTGATACCTTGGTCAAAGTGATTTTACAAATGGCCCATACATTGGGCATTGCCTGTATCGCCGAAGGTGTTGAAACAGATACGCAATTAGCCTGCCTCAGAGATTTGGGGTGCCGCTATATTCAAGGCTTTTACTACGCAAAGCCGATGCCAAAAACAGAGTTTTTAGTTTTTCTGTCCCAACAAAGGTCAAAACGATTGCAAGGGAAAGATACTTCTAGCTGTATTCAAGTCGAGTAATCACAACAACTGCGCGAATGATTTTTAGGCCATGAGAAGGTGATTATGCCGATCATCCTGATTGGCAGAGCAAATCCTGCGAATCTGGTCGATGCAAGAAAGAAAGGTTTGAAAAACAACAGGATCAAAGTGCTTGCCTACCTGCGCTTGCATCATGTCCAGTACCGTTTTTTCCGGAACCGCTTGTTTGTACACACGTTCATGGACAAGTGCATCATAAACATCAGCAATCGCAACAATTCGAGCAGCCAGTGGAATTTGCTCACCCCCAATGCCCAAGGGATAACCAGAGCCATCATAGCGCTCATGGTGATAAAGGCTGATCGACGAGGCCATTTGCAATACCGGAATGTTCGTATTCCCAAGCATTTCAGCGCCTAATTCAGGGTGGGTGCGCATAATTGCCCATTCGTCTTCCGTCAAGCGGCCGGGTTTGAGCAGGATATGGTCTGGAATGCCGATTTTGCCAATATCATGCATCGGTGCAGCCAAACGAATATTATCAATTTCCTCATGGCTCCAACCCAATGATTTAGCAACTTCCGCGCAATAAAGCCCAATTCGACGGACATGGGCACTGGTTTCATCATCTTTTGCACCAGATGCCGCAAGCAGGCGTAGAATAATTTCTTCCTCGCGTTGGCGCACTTCCAAGGTTCGCTGGCGAACAAGTCGCTCCAGCTTTTCGTTCACAAGTTCACGTTCACGGGCCACTTGAATTTGCTGGTGTCGCCTTACGAAGTCCGGACCCAGCTTTTTGATAATAAGCACAAGAGTCCCTCCGTGGACCGTGGACTTGGCCTCGAAATAGCACTCACCTTCCTCCTGGCTTTCTTGAATCCAAACACCTGAGCTGATTTGTGCCCCTTCAGACTCTCGAGGCAGTTGCAAGGCGTCCACAAAAAAATTCTGCAAAAAGGGCGGAGCCAGATCGATATCCAGGCATCCTTCGCCTCCCTCTTCTTTTGTAATGAGATCAAAATACCAATCTGGCGCAGGCGTTAAACGCAGAAAGTAAGGCCGCATGCTTTTTTTGAGCACAACAATGTCATTACTTTCCAATAAACCGGCTAAGAAGCTTTCATTCATTCCTCTACCCAGCACAAATTGTGTGCTACACCTATACACCTACTCAGTTAATGAGTTCTACTAGCTTGGTGAACACTTGTTCAACATTTTCACCCGTTTTGGCACTGGTTGATATGACCGTAAAACCTGCAGAAGCTATTTTCTTTATATCCGCAGCCTGCAGACACCACTGATCATGTAAATCACTCTTGTTGAGCACCAGGAAATGAGGTGTATCGCGGAAAGCGCTGGCCATATTGCTCTTAAGGCGTATTGCGGCATCCAGGCTTACAGGCCGGGTGCCATCCGCCACAAGCAGGTAACCTGCCAGTCCCCGCAGATAGTTTTGCTTAATTCGATAAAACCGGTCTTCACCTTCAATATCCCACAACATCAAGCAGACCGGGTCACCGTCTGACTTTACGATCTTTTTATCAACCTTGACACCCAGCGTCGTATGATACTTCTCGGAAAACACACTCTGCACAAACCGCCTGACCAGACTGGTTTTCCCCACCGATGAGGTGCCTAACATACAAATTTTACGTTGCTTCAAAACGTTCCTTTTTTCACTCTTGAAAGTTGAGTGATCGATCAATCACATAAAAATCAACACGCCGGTTGCTCACTAGCGCTCGACTTTCCACGACCTCCTGATAGCGGTAGCTAAAGCCACTGCTTTCCAAAATGCCCGTACGCTTTAAAAGGCTGGACTGCTGTTCAATGGCATTCAGCACTTCATCAGCACGCTCTTGACTCAGTAACACGTTCATTCTTTCCCCACCCACCTGGTCACTGTGGCCACGTACCTGTATTGACAAAACACGCCCCAATTCTGTCGCCAATTGATGAAGTGACTCGATCACGTTCACAACGGTTATAATCTCGGGTAAGTCATCCTCTGATAAGCGTGATTCACCACGGGGAAAATACAACTGCTGTAAGCGTAAAGTGCGAACCAGTTGTCTTAGTTTTTGCCCAGGTTCCTGTTCTATCAACAATTGGCGGCTATTCAGCGACTCAACACCCGGGATATGCACGAGGGAAGCCCGCATCGCATCAAACCAACTTTGTTCTACCCTACCGCTCAGAAAAAGTACCCCTGTGCCGTCTAATTCCCATGAAACACCGGCTGGCCATGTCACTTTCTGCAAGCGCTTCTCTGCAATTTCAGGCTCGGAGGACACAAACGGTGACCAGCTCCATTGCACAGGCAACGCCAAGGCAGATTCCGGCAAAAAGGTTGTTGGGTCTCGCGCATAAACGTCTTTTAACCCAGACACTCGATACCCGGCACCCTCAAAACCCGCTTCAACGACTACGAGCCCAGGCTCTTTTGTGATTGACGAGACCACTTCTTGCCACAACTGTTGCTGCCGCTGGCTCTGGCGATAATCGGTAAAGATCCAGTAGCCTGCCAGCGCCAGCAACAGCAGGATAACCAGCCAAGCTTTCCAACGTGACTTTTTTGGTGGCCTTTCATACTGACTTTGAAGGCACGCCTCCAAATAGGGTGTTGTGGCTTCAAACGCAGACTCATTTCCCCGGAACTGTTTCAACTGCTTACTATAAAAACGGTGAATATCTTCCAGGACTTCCTGCTGCCTAATACCCAAAGTATCTGGCGGTGACCCTCTGACTACCAATGCCACCATGGCATAAGGCCCCACCGTTACTTTCACCTCCATGTCTTGCAAACGAAACGTGTTAATCTTCTGCTGGCTGTTAAAGGCATCGGAGACAAAATCATTAATCGCCGTCAGCATGCCTGAGACAATATGTGGGTCTTTAATGTCTTCTCCCCCGTCACTGAGGTGATTCAGTAAAAAACCGGTTTCGGTATGAATTAAAAAAACCTGTTCAACTTTATAAACCAGTGTTTTTAACACAACGTATTCAGCATACGAGACACCCGACCGCCAGGCCTGAAAGCGCCACTGGAAGGCACGAAATGACAAACCAAGCTCCAGCATGCGATTCAATGAATCCAGCATGCCATCCAGCGTTTCTCGGATAGACTTCCGGATAGCTGGCCCAATGACCGGGAAAATGGCATCCACAATAGGGCTGGGATCTTTTTCGATCGACTTTTGCAACGAACGGTCAATGGTTTCGGACAGCGAAGCCGCCAGTGAGTCATCCTTTTGAGTGCGTTCACGAACAGCCTCCGAAAGGACTTCCGACACCAGGTGTGTGCGCTCAACAGGATTCTGCAACTGCCGGCTAATATCCTGAAGTTGTTGAAAGTCGCGCCCCAGAATAATCGACTGGAGTGATTGAAACTCGGTTTTGCCTGCAGTCGCCTTTACTGATTTATTTTGAGCAGACTCGTTTCCATTGTTGGCACGAGGCAGAGTGGGATTCATGCCGTCTCACTATCCACCTGCGCTTGTTCAATTTCATCCGCCATTGTTTGTAACAACTTAGCCAACATCGTCCGGTCTGTTTTGGTTTCGGACAAATTATTCTGAACGGATTCCAGTTTTTGCAGCAGGCTTTGATGCCGTGATGTCACGGAACTTTCCAGTTGACCCAGTTGAGTTGAGAAATGCTTGTTCAGTTCATTTCGAGCGTGCTCACTTTCCTGCTGAACCGAGTCAATCGAATTAAGGGCCTGATTAAGCGAACTATTCAGCTTTTCAACATCAGTCAGTCGCTCCCGGCTTTCAGCCGACAACGTGTCCTGCAATTTGTCCTGAACCTGATTTAATGTCTCAGACAGCTCAGCAAACTTGGCCTCCATATTCTGATAGAGCTTTGTAAAACGCTGATCCAAAAGCGACTCAAGCTTTGAAAGCTTTGCTTGGAAATCCCGGCTCTGCTGGCCGAAAAGAAGTTCCCGCACCTGGGCCATTGAGTCCTGAGAACTCTCGGAGCCCTGTTTTTTAGCCGGGCCACTTTCTGATTGAGGAACGACTGTATCTTTTTTCTGAGTATTATCTTGCACGATCGAACTCCTTCTCTAGCCAGAACCGTACTACCACACCACCCCAAAACCAATCACCCATTAAAATTCCATCTTGAGCGAATATTCTTTTATAAGCGATTAAGAGAAAAAAAGAAAGATTTAAACCACTTAAATGAGCATTTCAATAATATTAATTACGTCAAGAAACCCTCTTTTTACACAAAAAGATAACAAACTCATACGCAAAAGTTACTGCAATTGAAATGCGATGGGCACCGTCACTGTAAGGATTCCACGAGCCATCTCCGGGGGGATAGCAGGAAACGGGCTGGCTCTTTTCAACATCTTTTGAGCTTCTAAATCCAGCAATTGAAAACCTGAATTTTTTAATATCTTATAAGACAAAACTTCACCTTGTTTATTCAGGGTAAATTTTACCTCGACGACTCCTTGTTGATTTTTTCTTTTAGCTTTTCTCGGGTAGCGTTGGTAGCGAGCCAGCCAGTTGTTTAACTCATCAATGTATGCCTTTTCAGCATTCCGGCGTGCCTCTTTATCTCCTCTCACATTCGGACTAACTGCTTGTTGTATTTCTGTAGGCACTTGATGAGCAATGTGGCTCTTATTGTTATTCTCAGTGACTTGAGGGTGCTGGCTTGAGGGAAGCAAGTTTGCCTTTTCTTTTACAGGCTGACTACTTCTCTTCCCTTCGACCTTGTCATTGACCCGATCAGTTTTTCCTTTTTCAGAAACCGTTTCAACTTTCCTTGAAGTTTTGGTAATTTTATTATCATCAATTAAATTAGTTGACTTAGATAAAAACTCTCCATCATCCTCTCGGCTTTTTTTAGCCTCTTCATAAACAGGTTTTTTCACATTATAAAAAGTTTCTTTTCCTTCTAAATCAGGACGACTTTCAACTCCAAAACGACTATTCTCTGAAAACTGAAAAGATGACAATCTCAGACTAATCTCACGAGATTCAAAATAATCATTTTTATCAGATTTTTTAGAATGAATACTTTCCAGCAGAAGAAAATGAAAAAAAATTGAAACCACTAAAGCGGCTACCCAAAAACTTAATTTTAATCTCATGTCAGTTGACAACAACGACAGCGACATTGGAATAACCGGCTTTATTTAAATGAAACACTACTTCATTAAAAACACTATTTTTTAGGGTGCCGTCTACCTTCAAACTTACCTTGACCCCAGACCTATTAAGATAACGTGCAACCTTATTTAATTCGTCAAATGATTTAGACTCACCCTCAATGAAAACCCTCCCCCACTGATCAACTACAATATCAACTCCAGTTTGAATTTTTTCATCTGCAACCTGAGAGACAGGAGGAGACACAGGAACTTCCTCTAGATTTTCAATATGCCCTGAAATTACAAAAAAAATCAAAAGTAAAAAAACAATATTGATAAAACATATAATCCCTAACTCCTTATCACCAAACGCTCTCTTTCCTTCATTAATTATCATGTTCAACTGAAAAAACTAAATTAGTTATATTCAACTTATCAAAAACATCCAGCAATGAAACCGTACTTTGCACTGAGCTGTTAGGCTCAGAAAAAATAATAAAAAAACTGAACGGATTGTTTTTATAAATAATTTTAATTTCTTCCATCACGCCATCACTATCATAAATATTATTATTGACTTCATAATAACCTCTCTCGCTAATATACACTTTAGTAGCATTCACTTCGCTATCAGAAAAGGACGGTACATGTGAGTTACTGGATATTTCAATGTCAATAGATTGGTAACTAACAAATTTACTTGCCAGCATAAAAAATATAAGTAAAATGAAAACCACATCAACTAACGGTGTGATATTTATTGTTAAGGTTTTCCTGGCCTGTGTGTCAACACGCATGGACCTTCCTTCGCTGTTTCAGAAGCGAATCATTTGTATCTTTCCCTTCCTGAATACTGGCTGTTATCTCCTGTGTGAAAACTTGGGTAAGGCTGTCTTCCATACGCTGTTTAATCAGTTCGACTTGCTTATCGAAAAAGCTATGAAAAACAACAACAAAAATAGCAACTGACAACCCCCCAGCGGTTGTTAGTAACGCTTGCCAAATACCTCCAGAAAGCACCGAAGGGTTAACCTGGTCTCCAGCCATTTCAAGCTGTTGAAAGGCTTCAATCATACCAACAACTGTACCCAATAATCCTAATAAAGGACTAATCGTCGCAATGATTTCGAGTGGGCGAAAAAAATACTTCAGGCGATTGAGCTCCTTAATTGCTAAACGCTGTAACTCTTCGCGCAAAAGTGTGTAATGTGATGCGTTATCCAGATCTTCTGAAACACCCCGCATAGCAAATAGAACTACCCGATCTACAGGGTGTTTATCTGCGATCATTGCGCTGATTGCTCTGGACCTATCACCTTTCCGCCATAATAATAAAGACAAATTTGTATAGCTTGGACATAGGTATTTGAGCCAAAAAAACTGAACTAACTTAATTAAAACCATTGCCAGGGCAAACACTGACAGCGTGAAGATGATAGAGATAACAATACTGTTATTTTCCCTGATGTAGATAATAAAATTCATAATAAATCGTCTTCATTAAATTATTTAAAATAGTAAAAATTTATTTTACAAATAATCACTTGAGCTGAAATTTATTGATTAAACTCTCGACGAAACCTAACCATAGTTCTGACTGCCCCAATACCTTAGATCGACTATCAGAAATTACCATGATTTCTTTCCCCTCTTGACTAAGAATGCTCATTGATACAGCTATTCCATTTTTAACAGGTTTTTTAACCAACCAGACATGACCCAGCGCTTGCGTTTTTAAATGGAGATTGAATTTCTTTTTCAAAATATTGAACCATGGACCTGAGATAAAGCATTCACTCATAATCCCGGCATAGGATTGAACAGAAGCACCATTCATCACAAAAATGCGCATACTTTGATTTACATTCGATGAATTTTTAATGAATTCCTCAACAGCTTTTTTTTCAACTTCAACAGCATATTCTATTCCCAGAGCTTTATAAGCTGATTGATAATCACCCAAAGCAAATTTATGAATAATACCTCCACCTTCATGAACACTCCCCATGGCAGACCAAGAAGCTTTTATAGCTTCCTCATCAACATGACCCGGAGCCACTAAAGGGGTAACTGGAAAATTTATTTCTTCTTTTGTTTTATCAGGATCTCTGTACTTTTTAACCAATTCGTTATAGCGGTTAATATCGGTGTCTTTAAGCATATAAATTTTATGGGCCGATTGTCCCTGTTGGTCAAAAAACTGTATGCTATGTCGGCCTTTTTCATTCACTGCAAAGACAGAAAACCAACGATCGAAGAAAAACCGGGCGTCAAGCGATGGCTCAAAAAACATACCGACATTGCCACGCTTTTTCATATCCTTATAGGTCGCATGCACTTCGTGGACAATCGCGTCGTTTCGTGTAATGGCTAGTAACTCACCAAGAGCACTCAGGTCATTAAAAATCGCCTCATACTCACACCTGAGCTGAGTATTTCCTCCATGGCACCCCGCCGCAACAAGTTGCGCTTCTGTTACACCAAGCATGGATGCCAGTTCTCGAGCTCTGACTTTTGGGTGCACCTCTTGGTACTTTAGTGACTTTGCATATAGATCTTCAGACTGACTCATCCGCTTTTACTCTCTTAAATAACCCCATAAAAGAACATCTGCATAACAACGCAGCGTTTAAGCACTTTTGTTTATACCTTGTGATACAGATCTCTTGCCTGTTTTGATTGACTGGCTTTCTGTTTGATCAGTCCAAACCACTAGCGGAGAGCGCTCCCGCTCCGGGTGCCTCATCACTTTAACAATTGCACCGAAAGCTTGATAAATGGTTGCGGGCGTGAGGACATGAAAAGGCTCCCCCTGGCACAACATTTTGCCGTTTCGGAGAATAGCGACCCGATCAGCGTAGTAAGCCGCCAAGTTCAAGTCATGGAGTATCGCTAAAACCCCCACATGTGCTTCACGGGCAAATTTTCTGGCTACTTCCAACACCGAATGCTGGTGAATCAAATCAAGGGCTGATGTCGGTTCATCCAGCAATAAATAGCGCGCCTGGTTATCTTCAGACGGCGACCATATCTGGGCCAGTACACGTGCAAGATGCACTCGTTGCTGCTCGCCACCCGACAAGGTGGTAAAAACACGCTCACTCAAATGCGCCGTGCCAGTCGCTTTCAATGCATCGTATACAACTTCAGCAGACGCCTGATAACGCTCTCCGCGGTACGGGCTTCGCCCCATCATGGCAACCTGCAGCACCTTAAATGGAAAATTCAGGCGGCTTTTTTGCGGGAGAACAGCCCGTTGTTTTGCCAATCGATTCGTCGATAATGTCTGTAAGGTTTGCCCTGAAAGCGTCACTGCTCCCGAAGCGGGTCGACACTCGCCAGATAAAACCTTCAGCAGAGTTGACTTGCCCGCCCCATTTTGACCAAGCAATGCCAACATTTCTCCTGGCTGAATACAAAGCGAAATACTGTCGAGCAGCCACTTTTCGCCAACCTGATAACTCACCTGCGACATTTCAAGCATCACCTTTCTCCTGCAGATACGCTCTACCAGCTTTCGCCTCGCCGACGCTGTCGAAGTAACAACCATAGAAAAAATGGCCCGCCCACTAGCGAAGTAATGATGCCGATTGGTAACTCAGCTGGCGAAACAAACGTTCGTGCAAGCAGGTCTGAAGCCAACAAAAGGCTTGCTCCCAAGAGTGCCGAAAAAGGCAACAAAAAGCGGTGATCCGGACCAATCGACAACCGCAACAAGTGAGGCGTTATAAGCCCAATAAACCCAATGATCCCGGTAAAAGAGACAGAAACACCCACGCACAGGGCAACTAACACAATGAGTCCCCTCTTGACCCGTTCCAGGTTATAACCCAGATGCAAGGCTTCAGATTCACCAAGCAAAAGTGCATTGAGTGCACTCGCCTGCAGCGGTATCAGCACAATCGACAACAGCAGTATTGGTGCAGCCACACGCAGCTCATCCCAGCTTGCTCCCCCCAAGCTGCCCATACTCCAAAATGTCAACGTGCGGAGCTGCTCATCATTCGCCATATATGTCAGTAAGCCGGTTACCGCAATGGTCAATGCATTTATCGCAATACCTGCCAACAACATGGTTGAAACACTTGTTCGACCATTGAAATTAGAAAACTGATACACTAGGAAGGTTGTAACCAAACCCCCTAAAAAAGCGGCCACGGGAAGCGCATAAATACCCCAAAAGGCTGTATATCCGCTCAAAAGAGTTGCCCCGAGCACAATAACAGCAACGGCTGCCAGAGCTGCTCCACTGGATATTCCAATCAAGGCCGGGTCCGCAAGCGGATTTCGAAAGAGCCCTTGCATTGCCGCGCCTGAAATAGCCAACCCAGCTCCGACAAGCACGGCCAGAGCAACCCGTGGAAAACGAATCGACGTAATAATTTGCTGATACGCAGAGTCTAGCGGGCCAGCTAGAGGAAAACCAAGCGAGTCCACAAGTATGGAAATGATTTCTCCGGGACTAATTGATACGGCACCCACCCCCAGCGCCGCAACAGCCACGACGACCAATAGCACGAATAAACCTATGCCGAAGCTCCAACGGCGACTACTCACAACATGAGCAACCGAGGATGCAGCATCAACATTTTCGGAGCGGTGAGTGGCCGTTATTTCTCTCATTGCTTCACAACTCGTCCCGCCGGGTGAATTGTGCATCTGGATAGAGGTAAGCATGGAAGTCCTGAAGTGCCTCCCCCGTCCTTGGACCAAAACCTAAAAACCGTAAACCGTCGACCACCCTGATCTGTTTTTGTTGACCTGCTGGCGTCACGCTGACCGCCGGAATATCGCGCACTTTGTCTACCATGCGTACATTATTTTTCTCTGCGCCATGGCTAACAATGAGGATGGCATCTGGCGCTGCAGCTGCCAAGACTTCTGGATTGACCGGTTTATACCCCTCAAAATCTGTGAAGATATTCACCCCCCCTGCCAGTTCAATCATGGCATTCGCCGCTGTCTTTTTACCTGCCGCCAAAGGGGATCCCGACCCAATTGCCAAAACAAAAAGGACTTTTTTAACACCCTTTTTTAATTCTTGAGAGTGATCGGAAGTCGTTGCTCCATGTGTCTTTTCCGCTCCGCGCTGAGACCGCTTTTGAATGCTGTTTTCTACCTCTGCAAATTGCTTTTTGAGTTTTTCAACAAGTACCTGTCCTTTTTCTTCTTGCCCCACCAATTGAGCGATCATTTGAATACGCTCAATAATGCTGCCGAGGTCATACTGTTCTTCGAACTGGATCAGCTCCACGCCACTGGCTCTCAATTGACGAACGACAGTAGGCGGCCCCGCACTTGTCGTCGCCAAAATATGTGTTGGTTTTAGAGACAAAATGCCCTCAATAGACAAGTTCCGCTGGTAACCCACCTGCCTCAGTTTGAGGGCTGACACCGGATACTGACTGGTGGTATCCACTCCAACTAACGTCTGCTCAGCGCCGAGTGCATAAATTATTTCGGTGACACTGCCATTGACAGAAACAATGCGCACAGCCTGAGCCTGGGCTGTAGTCGCACTGAACAACAAGATCCAAGAAAAACTCCAAACAATGGACCACTTAAGCCGGGGCATCATGATGAAGGTGCCTGAAGTTGTATGGAGCTGGATGACGTTTTTCCTTTCGCTCGATGCCCCTGATCATTAAGATGTTTAACCATCTCCAGCGACTCACCCTCAAACGTATACGCTTGGCCAAACCCTCTTACATACACACCTTTTTGGGGTGTGATTTTAAATAAATGAAAGTCATTAAAGGACTTTAAGACATTCATAAATTGACCAAATTTACCTATGAATTGGTCCATAATGAGGTCAAAGTGGCGACACCACCTGAAAACTTCCTCGACTTCACAGGCCAAGGTAACGCGCCGGCGAGCGAACAAGTGCTGGCACTCACTTTCGCTTTCAATAAACAATAAACTGGCTTTGCCTGTATCGCGGAGATTTTGCGTATGTTTAGAAAGCTCACTCACGTAGACATAATAATGTTTATCCTGTGCCAGGTAGGCCGCATAGCTGGCGTCTGGCAGCCCGTCTGAAGATGCTGTGCCAATCAATACTGATTCGAAATCAGCCGGGAAGTTGATGTACTCAGAACGTACTGTACTTAAGTCAACCGGTTGTTTGCTCATTAGATGAAACTCCCATATATTTAAAACGCTGTGCGGCCTGGCCGCACAGAAAGCCTCACTTATTGCTCGAAAAGAACCACCACTTCACTTATAGCCCCTTACAGTGCTTCAAAACGGATTGTCAGATTCCCGCTTTCCCCGGTTTCATCGTAGTAGCTGAGGAATTGGAGTTTATAGATAGCGCTACCAGTCCCGACCGCAAAAACCCGGTAGTTAGGCCAGAGCTTGTGATTACCTGCAAGGTTGTAGGCATACCAGCTGTTTTCAATAAAAACACCAGTGGGCGCATCCGCTTCGAGATATCGCTCCGGAAAGAGCCCTTGACCATCCCCAACACCGGTATAATTAAAGTCAGTACTCTGGATTGTTCCATAAGACCCGCCTTCTTGACCGCTCCCCCGGATTCCGCCATTCGTCCACATATTCCACTCATAACCACTCGTGCTCACTTCAACCATGACGTCCCAGCCAGCAGACTCTGTGGTGCAATCCACCTCGGACTCGCTTTCAAAGTCAAAGCACCGTGAACCACCGCCTTGGCCAATCGAAGCAGTCCACTCCGTAGCAGTGGTATCGAAGACCACTTCGCCTTCCTGTTGGATAAACATTTCCAACGTGATGTCACGAGAAGCTTGTGTAATATTGATCACATGCAGCTTGGCGAAGGCCTTTCCATCTGCTGATTTGACGATATTCCAAGCATCGGGTTGTGCCGAAATACTGTGTGTAACCGGGTCATATAAGGCCCAAGTCTCGTCACCCTGTAACGATCCATCTATTCTTGGCTTATCTTCATCAGCAACGAAATTTAGTGTGGAAGCATCCGTAAAGTCATCAAATGCGGCCTCCTCAGATTCTGCAGTCGCATTCATGAAAACGTTATTATCCGGATCACCCGCCGAATCATAAAAATCATCCTGTTCGTCCGCTAAGGCCGCTGTGACAGAACCAGGGCCAGATGCACCGCCGTTGATTTTGGTTTTTGTTCGCTTAAAGGCAATATCCCAAACCGTATCAAGTGCGGCTTCTGCATCTGTCAGCTCAACCACGCGACCAGTATCCAGATCAAAATACGTGTACTTATTCAGTGGGTCAGTTGGTGAAGCACCCACACCTCCTGCTGACGCATCAATTTGCACCGTGTTGCTGGGTGTCTCGCCATTGGGTGGCGTGTCGTCCTCACGCTCATCACTTGAGTCGCTGCACCCTGCAAATAAAAGCGACAGGCATGCTGCGGTCAAAATGTATTTAAGATTTCTTCTTTCCATTTAATGTCTCCAGATTTTCTCTTGATTTACCCTTGGAACTTGACGCCCGCATAGATAAACCGTCCTTCTTCAGGTCGACGGTCCCGTTCTGCTTCAGAGGGGTCCTTATGTTCGTCGGTCAGATTGTCGACACCAGCGAACAGCGTCAGCCCGCTGCTGTGTTGGTAGTTATATTTGAGGTCAATGGCGTGCCAGGATGGTGAAACATTGGTATTTTCACTGTCGGTGAATTCCTCACTTTGCCATGTTGTCCGGACAAGGAATTCAGACTTCCAGCGCGGCACAGCAATATCAAACCCAACCTGAATTTGGTGTTCTGGTCTTTTCGGCAGCGTTTTGTCAGTCAGTTCATTAATGGCATCCAGATAGCTGTAGCTGAAATCGAAGCCGAGTATTGTTGACAGTTGTGTTTGATAGGTCAGGTCAAACCCCTGGGTTCGGGCTTGTTCGATATTGGCATACCGGTAAACGCTATAATTAAGGTCCTGCACCTCAGCACCGTTGTAGCGTTCCGCTTCAATAAGGTTTTTGATTTCGTTGTAGTAGAAAGACAGATCCAAACGGTATGCCGCTTCTTGCAGTATTTCGATGCCAAACTGCACACTGAAGGACTCTTCAGGGTCCAGGACCTTGGCCCCGGATAAATCGATCACTCCTTGCGCGTCATCTTCCCACTGGTTGACTTCGCTCCCCAGAACGATGTAGCCAATCGAACTGTGATTAAAAACATATCCTCTTTCTTTCAGATCAGGCACACGGTATCCCTGCCCAATACCCATACGAATACTGGTCTCTGCGCGCCGAAACCACGCAGGACTGTACATGGCATTTAATTTGACTACAGTATGCGATCCAAAGTCGCTGTCATCCTGGAATCTGACACCGGGCAGCACTTCCCAACTGTCGCCAATAAAAATATCATCCTGAAAAAACAGCTCGATGTTGTCATGGGACAGATCGGGTAAGGTCTCTGAGCGCCCATCTTTAGTCTGATCAAGTTCATTATGGAAGAACACAGCACCGCTGGTGAGTAAATGATTTTCACCAAGTGGCTGATCGTACTGGATTTCGGCTTTATGAAGACTCAGCTTGGCATGTCGCTGGTCTTCAACTACATCTTTCGTCGCATGGACGTCTTGCGCCGTTTTATCATCAAAATTTTCAGAGACCAAGTACCCCGACAGCCGAGCATCGCCCGATAAATTTTGCCGATACAGTAAGGCGTGACTATATTTGCTGACCTTCTCGACTTTCTTTTTCCTGACGAAACCAGTCCCAGGGAGAAAAACACCGGTATTTTTTACCAGATCTTCGTGGTAATAAGCGGGCTTATAGGTGAATTGAATGGCTTCATGCGGAGAAAAGCCCAACTCTGCGTCCACATGAATTTTTTCTCCTTGATCCCCATTAGTTGTATACGTATCGGGATCAAGATCAAAACCATCGCTGCTATTCACATTAAATGAAAGTGCACTTTCCCAAACAGGGCCTTTATAAGAGACATGAGTAAGCAGGTGCTTATTGGCCAGGTCCCATGCATCACCCAGATTTTTGTCCCCCCAGGAGCCTGCATCGGCAGTAACCCCATAGGCAAACCCACGCTCAGCCTTTCGAGTAATTATGTTTACCACACCCCCCATGGCCGAACTGCCATAGAGCGCGGAAACAGCCCCTTTGATAATCTCGATATGATCAACGTCACCCACGCCAAGTTGGCTTAGATCTACCGACGAACCGGTTGACGGTGTCACAGGCTTGCCATCAATTAATACTAGAACCCTGTCGGCACCCACGCCTTGCAAAACAATCTCATAACCACTTTTCCCGTGGATTTTTTGCAGCAAGATGCCTGGTTGATAGCGCAGAGCTTCAACCAAGTTTCGTGCATGAGTTTTTTCCAGCTGAGCTTTCGTGATCACCTCAGTCCGTACTGGCACATCTCTGAGCTTTCTTTCGGTACGTGTACCGGTCACAACAACTGTGTCAAGCTCAACAGCAGGTTGGGCATACACACTCGCAGCAGGCATCACTGGACTAGTCGCCAGTAAAGAGATAGCCATAAATTTTTTTACAGAGTTCCGCATAAAGTCATACTTAACCTTAAAATTTAAGCTGACTTCATACCCCAGGCTGGGCATACGGCTGGCTGTTGATGTGCACGAGCAGATTACCGATAGCTCAAGGCCTATCTACTGTGCGAAAACATTCTTACCTTCTGGCGGCTGATAGCCTCGTGCTACATGAGCTTCCACATACTATAAAAAAGATAATGCAAATGCAAATGATTTTTATTTAAAAAAACCTTAGTCTTTCCTTGTCTCGCCAAACTTATGCGCTGGGCTGTAACGCCAGCACCAAGCGGATACAAATGATACTCAAGCAACCAAGCCCACCATAAGAAATTGATAGGACGTGAAAATACAAAAAGCGGGGCTTTCGCAATATGCACGAAAAGATCAAGTTACCAAGAAGTGTAACGCTATGTGGTTAACCCAACGTGTGATAAAGAAAGGATCATTCAGAGGGAGAGAATGTAAGTCGCATGCGCGATGGCGGAGAGGCAGGGATTCGAACCCTGGGACGGGGTAAACCGTCGCCGGTTTTCAAGACCGGTGCTTTCGACCACTCAGCCACCTCTCCGAAAGAGGGAATCATACCCAAAACCGCGCCAAAAACCAACGTCATCTTGATTTTTTGTCATTTGACTTTATCTTTCAATGTGACAAGATTAGATTTAAAAACTAGGGTGAACTTTCGTCGAGACAGAGTTGTCTTAGAGACTAAATTAACAAACCGGCTATTACCAGGAGAGTACTTGATGCAAACCCAAAGCCTTCAACAAACGCAGATACTTGCGACTAACAAGGTTATCCGCAATACCTATTCACTTCTAGCATTAACACTACTGTTCAGTGCTGCTACTGCAGGCATTGGCATTCTGACCAACATGGCCCCACTGAACCCTATTATTACATTGGTTGGTTATTTTGGTTTATTGTTCGCCACCTCACGTTTTAGCAACAGCGGCCTTGGACTACTATTCGTATTTTTACTGACAGGCTTTATGGGCTTAACACTGGGCCCCATCATTAACCTTTATTTGAGCATTCCAAACGGCGACCAAACTGTGATGATGGCACTGGGTGGCACAGGTGCGATTTTTCTTGGTCTGTCCGGCTATGCACTGACAAGCCGCAAAAACTTCAGCTTTATGGGTGGCTTTATTATGGCGGGCGTTTTGGTGGCCTTCCTCGCTGGCCTTGCAGCCATGTTCTTCTCTATCCCGGCCTTAGCGCTCGGTGTTTCGGCCATGTTTGTGTTGCTGATGAGCGCCATGATTTTATGGCAAACCAGCGAAATGATTCACGGCGGGGAGACAAATTATATTTTGGCAACCGTCAATTTGTACGTATCCATTTATAACTTATTCCTGAGCTTGCTCCACCTCTTGGGTGCACTCGGCGGCAGTGATGATTGATCACTAAGCACCACTTGCATCAAAAGCCTCGCACTGCGGGGCTTTTTTATTCCTGATGATAGGAGGGTTCTATTGTGGAAACGTGGGAAAAAGTTGTTATTGCGATATTAGTCGGAGGGTTACTGTTCCTGTTTATCCCTGCCACTTCGCGCACGCTGAAAAACTCGCCAAAGGGCTCTGCCAGCGACTGGTTATCTGCGGCGAAACCCATCGGTCTGGTTGTCGTTTTTGTATTGATCCTAATTTATATCGCGCGCAATTAATGGGTATGCAAGGTCCGCTTGGGCTTCTCTGCGACCTTATCACGTAAATAAACGGGCACAGCCTGCTCTGCCGGCACTTCCAGATTCTGATCAAACAAGGCTTGGCCAATGATTGCAATGTCATAGGCCGTCGGCAGTAAAAAGCCGTTATTTTTCCTGAGTCTATCGCTGACCTGCTGCTCCAGCGTTTCCGCATAAGTGCTCCAACCACTCCCGGCACCAACCCAGTCATCTGTTTTGGGAGTCATGACTTTTTCAGGCGCACAAACCATTTCTTCATGTTGTAAAGTCATGATCTTATCCCTGTTCAAGCAATACATTCCCCAATAAACTTCTTGCATACGGGCATCAATTGCAGCGAGCACCTGTTCCGCTCCTGTCTCGCGATAGCAGCGCTGAGCGATCGCGGCCAAAGTAGAAACAGGGGCCACCGGTAAATCCAAAGCAAAAGCGATTCCTTGGGCCACACCCGCGCCAATTCGTAGCCCGACAAAGCTGCCTGGCCCACGTCCAAAGGCCACTCCGTCCAGTTGTTGGCGATTCACTCCGGCTTCCTTCAGTAGCTCATCGATCATGGGTAAAATAATTTTGGAATGCTCTCGGGGTGTTTCTTGGTAGCGCTCATACAAAACACCGTCCACCAGCAAGGCCACAGAGCAGGCCTCTGTCGCCGTATCAAGTGCGAGTAAATTCAACCTTGTTTTCCCCGACTGAAAAATTGTTCAACATCGCGCTGTTCGACCGTTTGGCGCATGGGTGGTAAGCTCCGAAAAAATATCCGTCCATAGGACTTTGTTCTTAAACGTGGGTCACACAGCATCAAAACACCTCTGTCCTGCATATCCCGAATCAAGCGCCCAACCCCTTGTTTTAACATGATTGCTGCCTGTGGCAACTGGTAGTCCATGAAAGGATTGCCGCCACGTTTTCTCAATGCTTCGATCCGTGCCTGAATAACCGGGTCGCCAGGTGAAGCAAAGGGAAGCTTGTCGATGATCACACAAGACAATGCTTCCCCTCGAACATCTACACCCTCCCAAAAGCTTGCAGTCCCCAACAAGACGGCATTACCCAGCGTCACAAATTCTGCCATTAGCTCTTGCTTTGGCATATCGCCCTGCACCAGCAAGGGGAACGCGCAACGATCGACTAACCAGTCGGCTGCTTCATTCATCGCCCGGTAACTGGTGAACAACAAAAATGAGCGCCCTTCTGCCGCGTTCAGTACCGGCAAGGCCGCTTCAAGGACCTTGACCGTGTAATGCGGGTCTCTCGGATCCGGTAGCCCGGGTGGCAGATAAATCAATGCGTTATTTGTGTAATCAAACGGGCTATCCAAGCGGCACTCGTCCACATTCTGGTTTTCCAGTCCCAGACTTTCCCGAAAGTGTGCGAAAGAGCCGTCAACCGATAGTGTTGCTGACGTAAAAACCCAAGCAGCTTTGTGAGCCGACATACTGCGTTGAAAAGGATCCGCCACCGTTAAAGGCGTTAGGTACAAACTGAACTGTGTGCGGTACGTTTCAAACCAGTATACTTTTTCCGGGTCCGCTTCCATACTGAACAGCGAAAGCAACCCTATTTGCGCTTCGCAACGCCGTAAACAACTCTCCAGACTTTTGCCTCGCACAGAGGCAACTTCAAGCAATACGAGCAGCGATTTGTAAGCCTTATCCAAAGCTTCTAAACCTTTTTGGACGGTTGCACTGTGTTCAATGCTGGACCATGGCTCACGCCTCACCGAATGGCCCATGGCCAGGCGCATATCTCGCGAGGCTTGCTCCAGCTGCCTTGCCGCTTCACGGATTTCAGCCATATCCGGTGCTTCTGATAACTGGGCACTTTGTGCATCGCGGACAAGCTCTTCAAGCTGCCGACTGCTAAAACGCTGGCTGAAAAACTGGCTGGCCACTTCCGGGATTTGATGGGCCTCATCCAGAATAAAGGCATTGGCACTGGGTAAGACCTCCCCGTAACCTTCGTCTTTCAAAGCAAGATCTGCAAAAAACAGATGGTGATTGATCACCACAATATCTGCCTCCTGAGCGGCACGGCGGGCATGATGGACAAAGCAGTCCTCAAGTTCATGATGCTCGTGAGCCGCACAAAAGTCAGGCGTGGAGGTGACATACCCCCAGACCGGTGCACCTTCGGGAATTTCCTTCACTTCCGCCACATCCCCCGAGCGGGTTTGGAGGGACCATTTATGGATAACTTCCAACTGGCGTAACGTTTCAGCATCTTGAATCAGGAGTGAATTGCCACGCGCCTGGGCCAAGCGGTGCTTACACAAATAATTCGCGCGCCCTTTTAAAATCGCCGGTAAGATATCCACCCCTAGGATCTCCCTAACCCGTGGAATATCCTTAGCAAAGAGCTGATCCTGAAGATGCCGCGTTCCAGTAGAAACAATCACCCGCAAGCCCGAGAGCATCGCAGGCACAAGATAGGCAAACGTTTTACCGACGCCGGTCCCCGCTTCACCAATCAGAATTCGATCATTGGCAAGGGCTATTTCAATCGCATCGGCTAACTCGCGCTGCTGCTCACGCACGGTGAAACCAGGCAACACATCAGCAAAAGGACCCTCGGGGCCTAAAATCTCTGCCGCCCGGTCGGCAAAATTCAGAAACGACATCCTAGCGAGGATAGCGGTATTCAGCCGCTTTCATCTCTGCCTTACGCGCGCCCACCGAATCGCCACGCTTGTCACGGGCATGGTAAATAATGAGCCAATTACGGTATTTCAACGCTGTGTTCTCTTTGGCGAAGATATTGGACTTTGCAGCGTAATTCTCTGCCAGGACATCCTGATCGGTTCGCAGCATCAGCTCCGCTAAGCGGCTCCAAAGCGCCGCATCCTCAGGGGCTTGTTGCAGTGCTGACTTTAGCAAATCCGCCGCCTTTTCATATTCACCCACCGAACGCGCTTCTTCTGCAGCATTCCAGATTTCCGCCACCTCCCGGCTTTGTAAAGAGTGACGAATGCGCTCACCTTTCGCTGAGACAGGCACGGACGGCTGAACAGGCACCGGCGCAGGCTTTGCCTTCTCGACTGGCGCGCCCCCGCAACCGGCGAAACCGACCGCGACTAAAAACATCAACCCTGTTAAATAGAGAAACCGCATAAACTCTGCTCTTCAATAAAACTTATTCAATGATAAGCGTGGCATTATTCCTACTCTATTAACAATAAGTAGATTTTTCTTTTAAACTTCATGGAGTTATTCTTTTCATTTAGCCAATATTATAAAAATATCGTGCTCAGATTTTTTTTCTACTTCTTTCACTGAACGCCACATTCTACATCGCGACGCCAGGCGATAAAACCTTCACCATTACCAACTGAAGCTCCCTGCACGACTGCTTAGTGTTGATGGTTCAAGCTTTCGACCAGTTACTCACTCCGGGTTCATAACGTATCCTCTTATTCAAGCCCTTCAATAAGAAGCTCCATCGCTACGCGCCCACGTAGTTATTCACTCACCGTTAGCCGACTCAGCGCGGAATTTTTGTTACGCAAAAAATCATACAGCCGTCCGGGATAGTCCGGAGTGACCGCTCTTTGCACAGACTCCCGCGCCACCAACTGTTTTCTCCACGCAAGAACTTTGGGGCAATGCTGGAAAAA
>DJFX01000026.1:49363-49611 GCA_002432635.1 Halothiobacillaceae bacterium UBA5861 | reverse complement strand
AAATTGTTGACATAGCACCAGTCGCTGGGTGTTTCGGCCGCAGTGGCTTTATCGGCAAGATGTTGATTAATAGCGGTGGACTTACCGACACCGGGCGGCCCAAGTACGAAGAGATTATAGCCATTGTTTTTAACACCAATGCCAAAGCGGATCGACTCAATGGCACGGTTCTGCCCAATAATACGGTCCAGGCTGTCCAGTTCGGCGGTGGTTTCAAAGTGGAATTGATCAGGGTTACAACAAGCGGT
>DJFX01000026.1:19978-49115 GCA_002432635.1 Halothiobacillaceae bacterium UBA5861 | reverse complement strand
ATTTCATCAACAGAGAGTGCTTTGGGGTGGGGCATGAACAGCTCCTTAGTGATTTATTCTTATGCAGTGAAAGCGCACTGGGTGCGGTGTAACGGTCAGTCAGTCGTGAGTTTGAGCAAGCCTTGAGCTTCAAAGGCACGGCGCAGTGTCTCCACTCGTTTACGGTTTACCCCCAAATCGGAATAACCGGTCACAGAGGCTGAGCGAACATCCAGGCGATAGCCGTTGGCATCACCGCTCAACTCCAGGTGATCAAGGAATCTGAAAATCAGGCTGCGGACTTCGGCATGCAAATACCCGGGTTGACTATCAACAATCCGGGTACGGGGTTGTTTGCTTACGATATCGACCAGTGCCGGCCAGGATGCGGCAAGAGTCTGTGAGAGGATAAAGGGTTCGATGCGATGTTTGTCGTCTTCAGCCAGGCTGGAGACGCAATTCGGTGAGGCCGGGCAAGGGGCTAATTTATGAGGGGGTGTTGGCTCAGGCATTTTCGTCTCAGTGTGGGTGCATCCGAGTGACAGAATGCTGATGATCAAGGTGAAAGTCAGTCGTACAGTCATGAGGAAACTATACCAATTCAGTGCCGGGATTACGATGCTGGGGACTTTTCCTAACGCATTTTTGGGCGAAAAATATGCGCGTGATCCTCATGGTACAGCCGTGATGATGTAAAGCTGTCCTCCTCTAGAACGCGGCCGACCAGGATTAAGGCCGTGCGCTTGATTTTGGCCTCGCGTACTTTTTCCGAGATGGTTGAGAGAGTGCCTTTGATGACCTGTTGGTCGGGCCAGCTGGCGCGGAAAATGACAGCAACAGGGCAGTCTTCACCGTACTTGGGAATTAAAATTTTAGCAATGCGGTGAATTTTAGTAATGCCCAAATGAATGGCCAGCGTGGCGCCGTGTGTGGCGAGCGCCTCCAGCGATTCTTTCTCTGGCATGGGGGTTTTACCGGCATACCGGGTCAAGATAACCGTTTGGGAAACATCCGGCAGAGTGAGTTCTTTTTTCAACAGGGCAGCACTGGCGGCAGTTGCCGTCACTCCAGGGACCACATCATAAGGAATATTCAGGCGTTCAAGTTCGCGAATCTGTTCGCCAATCGCGCCGTAAAGCGAGGGGTCGCCCGAATGCACCCGGGCCACATCGTGATTGGACTGATGCGCGGCTTCTATGTAGGTAACGATTTGTTCCAGATGTAACTCTGCAGTATTGATCAGCTGAGCGTCTGCTGCGGCCTTTTCGAGCACCGCTTCTGGCACGAGTGATCCAGCATAGAGGATAACAGGGCATTCGCTGATCAACCGCTGGCCGCGGACAGTAATGAGTTCCGGATCTCCGGGGCCGGCACCGATAAAATAAACCGTCATACGTGACTCTCCAGTTTTCGAGCATAGCCGCGGGGGGTGTAAACGTGCTGCTGATCACCGTGTTGGAACCGGCGGCTTTCGCGGTTGCCAATAATGACCAGAGTGAGCATGTCAACATCGGCGGCATTGAGCGTAGCCAGCGTAAGTGTTCGGACTTGCTCTTCCGGACGGGTCATTTGCCGGCCCAGAAGAACCGGTGTTTCCGCCGGGCGGTATTGGAGTAAAATTTCTTTGGCTTTGTTGAGTTGCCAGTCGCGCTTTTTTGACACCGGGTTATAGAAAGCGACGATGAAGTCACCTTGTCCTGCGGCATGGATGCGGGTTTCAATGGTTTCCCATGGCGTTAAAAGATCGGACAGGGAAATGGTGCAAAAGTCATGGCCCAGTGGGGCCCCGGCGTGGGCTGCGACCAACTGCATCGCCGTTGGGCTTGGAATGACGCTCACGGTAACAGACTGCCATTCTGGTCGCGCCTCCTTGTCGAGTAACTCGAATACGACTGACGCCATGGCATAGATGCCGGCATCTCCGCTGGAAATCAGGGCTGTGGCAGCCGGTTCCCGTGCCGCAATATCCAAAGCCAGGCGGGCGCGGTCAATTTCTTCACCCAGTTCTTTGGCATGGTGCTCTTTGCCGACGGCTAGATCGCCCAGTAGATCCAGGTAAAGTTGATAGCCCACCAAGTGCCTGGACTGGGTAATGGCTTCTCGGGCTGCGGGGCTGAGATAGGCCGTTGAGCCCGGCCCGGTTCCCACAATAAACAGGGTATTCATAGCGTGACCTCAGGTTTCAAGTAGGCGCGGGCAATCGCCAGTGTTGCCTGCTTGTTTTTAATTTTTGCCAGTATCAATTCGGCTTTTGTGCCGGTTTTCGCTTCAGCGCCAGCCAAAGCGGCTGCTTCGGCGACACCGTAGCAGCCGGTTTCGCGGTAAACAATGTCCGAGCGTTGGGTCAGTTGCGCATCATAAGTCCGCAGGGTTGGCGTGGAGTAAAAATGAATGGGCCATTGGTGTTTGTTTGCGAGTGCAAGCAATCCGTCTTCGTCACTTTTCAATTCAATGCTGGCGATCGCGTTAATTTCCGCGAATGTGAGCTGATGCAGATGTAAGCCCGTTTCGACTAAACTTTCCAGGGTAGACAAGGGAGTGCCCCGTTCACAGCCCATCCCCAGTACATAACAGGGTCGGGTATACGTGGCATGCGAGGTGAGTACCAGTTGGGCGCCCAAGTGGTCAGCCAGTTGTCGCCCCCATTCGTTTGCACCGCCTTCGTGCCCGGAAAGGAGCGGTATCACGAACTGTCCTTGGTCATCCAGAACCAAAACCGGTGGGTCTTGGTATTTATCCTGTAAAACATTGGCGAGTGTTCGAACGACAATGCCGGTTGCACAGATCATGACTAAAGGGTGGCCTTGGGTAAAACAATGTTCAACCTCGGCTCGGAAGTGTGGAGGGCAGTGTAGGTGTCGCGAGGCCGGATAGCATTGCTGGATTCGCTTCCCCAGCTTTTGCCCGCGATCCGTAAGACTGAAAATAACCGGATGGGCGCTCATCATGACTGCCGGGCAACCAGAAAGAGTGAGAAGTAGGTGCCGGGCCCATCGGGAAGCTGGGTAATGTTGTGATGTATCTGTTGCTCCGGTTTGCTGGCATGTTCGATGTAAGCCGCCTCTTGTGTTCGCCCGGCTTTACAAATGAGGGAAGCAATGTGGTGGCGGTGGCGTCCGGCTTTGAGAATGATCACGGTATCATGTTGATTCAGTGCGTCGATGAGCGCTGCATCCGGAATAGAGCCAGCTACCAGCGACAAGGATTGCTCCAAGGTGGCCAAAGGGATTTTGGAGACGGCCGAGGCGGCACTGAAGGAGTTGATACCGGGCACAATGCTGATTGGGTGCTGATGGTGAAGGCGGCGGTAAAGGTAAACGAAGCTGCCATACAGCATAGGGTCTCCAAGGCATAGAAAAGCGACATGTCGGCCCTGTGTCAGGTAGTGATCAATATCGTGTGCGGCCTGGGTATAGATAGCCTCGGTCTCTGTTCGATCCGCACGCATGGGCAAAGGGATAGGGTATTCTGTTTGGTTACTCTGGATATGGGCTTGCGCAATTGAGCGCGCAG
Source organism: Halothiobacillaceae bacterium UBA5861 (assembly GCA_002432635.1). Lineage (GTDB taxonomy): Bacteria > Pseudomonadota > Gammaproteobacteria > UBA5861 > UBA5861 > UBA5861. Next base: position 45,623 of record DJFX01000026.1, on the reverse strand, counting down.
TCGACTCTTTCCAGGTCGTACTGGGGTAGGCAACCACATCCACCTGGGCGATTAGCCGTGCGGCTTTTAATGTGAGCAATTCCGGATCGCCGGGGCCAACGCCTATGCCGTAAAATGTGGCTTGGGTCATGACTTTTCCAGCGTCAGAAGAAGGACAGGCCGTTGGGGCTGCATCATTGTGAGAGGGCCGGCGCGCTTGCCAGATGCAACAGCAATTTCAAGCCACTCAGCGGGCTTGCCTTGGGCCAATGTGACCAGTGCCGCCCGCGTTTCCAAGGTCACAGCGGGGATCACGATTCTTCCGCCCGGTGCGAGTCTTTCCCAACAGTATGCCAATATTTCTGTCGCTTGTCCCTGGCTGCCGCCTAAGTAGATTGAGTGCGGTGTTGGCAGGGCTTGCAAAGCATCAGGTGCTCGCCCGGCCACGATCTGTAAATTACTTTCCACGCCAAATCGTTGCTGATTGATGTGAAGATGTTCCAGGCGTGCCGGATTGGTTTCTATTGCATAAATCCGGCTTTGTATGCTCCACCGGGCCCATTCCACAGCCAGACCACCGCAGCCAGCACCAATATCCCAGCCGGTGGTGCCCGGTGGTGGTTGCAGCTGGGCGAGTGCTGCAAGACGGACTTCGCGTTTGGTAAGCATGCCTTGTCCGGCAGGAGAGCCCGTAGAAAAAGCGGTGTTTGGAAGACCTGGAAAGCTTGGCGACAGGGCGCTCTGGCCGCGGGTTTCAATGATGACCACATTCAGGGGCGAAAATGTTTGTGTGCTTTGGGCCAGTTCCTTGGCTGAAAAGCAGCTGACTTTCTCACTACGGGTTTCCAGGTCCTCTGCGACCCAGATTGTGGAGTCGCCAAAGTGCATATCGACTAGCGCCTGAGCAATAGCAATGGGGTGGTTGTTGTTATCGGTGAGCACGGCCAGCAGCGTGTGGCGGCCTGCTTCCCGGCGCAGGGTGCTCAGTGGGCGCCCGTGCACGCTCAAAACACACGCTTGTTCCCAAGGTTTACCGATGCGCGAAAATGCCAGTTGGATTGCACTGGGCTGAGGGTGAAAGCAAAGGTTTACTCCCTTTATCCACCGTGTAAGCCAGCCACCGATGCCATAAAAGAGAGGGTCACCCGATGCGAGAAGGACCATATGCTCGGCAGCGTGCTCTGGCGTCATCAGTTGGGTAATTTCAGCTTGTAGCTGCGAAAAAGGAGAGGGTATCTGCCGGTAATTAGCTTTGTAGCCGGGAACCAGCGCAAGCTGTCGTTCACTACCGTAGAGAATGTCGGCCTTTTCAAGTGCCATACGGGCTGAAGGGTGCAGTGAAAGTGGCGAGTCACCACTCAGTCCAACAACGTCAATCTGCTTCACAAGTAGGTGCCTTGGTGCATTCGTCCAATCGCATTGAGCGCCGCAGCAGCGTAAGCACTGCCTCCTCTCCGGCCATGTAATGTGATGATCTCAAAGGTGGGATGCTTGTGCTGGTATTCGATTAAGGCTTGTTTGGATTCTGCTGCGCCAATAAAGCCAACGGGCATACCAATGATGAGTGCGGGAGGGAGGGCGCCAGCATCGAGAAGCTCTAAAAGCCTGAACAGTGCTGTGGGTGCATTCCCAATGACGACGATTGCTCCGGATAGTCGGGGCCGCCAATGTTCAACAGCGGCCATACTGCGGCTGATCCCTTGTTGTTTTGCCAGCGCGACGGTGTCGTCCTGGTTTAAGTAGCAGTAAGAGGGGTTACGGATAAAGCGTTTGCTGATGCCATGGCGAACCATTTCCACATCACACAGAATTGGAGCTTGGTTCGCGAGTGCTTGTAGGCCCGTCTGGACGGCGCTTTTTGTATAGAACAGGTCATCAAGGACGCTTGGGTCTCCAGCCGTGTGCACGAGTCGCATGGCGAGTTGTGCGTCTTCTCGAGAGAGGTTGTCGAGTGAGCAGAGTGTTTTGATTTTCAGAAAAGACTGCCGCTCGATTTCCTCCGGGTTTCGAATATAGTCCCATTTCATGAGCTTTTTGGCGTCTGGCGTGGCGGCATCGGATGAGTTTTATGTACATGCTCGTGATCATGTTCATGGGTGTGTGTGTGATCATGCGGGTGCGAGTGATGCACGCTATCGGTACCAATGCCTCTGACGTGATGGTGATGGCCGGCCTGTGGCGTTCCAACGTCGCTCTCAAAGCCAACAATTTGTTCTCGGTATTTGCACAGCTGGCAGTTCATGACGCCGGTGCCTTCTTCCGTGTCGTGCAGCCTGTCGACAAAAGCTTGTATGACTTCTGGATGGTCATTGAGGTAGCCGGCTTTCATCACATTGATGTGAGGGTTCTGTGCCTGAAATTCATCTGCCACTGCATAAATTTTTTGTTTGATGAGAATGCCGGTAAACAAAAAATAGGGGAAGACGATGATGTTTGGGTATCCCAGCTTCAAACTGGTTTCCAGGGCTTCATCAACCAGCGGGCGGGTTACGCCGCTGTAGCAGGTTTCTGCCCAGCCAAAACCCATACCTTCCCAGAGCATGCGTGTGATTTTACTGATGTTTGAGTTGGCATCCGAGTCGTTGGCGCCGCGACCTACCACCAGTAATAAGGTATTTTCCCGGGTGTACGTTTCGCCGAGAGCGGCCTCGGCCTCTTCGATGCGCGCTTTGGCGGCACGCAGCATGGCAGCTTGTATGCCAATTTCAGTTCCATAAGTGAAGGTGATGTGCGGGTAAGCTTGACTCAGTGCATTGATTTCACTAGGGATATCGTTTTTCGCGTGGCCTGCGGCCATCAGCATGCCAGGAATCGCAGTAATATTTGTTGCCCCTGCCTCGATGAGCTTGGTGGCTCCGGTGTCGATGGTCGGGCGGGCAAATTCCAAAAAGCCGGTTTCAACACGCCGGTTTGGGAAACGGGCTCTCAGGTTTTCTGCAACAGTCATGAATTCGTTGATGGCATCTTTGTCTCTGGAGCCATGACCAATCACTAATATATCGGGCTCAGCCGGTCGTTGTTTCTCTTTATCCATCGGTTTCTTCAGGGCCTTCTTCTATTTTTTTGTTCACATTTGCGTTGTCATTGCGTTCGATACGGGTCAGAGTGTTTCCATCGAAATATAAAGTAAGTCTGCTGGCAGTGAACGCCTCTGCCCGCTGGGTTTTGTAATAGACATAATCCCAACGTTCTTTCCTGAATGTTTCCTCGATGACTGGTCTGCCCAGCAAGAAAAGTACTTGTTGCTTATTCATACCAATTTTCAGTTGGGCCAGTTTTTCAGCATCCAGTAAGTTTCCCTGTTGGACGGGGGGTTTATGTGCATCCGGGAGCCAGCTGGTACAGGCCGTTGTCAGCAGGAGCACCAAGCTGCAAATCCAGGCTATCCGTAAAAGTTGAGAATCATGCATCAATATTCAGCTCGTTTGTATAAAATGATGGTGATGCTGCCTGCTTTTCTGTGTTTTCTTTCAAGGCAAACAGCTGCATACTATACAATTATGCGGGGCTAAACTGTACATATTACCGCTCACAGTCGCCGCTTAATCATATCGAGGGGATATTTTGCCCTTAGTTGAACAGGAGATATTGTGGGGTCTATTGAGCTCAAAAAAGCTGGCCTGAAAGTGACTCATCCGCGGATTAAGATACTCGAAATTCTTGAGAACGCGGCTAATCACCATATGAGTGCAGAAGATGTGTATCGGGCTTTGCTTAATTCGGATACAGAGATTGGTTTGGCGACGGTATACCGCGTACTCACGCAGTTTGAGGCGGCTGGTATCGTAAAAAGGCACCATTTTGATGGCGGCCAGGCTATTTTCGAACTGGATACGGGCGATAATCACGACCATATGGTTTGCATGAAGACAGGGCGTGTTGAAGAATTTAAGGACGATATGATTGAGGCGCGTTTGCAGGCTATCGCCAAGGAACGTGGGTTCAAACTTTCCCATCACAGCATTATCTTGTACGGCGTTTATGCCGATAACGAAGAATAGCCCAGGTTTTTTTGGCAACAGAGCCACATCACGTTGTCATGTTTTACTTAATGGGTTGAGTGCCTGAAGCGGTGACACCGTGTGTGTATTCACGTTCGACCTTAGCAATTTGCACCTGATACGATGAATACCATTTTGTTCGACCCAGCGTTTGTGCGGCGAGATGTTCTGGATCCTGTTTCCATGCTCGGATCTGGTCCAGGGTCTTCCAGTAAGAAATAGCAATCTCCTGATTGCCTTCGGTACAGGCGGTGAATTCCAGACAACCGTATGTGCCAATTGCGCGTTCCCGCAAGCGGCTTGCTGTACTTAAGTACGTGTCATCTAGAGTTTTAATTGTGGCCTTGAAGATGACGGCATACATTGAAGTAGGCTCTTAAGTTAGGGGTTTGTCTTGGCGAGCATTTCCGCTGCATGGGACCGTGTTTGCTGGGTGATTTCCTCGCCTCCGAGCATACGGGCTATTTCTTCAATACGTTTTTGTTCTGTCAGTGTTTCGAGCCCGGTTTGTGTGGCACCGGGTTTGACCGTCTTATCGACTTTAATGTGATGATGTGATTGAGCCGCCACTTGGGGCAGGTGAGTCACACACAAAACCTGGCAGCTGGCACCCAGCGTACGCAACAGCTTCCCGACACTGGCTGCTGTTGCGCCGCCAATACCTGCGTCAACTTCATCAAAAATGAGTGTAGGAACGGACGAATACCGGTGAGCGACCATTTGTATCGCCAGGCTGATACGCGACAATTCCCCGCCCGATGCCACTTTTGACAGGGGCATCGGTGATTGCCCCGGGTTGGCCGAGACCAGCAGTTCAATCTGATCCAAGCCGGTTGATGTAAATGGCTTATCAGGGTGATGTGTGACAGAGACAACGAGCTGACCACCTGTCATATTCAGTGTCTGCATAATGTCGGTAATTTCTTTCCCGAAACGCTTCGCGGCTTCAGTGCGTGTAATACTGAGGTTTTTAGCCAGCGCGAGGTAATCTCTGGTTAAGGACGTGACAGCTGCCATCGCACTGTTGATATCTTGCTCAATGGCGTTCAGCTTGTCCAATTCAGCGGTTAATTCTGCTCTTTTTTGATCGAGCATCTCGAGTGGTACTTTGTGCTTGTTGGCCAGGTCGTGCAGGATTCGGAGTTGCTGTTCAACATGTACAAAGGTACCAGCATCCATGTCTGCCTGAGACAGGTAGTCTGTTAGTGTGTTGGCCGCTTCCTGGGTATGGACCAAAGCGCTGGCCACCAGCTCCTGGATAGGCGCGAGCTGGTCGTCGAGTTGGCTGATGTCCTGAATGCAGTGCTCGGCGCGAGCCAACAGGCTGTGTGCGGAGTGGTCGCTTTCATACAATAAGGTGCTGGCTGCTTGCCCTTGCGCCAACAGTTTTTCAAGGTTCGCCAAACGCGTGTGTTCACGCTCAAGCGACTGAATGGCCTCGTCGGTGAGGTCAAGACCTTCCATTTCCTGGACCTGGTAGCGCAATGTCTCAATGCGTTGGTCGCGTTCCTTCAACGTGGTTTGAAGCGCAACATGCTGCTCATGGGCGGCTTTCCAACGTTTGAATAACGCTTCGAGTTCTGTTATTACCAGCGTATTATTGGCGTATTGGTCCAGAAGATTTTGTTGTGTGGCCCGCTGCGTGAGGGATTGGTGTTCATGCTGGCCATGAATTTCCACCAGCTTGGCACCCAGCAGGCGAGTCGTTTGCAGTGGAACCGGATGCCCGTTGATATAGCTGCGGGATTTACCCTCGCTACTGACGACTCGGCGTATGACGCAATCACCGTCGGCATCGTAGTCGTTTTCCTCTAGCCAGTTAAGGACGTCCGGTAAATTTTCGATTGTGAATTGCGCTGTGATGTCCGCTTTTTTTGCGCCTTGGCGAACGGTGTTGCTGTTTGCACGGTCGCCAAGGAGTAGCCCCAACGCATCCAGCAAAATAGATTTGCCCGCTCCGGTTTCCCCGGTCAAAGCGGTCATCCCGGCTTCTAATTCCAGTTCTGTGTGCTCAATAATGGCAAAGTCTTTGATGGCGATGTGCGTTAACACGGGTTCAACCCCATTTTAATTTGACACGCAGTATTTCGTAGTAATCGTAGTGTGGTGGGTGAATCAGCCGGGCGGGCTTGGGTTTCCGCGTAATGCGTACTGTGTCGCCAACCTTTAAGTCGAGTGCGTCTTGTCCATCGTTGACGACCTGGGCGTTGCAGGCGTCTTCCTTGTGAACTTTGATTTCCACCGTGGAATGTGAACTGATCACAATAGGCCGGCTGCTCAGTGTGTGGGGGCAGATGGGCAGCAACACAATGGCTTCCATGGACGGGTGAATGATGGGTCCGCCACTGGACAGCGCGTAGGCCGTCGAGCCTGAAGGGGTGGATACGATAAAGCCGTCTGCCCGCTGGCGGTGAACAAATTCGCCATCAATAAAGGTGTCGAAACCCAGCATGTCGAGTGTTCTGCTGTGTATGACGGTGTCGTTAAAGGCATTGGCCTGGTAGACACTGCTGCCGTCCCGAATAACTTCACAGCTTAATAAAAAACGATACTCTTCGGTGTATTCACCGGCGAGAATGGCGTCCAAAGCGCCGAGTTCCCTGTCTGGCGAGACATCGACTAAAAACCCCAGTCGGCCACGGTTGACGCCGATGATAGGAATGTCATGGTCAACAAGCTGTCTGACTGCACCAAGCAGTGTGCCATCCCCGCCAATGACGATAGCCAAATCACAGCTGCGGCAAATTTCTTCGATATTGACGGTTGAAATGCCACCAATGAGGCCTCGTGTGCTGTGCTCCATTAACACCGGTAACCCTGTTGCTGCAAGTTTGGTATGAACGTCATTCAGCGTTTCGGAAACACTGATATCATTTTTTTTAACGATAAGACCAATGGTTGAAAATTTATACATACAAATAAATTACCGTGCAAAATGGATCGTCCCTGGAGCGCTGTTTGTCTTGATCTATCCGTAAATCAGTCATCTGCTGTCCCGGATGCTAACAATTTTAGCTGATATAGTGCGTCTAAAGCTTCTCTGGGTGTCAGGTTATCGGGTTCGAGTGTTTTTAGATAGTCAATGGCCGGATCTTGCGGGTGGCTGAACAGGTCAAGTTGATTGATTGTGGGTGTCTTGGCCGAAGGTTGGCTCTGTTCCAGGTGTTGCAAACGTTGGCGAGCATGTTGAATGACCTCGGTCGGTAAACCGGCCAGCTCGGCAACTTGTATACCGTAACTTCGGCTGGCAGGCCCGGTTTTTACCGAGTGCATAAACACGATACGGCTATTATGTTCGACAGCATCAAGGTGGGCGTTCTCAATCGTGCTGTATTCCTCGGCCAGCTGGGTTAACTCGAAATAGTGCGTGGCAAACAGAGTAAATGCCCGAGATTTTTCGGCCAGGTGTCGAGCGCAGGCCCAGGCCAGAGAAAGCCCATCATAAGTGCTGGTGCCCCGGCCAATTTCATCCATGAGCACCAGGCTGTGTGGTGTGGCATTGTGTAGGATATTCGCAGACTCAGACATTTCAACCATGAAGGTTGATTGACCGCTTGCCAGGTTATCTGCCGCTCCAATGCGGGTGAAAATGCGGTCTACCGGGCCAATTTCCGCTGCATCAGCAGGTACAAAGCTCCCTGTACAGGCAAGAATTGTAATCAAAGCGGCTTGGCGCATGTAGGTTGATTTGCCGCCCATGTTTGGCCCCGTGATGAGCAGCATACGCTGGCGTTCATCCAAATGCAGATTGTTGGGGATAAATGGGGTCTCCAGAACCGATTCCACAACCGGATGGCGGCCTCCATTGATGCGTATGCCTGGTTCAGGAGTAAATTGAGGTCGGTTCCAATTTAAGGTTTGAGCCCGTTCAGCCAGGCAGCAGTACACGTCCAGCTCCGCCAGGGCTGCCGAGCATTGCTTAAGTGTTTCAAGGTGGGGGTGAAGCCAGAGGACTAATTCTTCATAAAGTTGCTTTTCCAATGCCAGTGCGCGCTCGCGTGCACTGAGCACTTTATCCTCAAAAGACTTGAGTTCCTCGGTGATGTAGCGTTCGGCCGCTTTCAGTGTTTGTCGGCGGCTGTAGTGAACGGGAATTTTGTCAACATGTATTTTACTGACTTCTATATAGTAGCCGTGGACCCGATTGTAATTAACTTTGAGCGTTGGTATGCCGGTGGCTTCGCGTTCGCGGGCTTCCAGGTCGAGAAGAAACTGGTCGGCGTTTTGACTCATGTTGCGCAGCTCATCCAGCTCAGCACTGTAGCCCCTTGCGAGAACACCACCGTCGCGAATCAAGACGGGAGGGGAGTCGATCAATGCCTGGTTGAGCTTGTCTAAAATAGCCGGTTGTTCAGTGAGCCGCTTGCTCAGTTCTAACAGATGTTCCTGATGGGTTAATGACGCAAGTAATGTTTGAAGGGCAGGTAGCTGTGCCAGCGATTGTCTTAAGGCGGTTAAGTCTCTGGGCCGTGCCGTTGTAAGTGCGACGCGGGCAAGAATGCGTTCGATGTCGGAGATATGCTTGAAAACCTCAGTGAACGCTTCGTGACAGGCGGCTTCAAACAAGGTACTCACGCAGCTGAGTCTTGCTTCAATGTGTGCGTGTGAGCGTAGCGGCCGAGCCAACCAGCGACGCAATAGCCGGCTCCCCATGGGCGTTGTAGCGTAGTCGAGTATGCCGATGAGGGTATGTTCGGTATTGTCGTGCAGGCTGTGTTCCAGTTCCAGATTTCGCCGGGTGGCGGCATCGAGTATCAGGCTGTCATCACGGGTTTCTGTTGTCAGGGATGTGATATGCGGCAGTGCGCTCCGTTGCGTTTCTTTGACGTATTGGAAGAGGCTCCCGGCGGCACCGATGGCTAATGGCAGGCCTTCGCAACCAAAGCCTTGTAAGTCGCGCGTATTGAATTGCCGGGTAAGTTGTTCAACAGCCGACTCTGTTTCGAAATGCCACGCTGGCCGGTGCAAGGGCGTGGGCCTGATGTCTGGCAGGCTGTCAAACGTTTCTGAAACAAGTAACTCGGCGGCTTGTAAACGCTCCAGCTCGCTTTGCAGAGCCTCCTCACCCGTCACCTCAAGTACGGTGAAGCGCCCTGTACTCAGCTCCAGGGAAGCAAGTCCGTAGGTGCTGTCTCTTTGATTGATCGCCACTAAGAGGTTGTCTTTGCGATCCTCCAGTAATGCTTCATCGGTGACTGTGCCGGGAGTAACAATGCGGGTTACCTGTCGATCCACAGGACCTTTACTGGTCGCCGGGTCGCCCACTTGTTCACAAATGGCCACGGATTCGCCCTGTTTGACCAGCTTGGCCAGATAGCTTTCTGCCGCATGATAGGGAATGCCTGCCATGGGAATAGGTTGGCCCGAAGACTTGCCACGTGCTGTGAGTGTGATGCCGAGAATTTTTGCCGCTTTGCGCGCATCATCATAAAACAATTCATAAAAGTCCCCCATGCGATAAAACAATAATGTGTTGGGGTATTCGGCTTTGATACGCAGGTACTGCTGCATCATGGGCGTATGGGCTGGCTTTTCCAAAGGTTTTTTTGTTGTACGAGTCATGACGTTTGACAAAATTAGGCCGTCGTTAATGAGGCATGCTGGTTGTGTGATTTAGGTACTCGACAGGGTGGGCATTCTAACGCAAAACGTGACATAAGACGGATAAAGTGCTGAAGACGCAGCTTTCCAATTTGTGAAGGTTTTGTTTTTAGACCAGTGTGAACAGCAAGATACTTCATCCGTTTATTTTTCATTAAACTCATTTTTTCATTAACTACTTGATTTTTAGGGTTATTGGGGATTTTTGTGACGGGTAGTTGAAAAAGCCTTCAACTGTTGAGAAGCAGTTCTCATATTCTGGTTACTGAGACTTGCCAGGAGTGCGCCCTGTTTGAATAGAATAGGCCTATTGGAGAGGGTTTCTGGATGTTTTTTTTATCAGTGACCTATTTTATCAATAAGTAAAATACTGATAGCGATATGTTTTTAAAGGAAATATTTTTGCAATAAAACGTTATTATTTTATTTAGATTGAATTGTATTTGACCTACTCGTCTTCGTCTTTAATGCCAGGAGTGTGTTAGTGAATAAAAGTAAGCGCGTTATCATGCTTGAATTCAATGAATTGTGCCCACCACTAATGGATAAGTTTATTGCGGAAGGACATTTACCGCATTTTAAACAACTGCGGGATGCCAGTGAATGTTTTATTACGGATGCGGGGGAGGAAGTTAAAAATCTGGAGCCTTGGATTCAGTGGATTACAGTTCATACCGGCCTAAGTTACAAGGAACATGGCATTTTTAATCTGGGTGACGGCCGAGAGCTCGCGTCTGATTCCATTTGGGATATTTTATCCAAAAAACAAATGAAATCCTGGGTGTGTGGCAGTATGAATGTCAATTACGACGCGAAAAAACTGCGGGGTATTGTGCTGCCCGACCCCTGGAGCAAAGATGTTGAACCTTCGGATGACGCGTTTAAGCCCTACTTTAATTTTGTTCGGGCGAATGTTCAGGAACATACGAATGAGACCTTTAAACTAGGTCTCAAAGAAAAACTCTCTTTTTTAATGTTCATGGCAACACATGGCTTGTCTTACCAGACAGTGAAAGCCATTATTCAGCAATTATTGAATGAACGAAAAGACAGCAATGAAGGCTGGAAGCGGGCCACTATTTTAGATCGTTTGCAGTGGGATGTTTTTAAACATACCTATAAAAAGGAAAAACCTGATTTCTCAACCTTTTTTTTAAACAGTGCAGCCCATTTTCAACATAAATACTGGCGCCATATGGAGCCAGAAAAGTTCGTTATGAAGCCGGATAGTTCAGAACTGTCCATTTACGGCAACGCAGTACTTTATGCTTATCAGAGCCTGGATCACGTTGTGAAAGAGGCACTGGCCATGCGCGATGATGAAACCGCTATTGTGATGTGCACGGCTTTGAGTCAGCAACCTTATACCAAAGCAGATGCAGAAGGTGGAAAGCTGTTCTATCGTCCACATGACTTTAATCAACTGCTGTCTGAGTTGCAGTTGCCAGGTGTTGTTAAAGTCAGCCCGGTTATGTCTGAAGAGTATCACTTGGTCTGTGAGTCCGAAGCGGCTGCCGAAATGCTGGAAGCCGAGTTGGCTGAATTTACGGTTGCTGGAGAGTCACTTTTTCTGATTCGCCGTGAGGGGAGTGATGTTTTTTCAGGGTGTTGTATCCACCATGATCTGGATAGAGGTACTGATATTGAGCGAGGTGATCAAAAAGCGGCTGGGTTTTACGACATTTTTTATCAAGCAGACAGCATAAAAAGCGGCATGCATCACCCAGATGGTCTTTTTTGGATTTCAACGCCGAAAGCACACCATAAAGTGCATAAGGAAAAACTCCCGCTGACGAGTGTGATGAGCAAAGTGCTTAACGTATTGCCTGTTGAAACGGCGCGGTAACGTTATTTGACGTGCGATGAGGATTAATACCCCAGCGCACATCCCACCCGGTAGTACTGTCGCCAGCCGGATCTTGACTATTAGCTTTGAGACTGATTGTTGTCTAAAACAAATAAAGCCTACCTAGTGAATGAGTTTTTGTACGGTTTCGATCAACTCGGTTTTGAGCACTCGACCGGTCAGGTTTTTGGGCACACTGTCCATAAAAACGACCCGGCGAGGCTTTTTGTATTTTGCCAGTCTTTCTTCTGCAAACTGAGCAACGTCTTCTTCCGTTAACGAAGCCCCTGATTTTTTCACAATGACCGCGCAGATGAGCTCCACCCACTTGCGATCGGGCAGACCGATGCAGACTGCTTCTTGAATGGCAGGATGGTGTTCAAGTGCTTCTTCGATTTCTGGGGCAAACACATTGATGCCACCGGTCTTAATAATATCCCGTTTTCGCCCGGCAAAAAACAGCATGCCGTGCTCGTCAATATAGCCAAGGTCCCCCACGGTGAGATAGTCGCCACGGCGAGTTTCAGCGGTTTTTTCTTCGTCTTTGTAATATTCGTCATATTGGGAGTCTGATCGGCAACAGATTTCACCCACTTCACCCACTCCGAGTTCTTTGCCATCGTCATCGAGAATTTTTAGGTCGACGCCAAAAAACGGGTGACCCACACAATTGCCCTCCGTGTAGTTGAGAACATCCTCACCCACCAGGTTGGCATAGGGCCCCACTTCGGTTGAGGCTGCGTAAATACGCAAGATGGGGCCAAACTTTTCGAGCACAGTTTTCCTGAGTTCCGGATGTAAAAAGCCAGCCCCCGACTGAATAACGCGCATACTGGATGTGTCGCACTCGGCAAAATATTTTGACTCAACCATGCGTTCAAGCATGGCAGGGAACAGCATGGCCGAGTTGATTTTTTCGGACGCAATAAGATGCAGGGCATTGTCTTCGTCGAATGATTCCTGGAGATAAATAGTCGCCCCCAGGTACAGTGGCAACATGCTGTAGACGAAGCCAGCCGAGAGGCACACGGGGAGGCAACACAGCGTTTTGTCCTGTGGTTGAAAGCCTTGTTCAATGGCGCGCTCCTCCATGCCAAAGCGCGATCTGACGGAACCTTTGGGCTTACCTGTTGTGCCGGATGTATGCAGCATGACGGTCGTGCCAGAGAGCACAAAGTCATTGATTTTGTTATCGCTATGGTCAATCAAGCCGGAGAGGGACAGGTGCTTTTTCCGCGCGGTGATGGGCGCTTCGGTATCCATGTAGATGATATGGTCGACCTGTGCCTCGAATACGTTGGCTTTATCAAAATAGTCCTGTCCCAAAAACAAGGCCTTGGCTTCGGAATTTTGAACAATGTAAAGGCAGTCTTCATCTGTTAAGCGGTAGTTCACCGGTGCGGGAATCGCACCAATACTGGTGATGGCGAAATAGACAGTCATATAGTCCAGGTGGTTTACAGCCAGAATCGCAATCTTGTCGTCTTCCCGGTAACCGAGCTTGATCAAACTGTTACGTAAACGGTTTGTGCGTTCCAGTAAGGCTTTATAGGTAATGGATGTGTCGTTAAAGTGAATCGCTGTTTTATCCGGGAAGCGCCGGGCATTGAGGCGAAGTGATTGGAAAAATGTCATTGCCATGAGTGGAATCCTGATTTTTAGTTAAATGCCGACATACCGAGAATTTCCCGGCCAATAATCAATGTCTGTATTTCCGAGGTGCCTTCGGGAATGATCCCGCCTCGCGTGTCGCGGAAAATGCGCTCAATAGGGTACTCTGCGCTATAGCCCAGGCCGCCGTGCACCTGTAGTGCCTTGTTGGCGACGTCATGAGCGGCTTCGGTGGCAAACAGTTTGGCAATCGAGCACTCCAGGCGTGCCGATTCGCCCTGTTCCATTAGCCAGGCCGCCCGGTAGCTGAGTGCCCGAGCGGCATCTGTCTTGACTCGCATATCAACGATGTGTTTTTGCACAAGCTGATAACTGCCGATGGGCCTGCCGAATTGTTTGCGGTCCTTTGCGTATTGAATGGACAAGTCCAGTGCTGATTGTGCTGCACCTACAGCACCCATAGCGACGTTGAGGCGTCCGTAATTCAGCCCTGAGAGGATTTGCCGCAGCCCGTCGCCTGGCTTTCCTAACAGATTTCCTTTGGGAACGACCGCGTCATTAAACGACAGTACCGAGGTGGCTGTGCTTTTTGCAAACATAACCGGGGCACGGTGGGCTTCGTAATCCGTTTCTGATTTGTCGATCAGGAAGAGGCTGATCTCGCCGTCCAGGCCAAGTGTCTGGCTATAAGTTTTGGCTACCAAAATACCAAAATCACCAAAGATGCCATTGGTAATCCACTGTTTGTTGCCGTTAATGATGAAGTGATCACCCTTATCTTCAGCACGGGTTTCAATGCCCGCTACATTGGAACCATGGTTGGGTTCGGTAATGCCGACCCAAAGGCGTTTTTTGCAGTCCAGTAGGGGCTTTAGAAACCGTGTTTTTTGATCCTCGTTGCCAAATTGATCCAGCAGGCGAGCGTTGATGTTGATCGTGTTGACTACAATGCGCAAGCCTAGCCAGCAGTATCCGGCCTCTTCCATGAGCAGAGCCCATTCGATAAAGCCCAGACCACTGCCACCTGCTGCTTCAGGCAACAGGCCTCCGATATAACCGAAGTCTTTGAGTTCCGGTAAAATCTCCCAGGCAAACTCACCACGCTCTTCAGCATCTTTGATCAACGGAGTAACCCGCTCCTGAAGAAAGCGGCGGGCGTTATCACGGATCAATGTTTGTTCCGTTGTCAGGGAAAAATCCATACTCCATCCTTTAATCTGTTTATTGTAAGTGATAGGCCTATCAGGTTAGCAAATTGAAGTCGGGGAAAAAACTGATGAATGCGTTATCATTGCAGTTTTAATGGTGATAGCCACTTCGATATTGGCGTAACCTCCGAACCCACAGGTATTGAGAATCCGACTATGAGCGAATCTGAATTTATTGTTGACGTTAACCAGGAAAACTTCTCAAACACTGTTGTTGAAGCATCCATGAAAGTTCCTGTCCTGCTCGATTTTTGGGCGGATTGGTGTGCGCCTTGTAAAGCATTAATGCCCATTTTGACCAAACTGGCAGAAGAGTATGCCGGCGGATTCATTCTTGCTAAGGTGAATGCTGATGAGCAGCCTGTGATCACCCAGCATTTACAGGTGCAAAGTTTGCCCACAGTCAAACTACTGAAAGGCGGCCAAATTGTTGATGAGTTCAACGGGGCCTTGCCTGAGTCACAGGTTCGGGAATTTTTAAGTCGGCATATTGAGAGCGCTGCAGCCACTGAGATGAGCCAAGTGTTTGAGCTTATTGAGAGTGGTGATCTGGAAACGGCGCAGTCCACCTTGCAAGCTATCGCTACGCAAAGTCCTGATTTGCCAGAGATCCCTCTGGCACAACTTAAAATTATTTTTGCCTCAGGCCATTACGAGCAGTTTGATGAGCTGGTCGCTGCGTTGCCGGAAGAACTGAAAGACTCGCCAGAGGTCGCGCAAATGCAGGCAACCGTAGATCTGGCGCGCGCAGACACTTCCGGGAACTCGCTGGAGTCGCTCAAGGCTGCCGTTGAATCCGGCCAGACAGACAGCGAAACACTTTACAATTACGCGATGAAACTAGTGCAATCCGGTGCTTACGAAGCCGGGCTTGAACAGCTTCTGGAGCTGATGCAACAAGACCCCGGCTACAATGATGGCGCCGCACGTCAGGGCTTACTGTCTGTGTTTGAAATGCTGGGTTCGCACCCACTGGTCACAAAATACCGCCGCAAAATGTTTACATTGCTGCACTAAAGCAAATTATGCCTTTAGACAAGCGTAAATGACTTAGCGTTTAATAATGCTGAGAATATTACTCAAGTGAGTGAGAAGAGTGTCTTTATCTTCTTCATTCAAGAACTTACCCACTTCGACTGAGCGGCCGTGTGAGGTGAGGCGTACCACAGGTAGATAATGTGTCTGATCGGCATGCAACACTTCTACACGGGTCCAATGGCGGAGCATTTGCCAGTTTTGCTCGGCGTAATAGCGGCCTTTTTCAATAGTAACATTGGTGGGATTGAAGTGAATGACTTCGCGGTAGCTGTTACGGTGAAGAAAGATGTGGGTCGCGGTAAATAGAAAAACGACCTCAAGCCCTGCAAAAGGCGCTACCAGCCAGGCTCCGAGGCTCCACATATAAAGGCTGACAATTCCGCAGGCCAAAGCCAGAAAGCCAATGATCGCCATATTCACTTTCCAACTCGCGGAGCGATTGGGTTCCAGCAGAATGTAGCCGGAGCTATCTGTTGAATGGACTGTTTCAACCATTTGCCTGTTACTTGCGGATAGGTTTCTTTAAGTCACGAGTATAAACCAGCTCAAGACTCATAAGGTGTATAAGTTTTGATCGTCTTGCGGGTGTTTCTGGCTGAGAGATTTTAACGTGCCGCTCAGCTTTTGGAGCTTATGTATCAGGTGTTGTCGCTGTCCTTCAGTCAGGCTGTTGGCAATATCCCGTAAAAAGTGCAATGTTGTCTGGCGGTTGACCTCGTTTTTCCGGGCATACTCCTGTGTCCATAAATGACGAGGCTCGATGAGTAATCGTTCCACTTGCCGTTTGGATGTGGGGTTGTCGAGTGTCTTGACGAGTGTGTGAGCGCGGGCCTGCCAGCGGTAGCGCTGATGAAGTTGTTCGGGTGCGGTTGGCTGAAGTGAGGCCGCCCAAGAACGAATGATACCTCGTTGGGTTCCAGTGAGCTCACCGAGCCACTCTTCAAGCCTTTCATTCATATTTTTCCGGCGCTCTGACACATGCTTTTCGGGAGATTTGTTCAGGTGCTTTTCCTTCCACTCAAGATTATCCTCGGCCAGCGCGTTAAAAAAACTGTCAGCCTGTGGTTGAGAAATCTGGCTGAAGAGTGTGATGAGCTCAGGCGTAATGGCGGTAATCAGTTGCTGATAAAAACGGTAAATCACTTGAGCGTGTAAGGCGATGTCATCGGTACGGTAAGTACGCCTGTTTTCCACCTCTTGTTGAAGATCATCCAACCATGTCGCGTAGGCCGGTAATTGTGTTTTTCGATGCCAGTTTAAAATTTCATGAAGCGTTTCATCGAAAACGATTTTTTGGGAGCGGTTGAGTGTGATGTAATCTGAAGCATACCAGGGGATAATCCAGTTCAAATTGTTATATGTGAGCTGCAGCATGCAGCCCTGAATCATCACGAGAAATGGCAGGCATAACAGTATTTTTTTCATATGCAACGCGAGCCCGGCTGACCAGTAGTATTGGTGTATGAATATACCGTGAGCGTGAGTTGAAAAAAAGTGACGGATAGACCGGGATTGTGGGGCAGTTTTTGAGCAGAGTGGCTCATTCACTACCCAAGCGAGAATAAATGAATCAAAAAGTGATCAGGGTTCCTGACAATCATGACGGCCGAAATGACCACAGATGTGGTAACCAGCATGATGCGCACCAAAGAAGTTCCTTTTTCTATGACAAGTCTGGCTCCGAGTGATGCACCGACCAGTTGGGCGGAGCCCATCATCAGACCTATTCCCCACAATACGTGCCCTCCCAAAGTAAAAAAGAGCAGGGAGGCTAGATTGCTCGTAAAGTTTAAAACTTTGCTGTGCGCGGTGGCGCTGCGGGTGTTGTACCCCAGTAACAGAATAAAGGCCAAGGCAAAAAATGAGCCGGTTCCTGGGCCAAAGAAGCCGTCGTAAAAGCCAATGAGCAGGCCAAAAATAATTGAAAAAACTGGAACGGGAAGATGAGCGTGTGAATCGGCATCACTCAACCTTGAGGATAAAGCAAAATACATCGCAAAACCGATGAGTAGCAGGGGAATGAGCTGTATGAGCAGGCGGGTATCCATGATTTGCACACACAAGGTGCCGGCTGCCGCACCGGTGAAGGTGCAGATAATCGCCGGAAGCATTCGCGAAGGTGATACGAATCCCTTAAGAATAAATGTACCGGCTGCTGCGCCGCTGCCAAAGCTGCTTTGTAACTTATTCGTTGCAAGCGCTTCAGTGGGGGGTACCCCTGCGAGCAGCAAAGCCGGTAGGGAAATCAGGCCACCACCGCCGGCAATGCTATCGACGAAGCCACTCAAAAATGCGGCAAAGACTAAGAGGCAATAGATTTCGATTGGGTCAAGAGGCCCCAGTGTACTGATGATGTTCTCCGTGCGCGTGCAAGGCCGTAATTGTGTTCAGAATCCGTGCGCCCAAGTGGGGCGCACCAATTAAGGTTTGATCAGGCTGCCTCAGTTGTTTTAGGGGCTTTGTTAAATGTTAACTCGCCGTCTTTCAGAGCCACCTCGATGACATCATCAGGCACGAAGTGTCCACGTAACAACTCTTGCGCAAGCGGGTTTTCCAGGCGCTGCTGAATAGCACGTTTGAGCGGCCTTGCGCCATAGACAGGGTCGTAGCCACTTTCTGCAATGGCATCAAGTGCCTCATCCGATAGGTGAAGTTTTAGACTGCGCTCCGCCAGACGTTTTGATAAGTATCCAAGCTGAATCGTTGCAACCGCCCGGATTTGTTCGCGTCCGAGCGGATGAAACACGACGATTTCATCGACGCGGTTAATGAACTCAGGGCGGAAGTGTTGCCCAATGATCTCCATCACAGATGATTTCATCGTGGCATAGTTTTCCTCACCAGAAAGCTCCTGAATAACTTGGCTGCCCAGGTTGGACGTCATGATAACCACTGTGTTTCTGAAGTCGACCGTGCGACCATGGCCATCGGTTAAGCGGCCGTCATCCAGCACTTGGAGTAAAATATTGAAAACATCAGGGTGTGCTTTTTCAATCTCATCGAGCAAGATGACCGAGTAGGGCTTACGCCGTACGGCTTCAGTTAAATAGCCACCTTCTTCATATCCGACATACCCCGGTGGCGCGCCAATCAGCCGGGCGACCGAGTGCTTTTCCATAAACTCAGACATGTCGATACGGACAATGGCTTCTTGGGTATCAAACAAAAACTCGGCCAGTGATTTTGTCAACTCGGTTTTCCCCACTCCGGTAGGGCCAAGGAAGAGGAAGCTGCCATTCGGCCGGTTGGGGTCAGAGAGCCCTGCCTGCGCTCGCCGGATTGCATCGGACACGGCAGAAACGGCCTCGGACTGCCCAACGACTTTGCTCGACAGAGCCTCTTCCATCATCAACAGTTTTTCCTTTTCGCTTTCGAGCATTTTGCTGATGGGGATACCCGTCCATTTTGAAACGACCTCAGCGACTTCTTCTTCAGTCACCTTGTTGCGCAGCAGTGTCATCTCCTGCATTTCTGCTTGAGCCGCCATATCAAGTTGTTTTTCCAGGCTGGGTATTTGCCCATATTGAAGCTCTGACATTTTTGCCAGATCGCCACTCCGCCGCGCAGTTTCCAGCTCCTGGCGAGCTTGCTCAAGGTGTTCTTTAATGAGTGTTGAGCCTTGAACGGCGGCTTTTTCTGCGTTCCAGATTTCTTCCAGGTCTGCGTACTCGCGTTCCAGACTCGTAATTCGCTCTTCAAGGGTGCTCAGGCGTTTGCGCGAGGCATCATCCTCTTCTTTTGCCAATGCCTCCCGTTCGATTTTCAGTTGGATTAACTGGCGCTCCAGTTTGTCCATCGACTCCGGTTTGGAGTCAATTTCTATTCGGATTCTGGAGGCGGCTTCATCGATCAGGTCGATGGCTTTGTCTGGCAACT
This sequence comes from Halothiobacillaceae bacterium UBA5861, assembly GCA_002432635.1. Classification (GTDB taxonomy): domain Bacteria; phylum Pseudomonadota; class Gammaproteobacteria; order UBA5861; family UBA5861; genus UBA5861. Next base: position 26,463 of record DJFX01000026.1, on the reverse strand, counting down.
GGCGGTCTGAAATGTAGCGGTGAGACAGTGTTGCGGCAGCCACAATTGCTGGGTCTGTAATATCAACGCCGTGGTGAACCTCGTAGCGTTCTTTTAACCCTCGGAGAATGGCGATGGTGTCTTCGACATTCGGCTCGTCGACCAGGATTTTTTGAAATCGCCGCTCCAGTGCCGCATCTTTTTCGATGTATTGTCGGTATTCATCCAGGGTTGTTGCGCCAATGCAATGCAGCTCACCGCGGGCCAGTGCGGGTTTTAGCATGTTGCCTGCATCCATGGCGCCTTCTGCTTTTCCGGCCCCCACCATAGTATGGAGCTCGTCAATGAAAAGAATGATTTGGCCTTCCTGCTTGGCGAGGTCATTTAACACACTTTTCAGGCGTTCTTCAAACTCGCCGCGGAATTTGGCACCAGCAATCAGTGACCCCATGTCCAACGAGAGGAGGCGTTTGTTCTTAAGGGCTTCGGGCACTTCGCCATTGATGATTCGCAGTGCCAGGCCTTCGACAATCGCAGTTTTGCCTACACCGGGTTCGCCAATCAGGACCGGATTGTTTTTTGTCCGACGTTGAAGAACCTGAATGGCACGGCGGATTTCCTCATCGCGCCCGATAACCGGGTCGAGTTTGCCTTGTTCGGCTCGTGCGGTCAGGTCGATGGTGTACTTTTCCAGAGCTTGCCTTTGCTCTTCCGTATTTGGGTCGTTGACGGCCTGCCCACCGCGGATGGCATCAATGGCTTTTTCGAGCGATGCTTTTGTGAGCCCTGATTGTTTCAGCAGGTTGCTCAGTTGACCTTTGTCTTCTATGGAAGCCAGGAGAAACATCTCGCTGGAAATGAATTGGTCGCCCCGTTGTTGAGCCATCTTGTCACACACATTCAAAAGCTTCCCCAAATCGTTTGATATGTGGACATCGCCCCCTGTGCCAGACACAGACGGTAATGAGGACAGCCGTTCTTCCAGTACTCCACGCAGTGTGTTGAGATTGCCCCCTGCTTGTGCGAGCAGGTTTTTGATGCCACCGTCCGGTTGGTCGATGAAGGCCGCCAGTAGATGCTCTGGCGTAATGAACTGATGATCTTTGCCGACTGCAATCGACTGAGCATCTTGCAGTGCAAGCTGAAATTTATTTGTCAGTTTGTCGATTCTCATGAATGCCTCGTCATTAATTTTCCAATTGATAAGCAATATGTGGCTGACCAGCCTTTATTTCAATAACATAACTTTTATAATGTTTAAGGGAGAGCAGTAGTTTGATACAGATCACGGCTTGAATGATGAGCGCGATCAGTTGATTTTTTTCTTATAAACAGCCAAACTCTTTGGGTTTTCTTGGGTTATGATTTTTGAGCTTTTGTATATTGGTTCATGATTGCGGATTCCGCGCTTCAAGTCTTTAGAGATTACCAGGGATTTTTATGCCAGTAATTACGCTTCCTGATGGAAGTCAACGTGCTTTTGATGGGCCCGTTCAGATCGTCGAAGTCGCCAAAGCGATTGGTGCAGGGCTTGCTAAAGCTGCACTTGCCGGTCGGGTGGACGGCGTGTTGCGCGATGTGAGTTTTTCTATTGAACAAGATGCTGAACTGGCCATTATAACCAGCCGAGATGGCGAGGGTCTGGAGATTATCCGCCATTCTTGTGCACATTTGCTGGCGCAAGCGGTCAAAGCCTTGTTTCCTTCGGCTCAGGTCACCATTGGGCCGGTTATCGATGAAGGTTTTTATTATGACTTTGCATACGAGCGCCCGTTTACACCCGAGGATCTCAGTGCTATTGAAGCGAAAATGCAGGAACTGGTCAAAGCTGACCTCCCAGTTGCACGCTCGCTAAAAGGCCGGGATGAGGCAATCCAGTTTTTTCGAAACCTCGGTGAGGAATACAAGGCAGAAATCATTGCTGATATTCCGGCTGTGGAAGCGCTTTCTTTCTATCAGCAAGGGGATTTTGTTGATCTGTGCCGGGGTCCGCATGTTCCCAGTACAGGGCATATTAAAGCCTTTAAATTAACAAAAGTTGCCGGTGCTTATTGGCGTGGCGACTCAAACAATGAGATGCTGCAACGCATCTACGGCACCGCGTGGCCCGACAAGAAGCAACTGAAAGCTTATTTACACCGTATTGAAGAGGCAGAGAAACGGGATCACCGTAAACTGGGTAAACAGCTCGACTTATTTCACTTTCAACCTGAAGCGCCGGGTTTGGTTTTTTGGCACCCTAACGGCTGGACTGTTTATCGGCAGATCGAATCGTATATTCGCTCTGTATTGGATAAGTATGGCTATGGGGAGGTGAAAGCCCCTCAAATCATGGACCGTTCTTTGTGGGAAAAGTCTGGGCACTGGGAAAAGTTTCACGACGATATGTTCGTGACCGAGTCAGAAAACCGTGAATATGCCCTGAAGCCAATGAACTGTCCGGGACATGTTCAGATTTTCAATCAAGGGCTGAAATCTTATCGAGATTTGCCTATCCGAATGGCCGAGTTTGGGTCTTGCTTGAGGAATGAGCCCTCAGGTACCTTACATGGGTTAATGCGAGTCCGGGGGTTTACCCAGGACGATGCGCATATTTTCTGCACTGAAGAGCAAGTGCAAGAAGAAGTATCTATACTGATCGATATTATTTATGAGGTTTACGAACAATTAGGGTTCAGTGATATATCCATCAAACTATCGACCCGCCCCGAAAACAGAGTGGGTTCGGATGAGGTTTGGGACCGGTCTGAGGCGGCTTTGCAAAAATCTCTGGAAGATAAAGGCTTGTCCTTTGAACTGCAACCCGGTGAAGGTGCGTTTTATGGTCCCAAAATTGAGTTTTCTTTGCGAGACTGTCTCAATCGAGTGTGGCAATGTGGTACTATTCAGCTGGACTTTTCGATGCCCGGGCGATTGGGTGCGACATACATTGATGAAGATGATAACCGACAAACACCGGTTATGATTCACCGCGCTATCTTAGGTTCCTTGGAGCGTTTTATCGGTATATTACTTGAGCACCATGCGGGTAAACTGCCGGTATGGTTGTCTCCGGTTCAGGCTGTTGTATTTAATATTACGGATAAACAGAAGAGTTACGCGGATAATGTGGCCAAGCAGTTGCTTGAGAGCGGAGTCCGTGCACGATCGGACTTGAGGAACGAAAAAGTCGGTTTTAAAATTCGAGAGAGTACGCTCCTTCGAATTCCCTATATGTTGATCGTAGGTGATAAGGAAGTCGAAGACGAGACAGTTTCCGTGCGGACGCGGGAGGGTGAAGAACTTGGCACTTTCGCGTTGGCTGAATTCCAGAAAAAGGTATTGGGCGATACGCTCAATCGAACGTTGTAATTTGTCAAGGGGGACTTTGCAATCGCAATAGCAAAAAAAAATCGGGTGAATCAGGATATTGAAGCCCGACAGGTACGTTTAATCGGGCTTGATGGTAATCAGATCGGTGTTGTTTCTATTGAAGAGGCGCTCAAAACGGCCGCCGAAGAAGGACAAGACTTGGTTGAAATTTCACCGAATGTGGATCCGCCCGTTTGCCGGATTATGGACTATGGTCGTTTCAGGTTTGATCAAAACAAAAAGCAGCATGCGGCCAAAAAGAAACAAAAACAGACTCAAATTAAGGAAATCAAGTTTCGCCCAGGAACGGACTCCGGTGACTATCAGGTCAAGCTGAAAAGCCTGATTAAGTTTTTAGAAAATGGAGATAAAACAAAAGTAACGATGCGCTTCAGGGGCCGGGAAATGGCCCATAAAGAACTTGGGGCAGAGGTTCTTAAACGCATAGAAGAAGATCTTGCGGCCTATGGTATTGTTGAACAATATCCTAAGTTTGAAGGGCGGCAGATGGTTATGGTGCTTGCGCCTAAAAGAGGAAAGTAATTGCCATAATCTCATGAAGTGACCTGCGGTAGCGTCTACTCCGACCTGCCCAGGCTTTTTTATCTTAGTAAATACAACGGGAGTATGTAAAAGTGCCAAAGTTAAAAACGAATCGCGGTGCTGCAAAACGTTTTAAACGAACCGGTTCCGGTGGTTTTAAACGTCGGCAGTCTCATTTGCGCCATATTCTGACAAAGAAAAGTTCAAAGCGGAAACGGCAATTAGGATCAACATCAATGGTGAATGATGTTGATAAGCCTTTAGTAACCCGCATGCTGCCTAATTCGTAGAGGATATAAGAGATGCCAAGAGTCAAAAGAGGCGTGACCGCTCGTGCTCGCCACAAAAAGGTCTTGAAGAAAGCTAAGGGTTACCAAGGTGCTCGCAGTCGTGTTTATCGTGTTGCTAAGCAAGCAGTGACCAAAGCAGGCCAGTATGCCTATCGGGATCGAAGACAGAAAAAGCGCCAGTTTAGACAGCTATGGATTGTTCGCATCAATGCTGCCGCGCGGATGTGCGATTTATCCTATAGCCGTTTGATAGATGGTCTGTCTAAGGCCGGTGTAGAGATTGACCGAAAAGTGTTGGCTGATTTAGCTGTCAATGACATGCCTGCCTTTGAAGCACTAGCCGAAAAAGCCAAACAAAGTTTGGCCACATAAAGCCCATTATCCATTTTGATCGTCTATTTTAACTCACAGATAAGGAAAGGGGGGTGCCCCTTTCCTTTAAGTGCCAACGTATAAGTATAAGCTTGTGTCAACGCAGATTGCCCAGTTATTAAAAAATGCTCAAACAGAAATTAGTCAAGTAGAAACGTTGGCGGCGCTTGACAATATTCGCGTCAAATACTTAGGGAAAAATGGTTTTCTGACCCAAGAGTTAAAAACACTGGGTTCTCTTCCTCCTGATGAGCGCCCCATACGGGGTCAGATCATTAATCAGGGTAAGGCTGAGATCTTATCGTGGTTAAACGCACGTAAGCAGACCCTTCAAGAGGTGTCTTTAAAGGCTAAGTTGTCAGCAGAAGCGGTCGATGTCACATTACCCGGTCGCCTTTCTCACCGAGGGGGTTGGCACCCGATCACGCAAACCATTGAACGCATTTGCGAGCTGTTTTCTCAATTGGGCTTTGCCCAGGTTGAAGGACCTGAAATCGAAGATGATTACCACAACTTCGAAGCGCTTAATTTCCCGCAAGACCACCCGGCGCGCGCAATGCATGATACGTTCTACTTCGATAACGGCTTGTTGTTAAGGACTCATACCTCGTCTGTTCAAATTCGGTATATGGAAGCTGAAAAGCCGCCTTATCGCATACTGGTCCCAGGGCGGGTCTATCGATGTGATTCTGATATGACTCATACCCCTATGTTTCATCAAGTCGAAGGTCTTTTGGTTGACGAGGGAGTACGCTTCACAGATTTGATGGGGCATCTCGAAGCGTTTTTGACAATGTTTTTCGATCCGTTAAAAGTAGACATTCGCTTTCGGCCCTCTTATTTCCCATTCACAGAGCCTTCAACAGAAGTTGACATTCGAATTGGCGATGGAGACTGGCTGGAAGTTTTAGGTGCCGGCATGGTGCATCCGGAGGTTTTTAAGTTCGTGGATGTTGACAGTGAAAAATATACAGGCTATGCCTTTGGTATGGGGGTTGAACGGTTGGCAATGCTTCGGCACGGGGTGACGGATTTACGCACATTTTTTGAAAATGACCTGCGTTTTTTGAATCTTTTTAATTAGAATTTACTGTCGTATTTCTCTCCTGTGCTAAGCGCAGTGTTGAAGGGCCGTTGATGAAAGTTAGTGAAAAGTGGTTAAGGGAGTGGGTCAACCCACCTGTTGGAACAGAAGAGCTTGCCGAGCAGCTGACAATGCTTGGGCTAGAAGTTGATGGGATAGAGCCCGCGGCTCCATTTTTTAACGGCGTATTGATTGCTCAAGTAGTAGCAGTAAAACACCATCCTAATGCGGATAAACTCAAAGTCTGTGAAGTTGACTTCGGTGGTGAGACCGAGGTCGAAGTGGTGTGTGGTGCGCCTAATGTCAAAGAAGGCATGTACGTTCCATTTGCAACGGTTGGTGCAAAGTTACCTAATGGTTTTAAAATAAAAAAGTCAAAAATTCGGGGTGTTCCATCGTACGGAATGCTGTGTTCAGAAGCGGAACTTGCTTTAGCGACAGCATCTGACGGTTTGATGGTTCTACCCGACGATGCCCCCCTGGGGTTTGAGGTGTATGACTACTTAAACCTGGCTGACCCGGTTTTGGATGTGGATTTGACGCCTAATCGAGCTGACTGCTTTTCAATACGGGGTGTTGCTCGGGAAGTAGGTGTTCGCAACCGATGTGATATTGCTCTACCAGACACGAGCCCTGTTACTCCAGTCATCGACGATATCATGAGCGTTGAGTTGTCTGAAGGTTCAGGTTGTTCACGATATGTCGGACGTATCATCCGAAACGTTAATGCATCTGCCGTTTCTCCTCTGTGGTTAAAAGAACGTTTAAGGCGCAGTGGTATACGGCCGATTTCTCCCGCAGTCGACATTACCAATATGATCATGTTGGAATTAGGGCAGCCCATGCATGCGTTTGATTTGGACAAA
>DJFX01000026.1:0-19700 GCA_002432635.1 Halothiobacillaceae bacterium UBA5861 | reverse complement strand
CACGACTGTGATTGCGGACGCCCGAGGCGTACTGGCAATGGGCGGCGTGATGGGGGGGCAAAGCAGCGCTGTTACGGAATCCACTCAACATATTTTACTGGAGGCCGCTGCGTTCTTGCCGGGGCATATCATCGGTAAGTCACGTCAATATAGTATCTACACAGATTCCGCACATCGCTTTGAACGTGGTGTTGACCCTGAGTTGCAATGGGACGCCATCGAGCGGGCCACAAAACTTTTAACAGCGATTACAGGGGGAGACGTTGGGCCGGTTTTTGAGGTCAATATTCCTCAGCAGCATCGTGCATCAACAGGAACCTTGCTGCGTAAAAATAGAATAGGTGTGGTATTGGGGATTACCTTTGAGGATGCCGATATTGAAGATGTGTTGACGCGCTTGAGTGTTGAATGGACGCGTTGCGATGAAGGTTGGCGAGTTACTCCTCCGAGCTTTCGGTATGATTTAAATATTGAAGCCGACTACATCGAGGAGTTAGCGCGGGTCCATGGTTACGATAAGCTTCCGAGAACTGCGTATGAAATGGCGCCTACCATATCGAGATACAACCATCAGGAGAAGTCTCAGGAAGAGCTTCTGAAGGGATTGGTTCAACGAGGCTACCATGAAGTCGTTACTTTCAGCTTCGTTAATCATCAAATTCAAGAGAAAGTGTATCCAGGCGAAACCGCGCTCGAGCTAGCTAACCCCATTTCATCTGAGCTGTCTGTGATGCGCGTTGGATTATGGTCAGGCCTTCTGGAAACCTTGCAAAAAAACTTAAAAAGGCAGCAAAATCAAATAAAAGTTTTTGAATATGGCCTAAAATTTGTGCTACAAGATACTGAACTTAAACAGAAAAAAGTGCTGGCTGGGTTAGTGAGTGGCTGGGCGGCGCCGGAGCAGTGGTCTCAAACTGTCCGGGAAGTTGACTTTTTTGATATTAAAGCGGATGTAGAAAATATTTTACAGTTAAATTGCGATGCAAAGACTACTTTCATGAGAGCAGAACATCCAGCGCTGCACCCAGGGCAGTCGGCACAAATTCTGGCCCATGGGAAATCCATTGGTTGGATCGGTCGGCTCCATCCTGCCTTACAGGAAAGCTTGTCTCTGAGTCAGAGTGCCCTTATGTTTGAACTGGATGCAGAGGTGTTTAAGCATCCTGCTGTTCCAGAATACGGGGAAATCTCCAGATTTCCGGCAGTCCGCCGAGATATATCAGTAATAGTTGATGAGTCGATACCTTATCAAGAAGTTGCAAACTGTATTGCAGACATCTCTCCTGCGTATCTAGGCGAAGTTATCTTATTCGATGTATACGAAGGTGAACATATTGATGAAGGGGCGAAAAGCTTTGCTTTGGGGCTCGTGTTCCAAGCGCATGACCGTACCCTCACTGATGAAGAAGTTGAAGAGTCAGTTGAGTTAATACTGAGCGATTTGGGGACTCAACTGGGAGCAAAACTAAGGGAATAAATCAATGGCATTAACAAAAGCAGATATGGTCGAAATGCTGTACGAGCAGCTGGGTTTAAATAAACGAGAAGCAAAAGAACTGGTCGAGTCTTTCTTTGAAGAAGTGCGCTTGGCATTAGAAAACGGGCGTGATGTAAAGTTGTCTGGCTTTGGAAACTTTGTTTTGAGAACGAAAAAGGAAAGACCCGGTCGTAATCCCAAGACAGGTCAAGAGATACCCATCTCTGCTCGGCGTGTAGTTACTTTTCGCCCAGGACAAAAGTTAAAAGCGCGAGTGGAAGCATATGCTGGAAACCAGCAATAATAAAGAACTTCCGCCTATACCTAATAAACGTTATTTCACGATTGGTGAGGTGGGGGAGCTGTGTGATGTGAAGCCTCACGTTTTAAGATATTGGGAGCAAGAGTTTCCTGATCTTAATCCCGTGAAGCGTCGAGGCAATCGCCGCTACTATCAACGCCATGATGTCATGTTGATTCGGCAAATAAGAAGCCTGCTTTACGAGCAGGGGTACACCATTGGCGGTGCCAGGCAGCAGCTTTCAGGTGAGTCGGCCCAGGATGACTCCTCGCAGACTAAACAAGTTGTAAAGCAGCTCGTCACTGAGTTGGAAGATGTTTTATTAATTCTTAAGCGTTAACGATCAATATTTATTTCATAACATTAATCATTTCTTTTTGGTATAATCTCGCTTCTTTGTTCGGGGCGTAGCGCAGCCTGGTAGCGTACCTGCATGGGGTGCAGGTGGTCGGAGGTTCAAATCCTCTCGCCCCGACCAGTCTCTGGTGTAACCGAGGGGTCTATCCTTCGCCTAGTAGGCGCGACAGGATACCTTCGTAAATAATCGATAATTGATCAAGTTCTTCGCAAGAAACACACTCGTTTGTTTGGTGAATCGTGGCATTAAGTGGCCCTAGCTCAATCACCTGTGCGCCTGTAGGTGCGATGAATCGACCATCTGAGGTGCCGCCCGTTGTAGAAAGTTGTGCTGTTGTTCCGGTGACTTCATAAATGGCGGACTGGGTCGCATCTGTCAGTTTGCCTGGATTTGTGATGAAGGGCATTCCGGAGAGTTTCCAATTTATCTGATAGTCAAGAGCATATTTTTCGATCAGGGTATGAACCTGTTTTTTAAGCTGTTCTGGGCTTGATTCGGTTGAGAAACGAAAGTTGAATTTGAGTGAGAGTTCTCCTGGTATAACATTTTCAGCGCCTGTGCCAGAGTTGATATTCGATACTTGAAAAGTTGTCGCTGGGAAAAACTCATTCCCTTGATCCCACTTTGTTTCTACCAGTTCGGCGAGTGTTCTTAATGAAGCGTGGATAGGGTTGTTTGCAAGGTGAGGGTAGGCAACGTGCCCCTGCACGCCTTGAATAGTCAGTTGACCGTTTAGGGAGCCCCGTCGGCCATTTTTTATCGTGTCCCCCAGTTTATGAGTGCTGGTTGGCTCGCCCACAAGACACCACGTAATTTTTTCATGCCGACTTTTCAGGTAATCGATCACTTTAACCGTTCCATTAATGGCTGGCCCTTCTTCATCACTGGTGAGTAGAAAGGCGATAGAACCTGTAGGCTCTGGGTAGGCCTGTATAAACCGCTCGGTTGCTGTCACCATTGCAGCCAGGCTACCTTTCATATCAGCCGCGCCGCGGCCCCAGAGTGTGTCATTTTCAATATGCCCTTGGAATGGCGGGTAAGTCCAATTTTCCAACGGGCCCGTAGGTACAACATCTGTATGACCTGCGAAGGCAAAAACAGGACCCTCATTTCCCCGGCGTAACCAAAGATTGTCGACATCACCAAAGCGTAGCCGCTCTGCTTTAAAGCCCAGCGGCTCCAAGCGTTTTATAAAGATGTCTTGGCAACCGGCATCATTGGGCGTAACAGAGGGTAGCTGGATGAGTTCGCGTGCCAGCTCAACCGTTGGCGAAAGCGTTTTTGTGTTCATAGGGGTTAACTTTGTATGGACTCAAGTTTTCGTTGTATGTGTTCTTGTATGCGCTGCAACTGTGCCGAGGATGTAATGGGTTGGCGTTTTTCGTCGGTGACGAAGAAAATATCTTCTACGCGTTCGCCCAATGTATTGATCAGTGCATCGTGCACGCGCAGGTTTTCATCTGCCAGGCAACGCGCTAAGTGTGATAATAACCCGGGCTGGTCAAGAGCTGAGACACTGAGTGCTGTCAGCCCTGGTTTGGTGGTGTTGTCTGCAGAAACTTTTATCTGGTTTTCAAAGGACTTCAGCTGTCGAATTGTGTTTCGCTTCATTGGCACAGGCAAGGTCCCTAAGTTTTCCAAAGCTTTTTGTAGTGACTCTCGAATTTCGTCCAGTTTAAAGGGTTCTGTGATGGGTTGCCCGTCTTCATTAATCACAAGAAACGTGTCGAGTGTATGCCCGGACTGACTGGTGATGATGCGTGCGTTCACGATGTTGAGGCCCATGTTGTCGATCACTGTCGTTGTGGCGACGAAGAGCGAATTGCTGTCTTTTGTATAGACAAAAATTTCTGTACAACCGCGAGTCGTCTCTTTTCTGAGCACAACCAGAGGAATTTCCAGCTGGTGGTGTTTGAGGACAGCTTGCGTTTGCCAGCAAATTTCGTCTGGCTGGTAGCGTAAAAAGTAGTCATCCCCAAAGTTTTGCCATATGTGTTTAACGCTTTGTCTGGAAACTGAGCAGGCTTCGAGCATGTCCATCGCAACAGCTTTGGAGTGTTCGATGATTTCGAGTTTATCGACAGGGTTGCTCAAACCGCGCTTGAGTACGTTCAGTGTTTTAAGGTAGAGCTCCCGAAGTAAGTTGTCTTTCCATGAGGTCCACAGTGTGGGATTCGTGCCTTGGATGTCCGCGCAAGTTAATAAATAGAGGTGCTGCAGATATTTGATAGACCCTACTGTCAGTGCAAATTGATTGATGACAGCGGGATCGCTGATATCCTTACTTTGAGCGGTCAGAGACATTAGCAGGTGATTTTTGACAAGCCAGCTAATCAAATGTGTGTCATCACTGCTAAGCCCGTGTTGCTTTCCAAAGGTTTTAACATCTTCTGCACCCAGTGTTGAATGGTCGCCTTTTCGACCTTTTGCGATGTCATGGAAAATGCAGGCAAGATAGAGGATATCTTTGCGGGGAATGTAAGCCATAATGTGGCTGCATAGCGGGAGTTCCTGCTTATAGGCATCCACAGCAAAGCGGCGCATATGGCTTAGAACCATCAAAATATGTTCATCAACCGTGTAAACATGGAATAAGTCATACTGCATGCGGCCCACGATATTTTGAAAAGCAGGCAGGTAGGCCGCCAGGACACCGTAGCGGTTCATGCGCCGTAGTTGGTGGGTCAATCCGTGAGGCTGGCGCAATAATTCCATAAACATGGTCGTTACTCGGACATCATTGCGAAAATGATCATCAATCAGCGGTAGGCTTTCCCGGATTAGGCGGATCGTGTGCGCTCTTACGCCTTCAATTTCAGGATTTTTGGCAATGACCAGAAAAATTTTAATCAGCGCGGGCGGGTATTCATTGAAGGTTTCGTCATGGGCCGCTTCAATATAATTATTTCTTGTCCGAAAGTGGGGTATGAACTCGACGATTTTCTCAGGGGTTTGTTGAAACAGCAGGGCTTCCTGGAATAGCTGGATCAGCATCTCATTGAGCCGTTCAATCTCCATGATTGTGCGGTAGTAGCTTTGCATGAATTGTTCGACCGCCTCATTGCCTCCGCCGGTGAAGCCCAGTGTGTCGGCTATATCCCGTTGCAAATTAAAGAGCAGACGGTCCTCTTCTCTTCCGGTGAGGTGATGCAGCACATAGCGAATTTTCCATAAGTGCTCTTGTCCTTTGGTTAAGGTTGAAAATTCCTCAGCGGTAATAAAATCGTGCTCAACCAGTTCCCTCAGGTCGAGCGCTCCAAAATAGCGTTTTACTATCCAGGCAATGGTTTGGATATCGCGCAAGCCACCGGGGCTTTCTTTGATATTTGGCTCCAGACGGTATGCGCTGTTATTAAATTTGGCATAGCGCTTTTTTTGCTCGTCAATTTTTGCAGAGAAAAAGGCTTGTGGCGCCCATATCTTTTCACTGGCCGTTGCGTCGAGCATGTTCTCATAAAGTGATGGGCCGCCAGCCAACTGGCGGGATTCCATAATGTTGGTGATGACGGTGACGTCAGCAATCGCTTCGGTAACGCATTCGGGAATTGTGCGTACACTATGTCCCACTTGTAGGCCAATATCCCACAAGAAGGTGACCAGTTTGCTGATTGTTTCGTTAATCTCCGTATTATCGTTTTGGTCGACCAGAATGAGTAGGTCAATATCGGAGTGAGGCAGCAGCTCTCTTCGCCCGTATCCGCCTACAGCGATTAACGCAATGTGGGGGTGCAGGTACTCATCCACCAAACGCTGCCAAATATGGATGATGGTGGCATCAACCAGTTGGGAACGCATGGCAATAAGCGTACTTGCGGGGGCGCCAGCCTTAAATTTTTCATAGATGGACTGTGACCCATATTGCAGCAATGCCCGGTAGCTACTGTAGGAAGGTAACTCGCCTTTGGGGGCTGCATCGACAAGAGACAGGTCAGGGAAGGCTGCTTGCAAAGTCGTATACCTGTAATCAGGATTGTCAGTCTGCTTTGGCAGAGCGCGTTAAGATTTCATAACCGGTTTCTGTGACCAGAAGTGTGTGTTCCCACTGGGCCGATAGGCTATGGTCTTTCGTGACCACTGTCCAATTGTCTGGCAATAATTTAACCTGGCGTTTACCCAGATTAATCATGGGCTCAATGGTGAAAACCATTCCTGGTACTAGCTCAACGCCTGTTCCAGGCTTGCCGTAATGAAGAACCTGGGGCTCTTCGTGGAAATTTTTCCCCAGTCCATGCCCGCAGTACTCTCGAACAACAGAGCAGTGATTGCCTTCGGCATATTGCTGAATAGCGTGGCCAATGTCGCCCAGCCGCGCGCCGGGTTTTACCTGTTCAATGCCAAGCATCATGCAATCATAGGCAATCTGGCAAATCCGCTTGGCTTTTATCGAGGTTTCGCCCACCTGGTACATACGGCTGTTATCACCGTAGTAGCCGTCTTTAATCAGTGCCACGTCCAGATTAACAATATCCCCCTTTTTTAACTTCTTGGGTCCGGGGATACCATGGCAGACTACATGGTTGACAGAGGTACACATCGACTTTGGGAACCCCCTGTAATTTAGTGTGGCGGGGATAGCGCCTTGGACGTCCACCATATAGTTATGACACAACTGGTCAATTTCTTCTGTTGTGACTCCCGGTTGGACATGTGGGCCAATAAAATCCAGTGCTTCAGCGGCAAGGCGCCCTGCCACGCGCATTTTTTCAATTTCTTCACTGGTTTTGATGTGTATAGTCATATAGCGTTAATTATCTCGCTCATCGTCAGGTTTAACGTTAAATAGTAACCTAAAAGCGGGTATACATTGTATTGCTGACAGAAAAATTCTTCTGGAGGGATGAATATAGATGAGTCTTAAATAATCTGTTGGTGACCTTACTTTACCGAGAAAACATGAGTAAAAAGACCGTTAGGCATATCAGTATGACGATGAATAACTCTAAGTTAAAGCGAGAACGTCACCCTATGCCGGATTTTGTCAAAACAGCCTTGCAATCTCGAGGGTTGGGAGAGGCATATGCTCAGCGCCCTGCTTATCAGCAAAATGATTATATCGGGTGGATAACTCAGGCCAAGAAGCCTGCAACTCAAGAAAAAAGACTGAAACAGATGCTGGACGAGCTGGAAGTTGGTGGTATTTATATGAAGATGCCTCACCCAGCATCAGCAAAGCCCAGGAGGTAGCCTGTGTGACAGGCTTAGGTATCGGTTGTGAGGGGGCGAAGTTTACCGACCAGAACCTCATTTCCCGGGGCCGGGGCATTCGGTATATTTCTGCTGAGGAAAAGTGAAATCAGCGCCATGGCGGCACCTGCGTAAAAAACAGCCGCCGGGTTGATTAACCAAATCAAACCAAAAGCCGCAGGTATGGCAACGGCTGCGATATGGTTAATTGTAAAACTGACCCCGGACGATGATGCGATGTCTGCCGGGTCAGCGATTTTTTGAAAGTAAGTTTTAATCGCGATTGCCATAGCGAAAAAGACATGATCAATCACATACAGCGCCGCGGCAATTTGTGCGTTTTCAACCAGCGCATAACCAACAAAAACGAAGAACAGGCCCGAATATTCGATGGCGAGCGCCCGGCGCTCGCCAATACGCCCAATCCAGCGACCAATTTTGGGTGCGATCAGAAAATTTAATACATGATTGATGATGAACAGGAGGCTGATCTGGGCAACACTGTATCCAAACTTTTCGACCATCATGAATGCGGCGAAAACGACAAAAATTTGCCGCCTTGCGCCACTCATAAATGTCAGCAAATAAAAGAGCCAATAGCGCTTTCTTAATACCAGATGTTTGTGCTGACTGACTTTGCTTTCAAAGTGCGGAAAAGCGAGCCACATATACAGCACAAGTAGTAGGCCAACCCCTCCTCCAAAGGCATAAAGCCATGTGTAAGCAGGTTGGAGCGTTTCAATCAATATCCAGATTAAGCCGAATGCCGCCAGTGCGCTCAATGAGCCGATGGAGATCATTTGGCCAAGAAAGGCAGGAGCTTCTTCTTTCGAGAGCCACTGTAGCGAGAGTGAGTTTTTTATCGTTTCAAAGTAGTGAAAACCGATCGACATCAACACTGTTGTTGCGTAAAGCCCGTACTCTGACGGAAAAAAACCTGTGATCGCCACCCCCAGGCTGAGTAAAAGCAGTGATAGCAGGGCAAAGGTCTGTTCTTTGAGGGCCAGCAGAATAAAAACAGCTGTAAAAGCCAAAAAACCCGGAACTTCACGCAGACTTTGCAGGATACCAATTTCTGCGCCGGTAAAAGCGGCCTGTTCGATCGCAAAATTGTTCAAGAGCACCTGCCAGACTGAAAAAGTAAATGGCATCACGATCGACATCAGTACCAGCAGGGTACGTGGGTTTTTCCAGGGTGAGGTGGAGGGCTTCATCATAGCGGGGTATTTCGTTGTCGTTATAACTGAATTAAGCCATCTTAGGCAGGTTTTACCGCCGCTGCAAGCGGACTCATCTTTGTGCAGCCGTTACATCCGGTGGTGAGTCGCGAGTCTATTTCAAGTGCTCTGGTTTTGTGCTATCAGGCGTTTCGTTTGTCTTTTGTTATCAGTGGGTTACATTTGATCCGGTAGGGCATTGATTGCATGAAGTTGTTTATTAACTCTATTTCGGTTGGAATTTACCAGTGATGGGCTGCGGTTTTTTAAATGATTTTTGTGCTGACGAGTTGCGTTAATCAAGCATTTCCGGCCGCTCGTTAGCGTTCTATCTTGTAAAAAAGAACGGTTTGTCACAGGCTATAATTTTGACAATTTCAGTTACGTATGGACGCGCAGTTACTTCACTTGTCTTCACGCTTGGGCGAAATTCTGGAAGCGCGTGCGCAGAGCATGGTCGCTGCGGAGTCATGTACTGGTGGGTTGATCGCTGCGGTGATCACCGAGTGTCCCGGTAGTTCCGTCTGGTTTGACCGCGGTTTCGTCACATATTCGAATCGCGCTAAAACTGAGATGTTGGGTGTGCCGACTGATCTGATTACGCAGCATGGCGCAGTCAGTGAGCAAGTCGTTCAAGGAATGGTAATGGGCGCTTTACGTCATAGTGATGTGGATTACGCCGTCGCTGTGAGTGGGATTGCAGGCCCAGGAGGTGGTAGTGAGAGTAAGCCTGTTGGAACGGTTTTTACCGGGTGGGGCAATAGCGAACAGGTTGTTGTTCAGGGTCACCTTTTTCAAGGGGACAGGGCAGAAATTAGACGCCAATCAGTGATTAAAGTGCTGACCGGCTTAATTGATTTTCTTATGGAGTGTGCGTGAAAAGGAAGAGCGCTTATTGGACGGTAGTCGTGGTTCTTCTGCTGGTGATAGTCAGTAGCGGTTTTTTGGTATTCAAGAGCCATGGAGAGGATAACCAAAGCATCGTGACAACGTTAAGGCAGGATGGCAATAGCCCGGTTGCTAATTTGCATCACTCAGGCCATTCAGCTGTGTTGCAGAAAGATATTCAGGACTACATGGAGCAACTTTCTGATGACCGTCGCAAGCAAGAAGAATTATTAAATGCCATTGAATCGCTCAAATTTCAGAAAAACCAGAACGATACACAAATTCAAAAACAACTGAAGATTATTGAAAGGTTGCAGGTAGAGCTTGAGCAACACCAATAAAAAATAGAGGCTTAAAGCCAATACACTGGCCGGAAAAGCCTGCAGCGTTTTGCGAGACCACTCCGTTGTACGTATTGCCGTAGGAATATAAACGTTGGATTTCATAACGGCCATTTGATCGATTTTTGACAAGCCATTTTTAAAACAGCATTTAATTTTACAAGCTAGGAGAGAATGATGAAAAAACACACCTTTTTGTTGGTGTTCGGTTTTTTTGCTTCAACTTTGGTGTTTGCCAATGAGTTAATCACAAAATCGCCAGAGAATGCACGTGTGTATTTTATTAGTCCTACAGATGGGGAAACGGTTAGCGGTGAGGTTACTGTCCAGTTTGGCCTTAGTGGGATGGGTGTTGCTCCGGCTGGAAGCAATGTGAAAAATACAGGACATCATCATATTTTGATAAATAAAGATGTTTCAGAAATTGACGTTAGTAGCCCATTACCTGCAACAGATCAGGTTAAACATTTCGGTGGTGGACAAACTGAAACGGTTTTAAAACTTCCCAAAGGCAAACATACTTTGCAGCTACTTCTAGGTAACTATGCGCATATTCCGCACGACAAGCCGGTTATCTCGGAAAAAATCACTGTCACAGTGAAATAAACTAATCAAGCTCCAGCGTACGAGCACTGCCGCTGTTGAGCTTTAACGCTTTCCATACCTGTCTCGGATGGCAGTTGGGTGGTTTTTTTATCTGATTTTTGAGATCAGGCCTTCTACCCATTTTGTTGATCGTGCCCATTGCTGTAATTTGTTAGGGGGCTGCCGATGTTCAGCTTACGTGTTCCTTTGACAGCATTGAATTTTTTAGATACAGTCGCGGGTTTATGTCTTCTCGTTTACCAGTTGAAATTGATCCGTATCAGTTGGCGGCTCAAAACGCCTCCCTTGAGGGGCAGTTGGCTGTTGAAAAGTTCAAACGCTTTTCAAGCGCTTTAGCAACTCAAGTAGGGCAAGTGCGTCTATCGCTACTGTTTTATAGTACGGAAGATTGGGAGTGCTGCGTGTCAGGGCACTGTGAGGCTGATGTGCAGCTTGTTTGCCAACGGTGCCTTGTGGACTTTAATTACCCACTCAAGGCTGAAATTCGTCTGGGCTTCGTGGGCAACGAGTCACTGGTTGAGAAGTTACCAGATGGTTTTGAACCCTATGTGTTTGATGCGCGGAAAAAAATTCATCTCATTGATCTGATTGAAGATGAACTACTATTAAAGTTGCCCATGACACCTTCTCATAACGGCGTAGCTGAGTGTGATCCAGAAGTTGTAGATTACCTCGCTGCAGGAGAAGCCGCGGTTGAAACTGATAAACAGGAAAACCCGTTTGCAGTCCTGAAAACGCTGCAAAAGTTATAATTTTGGAGAATACACATGGCTGTTCAGCAAAATAAAAAATCACGCTCTCGGCGGGGTATGCGCCGTTCCCACGACGCTCTGACAAGTGCGACGATCTCGACAGACCCGACAACAGGTGAGTCACATTTGAGGCACCACATCACGCCTGATGGTTATTACAAGGGCAAAAAAGTGATTGACACAAAAGTGGACGACGAAGATCTTGACACTGAGGATGAAGATTAGTTTGTGCGCCTGCTCAAACTGAGTTCAGAATCGCAAAGTCAAATGCCACGGTCAATCGCAGAGTTTAAACGTCGCTCATCATTCATTGGCGAAGGTTTAACTGTTTTTTTTACTTCACCAGATAGGTTCGTCGAGTAACTTATGCTGGATGAAGTGGTTATTTCGCTTGATGCAATGGGTGGGGATTTCGGCCCGAAAGTAACTGTGCCGGCTGCGATGGATGCACTACAACGCCACGCAAACCTTCACGTAATACTAGTGGGCAATCAGTCTCTCATTGAGGCAGAGCTAGCGACATACCGCGATGAAGAGCGTAGTCGGGTTACCATCCGCCATACTTCTGAAGTTGTGGGTATGGATGAACCGCCCGCACAAGCATTACGGTTTAAGAAAGACTCCTCAATGCGCGTGGCGATTGACTTGGTTAAAGCCGGTGACGCGAAAGCCTGCGTGAGTGCAGGGAACACGGGCGCACTGATGTCAACCGCCCGGTACGTCCTCAAAACACTGCCAGGGATTGATCGGCCTGCAATTTGTACCGCAGTCCCGGCCATTACTGGTCACACACATATGCTGGATCTGGGCGCCAATATTGATTGTTCGGCTGAGCACCTTTTTCAGTTTGCGGTGATGGGGTCCGTTTTAGTCAGCGCTGTGGATGGAATAGAATCCCCACGAGTCGGCTTGTTGAATATTGGCCAAGAAGATATCAAAGGCAATGATCGTGTCAAAGAAGCTGGACGTATCCTATCAACTAGTGGTATCAACTACATTGGCAATGTAGAAGGTGATGAAATATATTCAGGAAACGTTGACGTTGTCGTGTGTGATGGATTCGTCGGCAATGTTTCTTTGAAAACCAGTGAAGGTCTTGCCCGAATGATCACCCATTTCTTACAGGTTGAGTTCAAACGGAGTCTCAGGCATAAACTGATCGGCCTTTTGGCAATGCCGATCATAAAGGCCTTTAAAGAGCGCATAGATCCAGGCAAATACAATGGTGCCAGCTTGTTAGGATTGCAGGGTATCGTTATAAAAAGCCACGGCTCGGCGGATATTAAAGAATATGTCCATGCCATTGATGTGGCTGTGCTCGAAGTCGAAAAAGATGTACCCAACAATATTGATTCTCACCTTGAAAGGCACCTAGTGGAAGGAAAGGCAAGTTGATTTATTCGCAGATAACAGGGACGGGCAGCTGTCTTCCTGATAATTGTGTTACGAACAAGGATTTGGAAAAGATTGTTGATACTTCCGATGCCTGGATTCGTGAAAGAACAGGCATTGAGCAGCGTTATATTGCGCCAAAGGGCATCAACACGTGTGATTTGGCCCACGGGGCGGCAATCAACGCAATGGAGTCCGCAGGTGTCACCGCGCGAGACATTGACCTCATCATTGTTGCCACGACCACAGCGGACAGGGTTTTCCCAAGCACAGCCTGTTTATTACAGAGTCGGCTTGATATTCACGGTTGCCCAGCATTTGATATGCAAGCTGTCTGCACCGGTTTCATTTACGCGTTAGATGTGGCGGATAAATTTATCCGCTCGGGGACATCGAAATGCGCCCTTGTCGTGGGTGCGGAAACCTTCTCACGGATCCTAAACTGGGAAGACCGGACCACGTGCGTGCTGTTTGGCGATGGCGCAGGCGCTGTTGTGTTACAGGCGAGTGAAGAACCTGGCATTTACTCTTCTCATCTACATGCCGATGGTGATTACGTAGACTACCTGCATGTTCCTTGTGGGGTATCGAACAACTACCAGGCGATCATTGATGGGACAGCCTATGTGGAAATGAAAGGCAGTGAGGTCTTTAAAATGGCGGTTCGCATGATGGGCGCTGTTGTTGATGAAGCGCTGGAAGCGAATGATATGGTTCGCTCTGATATTGACTGGCTGATCCCACACCAGGCAAACATTCGAATTCTTGCCGCGACTGCGAAAAAACTGGACTTACCGATGGAACGGGTTGTAGTCACAGTTGCGCAGCATGGCAATACCTCGGCGGCTTCCATTCCATTAGCGTTAGATACCGCTGTTCGTGATGGGCGAGTACAGCCTGGCCAAACACTGCTGCTTGAAGGTTTCGGTGGTGGTTTCACCTGGGGCGCTGTACTGCTGCGTTTTTAGGGGCAGAATCGGATGACCCAGGAGGGTAATGGTGTCCGCCGCATTTAATCCTAAAGACTTTTTAAAAACCGTTTCCAACCGCCCGGGCGTCTATCAGATGAAAAATGCATCTGGTGATGTCATCTATGTGGGCAAGGCCAAGAACTTACGGAACAGGCTCAATAGCTACTTTTACCGGGAGTCAGATACCGTTAAAACCCGGGTACTGGTTTCCAATGTCGCTGGCATCGACGTCATTGTGACAGACAGCGAGATAGAAGCGTTACTGCTGGAACAAACACTCATAAAAAAGCACCGGCCCCGTTACAACGTTTCACTTCGTGACGATAAAAGTTATCCCTATATTGGATTATCAGGCCACCCCCACTTCCCCCGGTTTTTCTATCACCGAGGTGCTAAAAAACAAGGCTTACAATACTTTGGCCCTTACCCCAGTGCCGGTTCCGTTAGAAAAACATTACAATTTATACAAAAAGTTTTTCAAGTTCGACAGTGTGAAGATGCCTACTTTCGAAACCGCTCCCGTCCTTGTCTGCAATATCAAATAAAACGTTGCACAGGCCCTTGTGTTGGCCTAATCAATGAACAGGACTATCAGCACGACATTGACATGAGTGTCTCTTTGTTGACAGGGAAGAACCAGGGCGTTATTTCCCAATTGGTTGATGAAATGAACAATGCCGCCGAAACCCTGGACTACGAAAAAGCAGCCAAAGTGCGTGACCAGATTGCCACACTCAAGCGAGTGACTGAAAAACAATACGTCAGCGGCCGCAAAGGTAATACCGATGTGATCGCCTCTTATCTCAGCGGCGGCCAGGCCTGTGTACAAGTTTTTCTGATAAGAAACGGCATCAACCTGGGTGGGAAAGCGTTTTACCCAAAAGTGCCTGAAAACGTGACAAGCAGCGAAGTGCTGTATGCATTTGTGACTCAATTTTATGTTCACAACGAAGTACCTGAGGAAATTTTGACCTCAGAACCACTGCCGGAAAAGTCACTCATTGAAGAGGCGCTTTCGAAAAGAGCTTCCGTCCCGGTCACAATCAAGCATCGAACGCGGGGCGAGCGTACACGCTGGCTTGAGATGGCTGAAGAAAATGCCCGGATGAGCCTGGAGACGCGACTGTCTTCCCGTTCAGGGATCGCACAACGTCTCGATGCCTTAAGACGGCTGCTTGAAAAAGAAGAAATACCTGAGCGCCTGGAGTGCTTTGATATCAGTCACACCATGGGGGAAGCCACCGTGGCTTCATGTGTTGTGTTTAACCTCGAAGGGCCGGCCAAACAGGAATACCGTCGTTACAACATCGAGGGCCTTACCAAAGGCGATGATTATGCGGCCATGCAGCAAGCATTAGAACGGCGTTACCTCAGGCAATTAAAGGAAAGCGCACCGTTACCAGATATTATTTTGATTGATGGAGGAAAAGGCCAACTGAATGTTGCGCAACGCGTGATTGATGATCTGCAAATCGGGGCGGTTGAATTAGTCGGTGTTGCCAAAGGGCCAGAGAGAAAAGCCGGTGAGGAATTGATAATTTTTGATCGGGGCAAAAAGGAAATGCGCTTGCAAACTGACTCCGAAGCGCTGCATTTGATTCAGCAAATTCGTGACGAAGCCCACCGATTTGCCATTACCGGGCACCGGGCGCGTCGGGCCAAAGCCCGCAACCAGTCACCCTTGGAGCAAATTCCCGGTGTCGGTGCTAAGCGGCGTCAAAAGCTGCTGACTCATTTTGGTGGCTTTCAGCAAATTGAAAAAGCAGGGAGAGAAGAATTGGCCACTGTGCCAGGAATCAGCAAACAATTGGCGGCTACTATTTATGATGAATTACACCGATTAAAAAACTGATTTGTGTCACCCTAAAAGCCGCTTTTTGTAAGAGATCGCCATGAAAATTACCCTACCTACAGCATTAACACTGCTCAGAATTGCTGTACTACCGCTCATCGTCATCTTCTTTTATCTGCCCCTTGAATGGGGCCGGCATACAGCAGCGTGGCTATTCCTCATTGCGGCACTTACCGATTGGCTGGATGGCTACCTGGCAAGGCGCCTCGGGCAACACTCCGCATTTGGTGCATTTCTTGACCCCGTGGCGGATAAATTACTCGTTGTACTCACATTGGTTTTACTGGTGAGCCAGCATCCTGAAATGATCGTTGTTTTGTCGTCGATTATTATTATTGGCCGTGAAGTGGTGATCTCAGCACTGCGGGAGTGGATGGCCAAAATCGGAGAAGACAAGCGCGTCGCAGTTTCTGACATAGGCAAACTCAAAACAGTTGTTCAACTGACCGCGCTCACCATGATGCTCTACAAAGACCCATTTTTTACCCTGCCACTGTATAGCATTGGGTTAATATGTCTCGTGATCGCTGCGGGTTTGACCCTATACTCCATGGTGGTATACCTGCGGTCTGCAGCAAAAGCACTTTAAAACAATCAGGAGGGAACCCTACATGAAAGCACTCGTATTAAATCAAGTTGAAGGCAAAACAGTTGCCAGCCTCGAAACACTTGAAAGCACACAGCTCCCCGAAGGAGACGTGCGAGTGAGCGTGGAATATTCCTCGCTAAATTACAAAGACGGGCTTGCGATCAATGGGTTGAATAAAATTGTTCAGCAGTTTCCCATGGTGCCGGGTATCGACTTTGCGGGCGAGGTGATCGAATCGCAGTCAGATGCTTACAAGCCGGGTGACAAAGTCGTGCTGACCGGCTGGGGCGTCGGTGAGCGCCATTGGGGAGGCTATGCGCAGGAAGCGCGTGTTTCAGCGGACTGGCTTGTCCCGTTACCCGAAAATATGAGCTCACTCCAGGCGATGGAAATCGGTACTGCGGGCTTGACGGCCATGCTAAGTGTCATGGCGCTTGAACACGCAGGCGTTGTACCGGGAGGGAAACCGGTAGTCGTCTCTGGCGCCAGTGGCGGGGTTGGCAGCATCGCGATTGCGCTATTAGCTCACCTGGGGTATGAAGTTGCAGCGATCACGGGCCGGGAATCTTCGCATGAATACCTGAACAGTTTGGGCGCGCATTTGATTTTATCCCGGCACGAAATGGCTACAGATGCCCGGCCACTGGAAAAAGTCTACTGGGCAGGCGGCATTGATACAGTCGGCGACAAAATCCTGGCCAAAATGCTGGCGCAAACCGAGCCTTTTGGCAGTGTGGCGGCTTGCGGCTTGGTCGGTGGCGTCGGGTTACCGACCACGGTTATGCCGTTTATTCTCCGTGGCGTCAACCTGCTGGGAATCGACTCGGTGATGTGTCCCGCCCCACGCCGTGTCGCAGCCTGGCAGCGGCTTGCGTCAGACTTGCCAGCCACATTTTTAGACAACATCAGTCAGATCGTGTCGTTGGAGAACGTAGTGGATCTGGCGGGCCAGATTCTCCAAGGCCAAGTTCGCGGGCGTGTAGTTGTAGACCCTAATCTTTAATACGGATTTGGCATGTGAATCGAATGGCAGGATCATGCTTGATGAAACACATGCTCCCACAGGATCAGCCCGGCAAACACGAGTAAAATGCCACCCGTGGTATGGCTGATCCAGCGCTGGATCTGTGGTTGTGTGATGATTTGCCGGAAAGTATTCGCGGCCAGGGCAATAGGCGTTTGCCACACAAGGTTAATCACTAACAAGCCCAAAGCAAGCAGAATCAGCTGGAGTGACGTATGGCCTCTTTCGGGCTGAACAAAGCCCGGCAAGAGGGCAAGAAAAAGCAGAATGACTTTCGGGTTGAGCAGGTTAGTGATCAACGCATCTCGAAAAGCCTTGTAATGAAGTAAGCGGGATTGCCTGGAGCTGGGCTCAACGTGAATCAAAGACGGGTGCAGAAAATGTTGAACGCCCAGATAGCCGAGATAACAGGCGCCTAAAATCGCGACCATTCTAAAAAGCCACGCTGATGAAACAATCAGCAAAGAAACACCGGCCACGGCCAGCAAGGTGTGAACAACCAGCCCCATTTGAATACCCGCTACTGTGGCCAGCCCAACCGTTTTTCCTGAACTGAGCGTATTGCGAATAATCAACACCGTATCTGGCCCAGGCGAGAGCACTAACGCCGAGGCGGCAAGCAGAAAAGCAAAGTAACTCCCGTAATCGATCGGCATAGTGATGGGTAAAATCCCAACTATAGCCAAGGCCATGCCGATAGGCCAGTACGAATCGGACTTTGCTATACTGCCAAGGAAAAAGTTGAGAGCAGTCCGAATGTCTTTTCCTACACACGTAAAAATTGTTGAAGTTGGCCCGCGGGATGGGCTTCAAAATGAAGCAACGCCCATCACCGTTGAACAAAAAGTGACACTCATCGAACGGCTTGCGGAGGCCGGCCTGCCAGTGATTGAATCCGGTAGCTTTGTGTCCCCCAAGTGGGTACCGCAAATGGCAAATTCGGATGAAGTGCTGGCGCGGATAAAACGCCGCCCCGGTGTGACCTATCCGGTTTTGACCCCCAATAAAAAAGGCTTTATGGATGCCCTGGAAAGCGAAGTGACAGAAGTGGCTGTTTTTGCAGCCGCCTCAGAGGCATTCTCATTAAAAAATATCAACTGCTCGATTGATGAAAGCCTCACGCGTTTTGAGCCCGTGCTGGAATCTGCCGCAAAGCACGGCATTAAAGTGCGGGGATACGTCTCCTGCGTGCTCGGCTGCCCATACGATGGAGAAGTAGACCCTAGCGTCGTCGCGGAGGTTGCCCACAAGTTATATCAGATGGGTTGTTATGAAATTTCCTTAGGCGACACCATCGGCACAGGCACCCCTCTCAAAGCCCAAGCGATGATTCGCTCCGTCAGTAAGCAAGTGCCCGTGGATAAACTGGCTGCGCACTTTCACGACACCTACGGCCAGGCACTGGCCAATATTTTCGCCGTGATGGCATTGGGTGTAGCAACCATTGATAGCTCAGTGGCCGGCTTGGGTGGTTGTCCTTACGCCAAAGGCGCGTCTGGAAACCTGGCCACAGAGGACCTGGTTTATATGCTCAATGGAATGGGCATCGAAACCGGTGTTAATCTGGAAAAACTGATGGCCGCCAGTGCCTACATCTCCGGTGTGATTGGCAAACCTGCGCATTCCAAAGTTGCTTTAGCGCTGGCTGGGAAATAAAAGTGGGGCAGAGGGCTCAATCACCCTGCATCGGCGTTTGTCAACTGGCGGAAAAAACCAACTTTTGCACCGGCTGCCTGCGCAGCCTGGACGAAATTCGCCGCTGGCCCAAAGCTAATGAGCAGGAGAAAGCGGCGATTCTGAAACAAGTGCGGCAAAGGCGCAAAAACCAAACGGCCTAAGCGATTGGTGCCCAGCGTAAACCCTATTTAGGGCTTAACATCCCTTTTTCGACGATAAAGTCCGAAATAAACGAAAGGCCCTCTTGGGCTTTCAAATTGGTAAACACAAACGGCTTCTCACCGCGCATTCTTTTGGCATCTCGGTCCATCACCTCAAGCGATGCACCGACCAGTGGCGCCAAATCCGTTTTGTTAATCACCAACAGATCCGACTTGGTAATACCCGGTCCACCTTTGCGGGGGATCTTGTCACCCGCCGCAACGTCAATCACATAAATAGTGAGATCAGACAGCTCCGGGCTAAACGTTGCGCTCAAATTGTCTCCACCGCTTTCAATCAAAACAAAATCAAGCGAGGGGAAGCGTTCACACAAATCTTCAACCGCCGAGAGATTAATAGAAGCATCTTCACGAATAGCCGTGTGTGGGCAGCCACCTGTTTCCACGCCAACAATCCGGTCTGCATCTAACACCCCGTGGCGGAGTAAAAACTCGGCATCCTCGCGGGTATAAATATCGTTCGTAACAACCGCCATATCATACCTGTCACGCATCGCACCGCAGAGCGCACGAAGCAGTGCCGTTTTACCTGAGCCGACCGGGCCGCCGACTCCAACTCTAAGAATGTGTTGAGACATCTTTTGAACAAAATCCGTACTAAAGAGAGGAAAGGCTACTTTTGCATGAAAGCCATTGCGTCTGCAAGTATGCCAGGTGCTGTGGCGTGTTGTGCCGCCCCTTAACAAAAGGGATTATAAAAGTGAAGGTGTTTTCCAGGTTGGGTAGAGACAAACCCAATGAATAATCACACTTCATAAACCAAAATACTTTAAAAAACAGGATAATGGTAATATTCACCCTAACTTTCAAAGGGATACCGAACTTGTGATGCATGCCGCCGGATGTCCCA
>DJFX01000023.1:19252-19473 GCA_002432635.1 Halothiobacillaceae bacterium UBA5861 | reverse complement strand
TGGGATAATACATGTGTACCAGGTGGATCTTCTGGTGGTTCAGCCGCGGCTGTGAGTGCTCGGCTCACCCCCGTTGCGACTGGTACAGATACCGGTGGATCAATCCGGCAGCCCGCGGCCTTGTGTGGTATTACCGGGCTTAAGCCGACTTATGGTCGGGTTTCCCGGTATGGAATGATCGCTTTTGCCTCTAGCCTGGATCAGGCCGGGCCGATGGCGCA
>DJFX01000023.1:18676-18992 GCA_002432635.1 Halothiobacillaceae bacterium UBA5861 | reverse complement strand
GATCAGGCCGGGCCGATGGCGCAGACAGCAGAAGATTGTGCGCTACTGCTGAATGCGATGGCTGGTTTTGATGAACGGGATTCAACCAGTATTGATGATGTGCCTGAGGACTTTACCGCTTCATTAGAACAGCCGCTGGCAGGCATGACAATAGGTTTGCCCGTTGAATATTTTCAGGATGGGATTCATGCCGATGTTGCGCAATCGATTGATAAGGCTGTCGATGAACTGAGTAAGTTAGGCGTTCAGTTTAAAGAAATTTCTCTGCCGAACCAGCATCTGGCCGTCCCTGTCTACTACGTGGTGGCGCCGGCGG
>DJFX01000023.1:0-18466 GCA_002432635.1 Halothiobacillaceae bacterium UBA5861 | reverse complement strand
GTGGTGGCGCCGGCGGAGTGCTCGTCGAACTTATCGCGTTACGACGGAGTTCGATTCGGATACCGGTGCGAGAGTCCGGTTGATCTTGAAGATATGTACAAACGTTCACGCGGTGAAGGTTTTGGTAATGAAGTCAAGCGCCGAATCATGATTGGCACATATGTTCTATCGGCCGGATATTACGATGCTTACTATTTAAAAGCACAGCAGATTCGCCACCTGATCAGTGATGATTTCAAAAAAGCGTTTGAACAGGTAGATTTAATCATGGGGCCGACCACGCCTGAGCCAGCGTTTAAATTGGGTGCAAAATCCAAAGACCCGGTTTCCATGTATCTCAATGATATCTATACCATCTCGGCCAATCTGGCAGGCTTGCCGGGTATATCCGTACCTTGCGGTTTTTCAGCTGGGCTCCCTGTCGGTTTACAAATGATAGCGCCGGCATTCATGGAATCCCGTTTGTTAAATGTCGCGCACAAATACCAGCAAGTGACGGACTGGCACAAGCGAATGCCAGCCGATTATGAGTGACGGAGAACAATCATTTATGCAGTGGGAAACAGTCATCGGGCTGGAAATTCATACACAGCTGGCTACTAACAGCAAAATTTTTTCGGGGGCATCAACCGCATTTGGTGCCGAGCCGAACACCCAAGCCTGTGCCGTTGACTTAGGCCTGCCGGGCGTTTTGCCAGTTTTGAATCAGGAAGCGGTGAAGATGGCCGTTAAGTTTGGCTTGGCCGTGAATGCAGAAATTGGCATGCGTTCTATTTTTGCCCGTAAGAATTACTTTTATCCAGATTCACCCAAAGGCTATCAAATCAGTCAATTTGAGTTGCCGATTGTTGGAAAAGGCAGCATTGATATTCGGGTTGATGACGGGGAACTTAAGCGCATTACAATCACACGAGCCCACCTTGAGGAAGATGCCGGCAAGTCACTCCATGAAGACTTCCATGGGATGACGGGGATTGACCTCAACCGCGCTGGAACCCCTTTGCTGGAAATTGTTTCAGAACCTGATATGCGCTCGGCCAAAGAGGCGGTCGCTTACGCCCGCAAAATCCATTCTCTCGTGCAATATTTACAGATTTGTGATGGCAATATGCAAGAAGGCTCTTTTCGCGTGGATGCCAACGTGTCGGTTCGCTTGCGAGGTGAGGATGAGTTGGGCACGCGCACCGAGATCAAAAATGTCAATTCTTTCCGATTCCTTGAACGCGCCATTAATTTTGAAGTTGAGCGACAGATTGATGTGCTGGAAGCGGGTGGTAAAGTTGTACAGGAAACCCGTTTATATGATGCAGATCTCGATGAAACCCGTTCTATGCGGACTAAAGAGGAAGCAAACGACTACCGCTATTTCCCTGATCCGGACCTTCTTCCGGTTGCGCTGGATGATGCCTTCATTGCACAAATCAAGACAACATTACCGGAATTACCCGATGCTAAACGTCAACGGTTCATGGCTGATTACGGCCTGCAGGAGGCGGATGCTGATCTGTTGACCGCGAGCCGGGAAATGGCAGACTACTTTGAGAGTGCCGTGGAGACCAGTGGTGGGCAGGCCAAACTGGTTAGCAACTGGTTGACCACCGAACTCACAGGCCGGTTGAACAAAGAAGATAAATCACTGGGTGAATCACCCGTCGCTGCGATCCAGTTGGGCGAACTCGTCAAGCGTATTGCAGACAACACCATTTCCGGGAAAATTGCCAAACAGGTGTTTGATGTTATGTGGCAGAGTGGGGAGTCGCCTGATGAGATCATTGAAGCCCAAGGGCTCAAACAGATAACGGATGAAGGCGCCATTGAAGCGATGGTTGATGAGGTGATTGCCGCTAATCCAGAGCAGGTCGAGCAGTTCAGGGCAGGTAAAGCAAAAGTCATGGGCTTTTTTGTCGGGCAAGTTATGAAGGCATCAAAAGGTAAAGCTAACCCCCAGCAGATCAATGCTTTGCTCAATGCCAAATTAAAAGAATAACCGAACCCAACATGGGGAAACGAGTGCGATGAAGCCGCCGGTGGAATGTGTGGAAAAACAGGATCACCGGCCTTTATCGGACCGGATGCGGCCCCAAAAATTATCCGACTTCTACGGCCAGTCTCACGTATTAGGTCCCCAGAGCTCCTTACGGCAAGCGATTGAACGCAACCATTTACATTCCATGGTATTTTGGGGGCCACCTGGGACAGGTAAAACCACGTTGGCCCGTATCATTGCTGCGCAGTGTGATGCTGAATTTATTTCACTTTCGGCTGTGCTGGCTGGCGTTAAGGATATTCGTGCCGCCATTGACCATGCAAAAACCATCCGTCAGTCCGAAGGCCGACGGACCGTTTTATTTGTCGATGAAGTGCACCGATTCAATAAGTCCCAACAAGATTCCTTTTTACCCCACATTGAAGAGGGCGTTGTTTATTTTATTGGGGCAACAACTGAAAACCCCTCGTTTGCCCTCAATAATGCTTTGCTCTCACGCGTACGTGTTTATGTACTCAAGCAGTTAGACTCCAAGGCCATTCGTGCGATCATCAACCGGGCGCTGACAGACAAAGTGGCAGGTTTAGGCCAGTGGGACATACAGATTTCATCTGAGTTAAAAGACCGGCTGGTACACGCCGCTGATGGCGATGCCAGGCGTGCGTTATTGCTGCTCGAATTAGCGGCTGATCTGGTCATTACCGAAAGCCAAGAACACATGATCACTGCTGAAGTGGTGGCAGAAGTCACACGGGAAAGCCTGCGCCAGTTTGATAAAAGTGGTGATATTTTTTATGAGCAGATCTCCGCTTTGCACAAATCTGTTCGGGGCTCTAACCCGGATGCCGCGCTCTATTGGTATTGCCGTATGCTGGATGGCGGCTGTGATCCTTTGTACATTGCCCGGCGCGTTGTTC
Source organism: Halothiobacillaceae bacterium UBA5861 (assembly GCA_002432635.1). Lineage (GTDB taxonomy): Bacteria > Pseudomonadota > Gammaproteobacteria > UBA5861 > UBA5861 > UBA5861. The sequence goes on along the minus strand of DJFX01000023.1, from coordinate 15,562 downwards.
GAATGGCCTCGGAAGATATTGGCAATGCAGATCCCCGTGCCTTACAGCTGGCTTTACAAGCCTGGCAGGTCTATGAGCGGCTAGGCAGTCCGGAAGGTGAACTGACTATCGCCCAAGCGATTATTTATTTGTCTTGCGCCGCAAAAAGCAATGCGGCCTATATCGCTTTTAATGCTGCGAAAGAGGCTGTGACGCAATACGGTAACGCGGAAGTCCCCCTACACTTACGCAATGCCCCGACGCAATTTATGAAGCATCAAGGGTATGGTGAGGGTTATCGTTATGCCCATGACGAGCAAAATGCGGAATCCATCGGGCAAACCTACTTTCCTGACACGATGGGGGAACAGGTTTTTTACCAGCCGGTTGATCGTGGGCTGGAGATAAAAATAAAACAAAAACTTGATCGTTTGCGTAAAACAACCAGGGGGAAGTAATGGATCTTCAATTACGGGGCAAGCATGCTCTGATCACGGGAGCTTCACGGGGAATTGGCCGGGCGATTGCTGAGCTGCTGGCTTCTGAAGGTTGCAACATGACACTGGCGGCACGTAGTGAGTCAAGCCTTTATCAGGCGAAAGAAGCCTTGGAATCAAAATATGGCGTAAAGGTGGGGCTGTTTGCTGCAGACTTGTCGGTACCTGAGAGCCTGACGCAGCTGGTTTCATCCTGCCATGGTGTGGATATCCTCGTGAATAATGCGGGTGCAATACCCGCAGGTAGTTTGTTAGATATTGAGGACACCCATTGGCGGGAAGCGTGGGATTTAAAGGTCTTTGGGTATATTAATCTCACCCGATTGATTTACCGAACGATGATATCCCGACAATCGGGTGTCATCGTGAATATTATCGGCCTGGCTGGAGAGCGCCCAGATGCGGGTTATATTGCAGGGAGTACGGGTAATGCCGGATTGATGGCCTTTACCAAGGCGTTAGGTGCGAAAGCACCGGATGAGGGAGTTCGGGTTGTGGGTATTAATCCGGGCTTAGTGGCTACAGACAGAATGATCACGATCATGGAAGCGCGGGCTCAAGCACAGTTGGGTGATGCTTCACGCTGGCGGGAGCTCTTACAACACTTGCCCTTTGCTCGTGCTGCTAAGCCCGAGGAGGTTGCTGAATTGGCGGCTTTTCTTGTATCACCCCGTGCCAGCTATATCAGTGGCACGGTGGTCACAATTGATGGCGGGGCTAGCGCAAGAGCGTTTGCCTATTAGTTGTTAATGTCTGAAGTGACGCATGCCGGTTAGGACCATGGCTAACCCGTGCTCATTCGCAGCGGCGATAACTTCCGGGTCACGAACAGAACCACCTGGCTGAATAACGGCAGTGATGCCTGCCTCCGCGGCATTGTCGATACCATCTCTGAAGGGGAAAAAAGCGTCTGACGCCATGACCGCACCATTGACTTCCAAGCCAGCCTGCTTGGCTTTTATGGCTGCAATACGGGCGGAGTTAACCCGGCTCATCTGGCCTGCGCCGACACCAATGGTCATACTGTTTTTGGCATAAACAATCGCATTGGATTTTACATACTTGGCGACACGCCAGCTGAATAACAGGTCTTCCATCTCCTGGGCGGAGGGTGGCCGATCAGTGATGATCTCCAAGTCATTGTAGAGTGCCAGGTCTGCGTCCTGGATCAACAGGCCACCGGTGACTTTTTTATAATCGGACCGTGGCACAGGTTCGCTCCATGGTCCGCAGCTTAGCAGGCGCAAATTCTTTTTTTGTGCGGCTACATCAATGGCCTCACTTTCGACCTCAGGTGCAATAATGACTTCAACAAACTGTCTGTTGAGGATGACTTGAAGTGTTTTTGCATCCAGTGGGCGGTTAAAGGCAATGATGCCCCCAAACGCCGATTCGCTATCCGTGGTGTAGGCGCGCTCGTACGCTGAAAGCAACGACTCTCCTGTGGCGACACCACAGGGGTTGGCATGTTTGACGATGACACAGGCCGTTTCGGAAAATTGTTTAACACACTCCAGCGCGGCGTCAGTGTCGGCAATATTATTGAATGATAAAGCTTTTCCCTGATGCTGGACAGCGGTTGAAACGGAAGGCTCGCTTTGTTGGTCAGAGATATAAAATGCCGCTTGTTGGTGTGGGTTTTCGCCGTACCTGAGGTCTTGTGACTTTTTGAACTGTACGGTGAGCACGTCTGGGAAGGTCTTAGGCTCTTCCTGGTTGGGTAAGGTTTCGAGGTAATCGGCAATCATACGGTCGTAGTTTGCCGTGTGCTGGAATGCCTTTTTGGCCAGCATAAAGCGCTGGGCTTGGCTGAGGCCGCCTTCACTGCTTATCGCAGAAAGGGTTTCAGTGTAATCTGCCGGGTCTGTCACGATGGCAACATCACGGTGATTTTTAGCGGCTGCGCGCACCATGCAAGGCCCGCCAATATCAATGTTCTCAATGGCGTCTTCAAATGTACAATCTGCTTTGGCAACAGTTTCCGCAAATGGGTAGAGGTTGACGACAACCAGATCGATCGGATCGATGTGGTGTTGCTGCATGACAGCATGGTCGACGTCGCGCCGCCCAAGAATGCCTCCGTGAATTTTCGGGTGCAATGTTTTAACACGCCCTCCCATGATTTCCGGAAAGCCGGTATGGCTCGAGACTTCGGTGACAGGAATACCCGCTGAGATTAATTGCTTGGCGGTACCGCCGGTAGATAGTATAGCAACGCCCAGCTGATGCAGAGCTGAGGCAAAGTCAAGTAATCCTGATTTATCGGATACGCTGATGAGCGCACGCTTTACATGTTTGGGAGTCTGGTCTGTCATCGTAATCGGGAACCGCTGAGCCAAAAAACGGCTGATTATAAAACAGGTCTTGCCGAAGGGGCTAATTAATTACTTCAATCTGCGGGTAGAACCTTTAAATCAGATCATATTGCGCGAGTTTTTTACGCAGCGTATTACGATTGATCCCGAGGATGCCAGCCGCCATGCTCTGGTTGCCATTGGTTTTTGTCATCACAAAACGGAGTAAAGCGGCTTCGACTTCGTCCATTACCATTTTGTGGAGTGAAGTCGCATCGGATAAGTCGTCTAGCGCATTAAAATAGCGAGTGAGCTCAATCTCCACATGTTGCTGTAGCTGCGAAGTATTTTTATTTAATTGGGGTTTAGGTATGTTCATGCGGCGATTGTCGTTGTTTGAGGAGTGTTTTTGGCATTTTTGTCGGCATTGAAAAAGTGCAGGATCATTTCTTGTTGAGAGGTCGCGTTATCGACTTTATTGATTTCGTTTCGGAACTGGGCACTGCCAGGTAATTCTTTGCAGTACCAGGCGATATGTTTTCGGCCAATGCGCAAACCGTGTTGCGGACCATAAAAGGTATACAGAGACCGGAGGTGCTCAAGCAGTACTCTGCTACGTTCTTCGAGCGTTGGTGGCGGGCACTTTTTTCCAGTTTCTAAAAATGTAAGAATTTCTTTAAAAATCCAAGGGTTACCTTGGGCTGCGCGGCCAATCATAATCGCGTCAGCTTGTGTGTAGGCAAGCACGTCACGTGCTTTTTCCGGGTTGTTGATATCGCCGTTTGCAATGACAGGAATGGATAAAGTGGCTTTTACACGGCGAATAGTTTCATATTCTGCCTCACCTGCGAAACGGTCAGCTCTTGTTCGGCCATGAATTGTGAGGGCTTGTATACCGCAGTCTTCGGCGAGTTGCGCAACCGTTACGGCATTTTTGTTTTTGGGGTCAGGTCCGGTACGAATCTTGAGAGTCACCGGTATATCTACTGCGCGCGTCACTGCATTGAGGATACGCTTCACTTTATCCAGGTCGCTGAGTAGAGCTGACCCTGCCGCTACCCGGCAAACCTTTTTTGCTGGGCAACCCATGTTGATATCAATAATATCAGCACCTTTTTCGGCATTGAAACGTGCGGCATTGGCCATGTCACCAGGGTCTGCCCCAACATTCTGAATAATATGAGGGCCTGTTTTGCCTGAACGATTCGTACGCAGTAATGTTTTGGGGTTGCCTCTAAGGGTTGTGTTTGCCGAGGTCATCTCGGTGTAGGTTGCGCCTGCGCCGAATAAATGGCACAGCGACCGAAACGGTTGGTCTGTTACGCCTGCCATGGGCGCTAGAAAAATATTGTTGCTGAATAGATGCTGGCCAATTCGCATGATAGTTAAATGGTTATTGTGTGTGAGACGATGATAGCGAGTTTGATGTGGTAAAAAAACCCCAGAAAGGGGGATGTATTCCTTTGCAAGGGTCTGGTTTTGTGATTTTTGTCTAAATTTCAATGGCCAACCTTATTAAATACGCCCTACTTTTAAGGGGATAAATATTTTTAGTTGTAAATTAGCAACAAATTGTTTTTTTAAATGGATTTAAACAAAATCAAGCTCGAATGTTAAAGCACTTTGACCTGGGTCGCGAACATTCAAAATAATGGTTGTCGTAGTGCCAGGCGGCATCAACTCTTTTTTTGTATCTGAGTATTCGCCAGGCGAAAAAATACGTTCTGCTACGGGGGTGCCTTGTAAATTAGCCATGCTGATGAGGATTTTGGGGTAGGGCTGAGAGAAAGGTGCTCGATTGATGAAGGTTGCGCTAATGATCAAAATGCCGGGAGCATTTGGGTGACTGTAAATATTTCGCTTTACGAGTTTAATGGCATTTAAGTCGCGCAGGGGCTGTAATTCGCAACCGGTGTATTCGCATAGCTGCTGCAACATGGGGCGCAGTTGAGGGTTACTGGCCAAAGTGTCTTTAAAATGATAGGTAAGCTGCGCCACTAAGCATACAAACGCCACGACGAACGTCGTTTTCCATAAAAATAAAGGTTTGGAGGTTGTTTTTTGTGCTGTACGCGCCCTTAAAAAGTCAGGCATGTCGGCGTCTACATCATCCGGCTTGCTAATGGGTGGTGTATTGTAGGGAACAAGACCACGTGGTATGTCATCTTGTTTTTCCGTTTCAGGACGTGTGTTGTTGCCCGGATAATCCTGGGGATAGTTTTGAGGCTTGCCTAGGTTTTCTCCCGGTGGAGAGGGCGGTTGCTGCCATTCAGGGTTGCTGGCAGGGGTTTCGCTGTCAACCAGGCATACATCGGCATTAAAAACAGTTAAGCAGAGGCTGCATCTCACCCGCTTATCGGGACGAGATAGGTGTGCGGGCGATAAGCGAAAAATGGTGCCGCAATTAGGACATTCTGTTTGCATGTCAGGGTGCTCTCGTCACCGTTTGGTACCTGCTAAAAGCACCCACTCATCTTTAAGCACAGGTGGGCGCATGTCAAACCAGTGCGAGTAGTGTTCGATCAGTGAATGTGCCTGGGTTTCCAGAATACCCGAAAGTACAAGGGAGCCCCCGGGTTTAAGGTATTGAGCAAAGGTTTCGGCAAGTGTTTTTAGCGGGCCGGCAAGAATGTTAGCCAATAGCAGATCAAAAGTCTGGTGCCCCAATGCTTCTGGGATGATTGAGGTGATTTTGTCTGTTACACAGTTTTTCTTGGCATTATCGTGTGTTGCTTGCAGTGCTTGAGGATCGATGTCTGTGGCAGTGGCGTGATTCGCACCGAGTAGAAGGCTCGCGATCGCCAGAATACCCGAGCCACAACCGAAATCGAGAACAGAGAATCCCACGGGGGGGTGTTGATCCAGCCACTCCAGACAAAGTGCGGTGGTTGGGTGGGTGCCTGTGCCAAAGGCTAAGCCAGGATCTAAACGGAGATTGACGGCTGTGGGTTCAGGTGGTTCAACTTCGAGTGGGCAAACCCATAGCCTGTCGCCAAAGCGCAGCGGTTTGAAGTCGTCTAACCAGGTGCGTTCCCAGTCCTGGTCGGCAAGTGTTTCAAAGGTATATAAAACAGGCAGTGAGGGCCGGATGGTTGAGAGGTGTACATCAAGGGCTTGTGTATCAACCGTACCATCAAACAGTGCAACGAGCGTGCATTGATCCCAGAGCGGGGTTTCTCCTGGCGCGGGTTCAAGTAAGGCTTGGTCGCCTGCATCCAGGTAAGTAATTGAGAGCGCACCCAGCTCAAGGAGTTGTGTTTCCAGGATCTCGATTTGGTCTGATTTTGTTTTGATTCGAAGCTGTTTCCAATGTTGGCCCGGCATATAAAATTCACTGCAGTCCCAGCTTTTTTTCAAGGTAGTGGATGTCTGTGCCGCCGGCTTGAAATGCAGCGTCTTCAAGAATGCGCTGATGCAAGGGGATATTGGTTTTGATGCCGTTGACCAGAACTTCACTCAGAGCGCCTCGCATACGGGCGATTGCTGTTTCACGGTCTCGACCGTGAACGATAAGTTTACCAATCATGGAGTCATAATGTGGGGGGACTTTATAACCGTTATAGATATGTGTATCCATTCGAACGCCGAGCCCACCCGGAGCGTGATAGTGTGTGATTGTGCCAGGTGAGGGCATAAACGTTTCAGGATCTTCGGCGTTGATGCGGCATTCGATAGCATTGCCGTTTAAGCGTATGCGATCTTGTGTCCAGTCCAGAGGCATGCCTGAGGCAACCTGGAGTTGTTGACGAATAATATCAACACCCGTCACGAGTTCCGTGACAGGGTGCTCGACTTGCACCCGGGTATTCATTTCGATGAAATAAAATTCACCGTTTTCGTATAAAAATTCGAAGGTGCCGGCTCCCCGGTAGCCGATACGTTTACAGGCTTCCACACAGCGCATCCCAATTTCTTGCCGCACCTCTTCTGTGATACCCGGTGCTGGAGCCTCTTCCACAACTTTTTGGTGACGGCGCTGCATGGAGCAGTCCCGTTCGCCCAAGTGGATGACATTGCCCAAGGTGTCTGCCAGTACTTGGAATTCAATATGACGTGGTTGCTTTAGAAACTTTTCCATGTAAACCACATCATTATTAAAAGCCACTCGGGCTTCGGTCTGGGTCAGTTCAATTGACTTGAACAATTCAGACTCCTCTTCCACCACACGCATACCCCGTCCACCACCACCGCCAGCGGCTTTGATAATAATGGGGTAACCAATTTTCCGGGCAAGTTCGAGGTTTTTTTGGTTGTTGTTGTCCAGTGGTCCATCTGAGCCGGGCACACAGGGCACGCCGGCGGCGCGCATTTCACGAATTGCGCTGACTTTATCGCCCATCAGGCGAATCACCTCTGCCGAGGGGCCAACAAAAATAAAGCCGCTTGATTCTATGCGCTCTGCAAAGTCCGCATTTTCAGCGAGAAACCCATAGCCAGGATGAATGGCGGTAGCATTGGTAATTTCTGCCGCACTGATGATCGCAGGAATATTCAAGTAACTTGAGGTAGACGCGGGCGGGCCGATACAAACCGCTTCATCAGCCAGCTTGACGTGCTTCAGGTCTCGGTCTGCCTGGGAGTAAACCGCGACTGTCTTAATACCGAGGTCGCGGCATGCTCGTAAAATACGTAGTGCTATCTCTCCGCGATTGGCTATCAGGACCTTTTCTAACATGCAAATTCCTTTTCGGCGTTTAATCAACAATGAACAGCGGCTGCCCAAACTCAACGGGCTCGCCATCTTCAACTAAAACAGCCTTAATTGTGCCGCCGACCTCAGCCTCGATCTGGTTGAGAATTTTCATGGCTTCAACAATGCAAACTGTTTCGCCAGGTTTTATGGTTTTACCAACCTCTGTGAAGGGTGTTGCCCCCGGCGAAGGTGCGCGATAAAACGTCCCCACCATGGGGGATTCAATAACTGTGCCTTCCGGTAGTGCCGGGCCTTCATCTGTCGCAGGTTTAGGTGCGGACCAGGATGTTTCAATTGGTGCCGAAAAGCTGGTGTTGGGTGTAGCAGGCATGGTCAGCTGAGGTGCGGCCGCCGGTGCGGACAGGGCACGGCTGATGCGTATTGTGCCCTCTTCTTCGGTGATTTCAATTTCAGAGATTGAAGAGTTTTCGACCATTTCAATCAGCTTTTTTATTTTTCGGATGTCCATTACTCGTCCTGTTTAATGATTTGTTTGTGCTTTCAGCCAGTTTTTGGCAGCTAACAGCGCCAGCTGATAACCGTATGGTCCCAGTCCTCCAATCACACCGGCGGCAATATCTGATAAGTATGAAGTGTGCCGGAAACTCTCTCTGGCGTACACGTTGGACAGGTGTACTTCGATAAAGGGGATCTTGACCGAGAGAAAGGCGTCACGCAGCGCAATACTGGTGTGTGTGTATGCCCCGGGATTGATGATAATGAATTTCGTATCGTCTTGGTATGCCTGGTGTACTCGCTCAATCAGGACCGATTCACTGTTACTTTGCATCGCATTGAGTGAATAGCCATCCATTTGCGCGTGTGTGGCCATTTCCTGATTGATTTCATCCAAGGTTGTGGTGCCGTAGACATCAGGCTCACGGGTACCCAGTAAGTTCAGATTAGGGCCATGAATGAGAGAAATAGTCGCCATTCTGTGATCGAAAGTCCTAGATTTATGATTATCCGGTTATTTTCTCGTAAGTATTAGGATAAATCTACCAGCATCTTTAAGATGCTCAAGGACAATGCGCCATCGTCCATAGGATCTTCTTTGCTATTTCTGTCGTTTTTCCAGTGGTGTTATGGCCTGTAAAGGGTGGGTATCTGCTGTTGGCTGCAGGAAAGATCAACAGCCTGGCGAGACTTGTCTGACTGATTCCCGCAAGATGAGACGATGGCGTGCGTCTTGTTTTTGCAAACGATGCCAGTACAAGACGCGCCGTGTTTAAATTTGATCCTGCTTATTTAGGTGCCATGCGGATCGCACCATCAAGCCGGATCACTTCACCATTGAGCATCGTGTTTTCGATAATGTGTTTAACCAGAGCCGCGTACTCCGCCGGGCGGCCAAGGCGTGAAGGAAAAGGCACTTGTTTGCCCAAGGATTCTTTGGCCGCATCGGGCAGTTGAGACATCATCGGGGTTTCAAAAATGCCGGGAGCAATTGTCATCACACGCATACCGTAGGAGGCTAACTCCCGAGCAATGGGCAATGTCATCCCAACGACGCCGCCTTTGGTGGCAGAGTAACACGCCTGACCAATTTGTCCGTCGAATGCGGCAACTGAAGCTGTATTCACGAAGACGGCGCGTTCGCCGCCGGTATCCGGGTCCGCATTTTTAGCTGCTTCAGCAACCAGGCGAATGACATTAAATGTTCCTGCGAGATTGACTTGTAAACCCTTATTAAAAAGATCCAGGCTGTGAGCGCCATCTTTGGAGAGCACTTTGCCGATAATGGCAATGCCAGCGCAATTAATAGCGCCGTGAATGCCGCCAAACTTTTCCTGTGCCGCATTGACGGTATTTTGAACACTTTCTGCGCTGGCAACGTCAGTTTTAACAAACAGTGCATTGCTGCCCAGGGCTTCGGCATGACTGTGTCCGAGGTCCTCATTCAGGTCAGCAAGGACGGCATTGCCGCCTGCCTCGGTGATCATTTGCGCCGTTGCGCCACCCAGGCCGGAAGCGCCGCCAGTGACGATAAATGTCGATTGTGCAATATCCATAAGAAATTCCTCTTTGGTTTATAAAAAGTGTTGAGTTTATGCGCCTTGTACGGCATTGATTGGCAGGTCAAGGGATTCTCCCCATTTTTCCCACTCATCTGCGGTGCGTGTCAGCATTTTAGCCTGGACTGATTCTGGCGTTAGTTTATCCAGCGCTAAACCTTCTCGGAAGGCTTTTTCGAAGTGAGGTTCCAATGCACCTACAGCGACCCAGCCTTGTTTGGCTTCATACATCCGATAGTTTGGTAAAAGCCCTCCCAGTACGGCGTTTTGTTGAGTGAGTCCATGTTGGTAAGGCCGGGCAAATTGCTCAACACCGGTTGATAGCGCAATTTGTTCATGGCCGGGCCCCTGGCCGCGGTCGCGCGCAAGCAGAAGGGCGATGGATGTACTGATGGCTTGTTCCGCACCGGCCAAGTCGGCGATGAGCGCCCTTGGCATGAAGGGAGGGGTCGCCAGCCCGAGTTCTGCCTGATAGTTTAAGTCGTGCCCGGGAATATGGTCGCGCGGCGCTGGAAAGCCCACGATTTCTGTAAAACACAGTTTGGGGTAGCGCGCGTGCAATGTTTCCCAATCCAGGCCTAATCGTTTTAGTGCTGCCGGGCGGTTAGATGTAATAAAGAGATCGGCTGTTTCTAAATAGCCGTGAAGTTCTGCCATGCCTTCTTCTGACTTAATGTCCAGCCTGACGACCGTCTGTCCTGCCGCCATTTCATCATAGAAAGGTTTACACAAGGTTTCCATTTGGTCGCCGCCCGGGGGTTCAATCTTGATGACAGTTGCGCCCATTTGACAAAGCCGCTCTGCGGTAGCCGGCCCCGGTAAGTTAATGGCAATGGTGACTACCTGGATGCCTTGTAGCCAGTTCGATGTGCTTGTCATGAGTTTTCAGCCCGTTCCGAATATAAAAAGGTTCATCTTACTACAGGGCGTGAGTGGGACGAACGGTCATGTGGTGATTTTAAAGGGTTAAATGATAATGGGGAGAGACCGCTAACAGGTGTAAGAGTTGACTCAGTGATGGTTCAAACGCGCTTAAAGTCCAAGCTATAGGTTTTTTCTATCACAAGGTTAAAGCTTTAATTCGAGGTGCCGTTAGCACTATCGAATAATGAAAATTATGAAATCAGGCCGGGTGTTTTGACATCTCGGTGTTTATAAACGTCCTGTAGAGGAGTTAAGAGATGGCTCAGGTAATTAATACCAATGTAATGTCACTCAATGCGCAGAGAAACTTAAACAGCACATCAGCAGCAATGTCAACGGCATTGCAGCGGTTGTCTTCCGGCCTGCGAATTAACAGTGCCAGAGACGATGCTGCAGGTTTAGCGATCGCAACACGTATGACCACTCAGATCGGAGGCCTTTCCACGGCGATTCGAAATGCGAACGACGGGATCTCTATTGCCCAGACTGCAGAGGGTGCGATGGTTGAAATGACGCGTTCCCTGAACAGAATGCATGATTTGTCGGTTCAGGCAGCGTCTTACAATACATCGACGGATCGTGCTTCCATTAACAATGAGGTTCAGCAACTCAATGCGGAGTTAAGCCGTATCGTGTCGCAGACCCGATACAATGGTGAGCAGCTGTTGACCGGTGGATTCTCAGCGAGCATCCAAGTTGGCGCAGAAGTGAATGAAACGATCAGTATCAATGTTTCCAATCTGTCCACAACAGGTATGGGTGTGGCAACCAACTACTCAGCCACTGCAGCACTTGATGATGCAACGCTGGCAACGCGCTTGCAACTGCAGTTTGCCGGTGCTTTAGCAACATCAACAGTTAATGGTATCGCGGTTTCCGATGTGGCAGCCAATTCCAACTCCATTAATAAGATTGATGCGGTGAATGCAGGCACAAGTTCTCACGGTGTGACCGCTTTTAGCTACGGTAACTCAGCGGTTGCCACAGCCGCCAGTGCAGCGCCAGTTGCCGCATTGGGCAAAGGTGACTTTGTTGTCAATGGCATTCAGATAGATGGTTCTGCGAACATTGGTGACTTGGTTACCAACATTAATAATAAAGTTGGTGAACATGGTGTGACCGCAGTGAATGCGGGTGGTACGCTGGTCATGTTCAATCGTGACGGTGAAGCTATTGAAGTCACAGCCAATACTGCCGATGCGGCGACACTGAGTGGTTTTGCTCAAGGCTCTACAGCAGTCGATGCCGGCGCTAACGGGTTGATCGTGCTTAATCAGAACTTGGGTAGCAACACGGTCAATTATAATGCTGCGACGACCGGCCAGGCATTGAGTGGTGTCTCGGGTGCCTCCACTGCCTTGACGGATGCGTCTGTTGCGTCCATGACGGTGAATACCTCGGCCGATGCGAGTCTGGCAATGCTGGCCTTCAAGCAATCTATTGAACAAATCAATAGCGACCGTTCAATTCTCGGTGCGAAAATGAACCGGTTTGATTCACTTGTGCGTAACCTGGATAACGTTCGGGAAAACCTCTCAGCTGCCCGGTCACGGATTCAGGACGCTGACTTTGCCGCAGAAACCGCAGCATTGACACGCGCACAGATTCTGCAACAAGCGGGTACAGCGATGGTTTCGCAAGCGAACTCCATGCCGCAATCTGTACTGTCGCTCCTGCAGTAATAGGCCGAAGAGGGGAATTTGGCCGGCTCTTATACGAGCTGGCACTTTTCCCCAAGCTTAATAAGGTGAACCAAAATGTTTACGAACATTAACCATCTAGGTACAAGCAGTGTAAGACTGAACGAGCACACTGCGAAGAAAGCGGATTTGTCGCAGGTGGTCGATGGTTCAACAGTTTATGTCGGCGCTGATCTGCCACGCCCTGGTCAACAGTTGCCGCTTGCCGCGCAACCAAAGTCAACTGAACAGGCTAAGCCAACGGAAGAAGAGCTGAATAAAGTTGTCAGTAATCTGAATGAATTTGTTCAGTCTGTCAGGCGTGAGTTGCAATTCAGTGTAGATGATGACACAGGCCGTTACATTGTTAAGGTTTTAAATAAGGAAACGGACGAAGTTGTCAGGCAGATCCCCAGTGAGGAAGTGCTTGCTATTTCCAGTTATCTGCAAACGCAAGCCGGCCTTTTGATTGATACAGAAGCCTAAAAAGCTTTGCAATCGAGTACTCATCAGGGATACCTGTCCGACATAACTCTTCAATAGGGTATCAAACTTGCTTAAGGCTTACGGGTAACCGTTGTACGAGGATTTATTATGCCTGTCATTTCTTCTCTTGGTGTGGGGTCTGGACTTGATATTGAGTCTATTATCTCGGGCATCATGCAAGTCGAGCAGCTGCCTTTACAGCGGCTGCAGCAGGACAAGGCAGAGATTGAAGCGCAAATCAGCGAGTTTGGCAAAATAAAAAGTGCGCTTTCAACCTTGGATACTGCGGTCGAAAAACTGAATGATAAAAGTGCGTTTGATGCGTTTCTCGCAAACAGCGGGGACGATGACGTTTTTACTGCAACGGCCACCAGTGAGGCCAGTGAAACCAATCACAGCATCAATGTTTTAAGCCTGGCACAAAGCCACCGCCTGGCTTCAGGCGTCTTTGCCAGTGATGAGGCCCAAGTCGGTGAAGGCAGTCTGTTCATTTCCAGTGGAACGAATAATTTCAGTATTGATATCACCTCCGACAACGACTCACTCACCGGCCTTCGGGATGCGATCAATACGGCCGAGGACAACAAAAGTGTACGTGCGAGTGTCATTAATGTGGATGGTGGCAGTCGGCTGATTCTCACCGCACTGAATACCGGTTTAGCGAACAGCATTGAAATCAGCGTAACGGATGATGCCGATGGTAATGATACTGATGCAAGTGGCCTGTCAAGCTTGGTTTATCAGGCGGTTGGGGTACAGAATTTAACAGAAGTGGATGCGGCGCAGGATGCTTCTTTAACCGTTGATGGGTTTGCCGTACAAAGTGACAGCAATTTTGTCAGCGATGTGATTGGCGGCGTCACAATCAACTTAAATCAGGTTGGAACCGCCGAATTAACGGTAGAGCGGGACATTGATCATGCTCTGTCTGCCATGGATGGCATTGTTTCAGCGTTTAATACCTTGGCTGGCACACTGGATGAAGTCAGACTACAGGGCGCGCTCGGCAGTGACAGCATGCTCTACGGAATTCAAGATCAGTTAAGAGCTGTTTTTTCGAGTGTTCCCAGTACATTTGATACAAAAATCAACCAGTCATTTACGGTAGGGTTCGACTTTAGCCGCGAGGGAACCTTATCCTTCGATGCCGAGGATTTTAAAGCACAAGTCAGTGAAGACTTTACGGATTTAATGAATTTTTTTACCGATGCCACCCACGGACTCGGGGCGCGTTTAACCCAAGTGCTTGATACTTATGCCCAGGTGGGAGGGATTATTGATAGCCGTACCGATGGCCTGCAAAGCCAGTCTCGGACGGTTGATGATCGTATTGAGGCATTGAATATCAGACTTGGGTCGATTGAAGAGCGTTACCGCCAGCAGTTTTCAGCGATGGATGCACTGGTCGGCAATCTTAATTCCACCGGAACCTATCTGGCCCAGCAGTTAGCGAACTTGCCTGGCGCGACATTCAACTCAGGTTCTTAACCATTCATTATTTATAACGGAGTCGGATGCAGATGAATAAAGACGCAATGCAGGCTTACCATCAGGCTGGGATCAGCAGTGCAAATTACGCAAACCCCCACCAATTAATCTTGATGCTGATGGATGGTGCATTAGAGCGCGTCGCAAAAGCCAAAGGCGCTATTTTACAAAAAGCGCTTGCCGAAAAAGGTAAACATCTCTCCAACACGATTATGATCATTTCGGGTTTAAACGACTGTCTGGATATGGATGCTGGCGGGGAGCTTTCGAAAAATCTTTCGGAACTCTACGACTACATGCGGCGAAGATTGTTACAAGCCAATCTCGATAATGACCCGGATGCTTTGGATGAAGTAGCCTCTTTGTTGAACGAAATTCGCAGTGCCTGGGTCGCGATTCCCCGCCCTGTGCAAGAGGCGCACGGCAAAAATATGTATCGTCAAGTAGCTCAGGCACTGGCCGACTGAAGATATGAATCTGTTCAAGGGAAAAAATACCTTGTCAATGCAGGAAATTCGGTTACTTGTTGATGCCATGGAGCAGTCTGTCATTCAGCAAAAGTGGGTAGAAGCGACGGAACAAGCCGCGTTATGGGACCAGAAGATTCGAGCGCTCTTTGTTTCTGTCCCGAATAAACACGTTCCCTCAGGTGAAGAGGTTCATGAGTTGACGCAGTTGCTACAAAGAACACAAAGTTTGATCAGCGCAATTGAGCAGCGAAAAGACACCATGAAGCACGAATTGCGAGGGCATCAAAAAGCAAGCCATGCAAGCATGTGCTATACCCAAAACAGTCTGTGAACCGGTAGTCTCAGTCCCGCCCTAATGTTGCGTGGATCTGCAAGAGTTCGTCTTTTTCTTCGGTTGTGAGCGCTCGCTCCTGTGCGATGCTTAGCAAGGCTTGAGAGCGGGACCTGGCGTCCAGCAACATGATTTTGTGCAGAGAGTCTGTAAAGTGAGCCATAGCTGATTCAGCATCCATTTCATCACCGCCAGGCAGTCGCCATCCGGCAAGCTTTTGCAAGATGGCGGAGCTTTGGGTGTCCCGGAAATGTTCGATTAACATGGCTGTGGAAATTTCAGGATTGTGCCGAATCTGTTCAAACACATCGGATAACAGTTCGGAGCCTGGGCCATCTTTTGGCAATACGGGGGGCTCTGGGAGTGATTCAACCAGCCCCGGGTGTTGAAGCAGGCAAGTAATAGCCATGCGCATTGGTGTCATACCCAGAGTTGCTTTGCGTTGGGTCTGCGCTGGACGAGGTTTGTTTCCCGCAATGCTCAAGCCAACTTTGGCCGAGACCTGCTGTTCCAGCAGTGATTTGTATACGCCTTCTGGAATATTTTTCAAGAGCGGCTTTGCCAACTCAGAAAAGCGTGCTCGCCCACTGATCGACTGGGTAGGTGACTGCGCTTCCAGTTGAGATAAAAAGAAATCAGCGAGAGGCTGGGCAGCGCTTAGCTGCTGTTCGAATTGCATTTTCCCTTGCGCGCGAACAAGGCTATC
>DJFX01000024.1 GCA_002432635.1 Halothiobacillaceae bacterium UBA5861 | reverse complement strand
GCCTGAAGGTGTCGCCAAATGCTCTTCCGATCTTTTGGCGACACCTTCAGGCAAAGGTCTCGCCCGCAAGAATGGCGGGCGTCGCTCGCTCACTCGCCATCCTGCAGCGTGTGAAGCCCGCCGCGCTGATCGGCTTTGGCGGTTATCCGACGCTGCCGCCGGTCGCCGCCGCTATCCTGCGCGGGGTGCCGGCCTGCGTTCACGAGCAGAACGCCGTACTTGGGCGGGTGAACCGCCTCGTCGCTCCGCATGTCGAAGCGATCGCCTCGACCTTCGACAAGCCGAAATTCCTGAAAGCCCGCGATGCGGGCAAGCTGGTTCTCACCGGCAATCCGGTGCGCGATGCCGTGATCGCGCAGGCGGGCGCGGCTTACGACACGCCGCGGCCCGGCGGCGAAATTCGTCTTCTCGTTTTCGGCGGCAGCCAGGGTGCGCGCGTGATGAGCGATATCGTGCCCGCCTCGCTGGCGCATCTGCCGGAGGAGATGCGGAAGCGTCTCCGTGTCGTGCAGCAGGCGAGACCGGAAGATATGGAACGCGTTGCGCGCGTCTACGAGCAGGCTGGAATTCACGCCGAACTCAATTCCTTTTTCGACGACATGCCGGAGCGCATCGCGCATTGCCATCTCGTCGTCGGCCGTTCCGGCGCCTCGACCGTGAGCGAGCTCGCCGTGATCGGGCGTCCCTCGATCCTCGTGCCGCTGCCGCACTCGCTCGACAACGACCAGAAGGCGAACGCCGAGAAGCTGGCGGATGCGGGCGCGGCCTGGATGATCGAACAGAAGGATTTCACCGAGGAAGTGTTTGCACAGCGTATCGAGCGGCTCTTCGCCGCCCCGGCCGATCTCGAAGCGGCTGCTGCGGCGGCGAAGGCTCAGGGCCAGCCCAATGCCGTGCGCGAGCTTGCCGACCTCGTCGAAGCGCTTGGCCGGGGCGAATACCGTGCGCTCCGCAGCCGCGCGCGCAAGGAGATCGCGCAGGGCGGCAACGGCAATCTCGAATTCACGACGGGAGGTGCATGATGCGCCCGGCACCTCTCGACATCGGCAATATCCACTTCGTCGGCATCGGCGGTATCGGCATGAGCGGCATTGCCGAAGTCATGCACAATCTCGGCTACAAGGTGCAAGGCAGCGACCTCGCCGACAGCGCCAATGTGAAGCGCCTGAAGGCGCTCGGCATCAAGGTCTTCATCGGCCAGAAAGCCGAGAATGTGAAGGACGCGCAGGTCGTCGTCGTCTCTTCCGCCATCCGGCCGGAAAATCCTGAACTGATGGAGGCGCGGGCGCGCTTCGTGCCGGTGGTGCGGCGCGCGGAAATGCTGGCTGAGCTGATGCGCTTTCGCCAGGGTATTGCCGTTGCCGGGACACACGGGAAAACGACAACGACCAGCCTGGTGGCCAGTGTTTTGGCAGAAGGTGGACTGGATCCCACTTATGTAATCGGTGGCCGGCTGAATAGCTCGGAAAGCAATGCCCGTTTAGGGGCTGGTGACTATCTTGTCGCCGAGGCAGACGAAAGCGATGCTTCTTTTCTTTACTTACAACCGATGATTGCGGTTGTCACCAACATCGAAGCCGATCATCTCTCCACCTACGGCGGCGACTTTGAACGCTTGAAGCAGACGTTTGTTGAGTTTCTACATCATTTGCCTTTCTATGGACTGGCGGTGTTGTGTATTGATGACCCAGAGGTCAAAAGTTTGTTGCCGGATGTAGCCAGACCGGTGTTGACCTACGGTTTGACGGATGAGGCTGACATCTGGGCTGAAAACATTCAATACCAAGGTGATAAAGTGATCTTTGATGTCAACCTTCCCGGTGGCGAGGTTTTGGAGGGTGTCGTATTGCCCCTCGCAGGGCGGCACAATGTACTCAACGCTCTGGCGGCGTTGGGGGTTGCGAACGAGCTCGGAGTCAAAGGTTATGTCATTAACCATGCGTTGAAAAATTTTCAAGGGATTGATCGACGCATGCAAAATTATGGCAGCGTCACTGTGGGTGGCCGTCGCGTTATGCTGATTGACGACTATGGGCATCACCCCAGCGAAGTACAGGCAACCATTTCGGCGATCAAAAATGGCTGGCCGGACAGACGCCTGGTGGTGGCTTTCCAGCCGCATCGCTATTCCCGCACACGCGATCTGTTTGAGGACTTTACCCAGGTGCTTTGTGGGCTTGAGGTTCTGATTTTGTCCGAAGTCTATGCGGCGGGTGAAGCGCCCATCCCCGGTGCGAATGGACGAGCCTTGGCCCGCGCGGTCCGTAACCGTGGGAAAACAGACCCGATTTTTATTGAAGACGTGACAACCCTACCAGATGTGTTATCTGGCATTTTGCAGGATGAGGATATTTTGTTGACCCTGGGTGCTGGCAATGTTGGTGTGGTTGCGGCGTCTTTGGCTGCAGGAGCCGGTGGATGAAGCAGATCACTTGTCATCCAAGAGATTTTGGCCGCGTCGCAGTCTTGATGGGAGGCACCTCATCGGAACGAGAGATCTCACTTCGAGGTGGTGCCGAAGTGTTATCAAACTTACTTAAGGCGGGTGTCGATGCTTTTGCCGTTGATGTTGGACGGGACGCACTTCGTCAGTTGCTTGATACCCCGTTTGACTGTGTTTTTAATGTGCTGCACGGCGGTGCCGGGGAAAATGGCGAGATCCAAAGCGTCCTCTCGTTATTAGGCAAGCCTTACACAGGCAGCGGTGTTCTGGCGTCGGCTTTGGCACTGGATAAGTTACGCAGCAAACTGCTTTGGAAAGGTTTGTCGCTACCAACGCCAGCATGGCGAACGCCAACGTCGCTTGATGATTGCCGCCAGGCGGTGGTCGATCTGGGTCTGCCGCTCATGGTCAAACCTTCGCTGGAAGGATCCAGTGTTGGCATCAGTAAAGTTGAAAAAGTTGAAGAGCTGGCCTCGGCTTGGACGACTGCCTCGCAATACGGGCCTGTCATCGCGGAAACATTTATTGCGGGCAAAGAAGTGACCGCCAGCATTGTTGGCCGTGAAGTATTACCGCTGATTTCTATGAGCACACCGCGTGTGTTTTACGATTACGAAGCGAAGTATCACGCCAATGATACCCACTACGAGTGCCCGGCACAGCTCCCGCAAGCTGTGACTGAGGCGTGCCAGAAGCTGGCGCTTGAGGCGTTCGATGCGCTAGGGGCGAACGGTTGGGGACGTGTGGATATGATGCTGGATGAGCAGTTACAACCATGGTTGATTGAATTAAACACCGTGCCAGGCATGACCGACCACAGCCTGGTACCGATGGCGGCGCGTGCAGCCAATCTGGAATTACCTGATCTGATGTTACAAATCTTGGCGGCGACCTGCTTACCAGACACCCATGAAGTAGGAGGCGAGCAATGATGGCGGTGAGTCGGCAACGAGTTCAATCGCCTGATCCTCTGGTGTACGAGGAGCAAAAGCACAATCTGAGAATCTTGATTGGTGCGCTGGGCGCCGTTGTATTGCTTGTGGCCTTAGCAACGCTTGGGCGTGTGCTCAGCGATACCCATGCGTTTCCCATAGAGAATGTCTCTATTCGTGGTGAGCTCCAATACGTTGCCCGCGATGGTGTCATGCAGACGGTAGGGCCTTATCTCGAGGCCAGTTTTTTTACCGTCGATTTATCGGCGATTCAGATTGCGGTTGCCCGGTTGCCTTGGGTTAATCAGGTGTCTGCACGCCGGATTTGGCCCTCAGGCCTTGTATTGAATATTGATGAGCACGAACCCTATGCGCGCTGGAACGAGACGGAAATGATCAGTACAGAGAAAGTTCGCTTTCCAGTACCACAACTTGAAGGTGGTACTCAGCAAGCGTCCGCTTGGGTTGAGCACTTTCAGGTCTTGCCGCATTTTTCCGGGCCTGCCCAGCGTTACCCAGTTTTGACCCAACAGTACGAGGCGGCCTCTCAGCTGTTGCAATCGGTAGGGCTCTCAATTACAGCGTTGCATGAAGATGAACGACGGTCCGTCAGCCTTAGGCTGAATAACAATGTGGAGCTACGTCTTGGCCGACGGGATCATATGGAGCGGTTATCGCGTTTTGTGAAAGTTTATCAGCGGCATTTAAGCCCTGTAATGGGAAAAGTGCGATATGTGGATTTACGTTATACCAATGGACTTGCGTTGGGTCATGGAGTGGCTGATGGCAAGGCAAAGCGCTAGGGAGATTAAGTGTGTCTAGAAAACAAGACAAACAGATGATTGTAGGGTTGGATATCGGAACCTCAAAAGTCGTCGCGATTGTTGGGGAGTATATGGATGATGGTGAGCTGGATATTATTGGTATCGGCTCTCACCCGTCGCGAGGTCTTAAAAAAGGTGTCGTGGTAAATATCGAGTCGACCGTTCAATCCATTCAGCGGGCCGTGGAAGAAGCGGAACTGATGGCGGGTTGTCATATCCAGTCTGTGTATGCGGGTATCGCGGGGAGCCACATTGAGGGCCGAAACTCCGACGGGATGATTGCAATTAAAGACCGAGAAGTTAAGCCCGCCGATGTCGAACGTGTGATTGATACAGCCAAAGCTGTACCCGTTTCCTCAGATCACCGAATTCTTCATGTCCTGCCGCAGGAATTTATTATTGACGAACAAGACGGCATCCGTGAACCAATTGGCATGTCAGGAGTCCGCCTGGAAGCCAAAGTGCATTTGGTAACTGGTGCGGTCAGTGCGGCGCAAAATATCGTCAAGTGTGTGCGCCGTTGTGGTTTGGAAGTGGATGACCTGATCCTGGAACAGCTGGCATCCAGTTACTCCGTACTGACAGACGATGAAAAAGAACTGGGTGTTTGTTTGGTCGATATTGGCGGCGGGACCACTGATATTGCAGTCTTTTGTGATGGTGCAATGCGGCACACAGCTGTGATTCCGATCGCAGGCGACCAAGTGACCAACGACATTGCCGTTGCGTTGCGCACACCGACACAACACGCCGAAGAAATCAAAATTAAATACGCCTGTGCACTACGGCAATTGACTAATCCGGATGAGTCGATCGAAGTACCCGGTGTTGGTGAGCGGCCTCCCCGTAAATTAGCCCGGCAAAATTTAGCCGAAGTGGTCGAGCCACGTTACGAAGAGCTTTTAGGTCTGGTACAGGCCGAATTACGGCGGAGTGGTTTTGAAGAAATGGTGGCTGCTGGCATTGTGCTAACGGGCGGCAGCGCAAAAATGGAAGGTGTGGTTGAGTTGGCAGAAGAAGTTTTTCACATGCCGGTGCGCTTGGGAATGCCTCAGCACGGCATCACTGGCTTATCGGATGTTGTCAGGAATCCGATTCATGCTACAGGGGTTGGGCTCTTACTCTTTGGTCGGGAAAAGACACTGGATGGTGTACCACGTCGGCGAATCAGTCCAGAGCCCAAGGCGTTGGTTCAGCGAATGAAAGAGTGGTTTCAAAGTAATTTTTAATTTTTGTGTGGGTTTTAGGGGTATTCCTTTTAACTTGAGGAGAAAAAGAGATGTTTGAATTAATGGATTCATTTTCACAAAATGCAGTGATCAAATTGATTGGCGTAGGCGGCGGCGGCGGTAATGCCGTTGAGCACATGGTGCAATCGGGTATCGAAGGAGTGGAGTTTATTTGTGCAAATACCGACGCACAGGCACTGAAAAGCATGAGCGCCAAAACTACCCTTCAAATTGGATCCGGTATCACGAAAGGGTTGGGTGCGGGGGCGGATCCTGAAATTGGCCGCCAGGCTGCCATGGAAGACCGGGAGCGTATTCAGGAAGTAATTGATGGAGCAGATATGCTCTTCATCACCGCTGGAATGGGGGGTGGTACAGGTACGGGCGCGATCCCTGTCGTGGCACAAATGGCAAAAGAACTGGGTATTCTGACTGTCGCTGTAGTAACCAAGCCTTTTCCCTTTGAAGGTGGTAAACGGATGCGCGCGGCTGATGAAGGTATGGCAGAGTTACGTAAGCATGTTGACTCATTAATTACGATTCCCAATGAGAAACTGCTTTCAGTGCTCGGAAAAGGCGTCAGCCTGCTGGATGCGTTTCGAGCGGCTAATGATGTGCTCAAAGGTGCTGTTCAAGGCATTGCTGAACTCATCACGCGTCCCGGTCTCATGAACCTTGACTTTGCGGATGTAGAAACGGTCATGGCTGAAATGGGGATGGCGATGATGGGGTCGGGTAAAGCAACCGGCGAAGATCGTGCTAAGGAAGCAGCAGAAAGTGCAATCTCCAGCCCGCTGCTTGATGATATGTGCCTGTCTGGTGCGAAAGGGATCCTGGTCAATGTTACCGCTGGCTTGGACTTGAGTATTGGTGAGTTTGAGGAAGTTGGTGAAATTGTTAATGCCATGGCCTCCGAAGATGCAACGGTTGTTGTGGGTGCGGTCATTGATCCTGAGCTTGAGGGTGAGATGCGTGTCACAGTTGTTGCTACCGGCTTGGATAATACTGAGGCGAAGGAAGCGAAACCTAAAGTTGAAGTCGTAAAAACGGAGCCAGACGCAAAGGTAGATTACTCTCAGCTGGATCAACCCACAGTGATTCGACGCGGGAGCCAAAAATCGTTTGCTACAGCGAAACAAGAAAACTTAGAATACTTGGACATACCGGCATTTCTCCGACGGCAGGCTGATTAAGTGCGATTAAAGGGATATTCGCCTCTATAACGAGATGATTCTATTTAGTAAACTTAAAAAGTTTTACTGTTAGATATTTTTGCAGGCAGATTAAATTTTAAACTTAGGTGCTAAGTTATGAGGCAAAGAACGCTCAAAAATCGTATCCGGGCCAATGGCATTGGTTTGCATACAGGTCAGAAAGTCTCTCTTGAATTGAAACCGGCTCCTGAGAATACAGGTATTGTTTTTCGCCGCGTTGATTTTGATGAGCCTGTAGTGATTAAAGGCCATCCATTAAATGTGGTTAATACCGAGTTAGCGACATCATTGGGCACCGGTGAGGTACGGATATCAACGGTTGAGCATTTGATGGCTGCCTTGGCGGGCTTGGGTGTGGATAATGTCATTATTGATGTGGATGCTTCAGAAGTACCTATCATGGACGGAAGTGCAGCCCCGTTAGTCTTCCTTATACAGTCTGCTGGTATTGTGGAGCAATGTGAACCGAAAAAATTCATTCGCATTCTGAAGCCGGTTGTGGCGACGGAAGGGGATAAATGGGCTCGTTTGGAACCCTATGACGGGTTTAAATTGACGTTCACGATCGAGTTTGATCACCCTTTATTTCAACGCCAAGACCAAAAGACTGCCACAGTTGATTTTTCAACAACGGCTTTTGTCAAAGAAATTAGCCGTGCTCGGACTTTCGGCTTTCAGCAGGATATCGAAGCTTTGAGGAAACGAAACTTGGCGCTTGGGGGGTGTCATGACAATGGTATTGAGGTTGACAGCCAGGGTGTGCTGAATGAAGACGGCCTGCGTAGCGGGGATGAGTTTGTTAAGCATAAGATGCTTGATGCGGTGGGAGATCTTTATTTATTAGGGAGAAGTTTGATCGGGGCTTTTTCAGGGTATAAGTCTGGCCACAGTTTGAATAATAAATTACTCAAGGTGCTTCTCGCAGACGCCACGGCTTGGGAAGAAGTCACCTTTGAAGAGCTGAACACCTTACCGATCTCTTATGTGGAGCCAATCGAAGCGGTTGGTTAATTAATTCTCTTATCAACCCGGCCTGCAAGTCGTTCGAGTGACTTTGATAGGCGTTCATCTGGCGTGCCTTGCGCCAATGAGCGTAATTGACGCCTTGCCACCTCTGCCAGTGCTTGCTTTGGTTTTTTCCTGAGGTAATGTTTATTGCCTTGCTGCCGGTGCTCGGCGTCAACTTTTCGCACTTTAATCGTATCGATATCAAGCCCTGTTTGAGATCGAAGGTTTTTGGTTAATTCATCCGTTAAAAAACGTAGTTTTGTCAACCAGGCAGGCGAGTCAACGCCTAGAATCAGCGTTTTTTCTTTAATCCCAACCACTGAAATATGAGCAATAAACTCAGGAGGGAGGTGGCGATAAAGAAGCTGAGTGATCAGTTTATTTTTTCGAGTTGTTTCAATCAGTTTGGAATGGATGTAGTCGCCAACGTTCTTCATGAGCTTGTGATAATGGGTGGATTAACTGTCAGAGTAACTCAGTTACAACAGAAGTTACACATCCTTCTTTCTTGATGTAGAATTAAGGAAATTTTTATACGGTCGCCCAATAACTATATGAATATCATTCTGGTAGGTTATTCTCGCGGTAAACTGATAAAAAAACAAATCAGTACCCCCCTGCATTTTTTTCTACTGTCGTTGCTTTTACTTTCGCTATTCGCTGGCGTTGGAGGGCTAGGCTACTGGTATGCCCAGACCAAGGTAGAGAGCGAAGCGAGCCAGTGGTGGGTGTCTGAGATCAACTTGCAAAAGGCGCGTATAGAATCTCTGCAGGGCCGCTATCAGGCTGATACGGCCGCGCTGACAAAACGCCTGGGTTTGATGCAGGGCTACTTTAGCCGGTTGGATGCATTAGGTTTGAAACTTGTAACCATGGCGAATCTCGATCAAAGTGAGTTTAATTTTGGCGGGACGCCACCTTTAGGCGGCTCTGAAATTAATGAAAATCTGACAAAACTACCGTCAGACGTCTTGAATGAAACACTTTCCGAGCTAGAAAAAAGCCTGGTTCAGCAAGAGCAACAGTTGCAAGTGCTTGAGCACTTGTTGATCAGCCTGAACCTGGAGGAAGAAGCTTCTCTCTCAGGCCGGCCGATTAAGAAAGGTTGGTTGTCATCTCCTTATGGCTGGCGGATCAGCCCTTTTGAGGGTAAAAAACAGTTTCATAAAGGGGTTGATTTCGCCGGTCAGTACGGCAGGGAGATCATTGCCGTCGCAGGTGGGGTAGTAACATTTGCTGGTGATCACGTCGATTATGGAAAAATGGTTGAAATTAATCACGGTAATGACTACATCACTCGTTATGCTCATAATCAAGAAAACCTTGTTAAGGTCGGTGAGCGCGTCAAGAAAGGGCAGGTGATTGCCAAAATGGGGAATACCGGTCGATCGACGGGTCCACACGTACACTTCGAAGTTATTGTGAACGGAAAGCATATTGATCCCAAAAAGTTCATTTATGCCAATCGGCAATAAAATGGATTTTCCTCTTCCTGTTTTCGGGAGTATTCCACTCGCACCCATGAGCTAAACCTATTGAACTGACGTTAACGCAGTGGGCCGGGGCAAACATGTTTGGTTTACTTTGTCGACAGTTGAAATAGACACCGTGGTTATTAAATTTTCACCAAGGCTATAAATGAATGATTTCTAAATTAGGGAAAGTGTTATTTGGCAGTCGAAATGAACGTCTTGTCAAACGCATGCAAAAAATAGCAAATCAAGTTGGGTCACTGGAAGTTGAATACGAAGCCTTATCCGATGAAGAGCTAAAGAAAAAAACAGAAAGCTTTCGTCAACGGCTTGATAGCGAGGAGACCGAAGAAGACATTTTAATTGAGGCGTTTGCGACAGTCAGGGAAGCAAGCAAGCGTGTATTAGGGATGCGGCATTTTGATGTGCAGCTCATTGGTGGCATGGTCCTTCACCAAGGACAAATCGCTGAAATGAAAACAGGGGAAGGTAAAACCCTTGTGGCGACATTAGCGGTTTATCTGAATGCGTTAGAAGGCAAAGGCGTGCATGTTGTCACAGTGAATGACTACCTGGCCAAGCGCGATGCTGAGTGGATGGGAAAACTCTATGCCTATCTGGGCTTAAGCACGGGGGTGATTGTCCCGGGGCTTAATCAACAAGAAAGACGGGCCGCTTATCAATCTGACATTACTTATGGCACGAACAACGAGTTTGGCTTCGATTACTTGCGCGACAACATGGTCCTGTCTACAGAAGAGAAAGTTCAGCGTGGATTGCATTTCGCAATCGTGGATGAGGTGGACTCCATTTTAATTGACGAAGCCAGAACACCGCTGATTATTTCAGGTCCTTCGAATGAAAACAGTGAGCTTTATAAACGTGTTGATGTTGTTATCCCGAGCCTTCAGCAGGCAGTAGAGGATGGAAGTGAGGGTGACTTCACCGTTGATGAGAAAAGTAAACAGGTTTTTTTAACTGAAAACGGGCACGACCACGTTGAAGCATTGCTCGTCGAACATGGTTTGCTGGAGGAAGGGGAGAGCCTCTACGACACTCAGCACATTAGCCTGCTGCACCATGTGAATGCCGCACTGCGCGCACATGTGCTCTATCATAAAAATGATGAATACATCGTGCGTGATGGTGAAGTCATTATCGTTGATGAGTTTACAGGCCGCACAATGCCTGGGCGGCGCTGGTCAGATGGTCTTCATCAAGCGGTAGAAGCAAAAGAAGGGGTTCAAATACAGCAGGAAAGCCAAACATTGGCCTCGATCACCTTCCAGAACTATTTCCGGCTTTATGAAAAACTGGCGGGTATGACAGGGACAGCCGATACAGAAGCCTATGAGTTTCAGCAAATCTACGGTCTTGAAGTCGTTGCCGTACCGACACATAAGCAAATGGCTCGGGAAGATCGGGCCGACTTGGTCTTTCTAACCGCCCGTGAAAAGTTCGATGCTGTATGCGAGGACATTGAAGACTGCCACAAGCGCGGACAACCTGTATTAGTGGGCACGACTTCTATTGAGGTTTCTGAATATATTGCAAACTTATTGAAAGATAAAAAAGTACCGCATGAAGTGTTGAACGCAAAACAGCACGAACGAGAAGCGAACATTGTCGAAAATGCGGGTTTGCCTGGCGCAGTCACTATCGCAACTAATATGGCGGGGCGGGGAACGGATATCCAACTTGGCGGTAACCTGGATGCACAGATCACGGCGCTGGGTGATGATGCAACTGCGACTAAAATCGACGAAGTTCGGGCCGCTTGGAAAGAGCGCCATGACCAGGTCCTGGCAGCGGGTGGACTACACATTGTCGGCACAGAACGACATGAATCAAGGCGGATTGACAACCAGCTCCGGGGCCGCTCGGGTCGCCAGGGCGATCCAGGCTCATCAAGGTTTTATTTGTCGTTAGAAGATAGTCTGATGCGGATTTTCGCATCGGAGCGTGTATCAAGTCTGATGCAAAAGCTGGGCATGGAAGAGGGTGAAGCCATAGAGCATCCGTGGGTTACAAAAGCCATTGAAAATGCACAGCGTAAAGTGGAAGCGCACAATTTCGATATGCGCAAACACTTGTTGGAATACGATGACATCGCAAATGACCAGCGTAAGATAATTTACGAGCAGCGGGATGAGGTCATCGCCAGCGAAGACATTTCTGCAACAATCATCGAAATGCGTAAAAGTGTCGTAAAAGACGTCATCAGTACACACATTCCCCCCGACTCCATGGATGAAATGTGGGATATTCCTGCCGCACAGGAAGCCATCGAAAAAGAGTTTGGTGAAGTCTGTGATCTTCAAGTCTGGCTGGATGCGGATGACGACCTTGATGAGTATGGGTTGTACGAACGTGTCACACAACAGCTGGCTGATAGCTATCAAGCCAAAGAGGCTCTGGCTGGCAGTGCGGCACTGCGGCACTTTGAGAAGATGATCGTATTGAAAGTGCTGGACGAGCAGTGGAAAGAGCACTTGGCGGCGATGGACTATCTCAGGCAAAGCATAGGCCTTAGAGGCTACGCTCAGAAAAATCCCAAACAAGAGTACAAAAGAGAGTCCTTTGATTTGTTCCGGAACATGTTGGACGATTTCCGGTTGGAAGTGATCCGATTTCTCTCCAAAGTACAAGTTCAGAGCCAAGAGGCGGTAGAGGCACTGGAAAAAGAGCAGAAACCATCTGCTCAAGCCATGGATTTCCAACACGAAGCCGCTCCTTCGGCCTTTGACGATACGCCACCCGCCTCCCCACAGAATCAAGCGCAACACGGCGAGGAGAGTGAGCAACCTTTTGTTCGCGAGACGCCTAAAGTGGGGCGTAATGAACCGTGTCCCTGTGGGTCAGGCAAAAAATATAAACAATGCCATGGCCGCTTGCAGTAAATTCAATTTTTTTCAAAGAGAGACGCTTTGTTGTGCCTGTTGGATTAAAACATCTCGAAGAGCTTTCACCCATTAAAGGCATTCAGCTCGCCAGTGATGCTGCGGGTCTAAAGAAGTCGGGTGCTGATGATCTGGTACTGATTACCTTGAATGAAGGAGCCGAGGTTGCGGCTGCCTTCACGCAAAATGCATTCTGCGCAGCGCCAGTAATCGTGGCAAAAGACCACTTGGCTAAACGCACTCCGCGTGCACTGTTAATTAATGCCGGTAATGCGAATGCAGGGACAGGGGCTCGAGGTGAACACAGCGCCCGCCAATCCTGTCAAGCTGTTGCACGCATGCTCAACCTGGACGAAACGGAGGTACTGCCTTTTTCGACAGGTGTGATTGGTGAGCCTCTGCCGGTTGAAAAAATCTGTCAAAAAATTCCTGATATCGTCAATCAACTGGATGCTGATAATTGGATGGAAGCAGCTAAAGGCATCATGACGACGGATACACTGCCCAAAGGTTGTAGCCGGCAACTCACCATTGACAATAAGATCATCACGATTACGGGCATCATTAAAGGTGCAGGCATGATTTGCCCTAATATGGCCACCATGCTGGCCTTTATTGGCACAGATGCGTGTGTTGAAGGCGCTGCGTTACAAGGCTTGTTAAAGCGAGTGCTCGCGTACTCACTGAACAGCTTGACGGTTGATGGAGACACCTCCACCAATGATGCGTGTGTAGTGATGGCTTCGGGCCAGGCGGCTAACCGGCCTTTAGACGCTTCTCACCCTGACTGGCCACATTTCGTAAGCGCAGTGCAGTCCCTTTTCATAGAGTTAGGGCAAGCCGTTATCCGCGACGCCGAAGGGGCGACCAAATTTGTGACCCTTCAGGTCGAAGGTGGCGCGACTGAGGCCGAGTGTCGGAAGGTTGCTTACACGGTTGCACATTCACCATTGGTCAAAACAGCCTTGTTTGCCAGTGATGCAAACTGGGGTCGGCTATTGGCCGCAATTGGGCGTTCAGGATTAGCGCATCTGGATATTAACCTCATTGACCTGTACTTGGGCGAGGTTAATTTAATCAAAGGCGGGCAACCGGTTGACGGTTACCAGGATGCCGATGGTCAGGCAGAAATGGCAAAAGATGAGATTACCGTACGGATCGTGCTGGGCAGGGGGGGGCATGCCGCCACTGTGTGGACGAGCGATTTGTCTCATGAGTACGTTACGATCAATGCCGAATACAGAACGTAAAGGACGTTCGTTTGTCCATCCTCCGAGTGGCGGCTGCGGCGATTGTGAATCCTCACAATCAAGTCTTCATCAGTCGCCGCCAAGCCTCACAACACTTAGCGGGTAAATGGGAATTCCCGGGTGGAAAAATTGAGCCCGGGGAAACTTCTGAGGAAGCATTGGCACGAGAGCTTTGGGAAGAGCTCGGTATTCATATTTCCTCGTGCCGACCTCTGATCTCTGTGACGCACACCCACGAGAACCGGACTCTGTGTATTGATTTCTGGAGAGTTGATACATTTGAAGGAGTACCCTTTGGTCGGGAAGGGCAAGTCACTGCTTGGGTGGGTATTGATGAGCTATCAAACTACGCTTTCCCTGAGGCTAATTTGCCCGTTTTACGCGCACTGCACTTACCCGATCGGTTATTAATCACACCAGAAGTTCGCTTGCCGAACACCGAAACTTTTTTGAAAACATTGGAAAGAAGCATTGTCCGGCACTCACTTTCAATGATACAGCTACGCGCGCCTTCTTTACCTGAGGCTGATTATTGTGCCTTGGCGGAGGATGTGTTGGCGTTGTGCCAGCAACACCGTGTTCGCCTTTTGGTGAATGCCGACCCCCGTGTGTTAGATCAAGTGGCAGCTCATGGCTGTCATCTTAACTCCTATCGCTTAAAGACCTTTTCCCAACGGCCTTTCAGCGAGGATTTTCTGTTATCGGCTGCGTGTCATAACGGTGCAGAGTTGACTCAAGCCGGGCTCATCGATGCGGACTTCGTATTGATTTCGCCGGTCATGCTGACGGCCTCTCACCCTGCATTAAAAAATAGTTTGAGCTGGAATGGGTTTTCTGACATGGCTAAGCGAGCCAACAGACCGGCTTATGCGCTGGGTGGAATGGGGCTTGAAGATCGGCCATCCGTATGGGCATCAGGTGGGCAGGGGATCGCGGCGATACGCGGACTTTGGGAAGAGGGAAAGCGTGACTAGCCGGTACCGACTGGTAGGCTAGACGCCACAAAAAGTGATCGTAAAGTGGACATCCTTTTCACTGCGCTGGCTTGAGGTTGCCTCCACATTCCAAGCGTAAAATTGAATACTCATTCCGTGCTTACCGGCGCTCAGTTTTGGAAAAGTACGGGCGTCATCGTCGCATTGAACCTGGATGATCTGGCACTCTCGCATTTGGTCATTCGTAAAAGTCTGATGGAAATAGCCTTTGGGCGCCTTCAGCCTCAGCTTTTCTTGGTTACTGCGAATATTAGCGAGACCGGTTGTGACAGACGTTTCCAATAACTTGAATGGCGTTAGCCAAGTCACCAGGTCTGCCTGGCGCTGCTCGGGCGGTAAATCGAGCCAGAGCTGGTAGACAGGGAGACCGACAATATTTGAGTCATTACTGCTAAAACAGCGTTGTTGTACATTTTGTAAAAAATCATTATCTTTCAGGTGGTTACCCAAGCGCCCGTCGTGGTCAATCAGTTTTTCTGTGAGCGCAGAGAGTTCCTCTGTCGCCGCTTGAATTAGGTGCTGATAAGGGCGTGCATGTTTGCGTAACATGCAGTCTTTTTGCCGGTTCAGTTCAATAATGAGTTCACCTTTCAGATCACTCCGCGAGCAGATATCGACCAGGCGCAAAAGTACACTGATAGCCGCATGCGTATCCCATATCGAGTTCTTTTCCAAATGAAACGCAAGCCGCTTAAAAAACTGCTCCAAGCGTAAAAGCAGTCTTACACGTTCTGAGAGGGGGTGTTCGAATACCGTCGACGTGCTTATTTTTTCATTAACATCAATATCTTGAGTGGACATACATACTCTTGTAAAGTGACTTTTCCATCCTATCGTCGTAACATCTTCACTTTAATTGGCAATCCTAACTAATAATCCATTGAAAAGGAAAGAAAAATGTTAGAAAACTTCGACATGAATGCCGCTCTTCATGCATATGTGATTCCCTGGGGTATTAATATTCTTTTTGCCCTAGTGATCTTTATCATCGGGCGGATAGTTGCTCGGACTATCACCAACGTTATTTCCAAGTTATTTGGTAAGGCTGGATGGGATCAAATTCTGATTAATTTTGTTTCATCCATTATTTACACCTTGTTATTGTTAGTGGTTGTTATTGCTTCACTGAATCAATTAGGTGTGGATACCACATCATTGATTGCTTTGATCGGTGCCGCCGGTTTAGCCGTTGGCCTGGCATTACAGGGCACTTTGCAGAACTTTGCAGCCGGTGTGATGTTGATCATTTTCAGGCCCTTTAAAGAGGGAGACTTTGTTGAAGCGGGTGGTAGCACAGGGGTTGTAGAAAGCATAACCATTTTTACGACGATGATGAGAACAGGCGATAACAAACAAATTATCGTCCCTAATGGTCAAATTTATGGCGGTACGATCACCAACTATTCAACTAAGCCCACCCGGCGTATTGATATGGTTTTTGGCATTGGTTACGACGACGATATTAAAAAAGCAAAAGAAATTTTAGAAAGGATCATTGCTGAAGACCAACGTATTTTAAGCGACCCCGCGCCTTTGGTTGCTGTGGGTGAGCTGGCAGATAGCAGTGTGAACTTTAATGTCAGACCATGGGTAAACAGTGGGGATTACTGGCCTGTTTATTTTGATTTAAACGAAAAAGTTAAATTAACCTTTGATGCGGAAGGCATTTCTATCCCTTACCCACAAATGGACTTGCATATGCCAAAGTCAGCTTAATATAGCGTTCGATGAGCAGGGTCTTCTCTGGTTGGCCCTGTTCGTTTGACCGATTATTTTTCTAATTCACGCAGTTCAGAGACAACTTGGTCGATCACGGTTTGATCAATTTGCATTTTTTTAACCAACTCGGGTTGTGTTTTTAGCAAATCGTTTCGAACAGCTTTGATTTGGTCTTGTGTGGGTACGGCGATTTCAATACCTTTTGTTTTCAAGACACTCAGTGCTTCCTGGTCAGCGATTTTAGCGGCTTCCCGCATCGCATCGACATTTTCATCCCACGTATCTACCAGCATTTTCTGCAAGTCCGGGGTGAGCTTTTTCCAAAACGTTTGGCTCACCATTGGAATATAAGCTGCAGTAAACTCATTATCTTGCAAAGAGTATCGAATCCCAGTATCCCACAGCTTCTTGCTCACAATACTTTCATTGGCACTAATAAAGGCATCCAGTGAGCCTTGTGATAAGGCCAATGGTAGATCGGTAAACGTTATTTTTACAGGCGATGCGCCAAACGCGATGATCCGGGCGACGTTGGGCGTGCCGCCTGGTGCACGAATTTTCATTCCTTTTAGGTCGGCATGACTTTTTATGGGCTTTTCAACCGAGTAAATTTGTGCCGGCCCAAATGTGAACCACCGCCCCAGGGTTTTAACTTTACCTTTCTTTTCGAGCCGGTCATTGACGGTTTGACTGAGTGAGCCGTCAAGCAGCTTCCCGGCCTTCTCGGGAGGTAGCCCAAAAAAGGCAGGGAGCATGGGAATCGCCGCCTCAGGGACCAAACCGCCGACAAACCAATAGCCTGGTAAGCCCATTTCGATCCCACCTTGGCGTAAGGCTTTGAGCACATCTCTGTCACGGAATAGTTGTCCATTACCATACACTTTTACGGTAATTTGACCGTTTGATCGTTCCTCTACTTGCTTAATAAACGTTTGTAGTGTCACCGTGCGCACATGCCCGGGAGGCGAATCGTGCGAAATTCTCATTGTGAGCGATTGAGCGTAGCTTGAAGGTAAAGCCATCAATACAAATAACAGCAAGGCCAGTGTCGCGGTGATCTTATTAAGCATCTTGGTGTCCTCCGGTTTCGTTATTGTTTATTTAATGAGGGTTGATACAGTGCTTTTATTCGAAGACAAGATTGGGTAACCACATGGAAATTGCTGGAACATACGTGATGAGCAGAACGAGTCCGACCATAATGAAAATGAAGGGGGTAATGCCTTTAATGACATGACCAATACTGGTTTTGGAAATACTGGAGAGCACATACAGGTTGATGCCAATGGGTGGGGTGATCAATGCAAGTTCCATATTCACTGTAAAAATGATCCCGAAATGAATAGGATCAATGCCCAGAGGCTCAAGCAAGGGTAACAGCAGAGGTAATGTGATTAATAAGACCGAAGCCACCTCTAAAAACATGCCAAGAACGAGTAAAACCAGGTTGATAATGATTAGGAATTGCCAGCTTTTCAGTTCTTTTTCTACCACGAATTCGATTAACGCATCGGGCATCCCTGAGTTAGTGACCCAGTGACCAAAAGCCAGCGCAGTTGCGATAATAATCATGATGGTGCTGGCGCTTTTCATGCCCTCGGCGGCAATCGAAATGGCCTCGCGCAAACGGCACTCCCGGTAAATGAAGATGCTGACGACAATTGCGATGAGAGCAGACAGTGCCGCTGCTTCGGAAATAGTCACCAAGCCTGAGTAAATGCCCCCCAGAATAACTACGGGCAGGGACAACGCAGGTAAGGCATACACATTAATGCGTAAAAAATCCGATAGTGAAATGGGGTCCCGCTTGGGTAAATTCTGCTTGCGCGCGACATACATCACGTAAAGGGCGAATAAGCCGGCTTGCAGCAGACCGGGAATCACGCCGGCGAGAAAAAGCCGGGGAACCGACTCTTCCGCCATGAGAGCATAAATCAGCAAGGCCAGACTTGGAGGGATCAGAATACCGAGGGTGCCCGACGCACCGACAACCCCGAGCGAAAAAGGTAAAGGGTAATTGCGTGCGACCATGGCGGGAATCAGGATGGTACCCATCGTCATCGCTGTGGCCACGCTGGAGCCGGAGATTGCCGCAAATACTGTGCACGCGGCAACAGCGACCATCCCCAGACCACCCGGGAGCACACCGACCCAGGCATTGGCCATATCCACCAACGCTTTGGCAATGCCGCCGCGTTGCATAAAGCTGGCGGCAATCACAAAAAAGGGAATGGCCATCAAAATAGGCGAATTGAGATTGTCCAGCATGAGCGAGGCGATACCGATAATCGGTGTACCTTCGACAAGATACAAAATCAGTGTGGTAACACCCAGTACCAGGAAAATCGGCGTGCCAATTGCCAGCAAAAAGAAAAACAGAGCAAGCAGGATAATTGAAGTGATCATGGCCTGCTTTCCCGTTCGGATTTTTCCGTATCGGGCACTGGGAGTATTTCATGCGTCACGATAAGCGCCGGTTGGAAACAGAAAATCAGTGAGATCAGACGAATGGCATACCGCAGAGTCAGCAGGAAACAACCAACCGGCAAACAGGCGTAATAGATCCACAGTGGCAGCCGCAACATACTGACACTGCGCTCGTCCAGCTCCCAGGCTTCCATTGCGGCCAAGGCACCGTAATAAAGCAGCATCACGGAAAAAAATAATCCGGCTAACGCGCTGATACTCTCCGCAAAACGTTTACCCTGTTGTGGAAAGCGAATCAGCAGAATATCTGCGCGGACATGCCGCTGTTCCGAGGCCAGTGTACTGGCGCAGACAAAGAGCGCCCAGACCAGCGTGTAAACAATAATTTCTTCAGGCCCGTCACTGGTCCAGGCCGGGATCGCTAACCGCACTAACATTTCAAAGATGGCGGTTCCCAGCGCAAAGAGCGCAAGCAGCCCTGTGAGCCAACCTTCCAGGCGGTTCCAGCTTTTGCTGATCATAAGCAACAGCTGTGCTTATTTGAAAGCTCGGATTTTCTGTGTAACGCTCTCGATAATGGCCGGATCGATTTTCATTTTTTCGACCAACTCGGGTTGTATGCCCATTAGTTCTTCGCGCATTTGCCGTGATGCCTCAGCAGAAGGAACCACAATCGACAGCCCCTTGTCCTTTAACACCGTCAGTGCCTCGTCTTGAGCGGTACGGGTGGCTGAGCGCATACCGTTAATGCTTTCTGCCCAAGTGTCTACTATAAGCTTTTGCAAATCCGGGGATAACTTCTTCCAGAACGATTGACTGACGACAGGAATATAGGCTCCTGTGAATTGACTGTCCTGAATACTGTACTTTAAGCCAGATTCCCACAGCTTGGAGCTGACAATGCTTTCATTGGTACTGATGAAACCGTCAATCGTTCCCTGAGAGAGCGCCAGGGGTAAGTCCGAAAAGGCTACTTTAACCGGTATCGCCCCCAGTGTTTTTAAACGCACGACATTAGGTGTTCCGCCGGGAGCACGTACCTTCATGCCTTTTAAATCAGCATGCTCTTTAAGTGGTTTATCAACGGAATACGTGTGCGCCAGCCCCAGTGTTAACCATTTGCCAAGTACTTTGACTTTGGATTTTTGTTCAATGCGCTGGTTGACATTTTCGCTGTAGTCGCCATCCAAAACACTTTCTGCCTGGTCGATGGTTAACCCGTAAAAAACAGGCAACATCGGGATAGCTGCTTCCGGCACTAAACCGCCCATATGCCAGAAACCCGGGGCGCCCATCTCAATCCCTCCTTGCCGCAGCGCTTTTAAAACATCTCGGTCGCGGAACAACTGTGCGCTACTGAATATCTTGATATCTAACTGGTCCCCTGCGCGTGCTTTTAGCTTTTCAACAAATTGCTCAATGGACTTATTACGGATATGGGCTGGGGCTGTATCCAGGGAGATACGCATTTTGAGTGTTTTTGCTTGTGCTGTGCCGGTTATGAATGTCACAGCGGTCAATATAATCGCCAGAGCAGCCGTATGCTTTTTCATTTGCTCTCATCCCCTATCGTTAATTATGTTTTGATTTTTATATATTTTATTTTAATGCTATGTATAAAATTACTACACTGTCAATTGTTTTGAACATGAATGGTTCAACCAAAGATAGCGCTTTTATCACCATAAATAAATAGAAAATATGGGAGGAGAAAATGAGCTTTGATAACTTTTTAACCGAAGAGCAGCAGCAATGGCGAGACACATGTCACCGGGTAATGGATAAGGAAATCACCCGGGAATATATCCGTGAGTGTGACATGAATCGCCAGTACTATTACGAAGGTTTCGAAAAACTCCACCAGTTAGGTATGGTGACTATGCTGATTCCCGAGGAGCTGGGAGGGATGGGGGCCGACACCATGGCCTACACACTCTTTTGTGAAGCGGCAGGAAAGTACAGCATGGACTTTGGCGGTGCGATTGGGGTTTCCCAGTTTACAGCGCAAAACTTGATTCACTACGGAACGCCTGAACAGCAGGAAAAATTTCTTCAACCTTTTATCGAAGGTAAAAACCGCTTTGCTATTTCTATTTCGGAGCCCCATTCAGGCTCCGATGCGGCTGCGGCCAACACACGGGCAGTCAAGGCGGGAGATCACTATGTTCTGAACGGATTAAAACAGTGGTGTTCCGGCTCCAGCGCGACCAATGCCGTGATTTGCATGCTGGTCAGAACCGACCCTGATGCCCCCAAGCGACAGGGACTGTCCGTGCTACTGATTCCAAATGACACCCCTGGGATGGAGCTGCGCAAGTTAAAAACCCTCGCCCGGCGGGGTACCGGCACCAACCAGATTTTTCTGGATGGGGCTAAAGTACCGGTGGAAAACCGATTAGGTGAAGAAGGACAAGGTTGGGAGATCATCACCAACCATTTACAGCTGGAACGGGTGAGTATTGCCGCCAGCTATGTGGGATGCGCCCAGCAGGCTGTTGATGATGCACTGGCATACGCCCATCAGCGGGAAGCATTTGGCCAGCCTATTTTTAAATTTCAAGTACTCCGGCATAGGCTGGCGGACATGCAAACAGAAGTGGATGCCGCCCGGTTGCTGACGTACCGTTCTGCCGCGATGATTGATGCCGGTCAAGATGCATTGCGAGAAGTCTCCATGGCCAAATTGCTTGCCTCAGAAACCCTGCAAAAGGTGACCCGGCAAGGCATCCAGATTATGGGTGGTCACGGCATGCTGCCGGAGGCGGACATGGAGCGCTACTTCCGGGAGGGCATGCAGGCCACGGTGGGTGGTGGTACCTCACAAATCCAGCGGACCATTATCGCGCAAACAATGCAGTATTGAGGCCTTTGCAGAAAACACATCACCGTACAGGCTGGCTCACTGCTTCTTTTTGGCCTCGGCGAAGGCCAGCGCAAAGGCGTTATTACCAGAGGCTGCCTTAGTCTTTTTGGGGTGCTGTTTGGCTTTGGGTGAATGTGAGGCCCCACTGTCTGCTTGTTTTCGTTTGGGCTTGTTTTTGGTTTTTTCCGCAGGCTCTGTTAAACGCATCGTTAAGGCGATGCGTTTGCGTTCGGGTTCCAGTTCAAGCACTTTGACTTTGACAATATCGCCAGGCTTGACGACATCATGCGGGTTTTTCACAAATCGATCAGCAAGTGCCGAGATATGGACCAAACCATCCTGGTGTACGCCGATGTCCACGAATGCACCAAAATTCGTCACATTGGAAACAACCCCTTCCAGGATCATATCGGGCTGCAAGTCTGTCATTTTTTCAATGCCATCCTGAAACTTTGCCGTGCGGAATTCAGGTCTGGGATCCCGCCCGGGCTTGTCCAGTTCCTTGATAATATCGATGACGGTTGGTAAGCCAAACTGTGCCTGGATATAGCGTTTGGGATCAAGTTTTTTCAGGAATCCGCTGTCGCCGATCAACGCGTCAATGGGGCGGTTGTGATCTGTGGCGATTTTTTCGACAAGTGAATAAGCCTCTGGGTGGACGCTTGAAGCATCCAGCGGGTTGATACCCTTTGGGATGCGTAAAAAACCAGCGCACTGTTCGTAAGTTTTGGGACCCAGTCGCGTCACTTTTTTAAGTGTTTCCCGGGCTTTAAATGAACCGTGTTCATCTCGAAACTGAACAATATTAGCGGCGGTAACGGGGTTCAGTCCGGAAATTCTAGATAAAAGCGGTATCGAAGCCGTGTTTAAATCGACACCCACCTGATTCACACAGTCTTCGACCACCGCATCAAGACTGCGAGCCAAGTGTATTTGATTGACATCGTGTTGATATTGCCCCACGCCAATGGCTTTGGGATCAATTTTGACCAATTCGGCGAGTGGGTCTTGCAAGCGGCGGGCAATCGAAACAGCGCCTCTGAAAGAAACATCCAGGTCGGGAAATTCACGAGCGGCGTATTCGGAGGCGGAGTACACGGAAGCGCCCGCTTCGCTGACAACAATTTTTTGTAATTTCAGTTCAGGCGCCTGTTTCATGAGTGCGCCGACCAGCTTATCCGTTTCCCGGCTGGCGGTGCCATTCCCGATACCGATTAGACTGACGTGCTCGCGTTCGCAGATGTTTTTCAGCTCGGTGAGGGCAGCTTCCCACTGTTTTTGTGGCGCATGGGGAAAAATGGTGGCGTGGGTTGTAAGCTGGCCGGTCGAGTCAATGACGGCAACTTTTACGCCGGTGCGTAAGCCTGGGTCCAGCCCCATGATTGTGTGCGGGCCAGCGGGTGCCGCCAGCAGCAGCTCTTTCAGGTTACGTGCGAAAACCTGGATGGCCTCTTCTTCGGCTTGCTCACGCAGTTGAGTAAAAAATTCGGTTTCGAGGTGATTTTTGAGTTTGACGCGCCAGGTCCAGCGCACCACTTCTTCAAGCCATGGCGCAGCGGGCTTACCTGTGTGAGCGGCAATATCCGTGTGCCGGCTAATGATGGCTTCACAGGGGTGCGAGACGGACTTTTCTGTTTCATGGGTTGCGATATCAATGCTTGCACTGAGGATGCCTTCGTTGCGACCGCGAAAGATCGCAAGTGCCCGGTGAGAGGGGATTCGGTTGAGCTGCTCGCAGTAGTCAAAATAGTCGCGGAACTTATCCCCTGCTTGTTTTTTGTCTTCCAGAACGGTGGTTTTGACCATGCCATGGGTTTGCAGATAGGTTCGCAGTTTGGCGATCAGCTCAGCATCTTCCGCAAATTGCTCCATCAAAATCTGTTTGGCGCCATCGAGAGCTGATTTGATATCCGGCACCCCGTTATCCGGGTTGAGGTACTTTTCAGCTTCAACCCCGGGTTCCAGCGAGGGTGTTTGCATGAGCGCGGTTGCCAGAGGTTCCAGCCCGGCTTCACGGGCGATCTGGGCTTTTGTGCGGCGTTTGGGTTTGTAGGGCAGGTAGAGGTCTTCAAGGCGGGCTTTGGAATCTGCGGTTTTTATCGCATGGGCCAGCTCCGGTGTGAGTTGGTTTTGTTCCTGGATGCTGGTGAGGATTTGCGTCCGCCTGTCTTCCAGATCACGTAAATACCGGAGCCGATCTTCCAGTGTTCGCAGTTGAGTGTCATCCAGGCTACCTGTGGCCTCTTTCCGGTACCGTGCAATAAAAGGAACGGTTGCTCCCTCGTCGAGCAGTTGAATTGCGGCTGTGATTTGTTGGGGCGCGACAACCAGTTCGTCAGCAATCTTCCGTGTAATCGGGTCCATGTAGCCCAGCACTCGCTATGAATTTAAAGCCGTCGATTATATCGGTCTTGCAGGGAGTGCTCCAGTGTACCTTGCTTGAGATCGTTGTATTTCTAAGAGTTCAATGCCTGCGAAAAAGTATTCCTAGACTATGCTAGTAAAACCTTTTTTACAGGAAATGCTTAAAAAAGCACATATAAAGCCGATGCTTGTATCTAATCGTAAGTTGAGTATGTTTCTTTTTCAGAGTCCGTCCCTATGAAGATCAGCAAGCCATTGGTTTATCGCCGTGACAGGAAAGCAAAACGCGGCGATTCACCCGCACGCTCCCGGTTCCCGCTCAGCAGTCTGTTGATCGGGGTTTGGGTGGCCTTGAGTACCCAGCTGGCCGCAGCAGATATGGAAAAGTTAAAACGCCTTAAGTCTTTCAGTTTGGAAGAGCTGGCAGAGGTTGAGGTATCCATTGGCGGTAAACTGGCTCAGAAGGCCAGCGATATTCCCGCCGCGGTTTATGTGATCACCCAGGACGATATTCGTTCATCAGGCGCGACCAATATTCCCGAAGTGTTGCGCATGGTGCCCGGTCTTCATGTGGCACGCATTGATGCCAATAAATGGATCGTTTCCAGCCGGGGGTTCAGCAGCCGGATTACCAATAAGCTGCTTGTGATGATCGATGGGCGCAGTGTTTATAGCCCTCTCTTTTCGGGCGTGTTGTGGGAACAGCAGGACCTTGTCTTAGAAGATGTGGATCGCATTGAAGTCATTCGGGGGCCGGGTGCTGCAGTTTGGGGCGCGAATGCGGTGAATGGCGTCATCAATATTTTAACCCGCAATACTGCTCAAACGCAGGACACATTATTGACCGGTACAGTCGGTACGGAGCAGGGCATCGCGGTTGTACGTCATGGCGGGGAGCTGGCTGAGAACACACACTACCGAGCCTATTTAAAGTACCGTCATCAGGACGACAGTAAAACTTTCAGTGGCGATGATGCCAAGGATGCATTGGATGATGTCCGGGCGGGCTTCCGGGTTGACTGGGCGAAAAGTGAACAGGATACCTTTACCTTTATGGGGGATGCTTATACCAGCGAAACTTCTGAGCAGATTACAACGCTGGATTTTCAGCCCCCTGATTATGCCAAGCTGCGCGAGGATGATATTCAGTTCTCAGGGGTAAATTTCATCGGGAAGTGGAAAAGAGTTCATGCGGACGGCGCTCAAGGTGAGCTAAAAACCTATGTTGACTACACTGAGCGCGAGCAATGGGTTTTGGATGAAAGACGGAGCCTATTCGATATCGACTACCGTTACCAAACGCTCGTAGGCCTTCACCATGAGCTTTCGCTGGGGGCAGGTTACCGCTATTCCAAAGATCAGCAAAGTGATGGCAACTACAGCGAAGGCCAAGTCATATTTTACACTCCTGACAGCAGGACAGAGCACCTGTACAGTGCGTTCATACAAGATGATATTGAACTCCAGGAAGACCAGTGGTGGCTAACCCTGGGAACCAAACTTGAGCACAACGGTTATACCGGTTACGAAGTACAACCTAATCTTCGGCTGCGCTGGCAGGTAAATCCGGTACATATGGCCTGGGGGGCCATATCACGTGCGGTTCGTACGCCTTCACGGGGTGAGCGGGATGGCTTTCTTGTCACGGGGCAAATTGATCCAGGGCCACCTCCCATAGCTTCAATCCTTGAAGGTTCCGATGCGTTCGATTCCGAAGAGTTAATTGCTTACGAGCTGGGGTACCGCTTTCAGCCCACCAAACGCATGGGTTTGGATGCGAACTTCTTTTTCAATGATTACGACCAATTACAGTCATTCGAATATTCACATACCTCATCTGCTCCGGCGCCAATCACAGCTGTGGGCAATATCTTTAATCCGGGCAATCAACTCTACGGTGAAACCTATGGTGCCGAATTGTCTCTTTTTTGGCGTGCGGGGGAGAGCTGGCAGTGGCGTGTCAATTACTCTTTTCTGGAGATGAATCTGGAAACAACAGAAAGCAGTACAGATATCATTTCAGAGCGTTTTGAAGGGTTTAGCCCGGAACATCAGTTCAATATTCTTTCCAGCTATCAATGGACGCCGGATTTCCGCTTGAATGCATTTATACGCTATGTGGATGAGTTACCCAGTTTGGGGGTTGACGAGTATCTGGAACTCGACCTCGGGGCGGAATGGCAAATAAACCCGTCAGTAACGCTCTCGGCGTATGGTCGAAACTTATTGAACGATGCACACACCGAGACCATGCCATCCTTGTTCGCTACGATGCCAACAGAAGTTGAGCGCGAGTTTTACATTAAATTAACAGGACGTTTTTAGGGCATATTGGGATTGATGGCCTTGCTTTCACCTATCAAGAAAAACATGATCAGGCGCCTGTGCCGTACCCGGGTAGGCCCATTGCTGTTGCTGGGTCTGTTTTTTATGCCGGTATCTGATTTGTATGCCGATACGTTTTCTGATCATGAAGTCAAAGCTGTCTTTTTGTACAACTTCCCCAATTTTGTCCGTTGGCCAAAATCCGCTTTTCAAAACGATGAGAAGTCATTCGTTTACTGCGGCATTAATGATTCAGAGCCGGTCACAATGACATTAAAAGCTCTGATTGAGGGTGAGAAAGTAAATTCGCGTTCGGTACGTTTTCAGCGTTTACAGCGCATTGAAAATATGACTCAGTGCCAGGTTTTATTTTTAAGTAAAGACCGTTCGGCCCTTGCCGATCGATTGATTGAAGCCGCTGAAGACACGAATGTGCTGCTTGTGAGTGATCTCCAGCAGTTTGCCGTGCGTGGAGGTTTGATTGAGCTAACCGAAGTCGACGGCAGAATACGCCCTACGATTAATATTGAGCAGCTGGAAAAAACACAGTTAAAAGTAAGCTCTAAACTGTTACGGCTGGCTAAACGTGTTCGTAAAATGAAATAAGAAAATAATGGTTACGTTTTTCCATAAGTTACCGATCAAACAAAAAATTATCGGAATAGTGATGACGATCAGCACACTGGTTCAGCTGACCGTTATGGGCATTGTGGGTTATAACGACTGGCAGTCTAACCAGGAAATGATGGTCGATTCTTTAAGCGTGCTGACGAAAGCGGTCGGGGTGAATGCCAGTGCTGCGATCGTGTTCCAGGATCCGGAGACGGCCAAGGAAATTTTAAGTGCCTTGGCCAGTAATAAAGATATTCTTGCTGCCCAGATATATGACAAAAATATGGCTCTGCTGGTGAGCTATCACGCTCAGCCTGGTCTTCACTCAGAAGAGATGGCCAGTGTTCAAAAGTTTATTTTGGCCCCGGACAGGATAAAAGAAATATCTCAGTCAGCCGGAGGCTCGTTTGAGCAGGTTGTTCAGTATGCTTCCGGGTTTCTCGATCTACATATGCCTGTTTTCGCAGGGGATGACATTGTGGGCTACATGGCCGTTCAAGCAAGTTTGGCGGGCATGTATCACCGGGTCCAACAACAACTATTAGTGATTGCCGCTGTGTTTATTCTGGCGTTGGTGATTGCCTATGTACTGGCCAGCTGGTTGCAAAAGATCATATCCGCGCCGGTCATTAATCTGACGCATAAAATGAATTATGTCTCAGAAAATAACGATTACAGTTTGAGAATGAGAACCCGGCGTACAGATGAGCTTGGACAGCTAGTCAATGGTTTTAACCGGATGATTGAGCAAATTCAAGAGCGGGATGTCCAGTTGGAAAAGTCCAAGGATCTGGCAGAGTCCGCGAATAAGGCGAAGTCCGAATTTTTAGCCAATATGAGTCATGAGATTAGAACACCCATGAACGGCGTTCTGGGTATGGCAGAACTCTTGGAATTAACGTCACTGTCTGATAAGCAAACCCATTATGTCAGGACCATACACGCGTCTGGCCAGGCGCTTTTGGGAGTGATTAACGACATCCTCGACTTCTCTAAGATCGAAGCGGGAAAACTCAAGATCGAGCAGGTTGATGTAAATCTTCATGAACTCAGCGAAATGGCGGGAGACCTCTTCTCTGAGATTGCGCGAGAAAAAGGCCTTGAACTGATTGTTCATGTATCGAATGAGGTGCCAGAAGCATTATTGGGTGATCCGACACGGTTACGGCAAGTGATGGTGAATCTGCTCAGTAATGCCATTAAATTCACCGAGTCCGGTGAAGTGTTTGCACAATCAAGTGTCGTATCGGAAACGGACGACCATGTTGTTGTCATGTTTGAAGTGAGAGATACCGGGATTGGTATTTCTGAACAGGCATTAAAAAATATCTTTGAAGCTTTCAGCCAGGCGGACAGCACAACAACACGCCGTTTTGGCGGGACAGGTCTGGGCTTATCGATATCCCACCAACTTGTCAAACTGATGGGCGGTAGGCTTCAGGTTGAAAGTAGGGAAGCAGCAGGCACCCGCTTTTACTTCACGTTACCCCTACCGAAAGCCATGCCAACCGGCGCAGTCAAGACACTTGTCAATTTACACGGCTCCCGGGCGTTAGTTGTTGATGATAATGCAACCAATTTACATATCGTCTCTGAGCAGCTGAAATCCTGGGGCTGCCGCGTGGACAGTTATCAAAATAGCCGGTATGTGCTGGCCGGCATGGAAGAGGCTGCCAAGACGGATGACCCATACAAAATAGCCATTCTTGACTTGGTCATGCCGGGGATGGATGGGATGGAATTGGCCAGAAACATCAAACACAGTAACAACCTAAAAAATACCCAGTTGATCTTGTTGAGTTCGACGAATTTATCCGATGGTGAAAGCATTAGAGACGCCGGTATCGCCTGCATGGTTTCTAAGCCAGTAAGGGGGAGTGAACTTAAACAATGTCTCCTCTCACTCGTTGAGCGGGCGGGTTCGGTGCTTGAAAATGAGCCGTGTGCTCAGCTTGTGCACGAGCCGTACGAGATTAAAGGGCGTGTTTTACTTGCAGAAGATAACCTCGTTAATCAGCAAGTTGCAGAGGCTATGCTGGAAATTATTGGTTACCAGGTTGATATTGCTAATAATGGGTCTGAAGCGTTACAGATGTATAAAGAAGTCATGTACGACCTGGTCTTAATGGATATTCACATGCCCGAAGTGGATGGAATCCAAGCGACCAACATGATTCGTGAA
Source organism: Halothiobacillaceae bacterium UBA5861 (assembly GCA_002432635.1). Taxonomy (GTDB): domain Bacteria; phylum Pseudomonadota; class Gammaproteobacteria; order UBA5861; family UBA5861; genus UBA5861. Next base: position 9,478 of record DJFX01000024.1, on the reverse strand, counting down.
TGGGAAAAACAGCGTGATCGCTATGTGCCTATTGCGGCCCTAACAGCAAATGCGATGGAAGGAGACAGAGAGCGCTTCCTCGCGGCGGGCATGGATGATTATCTGAGCAAACCTTTTCAGAAAAATGAGTTAATTGAATTAATTGACCGATGTTTGGCTGCCTGATTAAGCATTCATCTGGAGCGGTCTAAATCGTTCGCGAAAAATTACTGACGTTCGTTGTGCCTTGACGATAAGCATCAAAAATCTGGCAAATATTGCGCACAAGCAGACGTCCTGATGGGGCAACGGTAATTTCACTGTCGGTGATCTGGACAAGGCCGTCCTCTTGCATAGGTTTTAGCTTGGTCAACTCCTGGTTGAAATACTGCGAAAACAGGATGCTGCTTTCTGACTCGAGCTTTTTAATATCCAGAGAAAAATCACACATTAATTGCATAATAACGGCACGCCGGATTTTATCGTCAAAATTCAGTGCCACGCCGCGTTCAATGCCTATCTGGCCTGCTTCGATTGAAGCGGCATACTTATCTTCTGTTTTAACATGTTGGCAGTAGACATCATCCACTTGACTGATGGCGCTTTGCCCCATCCCCACTAAATCACAGTCACCCAGCAGGGTATAGCCTTGAAAGTTACGGAATAATTTGCCTTCCGATTGGGCAATTGCGAGCTCGTCGTTGGGTTTGGCAAAATGATCCATGCCAATATAAATGTAACCGGCTTGAACGAGTTTATCGATCGACATTTTGAAAATGGCCAGTTTTTCGGCCGCAGACGGCAGGTTTCCAGCATCAATATTCCGCTGCGGCCGGAAAAGTCTGGGCAGGTGCGCGTAATTGAAAATAGACAATCGGTCTGGTGACAGCGCAATCGTTTGATCCAGCGTTTTTTCAAAACTGGCCACATTTTGAAAGGGGAGCCCGTAGATCAAATCAACATTGACTGACCGAACAGATGCTTGTCTCGCTTGTATGAACAGGGCCTCCACCTGCTCGGTGCTCTGCACCCGGTTAACCGCCTTTTGCACGGTGGGGTCAAAATCTTGAATCCCGAAACTGATGCGATTAAAACCCATACCCCGGAGGAAGGGAATGGTATCGGCCTTAGCCGTACGGGGGTCAATCTCAATCGAATAATCGCCTGAATCATCCTCCAGTAAACCAAAGTGCTGCCGGGTATGCGTCATTAACTCGGTGATCTGCGACGGATTAAAATAAGTGGGGGTTCCGCCGCCCCAGTGCAGTTGCAAAACCTTCCGGTCGTGATTAAACAATTCAGACTGAAATTCAATTTCTTTCTTGAGATACCCCAGATAGCTTTCAGCACGGGAACGATTTTTAGTGACCACTTTGTTGCAGGCGCAGTAAAAACAAACTGACTCGCAAAAAGGAATATGAAAATACAGGGATAACGGGCGGGGGATAGGGTCTTCATTGGTTTCCAATGCCGCATTTCGATAATGTGTTTCGGTAAACTCTTCTGAAAACTCAACCGCCGTTGGGTAAGAAGTGTACCGTGGCCCGGTGTTGTCGTAGCGATTAATCAGGTCTGTATCAAAAACGATATTCATTATCATGCAGAAGTGCGGTTGCTAATTATGACAAAAAGGCTACGCCGATTAGCCGTTGCTTTTGCTGATCTAAGTCAAAAAGATGCAGTGCGCGTTGTTAAGCTTTGAGAGTGTCAGTCAAGTGAGCGTGAAGTGGATTTAAACAGAGGTAAGCCTGCAGATTAAAGCCGTTGTAACTTCAGTTCAGGAAGCTTGATAATCGGTTTGAGGGAAGGATAAAGCAGGTACAGCAGCCCGCTGAGCGTGCAAAAGATTGCCACAGCTTTGGTCAAGTGAAGTGCGGTTGGGTAACCGTGATCGTGAAAGAAGAGTGAGGCGGACGCAATGGTGAGAATGATCACCAAAATATGTGTTGTGACTGTGTGGCAGCCCCACTGCCAATGATGGGCCAGCATCACACCAACCCAGGCACAAGACCAGCCGATCATCAGGCCAGAGAGGATGTCAATGGGCCAGTGAACCCCAACCATGACCCGGCTCAAGGCAATCAACACCGCCAGGAGCAACAGCACACTATTGGTCCAGGGCCGATTAAATGAAAACGCCCACACACCCGCCAGTGCAGCAGCGGTGATTGAGTGACCCGAAGGGAACGAGTAGCTGCTGTGCTTGGGGCCAATCAGATGAAAAGCCTCCTGTGCCAGTACAGCAGGGGGTCTGTCCATATTGAAAAGCGGTTTCAGCCCGTGTGTGGCCAGTCCACACAGAATACCGGTTACGGCAGCTGCCCAAAGGACTTGAGGGTAGCGTTTTGCAAAGGGTAGCAGGAGAACCAGGGCAACCAGTCCATCTCCGAATACAGTCAGGTATTGCCAGAATGAGTCCGGTAATAATGTGCCGGATTGATTGAGTAAGATAAAAAGCGATCGGTTGGCGCCTGATGCCGAAACGGCCAGTAAAAGAACAATCGCTATAGACAAAGGCCACCACAATGTACGGTTTTGCACAGATAACTCTCCGTCGCTATTGCTTGCGTGTCAGAATAATACCGCCGTGAGTGAATAGGGGGGAATGAGCACCTAATTGATTGAGTTTGTCCGCTCGGGTAAAAACGAGTTCACCGGGCGCGGGAAACCTGCGTGGTGTAATTTGTCCGCTGTAAACAGTAAAGCTTGGCATATTGATACCCCACATTATGACTTCTTCATTCAACGACTTTGCCTGAGCTGCCGCAGATTTAACCGGTTGCTGTTGCATGCTGCCGGCTAAAGGAAGCAGACCTTGTATGACCACAACCAATTGCAAAATGCCGAGGGTCATCAACCCTTTTGCGATCAGATGCTTTGGTAACAGCAGTAAACCGATGGCAAAGACAAAAGTAACTCCTGTCAGGATACGATAATTTAAGTCAACACTATGAATACCAAGTGTTAAGAGTTCATGACGATAAGCGTTATCTTCGTAAGACAGGCCCACCTTAAGCAGTTCGGGCAGTGCCGCTATCAGCAGAAAAAACAGAATGCCGGGTAGATAAGCCAGCCAGCGGTTTTGCAAGGCTGAAAATTTAGGCGCCATCAAAAGAAACAGGGGGGTCGATCCATATAAGAGATAATGCGGGAGCTGGGTACTTGAGAAAGAGAAAAAGACAAAAACAAAACCAAACCAGATGATTAGAAACCGATTGAGTGAGTTGTTCCAAAGCGTGCGGCCCCTTGTCAGCAGGTTGATCAGAATGCCACTGAATGGCAATACGATGAGAAAAGCAACTGGTAGGTAAAAAAGCGGATTACCGCCATGTCCCTCCATCGTACTGGAGAAGCGGCTCACATTGTGTTTGAGGAAAAAACCTTCAATAAAAGCCCACCCCTGGTCATATAGAACCAGCGTATACCAGGGCAAGATGATGGCAAGAAAGATCAGCCAGCCTGTTGGATTGAAGAGGCACGCCAGCCATGTGCGCAAGCGCATCTCCGACAGGAAAAAAATAAAGCTGACGACCAGCGGAATCAAAATCGCAATGGGGCCTTTTGCGAGCACACCCAGCCCCATCCAAAGAAAAACGCGGTGAAGCACAGTGCGCGAAGGTTTTTCTGAATAGCGATAGATATCCAGCATTGTGAGCGCAATCAGGGCATTGAGCAGAGCGTCTGCCGTGGCCGCCCGGGAAATCGCCATCACCCCTAATGAGCAGGCCATCATTGCAGCTGCGCTAAAGGCGGCTGAATAACTCAGTCGTTGCCGGGCAAACAGATAAGTGGCAAAGACCCAAACACTCCCCATTAAGGCCGAAGGCAGGCGAAAGCCCCACTCATTGACCCCAAAGATAGACACGCTTGCCGCTTGGAACCAATAAATCAGGATGGGTTTATCAAAGCGGGGGGTGCCATTGGAATAGGGAGTGATGAAGTCCCCACGTTGTAGCATTTCCCACGTAGCGGAGCTGAATGCGCCTTCATCCAGATCGAAAAGAGGGGCGCTACCGAGTTGAAAAAAAAAGGCGAATGCGACCAGAAAAAAAAGTAAAAACGGGTGTTCGGAAAACCGGAACGTTTTCACTTGCTGTGATGCCAACCTGTTGGACTGTCTGCCTGCGGGTTAATGAGTTTCCCAGCCCGGTAGCTTTCTACATTACCGGAGGCGTAATAAGTGCGGGTGAGCAGCTCGGAGATCACGCCGGTGGTGAGAAGCTGGACGGATGTGACGACAAAGAGAATGCCAATCATCAGCAAAGGCCGTTGGCCGATGCTTTCACCAAAGCCGTACTTTAAGACGGCAAGATACGCCAGCATTGTCGAGCCAATCGCACCGAACAGGAGGCCAATACTGCCAAAAAAGTGGCCAGGCCGGGCGCTGTATCGCATAAAGAAAAAGACGGCAAGCAGATCGATAAGGACCCGAAAGGTCCGCGAAATGCCATACTTTGAGCTGCCTGAGACCCGCGGGCTATGGTTCACCTCTATCTCACCGATGCGGGAGCTGGGTACGATGCGGGCAACCCAGGCCGGGATGAAACGGTGCATTTCGCCATAAAGCTGAATTTGTTTAATGATACTGGCTCGATATACCTTCAAACTGCAGCCGTAGTCGTGCAGTTTGACACCGGTGACCCAGCCGATCAGGCGGTTTGCGATCTTGGAAGGCAACTTACGCAGCCAGAAACCATCTTTTCTCTGCTTACGCCAGCCCACCAGGAGATCCAGCTTTTTGTCGATCAAATGGTTCACCATCCGTGGAATATCCATGGGGTCATTTTGCAAGTCGCCATCCAGTGTGACGATAATATCACCGCGGGCATAGTCAATCCCCGCTTGCATGGCGGCGGTTTGCCCAAAATTGCGCTGTAGGGAAACGACATGCACATGCTCTCCGTAGGAATCAGCCAGAGCCTCTAATTTGATGAAAGTGTCGTCTTCACTGCCATCATCAATCACAATTAATTCCCAAAAGAAGGGACTGCTTTTCATTCCTGTGTGGATGCGCTGGATTAACTGATCGACATTACTGTCTTCGTTAAAGACCGGAATAATAATGCTCACCCGATCGGTGTGATTGGGTGGACTGCTTGTTTTCACGGTGCTGGGTGTATTGACTTGTTGCATGGCGGTGATGGGGCGTGATCCTGTTAGCGTGACGCGCATTGTACTATGAGCCTTAAGCACTGACAGCACATTCGCCTAAAAAAATTAAATCGTCTGCCAGAGTTTTTGCAAGCATGTAAAATACGCACCTTTGTGCGAGTGCAACTGAACGCTGCCCTATGAAACGTTTTTTTATTCAATTAATGCCCTGGGCCATCCTTTTGGCATGTTTGGTTGCTGTTGAATATTTTTGGGGCTGGACAACGGTTTTAGCCGCGTGGCAATCGCTCAGTGGGCAAACAGCCGTCACATTGTTGTGTTTGATGCTGGCCAGTTACGCCTTGCGGGCTGTGCGTTTGTATGACTTTTTCCGGCAGGCCGTGACCGGACGCTACGGCCTTTGTCTTCGGCTGATGCTCTATCACAACATACTCAATAATCTACTGCCGTTTCGCAGTGGTGAACTTTCGTTTCCGCTCCTGATGAAGCGCTACTTTGGTGTGAATTATCTGGTGTCTACACCGGGGTTGCTGTTATTTCGCCTATTTGATTTGCATGTCATTTTGACTTTAGGGCTGATTGCTGTGTTCACGGGCGTTATGGACGCCGGCCCCAGCCTGATTATCGGCGCCATTGCCGGCTTAATTCCCTTTGCCGTCTTCTCTTTTCGGCAGCCCCTGAATACCTGGGTGGTGGGGCAGACATCCGAGGCAAGCAAGTTCAGGGTGGTTGTAGCGGCCTTGCCCGAGAGTGGCTGGGTCTTTTTGCGCTGTTGGTGGTGGAGCTGGGCGAATTGGTCTGTCAAACTTTACGCTTTGGCCTGGTTGATTGGTGAGTTTGCCGGTGTTTCACTGGGTGCTGCGCTGGGTGGCGCTGTTATGGGGGAGCTGTCGAGTGTTCTCCCCATTAATGCTCCCGGTAATGCTGGAACATATGAGGCCGGTATCGCGGTTGGCTTACTGCCCCATGGCGTTTCTGCTGAGCGTGTGGTGGTGGCGGCGGTGAACACACATTTATTTGTACTATTGGCTTCTGCGGTGGGTGCTCTACTGGCTTGGGTGCTGCCATTCTCTAAACAGACAACATGGGCTGAACATGACAACGAATAACCCCTTATCTCACGATGCGATGGGCCGGTCTTATGGGTTGGGGCTGCTGGCTATTCTGGCGTTGTGGACACTTTACCGGGCAGTGCTGCTTGCCACAGACCAGTCCTTAAGCCTGTATGTCGATGAAGCCTACTACTGGGTTTGGTCCCAGGCACCCGATTTTGGCTATTACTCCAAACCGCCCATGATTGCATGGTCGATCGGAGGGGTAACGGCATTGCTGGGTGATTCCCAACTCGGTGTTAAGTCGCTGGCGCTCTTCGTATACCCGTTCACAGCCGTAGCTTTCTTTTTGCTGGCGCGTTACTTGTTTGATGTGCGGGTGGCTTTTTTCAGCACACTGGCCTTTATCACACTCCCCGGTGTGACGTTATCTTCTGTCATTGCCTCAACAGATGTATTGCTGTTTTTCTTTTGGACCTTATCCCTGTATGCCTTTGTCCGGGCCGTCAACGAAAATACCTGGCGATATTGGGTGCTGCTTGGGCTTGCCGGCGGCTTGGGCCTCCTGAGTAAATACACCATGGGAATTTTTGCAGTCAGCGTTTTGATTGCCCTTTGCACTGTGCCAGCGTATCGTCAGCACCTGCTGAATTATCGCTTGTATCTTGCCGCTGTTCTCGCGTTTCTCCTCTTCCTGCCCAATATTTTTTGGAATATTCAGCATCGCTTTCCCACACTCCAGCACACCTACGAAATTTCCCGGCTGGAAAATACCGGGCTTCACTGGGGGGAACTCGGTGAGTTTCTGGCCGGGCAGTTTTCAGTGATGGGGCCCGTTGGCTTTTTCGTTTTTTTGGCGCTACTGGCCGGGTTATTGATTCCGCGTGGGCCGGTTGTACCCTCACAAGGTCCGCAGCACACAGGCTTACTGCTCTCTTTTAGCCTGCCCTTTCTATTGATTATCAGCCTTCAGGGCTTGCTGGGGCGTGCAAATGCCAACTGGGCTGCCCCCACTTATGTGGCGGCTACTTTGTGGGTCATTAGCCGGTTATTGCAGGCAGGGCGAACCAAATGGCTCACGGCCGTGTTTGCAGCCAATATACTCTTGGGGTTGGCCGTTTTTCATTACCACACGATTGTTCAGGTGCTGGGGATCGAGCTCACGCGTCAGACAGACCCTTACAAGCGGGTAAAGGGTTGGGAAGCCTTTGCATACGAAGTGACCACGCTGCTTAATGCACACCCCAAAGCCAAGCTCTTGTCTGGCTCACGCAGTGTGCTTTCGCATGTTGCATTTTATAGCCAGCCTCACCGTCTGGACGGTGTTTCCTGGAATCCTGAGTCACAGATTCGCCACCAGTTCGATCTTGTCACCAATATGGCTGATCACATCGGTGAAGACTTTATCTACGTCACACAGAAAACAGATGTCTCCGATTTACAAAGCCGGTTCGACAGCGTGGCTTTTCTCAAGGAAATCCACATCCCCATTCACCGGGATTTTGCGATTACATATCAGGCTTATTTGGCGCGTGGCTTTAAAGGCTACTGAAATCCCTTGCGCAAGCAAATGCTTAACCCGACCTTTTCACGGGTAACACTGGCGAGGCGGCTCAATTCGCACTAAGATGATCGGTTTTATCGAGTTTTTATACGGGAGATAAGGACCATCGTGCAACTCCAACAGGAATCCGGGCAAGTACCCAAAAGGCGTATCGCGCTCGAACTCATGGTACCGACCCTGCTGGTAACACTGGCAACACTGGTCTTCTGGACAACTGATCTGGATATTCGTGCGTTAAACCTCTTCTACCGCCCCGAGGAAAGCAACCGCTGGCCACTAGGGCAGACGCTCATTTGGCAAGCCTTCTACTACGGCATACCCGTACTCACCGGCATCATCTGCCTGTTTTCCATAGCCTTCATTTTTTGCGCGTCTTTTGGTATGGAATTTTGTCTGCGTCGGCGGCCCCAAGCCGTATTTTTACTCCTGGTTTTTGTGCTCGGTCCAGGTGCGCTTGTGAACGGCGTGTTCAAAGATAACTGGGGGCGTCCCCGCCCGCGGCAGGTTGAACAACTGGGGGGGCAACATGTCTACGTACCCCCGCTCAAGCGGAATGCCGAACAGGCCGGCGAACTCAAATCTTTTCCAGCCGGGCACGCCTCTGTTGGATTTTCGTTTTTAGCGTTCTGGTTTCTTCTCAGAAGGCGGTACTCTCCTTTGGGTTACTGGGTCCTCGCGGGTGGATTAGGTTTGGGCACTTTGGCAGGTATTGGGCGCATGAGTGCAGGAGGGCACTTTCTGTCTGATGTGATCTGGTCGGCCTACATTCCCTTCACAACGGCCTGGGTACTGTATTACGTCGCCTTGCGTACAGGCCGACGAATGGAAGCGGCGAGAACCTTGTCAGTCGATGCGCTTAATCCACACCCAAAACTTTCGCGTACCATATCGCTCCTGGCCGCGACAGGAGTACTGATCGGCGTATCACTTTCCATTCCGCTGGAGCACGAAAAAACATACTCCATACCTATTGAACAACACTCAAACGCCACTGAAAAAACACTAAAAATCACTGTAAGCCAAGGTGACATTACATTGAAATTCAGCCCTTCGGAACTCTCGGCAATCAACATCCAAAGCCGGGTAAAAGCCTTTGGCCTACCCACCAATCGTATTCAGGAAGAAGCAATCACTACAGAAGGAAGCGTTCACTACACCTTCGACCATCAAGGCATCTTTAGCGAGTTTGGCAACCGTATTGACATACTGGTACCCATAGCAGCATTTTCTGCCATCAGCATCCACGTGGATAAAGGAGATATCTTCCTGCACAACACTGCAGGCAACAGCCCCATACCTGAATTAGACCTTCAAACAGATAAGGGCCGCGTTGACCACCTGCCGGAATGAGCAAAAAGTAAACCGGTGTCAGTCATAAGCACCTTAAAAATAGCCAGGAATCAACTTAGTCACCCGAGTAACCCTTTAGTTAGTGCGTGAAAAAGATAGCTTGATCGCATTTTCCACTTACTTTTTAAGCTAGTTTAAAAGCATTACGCCTATTAGTTTAAGAATAAACTTGGCGACTCTGAAGCTGGCTATGAGAGAAACGCCTGACTCAAAGGCGGAGCGTTTAAGTGGAAATGTAATCATGGACGATAGAAAGCAGGTGCCCGTGGTCGATTGCCCTAAGGATTTTGGGAGCAGAGAGTATTATTACTCCTACTGGGGCAAAGCCCAACCCACCGACGGCGAACAAAACGCCGCCTATCACTTGCTGCCCTACCACTGCCTGGATGTAGCTGCGGTTGCAGATCAATGGTGGGATTCG
>DJFX01000006.1:27064-27871 GCA_002432635.1 Halothiobacillaceae bacterium UBA5861 | reverse complement strand
GGTGTGTGTGGTTATTCGGAGATCATCGCCTTCAAGCCAGCAAACGGAAGGCGTGTTTGACTCTTATTGCGTGACCAGGGAGGTGATGAAAAAGCCTTTTACATCGTCGTATTCAGCGTACTCTGTGAGTGTTTTGCGAATGATCTCGGCAATCTCTTGACGCAGTGCTTCTTTTTGGCTGCTGCTGCGAATGTCTTCACTGGATAATGAACTGAGCTTCATTAATACGTTGTGTCTCACGGCTGGCATGTGCCTGATCAAAGATTTACGGGTTTCTTTGTTGGCGACTTGTGTCTGTGCTTTGATCATAAGGAAGCGGGGCACTGTGCCATCCGATAAATTGACCGTGAAGTGTGGCAGCATGCTCAAGTAAATGGGTTTTTGGGGGGGCGTTTCCTTGGCTTCGTCGTCGGCTGCAAATAGAGGGTGGCAAAGCAGCGTTAGCAACATAACAGCAAGTATTTTTATCATAGCGTTCTTTACTTTTTCAAAAGGCTGGTGATTTAGTGAGTCTGATTATTTATGACGGCCTTATGATGGTTATCTTTAAAGGGTGGATCGGTAGGCTTTTGAGGAAGTGAGCAAAGAAACTTAAGTGTTTGTTTCGATTTATTTTTCGGATGGGTTGCGGGTTTCGTCAAGAATATGTTTAATTACTTTTAAGATGTCAGTACGCATTTTTTCGGTATGTGCTTCAATGATTTCATCCACCAGTGCTTCAAGTTGTTTGTCCGTCACTAATTGACTGATGGACTGGGGCGAGGTTTTGGGTAATGGGTCGAGTTCAAAGTCGTCAGTAACTTTTAT
>DJFX01000006.1:26412-26836 GCA_002432635.1 Halothiobacillaceae bacterium UBA5861 | reverse complement strand
TGCTCATACTCTCGACGGGAAGATTCGATAATGCCGGGGTCACCTTCAATGACGACATCTTCCAGCAGCGGGAACTCTTCGAGGTCACTGTAAGGATCAGGCGTGTTGTTCGCGTCTTTTTTGTCCATGAGAGGTTGTCTTTCCGTCAGGTCTGTAAATTGTGATGGTGCAGAGGGTAGCCGCGCTCCCGATAAAAACTGTAGCGCTGGCGACCTTGCTCACGAACGTTATCATCCTGATTAACCACTTCAAGCACCCGTCTGAATCGGCTGAAAAAGGTCGGTACGGTCTTGTCCAGATTAATGAGCACATCAAAAAAGGGGTCTGGCTCAAACTGGTGACCCAGTAATACCTGTTTATGCTTTTTTGTAAACGTTGGCCCATCGGGCTCGACGCAGGTATGCGGGACAAAGCTGTCGTTCGC
>DJFX01000006.1:25332-26177 GCA_002432635.1 Halothiobacillaceae bacterium UBA5861 | reverse complement strand
GCGGGACAAAGCTGTCGTTCCGGAATGTCCAAAGTAAGTCGTCGAGTTGCTTTAGCTGTTCGGCATTCTGTGTATGAATATAGACTTGATTGTCATTTTGCCATGCCTTTTCTGCCAACCGACAGACCACCGCATTTCTCCGGTGGTTATCGTGGTTTTTGAGGATGTAAAAGTCAATACGGGTCATAACGCGTGCATCGTTTATTGGCAGCGTTGTAATAAGTAGTCCATGAGTAGGGGAACCGGCCGCCCGGTTGCGCCTTTTTTGTCACCACTCAGCCATGCTACTCCGGCAATGTCCAGATGTGCCCAACGGTAGTCTTCTGTAAACCGGGAAAGAAAGCAGGCGGCTGTAATCGTGCCGGCTGGGGCACCACCGATATTCGCCATGTCAGCAAAATTACTGTCCAGTTGCTTTTGGTATTCATCCCACAGCGGTAACCGCCAACACTTATCCCCTGATCGCTGACCCGCGTCAAAAAGCGCGTTGGCGAGTGAGTTGTCATTACTCAGTAAACCACTGGTGTGTTTTCCCAAAGCCACGATGCAGGCACCTGTCAAGGTCGCGATATCTACGACAACATCAGGGTTGAATTTTTCTGCATAAGTCAGAGCGTCACAAAGTATCAAACGGCCTTCTGCATCGGTATTAAGGATTTCTACCGTTTGCTTGGACATGGTTGTCACAATGTCGCCGGGGCGGGTTGCTTTCCCATCGGGCATGTTTTCCACAGCAGGGATGATACCAACGAGATTAATCGGCAACCCCAGTTCGCAGCACGCCAATAGTGTGCCAAATACGCTGGCAGCACCGCACATATCGAATTTCATTTCATCCATGGATG
>DJFX01000006.1:0-25128 GCA_002432635.1 Halothiobacillaceae bacterium UBA5861 | reverse complement strand
GCCCGGCTTTAGAGAAATGCCCCCAGTGTCGAAAGTCACACCTTTTCCCACCAGAACAACAGGCTTCTGGGATTTTTTACCGCCGGTATATTGCATTGTGATCAATTTGGCAGGCTGCTGACTGCCTTTGGAGACGGATAGAAGCGCTCCCATACCGAGCTTTTTCATGTCCGCTTCTTCTAGTACATCTACGTTTAATTTGTCAAAACGGTTCCCCAATTGCAATGCCTGCTCGGCCAAATATGTTGGGTGGCAGATATTGGGTGGGCAGTTGCCCAGATCTTTTGTTAACGTGATTCCGGTATTGATTGCGATTGCTTGCGCAAGACCTTCTTTGGCTAGGGTAAGGTGAGCGCGCGAGCCAATCCCCAGTGTGAGTTTTCTTAGCGGATGTTTGTTGGGTTCGTTCTTACTTTTATAGGGGTTGTATTGATAAGTGGCCGCGAGCATGGAGGTGGCCTCGGTTTTGATCTTCCAGAGCACATCTTTTTTATGGACATTGACTTCACTCAGAAAAGAAACAGCGCTTTCCATGCCACCTGTTGTCAGTATTTTTGCTGCAGCTTCACAGGCTTTGCGGAAGTCGGCTTCTTTGACCGCTTTAGTGCTGCCTAGGCCGACCAGCAAGAGACGCGTGCAGGGCGCGCCCGGTAATAGAGGGATCAGCTGTGTTTGTCCGGCTTTGCCGTCAATATCACCTTGCTTGATGATTGTTCGGAGGCCTCCCTGAGTCAGGTTATTAATCGCTTCAGCACTTTCGGATAGTTTGTTTTTTTCATAGATGCCTACAAGCAGGCAAGGTGTTTTTTGTTTTTCGGCTTGGCCAATTTTGACGCTGATATCCATAGGTCATCCTGTTGATCGTACTTATCTTTTACAAAGTGTTTGTTGCTTTTAATTTAGCATACAAATCTGTGCTAATCTCTCCTGTTAGAGGCGCTCGCGGCAGAGACGCCATTTTTTTAGGTAAGTGTGAGCGCGAGGCCTCCGACAAAAGGTGAGGGCTGCGAACAGGTAGATGAACACCGCGCAATGTTTCAATGTTTTTAGGGCTGATTGATCGCTATCTACTCAAGGAAATTTTACTTTCCTGGGTGGCTGTAACGTTGGTTTTGGTACTGGTTTTGACAGGCAGTACGCTGGCGCGCGTGTTGGGCATGGCAATGGACGGCTCTTTGCCGGCAGATTTTGTTTTTCCATTCATGCTGGCCAAACTGATCAAATTATCATCAATGCTCATCCCGGTAGGTTTGTATCTGGGCATTATTTTTGCGTTAGGACGTTTATATCAAGACAGCGAAATGGCCGCCATGCGAGCCTGTGGCGTGGGCCACGGCGATGTCTTTCGACCTGTTTTGACCGCGACAGCGCTCGCAGTGTGTTTGATCACGGTTTTGGTTGTGGTGATTTCGCCATGGGCCAGTCGCGAAGAGCAACGAATCCGATATGTAGCCACAAACAGGCCCTTGTTAAGTTTGGTGAACCCTGGGCGATTTACCGAAGTTGCAGTCAACGATGCCGTGGTTTATGCGCAATCTGTGGACCCAGATACCAGTCAATTGAACGGGGTCTTTGCTTATAACCAGGAAAAAGATGGATTTTCTGTAGAAACTGCCGAGCAGGCCAGTTACCGGCAGGCAGAAGATCTTGATGGCGATTTTATTGTCTTTGTGAATGGCGAGCGGGTAACGAAAACAGACACCGGGCAAATGATGCAGATCACAGTGTTTGAAAAGCACGGAGTACTGGTGCCACGGGAAATCGAAGCGACTGCCAGCCTGCGTCATGATGGTAAGACGATGGCTCAGTTACGTGAGTCGAGCGACTTGAAAGACAGAGCTGAGTGGCATTGGCGCATAGCCTTTCCCATCACAGCGGTGCTGCTCGCACTGTTCGCGGTACCCTTAAGCCGCACGGGACCCCGCCAGGGCCGCTACGGGCGTGTTGCGTTGGCCGTTTTGGTCTATTTGCCGTACAGCAATCTCTTGGTGGTGGGGCGTAAGTGGATCAGTAAAGGGATTGCACCTGAGTGGCTTGGTTTGTGGTGGGCTCACGCCTTAATGTTGATTGTGGTGTTGTACTTGATTGTACGTATGAACGGTCCGCTTTTAACACAGTGGAAATCACTGGGTAGTTCTTCTGCATGAGCCAGGTTGACCGCTATCTTTTCCGTTCGATTGTTTCAGCAACGTTGCTGGTTTTGCTGCTTTTGCTTTCACTGCAGACACTGATCTCTTTTATCTTTGAACTGGAATCTGTGGGCCGTGGCCGCTATACCACGGTGCTGGCCGGCGTTTACGTGTTGCTCAAATTGCCCGGACTTTTGTATGAGTATTTTCCCTCAGCGGTACTCATTGGCAGTTTGTTAGGCTTGGGGGCGTTGTCGTCTAATAATGAGCTGATTGTGATGCGTACCTCTGGCGTTTCTGTTTGGCGCTTGTTGTTCGGTGTGTTGAAAACGGGGCTGTTTTTAGTCGCGATTGCTATTGCTGTTGGGGAGTACTGGGCCCCACAGGCCGAGCGCTATTCTCAGCAAATGCGCTTGGCAGCGTTGTCGGAGCGCGTATCTTTAAAGGCACGAGAAGGGTTGTGGGTGAGAGCTGAAAACCGGTTTATTAATGTGCGTGCCATTCTTCCTGATCTGGTCCTGCGGAATGTTACGATTTTTGAATATCACGATGATTCACTTCATCAAATCATCCGTGCGGAATTAGCTCGCCCCTTACCCGATAAAAGCTGGCAGTTACATAATGTGACTTATACCCGGATTGACGCAGGGACTGGCCAAAGTACGCTAGAAGTGATTGAAAGAGAGGTCTGGAGCGAACTGATTGACCGGGGTTTGTTTGATCTGCTGGCTGTCAAATCTCGCACACAGTCTGCCGCTTATCTGAAGAGCTACGTTGAGTACTTACAGAAAAACAAATTGGATGCTTCAAGCTATGAACTTGAGTTTTGGCGGCGGATATCCGTGCCGTTTTCCATTCTCGTGATGCTGATGCTATCACTTCCGTTTGTTTTTCAACCTAGCCGTTCGGCCAACGCAGGGCAGCGATTACTGATTGGTATCGTTCTGGGTGTGGCGTATTTTCTGGCGGAAAGGCTCATCGGGCGCATGGGTCTGGTGTATGGCCTATCGCCGATAGTCAGTGCTTTGGTCGCGCCATTTCTTTTTTCAGTGACAGCGGCGTGGGGCATTCGCCGTGTAAATAATACCTAGCGCTGTTTTTTAGGGAGATAAACCAGATAGGTCTTGGAGAGCTTGTCATGCCAGGTTTGTTTGTCTTTATCAATCAGTGCCCAGAGGTAGCCTAATCCGCAGGGAACCCAGGATAAACCGGCATATACCAAGCGCAGGACGGCTGTTTTCCCATTTGGCACATGGCCATCACGGTCAATCACGCGAATTCGCCAGGATTGCATTCCGAGCGTTTGCCCTTTTCGGGTCCAGAAAAAGACAAAAAAGGCACTGATAATCAACAGCAGCGATAGGTGAAAGAGCGGGTGAGTCACCGCTTCGCCCTGATTGACGCCAACCCAAATGGCCGAATAAAAAAATAGGACTGCTGTGAGCAGAAAGAGATCATAGGTTATTGCGGCAAGGCGGCGAAAAAAGCCGGCTGGTTTGAGGGGAGGTGTTGTATCCAAGAAAGCTTCCCATTGAGATATTACGATCAATAATGCCGGATTTTACCAGTTCTTGTTCGCAATGGCGTGTTCGTTGTGAAGTGCTACTTCGTAATGCATCTTCTCGGAGCGATTAAATGCTAAGCGTCGTTCTGCCAGGCTTTTAGCTTGAGTGGCCAGGTGACTGGTAACGGAGTATCTGCCGGTCCCCAGACATCTTGCAGGGCTTCAAAATAATCTTGTAACGGGTTTTTTTGATGCATATGCACATATTTTTTGACGGCTGACCAAGTGCTCAAATAACCGATGAGTTGATCCCGTGTCCAAGACGCTTGCATGTGAAACGCCGGGGTTTGTGGGATTTCCATTAAAGGCAAGATGATGTATGCGTAATCGTCCTCCACCATTTTGCGCTCCGCAGGCCAATATCCATTGAGGGTTTGGTCATAGAGGGTCTGGATGATTTCATCGACTGCCGGAGTGATTGAAATCAGATTATAAGTCCAGGCGGCGAGTATGCCTTGGGGCCTTAGAACCCGTTGGGCTTCTGTTGCAAAGCGAGGAACATCAAACCAGTGCAACGCTTGCGCGACACTGATTAAGTCGACAGCATTGTTGGGCAAGCCACTGTTTTCGGCCGGGGCGACGCGAAAAGTCAGATGAGATTGTGTTTGGGTTGTGGCAATTTGCGCCTCGCTGGCGTCGGTCGCGATGACCTCTTTGAAGTACTGACAAAGCCCTTTTGCTGCCTGTCCACTGCCTGTTCCACAATCCCAGGCCAGTGTGCGTTGCTCACACAAGCTGGCAATGTACTGAAACAGTTTATCTGGATAGTTTGGGCGGTACTTCGCATAGTGCTTGGATTGGGAGGAAAAGTGGTCTTTAAAGGAGGTCACGGTTGCTGTTTAATGCGCAGTCGTTTCATTCGGTCGCCCGTGTGCTCTTTTGAGAAGCCGCAGCTATTCGCAAGGTGATTTATGATGAACTCAGGGCTGAATAAATTCAAGTTTAACGCCAGCCAACTCGATCACATCACTGGGTTTGAGCGGTGCCGGTTCCTGTATGCTGGCGCCGTTGAGTAACGGTTTGTCGATATTACCGACTGTTTCAACATGTAAAAAGAAGTACTCATCATTGTCCCGCCGGCTTATGGCGCCGATTTGCTGACCCGGCTTCCCGAGCGTTGTGAGGTTTTTGATGATTTTGAGTTCTTGTCCGCTGTTAGGCCCTGACAGAATCTTCAGATAGGGGGGGATGCTCTCCTCTGTGTCGATTTGTAAATCGGTGGCATTGGTTTGAGTGTCCAAAACCGTTGGTTCGTAAGTATCATCCAGTTTTTCTTCGTGATGATCCGGTGCGACTTGTTCATCGCCGTGACTGTATTTGAGCGTATGCCGCCCGAAGGCAATCACATCACCCTCTCTCAGATTATGTTTCTTGATCGGCTTGCCATTGACGTAAGTGCCATTGGTACTCTCAAGATCTTCAATAAAGTGCTCATCAAGAATGAACACGATACGGGCATGGGTGCCGCTTACGGCAAGATCACTGCTGTCGGTTGAAATTGTGTTACTGCTTCGTCGGCCAATGGTCGTGACATCATCTTCTATGCTGTATTCACGAATGTATTTACCATCAAGCATCAGTGTAAGTTTTGACATAATTTTTCCCGTAAATGACTACCGTTTAAACCAGTGACTGAATTGTTGGAACCAGCTCGTTTTTTCAGGAAAAGGTTTATGACATTTGATCAATATGACGGAGGTGTTGTCATGCCCGCCTGCATCATTTGCCTGTTGAATCAAAGAGGTTGCCGCTGCGTCTAAATGATCTTTAAATGTTGAAACGGTCAGTTCTATGGCTTCTTCGGAGACAAGGTCGTGAAGCCCGTCTGAGCACAATAAAAAAATATCGTTTGGGTTGACAAGGGTGTCGGTGATGTCGATGCTGATTTTTTTATCCACGCCTAACGCGCGAGTCACAAGGTTTTTATTGGATGAAGCGAGTGCTTCCTCAGGAGTGTACACGCCGCGATCAATGAGCTCCTGTAAAACCGTGTGGTCCCTTGTGATTTGCGTTAACGTGCCTTCTTCGCCATCGAGCCGATAAAAGCGGGAGTCGCCAACATGAGCGACAGTGACCTGGTTATTATAAAAGAGGGCCGTCACCAGCGTGGTACCCATACCGGTATAGTGTGGTTGGCTTTGTGAAACCTGGTAGACACTCTGGTTGGCTCGAATCGCCGCACGGTAGCACCACGCAGCCTCTGTACTATTAAATTCCGTTAGTTCGGCAAGTTGGGCGCGATTATACAGACTGCCCGGCAGATTCGATAAAATGGAATTGACTGCTACGGAACTGGCCACATCCCCCGCGTTATAGCCGCCCATGCCATCAGCCAGCACGGCAACGCCCGCATAAGCAAGGTGACCAATGTAATCTTCGTTGCGCTCTCGCCTGAGGCCTCGGCTTGTGAGAGCATATATTTCCAGTGTATCGCTAAGATCCATAAAGGCTTTTTATTCAGTGATTTCGCCACATTAACTTGTTACTGGGAACTTTAAATATGCCCACCAAGTTTTGCTGTGTTGTAGTTAAAAAAACTGTGGGCTGTGATGTGCGTTTACGCTGTTCTATGACGCAAGCCCGATTTTAATGCGGATATTTTACCGGGGAAAGTACTCATTAAATAATTTCAAAGTAACGCGCCATCTCCCAGTCACTGATGTGTTTTCGAAACTCACGTTCTTCCCATACGCGGGTTGCTGCATAGTGATCAACAAATTGATCTCCAAAGAGTGATCGGGCGGCTGTTGAATGGGTGAGTTTACTGGCTGCTTCGATCAATGTCTTTGGTAACGTTTGTTCCTCTGGCGGTGAGACATCATAAGCGTTGCCGGTGATCGGTTCACTGGGTTCAATGCTATGCTCAATCCCCCATAAACCGGAGCCCAATGCAGCAGCAATTGCGATATAAGGATTAATATCCGCTGCAGCGATCCGGTACTCTACCCGTTGAGCATTTGGCTTGCCGGTAATGGCCCTTAAAGCGCAGGTTCTGTTTTCGATACCCCAGTTTGCTGAAGTGGGTGCCCAGAATCCCGGCACGAGACGGGTAAAGCTGTTAATCGTGGGTGCGATCATACATAACAGTTCGGGCATCAGTTTTTGCTGACCACCAATAAAATAACGCATGGTGTCGCTGATGTGGTGAGGCTGGTTTTCTTCATAGAAAACAGAGTGTCCCTGATCATTTTTTAACGATAAGTGAATGTGACCACTTTGGCCTGGCCAGTCACTGGACCAGCGTGCCATAAACGTGGCCATCCACTGGCGTTTTTGGGCCAGAATCTTTGTGAAAGACTTGAATAAGGCTGCGCGGTCGGCCGCTTCGAGCGCCTTGTCGTAGGCAATTGCGGCTTCAAGAACGCCCGGGCCCGTTTCTGTATGCAAGCCCTCCAAGGGCATATCCATTTTCATACAAGTGCTTAAAAGCTCTTCGTAAAAGTCTGAAAATACTGAGCTTCTAAGGACAGAGTACCCAAAAAATCCAGGCGAAATGGTATTTAGATTTTTGTAATGTTTATCTCTGACACTGTTGGGGGTTTCGTCAAAAAGAAAGAACTCAAATTCACACGAGGCATAAGGAATTAAACCCATCACCTCTGCTTTTTTTATCATGCTTTGAAGTATGCCACGTGGACAGATGGCTGCCGCTTCACCACTAAACTCAGCGAGAAATAGCAATGCATTTTGTTCAAGCGGTAATTCCCGGCAACTTTCTGGAATGATACGAACGGGTGCATCCCCATAGCCGGTATGCCATCCCGTAAATGCTACATTATCGTAGAGCTGATCCTGTGAGTCCCAGCCCAGTACAACATCGCAAAATCCAAAACCGTGTTCGAGTGCGGAGAGGAACTTGTCTTTGGCCATGTACTTGCCACGCAGCACGCCATCAATATCAAACAAGCCAACTTTGACATAATCGAGACCCCGTTCATTGATAATTTGGCGGGCATCTTCGGCTGTGGTGACATCATGGGTTTGCATAAACATTCTCACTCAATCAGTAACCTTGATGGCAACTGTGTGCCATCAAGGGTTTGTTTGTAAAGTAACGAAAGGTAATTCTATGCTGGACTCAGGCTTGACGCGTATTATCCACGGCAAATGCCTCTTCAGGTGAGTACACCAGATTCTTGCGACCTACAAGTGCAAAATAGATCAAACCGGCGGCGAACCATATCGCACAACCGTAAACCCCAACGACATAATCCGGATTCAGAAAGAGAAAGATCAGGGTGACGAAGGCGATGACTCCTGCCACGATTGCGCCAAAATTGCCAAGAGGGCTCACATAAGGCCGGTGGATGTGAGGCATGTTTTTACGTAACAGGACAAATGCAATCATTTGCATGATGTAGGCAATCACAGCACCAAAAACAGCCATATTCAATAATACAGCCCCCACTGGCAAGCCACCGAAGATACCTTCGCCAAATTCAATGATCAGGGCAACAATGTAACCGATGATGGCGCCGGTAATGAGTGCAACGTGCGGTGTTTTGCGTTCATCATGTGTGACTGACAGCCAATGTGGAAAGTAACCTGCACGCGATAGCGAATAAATATTGCGGCCATACGCATAAATAATGGTATGAAAGCTGGCGATGAGCCCGGCCACAGCGATCAAAGCGAGTAATGAGGCGCCGATACCTTCTCCAAAAATGGTTTGAAAGGCGAGAAATAAAGGTTCATCCGACTGGCCGACAACAGCCGAGCCCGGGGCAATGCCCGAGTTGAGGAAAAGTGTCAGAATCGACGCGATGATGAGCGTTAAAATGCCATAAAGGAGCCCTTTGGGCATATCGCGCTTAGGATCGTGCGACTCTTCTGCGGCAAGTGGTAGTTGCTCAATCGCCAGGTAAAACCAGATCGCAAACGGGAGTGCTGCCGCGACCCCAGCCCAGCCCATGGGTAGCCAGACGCTATTACCTTCTGTCGGTTGAATGTTCAGAGCGTGTTCCCAGCTGAACAGTGGGATAGCACCTATCCAGAAGGTCGCTAGAATGATCAAGGCGAGGAACGTGATGAAAACGGAAAATTTGAAAGTGAGCTCGGCACCGATGATATTTAAACCCACAAAAATGATATACGACAGTGCCCACCATAGCGGTGCGGCTATTTCGATGCCGAGCAAGTCATTAAAAATGGCCCCCATGTAACCGCCAATTCCCACAACAATAACTGCGGGTGTGAGTACATACTCCATATTCTCTGCCAAACCGGTAATGAATCCGCCCCAAGGGCCCATCGCCGACCGGCCAAATGAATAGGCACCGCCCGTGTGCGGCAAAGCCGGAGACATTTCTGCGATCGAATAGCACATGCCAATATACATGATGGCGATGATTACCGTGGCAATCAGCAGTCCTCCGAAACCGGCTACCCCCAGGCCAAAGTTCCACCCAAAAAAATCACCGGATATCACGGCCCCCACTCCAAGCGCCCAGAGCGACCAGGCCCCGGCATAACGTTTTAACCCACGTTTTTCAAAATAGGCTTCTTCGGCCACGTGGTATTCAACACTCCCAACAACACGTTTATCATCAGACATTACAATTACTCCCCGTTAGTGGTTTTGCTTGAACAACTTCTGGCGTAACTATTTGCTGAACGTTTTTAGACTGTTTTGGCTCAGTGATTCGGTTTTGAGACTGGCTGATCGCGTGGTGCATTAAATATTAACTTTTGGAAAGGTTCTAGCACGAAGCGCTGATAGCCGTCAATGAATAAATACCTGATTTCTAATAAGGTAAATCTTGATAAAATATATACCCCATCTAAACTCAGGCATTTTCTCAGTGCTTTTTCTGAAGGCGCAATTTGGAGTCGAGCTTCGGTGGAAATCTGCTTTATGGTGGCTTGCTGTTTAAAGTAATCAGGGAAATGATCTGACATGCGAATTCTTGTTTCTAATGATGATGGATATTTGGCACCGGGCATTGAGGTACTGGCGGCGGCACTGTCCGAGATCGCCGACGTCAATGTTATCGCGCCGGATCGCAATCGCAGTGGCGCAAGCCACTCATTAACGCTTGATCGCCCGCTGCGAACGAGCCGTCAAAAAAATGGCTTTATTTCCGTGGAAGGGACGCCGACTGACTGTGTGCACCTTGCGGTCAATGGTTTATTTGACACGTTGCCTGACATGGTCATCAGTGGCATCAATGCAGGCGCAAACATGGGTGACGACGTATTGTATTCAGGTACGGTCGCTGCTGCGATTGAAGGGCGTTTTTTGGGATTTCCTGCAATGGCGGTTTCCCTTGTGTCCTCATCCGATGAAAATTACCAAACAGCGGGCCAGGTAGTGAAAGCACTGGTCTCACGGCTTAAAGAAGTGCCGCTGCCAGCAGATACTATTTTGAATGTCAATGTGCCTGATGTGTCCTATAGCGAGCTAAAAGGTATGTTGTCCACGCGCCTGGGGCGTCGACACCAGTCTGAATCCGTGGTTGAGATGAGAGATCCGCGTGGGCTCCCCTGTTACTGGGTAGGGCCTCCGGGACCAGAAGAAGACGCTGGTGTCGGCACGGACTTTTATGCCGTTAACCAGGGGTATGTTTCAGTCACGCCTTTGCAAATTGATCTTACGTGCCATGACGCCATTGAGAAGATAGGTGCTTGGCTGGACCACAACTGATGCGTAAACCAAAACCATTCACTCCGCAACAAGTCGAGGGCATTGGCATGACGTCACAACGCACCCGGGATCGTCTTGTCAAACGTCTGAGAGATCACGGTATTCAGGATGAGCGTGTATTGTCTGCAATCAGCCATGTGCCCAGACACCTCTGTATGGATGAGGCGATGTCGACCCGGGCTTATGAAGATACCGCCTTACCGATTGGAGAAGGGCAAACAATTTCTCAGCCTTATATCGTGGCGCGTATGACCGAGGCGGTCATTAGAGACCGGCTCCCACGTAAAGTCCTAGAAGTCGGTACAGGCTCAGGTTACCAGGCGGCAGTTCTTGCCCAGATTGTTGAAGAGGTTTATACGGTCGAGCGTATTAAAAGTCTATATGAGAAGGCTAAGTGTCTTTTCCAGCGTTTGGGGTACCAGAATATCCATGCAAGTTACACCGATGGTACTTGGGGTTTGCCTGATAAAGCTCCTTTTGATGCCATCGTCGTAACAGCTGCGTGCCAATCTGTTCCGGAAGCCCTTTTGAGTCAATTAGTGCTCGAGGGCCAGCTGATTGCTCCCATTAATCATGACGAGGACACCCAAATACTAACCCTGATTACACGTAAGGGCGCTGATTTTGAACAAGAGCAATTGGACTGGGTGCGATTCGTCCCCTTTGTCCCTGGCTGCGCCTGAGGTCATTCTAAAGTTGAATACTGAGCCTTAGATCAATAAAGACTATGCTGGTTCTCGTCATAATTTCGTTTTTAAATCTTTGAAAGTTCTTGACTAATGACACTGTTCACACATTTATACGATACAACTATTCGGTGGTCGAGCCACCGGTTTGCTGAACGCTATCTGGCTTTTTTGAGCTTTATAGAGTCTTCTTTTTTTCCAATACCTCCTGATGTAATGTTGATACCCATGGTTGTTGCTCAGCCTAAACGGAGTATTCGGCTGGCAGCGATCACCACGATTTTCTCAATTCTGGGCGCTATACTCGGTTATCTGATCGGCATGTTCGCATTTGAGATGCTTGAGCCGTTGATTTACAAAATGGGGTATGAGCATAAATATGAGACGGTTGTCAGCTGGTTTGATGAGTGGGGTATTTGGGTTATTTTAGTGGCTGGTTTTTCCCCATTACCTTATAAAATGTTTACGATTGCTGCCGGAGCGCTTTCCCTGGCATTGATTCCTTTCATTATTGGATCTTTAATTGGCAGGGGGGCTCGTTTCTTCTTGGTCGCACAACTTGTGTCAGCCTTTGGTCCGCGTATTGAGCCGGCAATCAGACAATATATTGAGTGGATTGGCTGGATCACGGTTCTGTTACTGGTGGCTGTTGTTTGGTACTTAAAGGGATAATTGTGAAGTTTAGACAAAAGATTGGCATTTTGAATGCGCTCATGATTGTCATTTTTTTGACGTCTTGTGGGTTGCCTAAAAATGAAACTCTCAACCGAACATTACAAACTTCTTTCAGGACAGATACCTACATCGTACAGACAGGTGATACCTTGTATTCTATTGCCTGGCGGTATCAGATGGACCACAAAAACCTGATCCGTTGGAATAATTTACGGCCGCCATATCGTCTTTCAGCGGGGCAAAAACTCGTCATTAGTCGTCAAAATAATGACGTCACTATTGCCACGTCAAAACCTGTCGATGAAGAAATTGAGACCCAGTCCACAGTTTCAACGACGCCTTCTGCAAAAACAACCGGGTTGAGGGCGAGCCGGTCTTCAATATCGGCTCAGCCGCTTGAGGAAGAGGGTGTTTTAGTCAAAGATTTGACAGAACAATCTGCGAAAATGGATCTGCCCGCTGAAAATATGACGTCGAGCCCTGTGCCCTCAGTCAACCGGCCCAGTAAAAATGGTTGGCAGTGGCCAACTGAGGGTCGGCTTGTGGGTCAATTTATCGCTGGAGAGTTGGAAAGCAGTGTGATCAAAATTGCAGGCATTGCCGGTCAGGAAATAAGAGCGGCCTCAAGTGGAGAGGTTGTGTACAGCGGAAATATGGCTAAATACGGTAACCTTTTGATTATAAAGCATAATTCTAGTTATATTAGCTCCTACTCCCAAAGCGGAAAGCTATTGGTGAACGAAGGGGATACCGTCATTGCTGGCGAAAGAATTGCTGTAATGGGGGTGGATAATAGTGGAAAACCTCTCCTTAAATTCGGTATTCGTCTTGATGGAAAACCTGTAGATCCGCTCCAATATCTGCCAAAAAGATAAATAACTTCACGATCTTAGGTGATTTGGCTTGCTTGTTGCATAAGTCTCTTTAAGGTTGGCTGTCGTGCTACCTGTCAGCCTTAAGCTGTATCTAAAAAGGACTGGATGTCTAAACAGCAATTACTGCCTTTGGAGAAGAGAAGATTATGGCTAAAGCTCAGCTTGCAGAATGGGAACGAGTGGACAGTGTCTCACAAGTGCATGTTAGTGAAGACGAAATAAACACCGAAGAACTTGACCTGGATAGTGAAGAAACGCTGGATCAAGACGAGGAAGAAAATGAGCGATTTGAGGCAGGGAAGCTGTCTAGTAAAGAGCTCGATGCAACGAAACTGTATCTTAAAGATATCGAGGGATCTGAACTGTTAACTGCCGATGAAGAGAAATACTACGGCCGGTTAGTTCAAAAAGGCGATGAGGCTGCTAGAGCTCGGATGATTGAGTGTAATTTGCGCCTTGTAGTCAAAATATCACGGCGTTATATGAACCGAGGTCTCTCACTACTGGATTTAATCGAAGAGGGTAATCTCGGTTTGATCCATGCGGTAGGAAAATTTGATCCTGAACGCGGATTCCGTTTTTCTACATACGCAACCTGGTGGATAAGGCAAACAATAGAGCGGGCGATCATGAACCAGACGCGGACCATTCGCTTGCCTATTCACATCCTTAAAGAAATGAATGTCTATATCAAAGCCTCCAGACGTCTTGAGCAAACCCTGGGTCACGAGCCCTCTGAGGAAGAAATCGCGACTTTGCTGAAATGCCCGGTTGATAACGTCAAAAAAATGATGAAATTACGGGATCGGGTTACTTCTGTTGATACACCGGTGGGTAAGGATGCAGAAAGCCCTTTGCTGGACCTGATTCCAGATGAAAAGAGTGATGGACCCGCATCAGACTTACAGAAAAGCCACACGTATGAAAATCTCAATCACTTACTAGGTGAACTTGAGGATAAACAATGTGAAGTCGTGGTCAGGCGATTCGGTTTGCGCGGTTACGAGCGGTCAACCCTTGAAGAGGTTGGTGCTGAAATGGGTGTGACGCGTGAACGTGTTCGTCAGATACAAATGGAGGCACTTAAACGGCTGCGGAGAATCATGGAAGCCAAAGGGCTTTCCAATGATATGTTGAGTTACGCCTGACAAGATTATCAGGCGCTTGTGCTTTGTAAACGCAGTAAAGTTGTGAGCATCTTTGCTGCGTTAAGTTGATACGTCATTCTGGGTCATGGTGCTCGTTGAGTGCTATGAAGTAATATCGATTGATTGTTCGCGCGTTGCCATTTACTTTTTTTTTGATTAAGGTATGACGTCGCTAACCAAGTTAGCGTGTGTGTTCAATAAATATACTAAAAACAAAAATTACATCATAAAGTCAGTGGGTAAAAACCAGACTGGCGTGGGAAAGGGGAAGCGAAGATGTCATTAAATCTTACTAAACGGCTTATAGCGGCCGCAGTTTTGTATCCTTTGTGTACGGTTTTAAGTAACAGCGTTGTTCATGCGGCTGTTGATGGGCCTGAAGTTCATTGGGACTGGTCGATGTGGGGGAATAAGCGCGCCCTCAGTGCACATCTCGAAAAGATGGCCGAAGTTGTCGCTAAAGAAACGGGTGGCAACTTTACTATCAAAATTCATTATGGCGGTGCGTTATCTCCTGCCAAAGAAAACCTGGATAACATCAAGCTCGGATCTATTCAGGGTGCCTTAGCATGTGCGCCTTATACTCCTGGAAAGCTGCCGGGGTCCATGGTGCTTTCGTTACCTTTTCTGCCCATTTTCGACTTTGAGCAAATGCAGCGAGTACATAATGCAGTTTATGCTCACCCTTTCATCCAAAAGGAATTCAAGAAGTGGCGTGCAAAAGTCATTATGACATCGCTTGTACCGCCCTATGAGATGATGGGGGTAGGTGAGCCTCCCATGAACATTTTAACAGACTGGGAAGGCAAACGAGTACGAGCACTCGGGGGCATGGGTGAAGCGCTCAGGCAGGTCGGAGCAACGCCTACTTCAATGCCGGCACCGGAGGTCTATACCAGTTTAGAACGGGGCTTGGTCGATGGTGTGACGTTTCCTAACACCTATGCGTTTGCGGCTTATCGCCTGCATGAAATTTCGAACTGGCGGACAACGAACATGTCTCTCGGTGGTCTGGCGTGCCCAGTTGTCATAAACAGTAAAGCCTGGGAGGCTTTGCCCGATCAGTATCAAAAATTGATCACGGACTCTGTACCTGTGGCTTTGTCCGCTCAAGCAGCTGCGTATAAAGCGGCGGATGATAAAAATATCCCTCTCTTTAAAGAGAAGAACATTGTTGCGATTACCTACCCCATGGAAGATCGTGACAAGTTCGTCGAAAAAGCCGGTAAGCCTGTATGGGATAAATGGGTTAAGGAAGCCTCGGAAAAACGCATTCCTGCGCAAGAGCTCCTGGACCTTGTCTTAAACACGGCTCGATAAACCCTTAGTCTAAAAATCGTGCTGTCCGGTGTTTTAACCGGGCAGTTGGTTCGTGGGCTGTATTCAAGAGATTTTCTCGGGGTAAAGGTTTTATGGCTAAAAATACGGCTAAAGTCGATGATACTCGTGCGCTTTCGAAAGTGGATCGTGTGTACTCCAAACTAGAGAATGCACTCAACCTGATTGGCGCTATCTTTATTTTTGTGATTATGCTGGCGGGCGTGGCTGAAATAGCGTCAAGAGGTTTGTTTAACTTCCCAATTTTTGGTTATATCGACACGATTGAAATTGCCATGTCGGTCACCGCCTTTTTAGGCTTGGCATACTGTCAACGCGTGGGTGGGCACGTGCGGATGGATATGTTTGTTAAAAGCTTACATGGGCGTCCGCACTGGTTTGTGGAAGCCTTGGCAACAATTGCAGCGATCTTTGTGGTGACAGTGCTTGTCTATTCGACCTTTTTGCACTTTCTGGATGCCTGGGAGATGGGTGACTCAACCATTGATGCAGAACTCCCTCTATGGCCTTCCAAGCTGCTTGTACCGGTTTGTTTAACTCTTCTGTGGTTAAGACTCTGGCTGCAACTTTTTGGTTTCGTTCGTCTGATCGGTGCCCCCGATGCGACGCCGATTGCTGTGCCCGAAGTGGCAACCATTGATGACTTTCTCGATCACACAGAGGAGGTGAAATAATGGAACCCTTAACCGTTGGGATATTGGGTATGGTCGGCATCATTGTCATGGTGCTATTGGGTGTTCGCGTCTTTTTTGCGGCAGCGCTTGTTGGCGTGATTGGTTTAATAACCTTGAAAGGTCTTGGCGTTGGCGTCGGAATTTCTGGTTTCATTCCGCATGCAGAGACAGCACATTACGGTTTAAGTGTTGTCCCTATGTTCATCTTGATTGGGCATTTGGCCTTCCATGCGGGATTAACGCAAGGTGCCTTTCAGGCTGCACGGAATTGGTTTGGCTGGTTGCCTGGTGGGGTGGCTGTCTCAACGGTATTTTCCGCTGCGGGGTTTGCGGCTGTTTCTGGCGCAAGTACAGCGACGGCTGCTGTTTTCTCGCGTATTGCGATCCCGGAGATGCTTCGCTCAGGTTATGACCGGAAGCTCGCGGCTGGCGTTGTAGCCGCGGGGGGTACACTGGCCGCACTGATACCGCCCAGTGCGATATTGGTCATTTATGCCATCATTGTTGAAGAGTCTGTTGGTCAACTGCTGGTTGCGGGGTTCCTGCCGGGTATTTTGACTGCGATTGCGTATGCGGCGGTGCCAGTCATCCTTGTATCCTTGAACCCTTCTCTGGGGCGCTCCATTACTGGGGTTACCTGGGGGGAGCGTTTCAAATCGTTAAAAGGGGTATGGGGAATTTTTGTTGTCATCGCTGTGATTCTGGGGGGCATATACACAGGCTGGATGACACCCACTGAGTCTGGGGCGATGGGGGCGTTTATCGTGTTGCTCATGGCCTTGGCCAAGCGCGAACTCAGTTGGGCAAACTTAAAAGAAGCATTGATCGAGACATCTCGGTTGACGGTTATGATTTTCTCCATCATCTGGGGTGTCATGATTTTTGTTCGCTTTTTAGCGTTTGCAGGCTTACCCGATGCCTTTGCATCTTGGGTGGTCAGCTTGTCTTACTCGCCAACCATGATCTTAATTATGATTTTATTGGCTTATGTCATCCTGGGAATGTTTATGGATGCCATCGGCATGATGCTGCTGACGTTGCCGGTTGTTTATCCTGCTGTTATTGCGCTGGGGTTTGACCCCATCTGGTTTGGTATTATCCTCGTCAAAATGGTGGAGATGTGTTTGATTACTCCCCCGATTGGCCTGAACTGTTATGTCGTAAATGGCATGCGGCCAGATATTCCCTTGCAGGATATTTTCCGGGGTATATGGCCCTTTTTTGCTATTGATATTGTCGTAGTTGGTTTACTCATTGCTTACCCGGAAATTGTGACGTTCCTGCCGGAGATGATGCTGAAAAATTAACGATCAATGGGTGAGGACGCTTTTAATAGGCCCGCATGAGCTGATCATACAAGTATAAGTACAGTACACAAAAAATACTTGCGAGCAGAGTAAAGCGGGCCTGATAGCGCCAGGATGTTTTCCAGGGCGAGATTTGGAAAATTTGCGACATGATGATTGTTAAGCCAGAAAACGGAGACATGAGTGAAGCCAGGCTTCGAGCGGCCAGTAAAAAAACGGCGATGACCGTGGGCTCAAAGCCTAGTTCCACAGGATCAATCAGGCTACCAATGACAACGACGGGGATGATTGGGTGCATCACACTGCCAGCCATGACAACAATGGCCGTCAAAACAATGAGTGCATTGCCATAACTGAGGCCAAGGTCACTCAGGGAAATGTCCAGTAACTCGCTATTCAGTGCTTCCGAAATCCCTTGGCCAAACGTAATAGCCCCGTAGAACATCAGCATTGGGGAAACCAAGGAAAGGCACCGCCGGGCCACATCTTTGGATAACCCCTGGAGTGGAGCGGCCTCTGACTCTGTTTGAAAAGAGGAAATCGTTAAGATCCAGATGGTCGAAACCACAGGTAACGCGACGGCAACTGCTCCCGGCGTATTCAAAGCGGTAAATTCGTTGAGTGACATAATGCACACGACGATAGCCACCATGATAAAGATAATTTTGAAAGTGCTGGATAAAGCCTCTGTTTGATCAGTCTCTTTCGTGGTACTCATGTCGATTGCGTGATGCACACCTTCGAGTCGATCCACCACCCACCCCAGCAACAAGAGACAAAAGCCCAGAAAAAAAGCAGCCAGGGCAAATTCTGACCAAGGTACAGTCGGTAATAGCGAGGCAACAACGGCCATGCTGATAAAAAAAGGTGACCAGACTGTTGCTGCGCTGAACCCTCTGCTCATGGCGATACCGATTCTACGTTTGGCCAGTGGATCTTTTTGTTTCTCGATGAAGCTGGAAAGTAGCCCCAGTACAGAGAGACTGATCAATGCGCCGACATAGTGAGACACCAGAGTTAAAGCCATGTAGCGGCGGCTAGGGGGCTGCTGAAAAACCATTTTCCGAATGTTTGTCATTGCCGGGCTTTTCAGGGCAGGAAACTGAATAAACGCCATGCCACCAAACAGTAATATGAGGTTTAATACCATCTGGCTTGAGCGAACAAAAACATCAACCACATGACCAAAAACAGCCCCCAGCACCCACCCGCCAACGAGTAATCCGGTCGCAATGGCTCGTGGTGTTGGGCTGACCGTATTAAATCCCAATAAAACAAACAACAGCATCGTCAGGATTGCCAGCTGATTCAGTAAAGTAAAGTCAAACAACAAATTGGCCAGTGCTGTTACGAAGGCAACGACAAAACATGTCAGGGTAAAGGTTTTGCGGGTTAAAAAGTGTTTCGGGAACATGCAGCGTTTATTTTAATCGTTGAGGTTTATTCTCATTAATAATAAAGCAAAGGCTGGCTTTCGCTCGGGCACTATCTGTTGGGGGCGACAGAGGAACGAAGGAGAGCGGCTGGCTTTTGCTAGTTTTCTCAGCGTGCGGTTCACTATAACACCGAAACACCGAATAACATGATCAAACCTTGATTTTGGTAAATGGGATAGCGCACCATAGCGCAAGTAAAAAATTCGGGAGTTGTCTACGTGAGTGTGATTCAAACAAAAATTAATAGCCGCTCGGAGGAATTTAAAAATAACCAGTCACATTATGATCAAATGCTGCAGACACTGCGGCAACGTACCAAGGAAGCCATTTCAGAAGGTCGGGATGCCCACATCGCACGACACCGGGAACGCGGCAAACTATTGGTGCGAGAACGGATTGATCTATTAACCGACCCCCATACTCCCTTTCTAGAGCTTTCTACGCTGGCGGCCTGGGGACAGTATAGCCAGGACATCTACAGCGCCGGCATTGTCATTGGCATTGGCATCATTCATGGGATTCCCTGCGCAATTATTGCAAACGACGCCACAGTGAAAGGTGGCACGATGTTTAATGAGACGGTACGCAAGCATATTCGTATTCAGGAAGTAGCCGAAGAACAGCGTTTGCCTTGTATCTATCTTGTTGACAGTGGTGGTGCTTATTTACCGGAGCAAGACCGAGTCTTTCCGGATAAAGATCACTTTGGCAATACATTCTACCGCCAGTGCCGTATGTCTGCCGATGGTATTCCGCAAATCTCCGCCGTATTTGGCGGGTGTACTGCCGGTGGTGCCTATATTCCCGCTTTGTCGGATGAAGTTGTCATGGTCAAGGGGCAAGCCAGAATTCACCTGGGAGGGCCGTCGATTGTAAAAATTGCCATTAACGAAGAAATTGATGGTGAGTCGCTGGGTGGCGCCGAGATGCACACACGGGTATCAGGTGTGAGCGACTATATCGCCAATGATGAAGCCGAAGCATTGGGTCGCGTACGGGAGATTGTTGCTAAACTCAACTGGCCAACCACCTGCTATGCGGATGTGAGACCGGTGGAACCACCTAAATACAGCCCTGCGGAAATTACTGGAATTATTTCTGCGGATCCTAAAATTCCTTATGACGTGCGTGAGGTCATTGCCAGGCTGGTCGATGCCAGCGACTTTCAGGAATTCAAGCCTTTGTGGGGAGACAGTGTTGTCTGCGGATTTGCTCGTATCCACGGTTACCCTGTTGGCATCATTGGCAACAACGGTGTGCTGGTGTCAGATGCGTGTCTGAAAACAGCGCACTTTATCGAGCTTTCTAACCAGCGCAATATCCCGCTGCTTTATTTGCAGAATACCACCGGATACATGGTGGGCAGTGATGCAGAACGTAAAGGCATCGCCAAAGACAGTGCCAAAATGGTTTACGCACAGGCCACGTCCCGGGTGCCCAAATACTCCATTATCGTCGGAGGCTCTTATGGTGCCGGAAACTACGGCATGTGTGGGCGCGGCTTTCGCCCCCGGTTTCTGTTTGCCTGGCCGACAGCGCAATGTGCAACGATGAGTGCAGATATCGCCACTAATGTGATGTTAGAACTGCGACGAACCAACCTCAAAAAAGGAGCCGCAAGCGAGGAAGAGCTCGCCGCTATCGAGCAGACGGTGCGTTCCCAATACGAAACCCAAAGTGACCCTTACTACGCGACTTCCCGACTGTGGGACGATGGCATCATCGAGCCGGAGAACACGCGGGAAGTGATGGGCTTATGTTTAGCGCTGGCCGCTATGAATCCACCTGTGCGTGGCAACGCCCCTGTATACCGCATGTAGTGTGAGAAACTTATGATGATAAAAAAACTTTTAATCGCCAATCGTGGCGAAATTGCTGTACGCATTATAAAAACATGCCGGAGACTTGGTATCCGGACCATTGCGGTGTATTCCGAGGCGGATAGAAACGCACTTCATGTCCAGATGGCAGATCGAGCCTGTCTATTAGGGCCAGCCGAGGCCAGTGCCAGTTACCTCCGCGCGGATAAAATTATCGCTGTTGCTGAACAAATGGGTGCGGATGCGATCCATCCTGGCTACGGGTTTTTAGCCGAAAGCCAGGACTTGATCAGCCTCTGTGAAGAAAAAGGCATTGTATTTATTGGACCATCCCGAACGGCCATTGTCAGCATGGGCTCAAAAATTGAAGCGAAAGCGATTGCAGAGCGCGCCGGGGTGCCAGTAATCCCGGGTTACCACGGCGGTGATCAGACCGTTTCAGTCTTACAGGCCGAAGCTGAAAAGATCGGCTTCCCCCTGCTGATCAAAGCGAGTGCCGGAGGCGGGGGAAAAGGTATGCGCCGCGTTGATGCCGCCGCAGACTTTGAACACGCCCTGGCGTTGGCCAAACAAGAGGCAGCGAGTGCCTTTGGGGACGACAGCGTCTTGTTGGAAAAATTGATTCTGAGCCCGCGGCATATCGAAGTACAACTGGCAGCCGATAAGCATGGCAATATTATTCACTTATTCGAGCGGGAGTGTTCCATTCAGCGCAACCATCAAAAAGTCATTGAAGAAGCCCCCGCCGCGTTTTTGAGTGACGCACAAAAAAATTATCTTTATGACTTTGCTGTTCGGCTTGGCAAGGCCATCGCGTATGACTCATTGGGCACGATTGAATGCATGCTGGATGATCAAAGCGGTGAGCTGTACTTTCTGGAAATGAACACCCGTTTACAGGTGGAACATCCGGTCACAGAGGAGATCACCGGCCTGGATTTGGTCGAACTCCAGCTACGTATCGCGGCGGGAGAGCCCCTGCCGGTCACACAGGATCAGGTTCGTGCAGCAGGCTGGGCGATTGAGGCACGGTTGAATGCAGAAGACCCAGCCCAGGGTTACCTTCCCGAAGTGGGGCAGGTTATCCGCTATCGCGAGCCAGTCGCCGAAGGAGTTCGGGTCGACAGCGGTATTCAGCCCGGTTCCGTAATCTCACCTTTTTATGACCCGATGATCGCCAAAGTGATTACCTACGGGGAAACACGCGCAGTGGCTCGCCAACGGCTTTCAACCGCGCTGAGTGATTTTGGTTTGATCGGCGTGGGCAATAACCGCCGATTTTTGCAGGACATACTCGACCAGCCGAAATTCCTCACGGAACCTTTGACAACGAATTACCTGGCGGATGTTTTCCCGGATGGTTGGGAACGCCTTGTAGACAATACTGATCTGACAGCCTTGGCTGCTGCCGTGTTTCAAGTGATGCGCCTGGAACAAGTGGCCAGCGGTGAACATATGTCACCTTGGCAGTCTTTAGGTGCTTGGCGGCTGTCGGCGCAAGCGGGTGAGGTAGGGGTAACCTCTCTCTTGCTGGTTGATGAAGCGGACCACATTCATACGATCAAACTTTCTGGTCACGGAGGGTATTATATTTGGCATCAAGAAGGCAAAACGACCGCCTGCCATGCCGCATTTACGCACCAAAATGAACTGATAATCGAGGTTGATGGGGTTGGCAGGCGCTATGAAGTCAGCGAAGATCAGGGACGAATTTTATTGTTGAGTGACGGTGAAAGCTGGCAATTGACGCCATTATCACAAGAGCAAGCTGTTGCTCGGGAGCAGGAAGCCGGATTGTCTGGCGGCACAGATATTTTCGCAGCAATGCCAGGGCGGATTACAACCATTGAAAAGTCGCCAGGAGACCCTGTTATAGAAGGCGAAAAAGTGGTCCTCATGGAAGCGATGAAGCTGCTCCATACTTTGGTAGCGCCTGTCAGCGGCACCATAAAAGGTATTTATTGCGAGGTGAGTGAGAATGTGGATGCGGGTGCCTTGCTGGTCGAGATCGAGGCAGATGATTAATCCGGCTTGTTCTGGTCAGCGGCATACACCAGAGCAAACAAAAGCCGGGACCAGGCTCGAAAAGCGGTACGACTGACCCAGATGGCGACGACCAGAAGCAAGGCAGTTGCCATTAAAAGATGAGTTGGATCAGCGGTAATGACCGGTGCTTCTGGTTTATTGCCGCTTAGAGTGAGGTACAGGATTTCCAAGAACGTAATGATCAGCGCAACTGAGAAAGCACGTGTTGCCTGCCAGTTATTGAGCCGGTCTTTCAATAACGTGTAATCATTCAGTTCAACGGTGCTAATCACTCGGGCGAGTAAGTAATCCTGGGCCTGTAAATAAGGTAAAAAGAGTTTAAAACGCTGCCAGACTTT
This sequence comes from Halothiobacillaceae bacterium UBA5861, assembly GCA_002432635.1. GTDB lineage: Bacteria > Pseudomonadota > Gammaproteobacteria > UBA5861 > UBA5861 > UBA5861. The sequence continues at coordinate 2,449 of DJFX01000006.1, read as the reverse complement.
TTTAGGTGAAAAGCTTAAGGCATTGCCCCCACCATATTCTGTGTAGAAGCGGTAAAGGCAGTTGGCGTAATAGTTCTTTTCATTACCGCTGTAAAGTTCACGCAAAACGCTTTGGTTGTTTTCCAGACTTTTCCAGAAAATCGGCATTTCTGAAGGGACCAGAATCACAGTGAGAGTATGCAGTAATTGCCCGACAAAAAAGATACAGATAATGCCAATAATTGTGGCAAGTGTGCCTAAGGGGCCAAAGGAAATTTTGAACGACGATTCGAATGTTGAAATATCGTTGGGTGTTACGTCAAAGAAAATAAACAGAATAAATAGTTGAAGAACGGAGAAAAAAGCCCCGGTCAAACCGTATTCTGTAAAGCGCGAATTAAGGTCCATCGTTCGTTATGGGCAGGTTTTTATAATGACTCAGGGTTATTGGGAGCATCGCTGACCAGCCAGCCCATCAAACCACCGACAACACAGCCAACGGCATTTCCTAATCCGGGTACGACCGAGCCAATTAGCACCCCGCCTGCGCATCCACTGATAATCGGGTGCTTTTCGACAAGCGACCTGTCATCCTCCTGCTGTCCTTGTGCAGGGCTGTCTGAGTGTATTGCCTGTTCCTCTGCGTGTGCTAAATAAAATGAACAGAGACTCGTGAAAAAGCAGAGTAGCAGTGCAAGCGTGTGGACGCGTGGCGGCATGGTTATCTCCTATAACATATGCCTAAATTTCTGCATAGGGCTTTGTTTATTATCGAAAATTAGCATAGATGCCTTAAGAACTAAACGTCCCGATTTGCAAAACGAGAGCGGATCGGTTTCCGCTATGCGCTGACATAATCCTATCTGTGAAGGTTTTCACATAACGCTCAAGGTGCTTATTTTGTCTTTCCTTCGGTCCCTTTTGAGCGGCCACTGATCCGGCTTGGAAAATTAGTGTCGACTATTTGGCAGAAAATTAACGAAATATCAACACATAATCTACTCAGACAAATTACCTGTCTACCTGGGCTTAATTTTGGTTGTAAACGCCCAGGTATCAGCTAATTAATGAGACGATTTGTTGAAGGAAGTCAGCTTATGATTCGGCGCAGCATACTCCAATTTTTATTTGTGGCAACACTGGCTCTGGCCGGTTGTGACAGCTGGGAAGTCAGCTACGATGGCCCGGACTCAGGTAACGGTAACTCAAACTCGGGAGAAAATACGCCTGAAATTACCGTTAACGATAACTCGGTTGTTGAAGGTGATTCAGGGCGAAAGACACTGGAATTTACAGTCCGTTTAAGCGCATCTACATCTCAAACAGTGAGTGTGGACTATACGTTAAATGCGATTGAAGCGACTGCGGATACTGACTATGCCCATACCAGTGGCCAGTTACAAATCAGCTCAGGCGAGACCAGTGCCGCCATCGCGGTGGATGTCATTGGTGATACGGAAGTTGAGTCGGGCGAAACATTTGAACTGGTCTTAAGCAATCCCGTGAATGCTTCTCTAAAAGACAGCAAAGCGACGGGTACCATTATTGACGATGACAGTTCATCAAGCCCATCGACACCGACACTCAAAGTTGAAAATAGCGCCGTTAATGAAGGTGATAGTGGTCAAACCAATTTGGTTTTCACGGTAAAAGTTGAGCCGCCTGCAACAGAGGTCGTTACGGTTGACTACCGTACGCAAAATGCAACGGCCACCTCTGGTGATGACTTTGATGCCGTGGATGGCACGCTCAGTATTCCTGCAGGAGAGAGTTCTGCAACGATTGAAGTCGCTGTTAGAGGAGACACGGCCGAAGAGGGCAGTGAATACTTCACACTAATCCTGAGCAATCCCGAAAATGCCGCATTGCCTACTGATCCTACGGCTAAGGGGACGATCGTTGGCGATGATCAGGCAGCGCCCCCTCCGCTTGATCCCGGCGATGATGCCACGACGGCAGAAGCCGCACGCTTTTTAGCGCAAGCTACATTCGGACCAACCCAAAGTGATATCAACGCGCTATTGGCGATGGATAGCCTGGAAGAGTGGATTGAGAAACAATTTAATGAGCCGATGTCGCCTCGTCATTATCCATATGTGGATGCCTACGGTGGTGACAGTAAGAAAGACTTTCGGCACGACATCTGGTGGAAAAATGCCATTCAGGGTAAGGACCAGCTTCGTCAACGAGTTGCCTTTGCACTGAGCCAGGTTTTCGTGGTCTCAGATGTGGACTACACACTCAAAAATTCCCAACGGGGTATGGCGGATTATTACGACATGCTCGTTGAAGGTGCTTTTGGAAATTACCGTGACCTGTTGGAAAAAGTCACCTTGCACCCGGTCATGGGGATTTATTTGAGTATGGTACAAAATGAAAAGGCTGATGCAGTACGCAATATTCGCCCAGATGAAAACTACGCCCGCGAAGTTCTGCAATTATTTTCCGTAGGTTTATATGAATTAAATCA
>DJFX01000025.1:63636-63861 GCA_002432635.1 Halothiobacillaceae bacterium UBA5861 | reverse complement strand
GCAATATATGCTTTACCTCTGATACTCATGAAGTATTGTCCTCCTCAAGAAATAGTAAATTTTTTATTAAAGTTGATTAACGAACGCTTAGTAAGACTTAGGGAGTCCCAACACACGTTCGGCAATATGGCAGAGAATCAATTGCGGGCTGACGGGTGCGATGCGTGGAATCAGGCTTTCGCGGAGATAGCGCTCTACATGAAACTCTTTGGCGTAGCCCATGCC
>DJFX01000025.1:58522-63364 GCA_002432635.1 Halothiobacillaceae bacterium UBA5861 | reverse complement strand
TCTTTGGCGTAGCCCATGCCGCCATGTGTCATCACTGCCTGTGTGCACGCTTTAAAAGAGGCTTCCGCTGCCAGGTATTTGGCGGCATTGGCAAGGTGGCCAACGTCGTGCCCCTGGTCATATAAGTTTGCGGCTTTAAATGCCATCAGGTTGGCGGCTTCAAGTTCAGCCCAGCACTCTGCCAAAGGGTGTTGAATGCCCTGGTTTTTGCCGATCGGGCGATCAAAAACAACGCGGTCACGGGCATATTGCACGGCTTTTCGAATAGCGGTGCGCCCAAGTCCAACGCTTCCTGCTGCAGCTAGAATCCGCTCTGGATTTAAACCGTCGAGCAGGTAATAGAAGCCTTTGCCTTCTTCGCCAATCAGGTCGTCTTCAGGGATGGGTAAGCCATCAAAAAAAACCTGATTGGAGTCTGAGGCTTTACGCCCCATTTTTTCAATTTCTCTCACTTCGATGTAGTTGCGGTCAAAGTCAGTGTAAAAGAGGCTAAGCCCGTCTACGGGGCGGCGTGTGTTTTCGATGGGAGTTGTGCGAGCAATTAACAGAATTTTAGTGGCGTGCTGGGCTGTGGAAGTCCAGATTTTTTGGCCGTCGACAATGTAGTGCTTGCCGTTTTTGGTGGCTTTGGTCTTCAGTTTGGTGGTGTCCAGACCCGTATTCGGCTCAGTAACGCCAAAACATGTGATTTCTTTGCGCTGGATGACGCGCGGTACCATGCGTTCGATTTGTTCGGGGCGCCCGTATTTGATGACAGGGTTCAGACCAAAAATGGGGTGTGCGGTGGATGACAGTGCGGTAATGCCGCCGCCGGATTCACCAATGGTCAATGTGAGTACCGCACCTTCGGTAATGCCAAGCCCGGAGCCACCGTATTCAACCGGCGTATTGATTCCCAGCCACCCATGTTCGGCCAGTTCGGAAACAAAGTCTTCCGGAAACTGGCCGGTTTGGTCGCGTTCAAGCCAGTAGTCGTCGTTATAATTTGCGCAGAGCTTTTGCAGGCTTTCCCGCATTTCCATTTGGTCCGGGGTCAGCACGGTTGCGTCGTCGAAAAAGTCTTTCATCAGGTTTCCTCCTTTTTACTCTTTTCAGGCCTGGGTGCCTGGTGGCGTTTTTGTTTTGGTGTATTCGCCTGTTTGGTGCTTTCTGTCTTTAGCTGTTGTAACAAGAGTCGTTTTTTAGCAACCACTACCTCCGGCCTTTTTGAGGGTGCGCGTTTGTGATGCTGGATATTGTGCAAGGGCAGCTTCGGGCCTGATTGGCCGTTGGACCAGGTTGCCCGAGCAGTTAGGGCAAATGTGGTCCAGCACGTGGTTCGCGCAATGCTGACAAAACGTACACTCGAATGAGCAAATCATAGCTTCCGTCGATGCGGGAGGCAGGTCTTTGTTGCAGCACTCGCAGTTAGGTCGAAGTTCCAACACTGGGGTTACCTCTCTGTAGATTTATGCGTGTTATGCCTTGAGGACATGAAAGATTACTCCATTTGGGTCTATGGGCTGGACTTTGCAAGCGAAGTTATATTTTTGCTCATAGTCGATTTCAATGCGCCAACTGTCTATTTGAGGTTTATAGGCTTGTATGAAAGGAGAGGGCTCTTTCCGGATGTGCCTATCATTGAAGGAAAAGTCGTCAATATTTGTGAATTCTTCCTCCTTGCACTGGTTAGCATCAGAGGTTCGGTCATCGCTTACAGGTTTTAATTTGGTTTTGAAAGTCATAACGCCTGCATTGAGTTCAATTTCTGCTTCTTCGCGCCAACTGTGTCTGTGCCCTATTCATGATTCCATTCGAAACTATAAAGACCCTTTCTAAGACTTTTCTTCATACTTCTTCCTTTAGGCATAGCGAACGTGAGTCACCAAAGATAATGGTCCATTGGTTCAATGTATATTATTTTCAGAATTAAAAGAAGCCAAGTGTCATTCATTGGGGAGGGCTTTTCGTTGTGGCTGGTTTTAACGATTTATCACACTTATTGATAGAGTGCGCGCACTTGGCGCCAGTCGCGGTCGAGCTTTTCTCGGTCATCAGGGTGGGCGATGTTGATGAGTGCATTGGCTCTTTCGTTCAGCGTCCGCCCGTACAGATTTGCCACGCCATACTCCGTCACAATATAGTGGACGTGTGCGCGGGTTGTGACGACGCCCGCACCAGGGTGGAGGGAAGCAACAAGGCGTGGCTGGCCCTTGCGTGTCCGGCTGGGGAGGGCGATGATCGGCTTACCCCCTTCGGAGAGAGAAGCCCCTCGTATAAAGTCCATTTGTCCCCCCACGCCGGAAATAATCCGATGGCCAATAGAGTCTGCACAGACTTGTCCTGTCAAGTCCACTTGCACCGCTGAGTTGATGGCGGCAACGCTGGGGTTTTTAGCGATTTCGAACGGTGAGTTGATCCAGTCGATCCGCGCTTGAATGATGGAGGGGTTGTCGTCAATGAAATCGTAAACTCGCTTTGTGCCGGCGATAAACCCCGAGACGGTTTTGCCCCGATGATTCTTCTTTTTTGAGTTGTCAATCACACCGGTTTCCAACAAGCTCAATAAGCCATCGGACCACATTTCTGTGTGGACACCCAGGTGTTGGTGGTTTGTCAACGCATTGAGCACAGCATTTGGGATAGCGCCGATACCCGTCTGTATGGTTGCGCCATCGTCGATCAGGCTGGCCGTGTGCTGACCAATCGCGATTTCAATCTCTGTCAAGCGGGGTGGTGGGGTTTCTGGTAGTGGATCGTCGACTTCAATGAAGTGGTCAAGCCGGGAAATGTGAATAAATCCATCCCCATGCACACGTGGCATTTGATGATTGATTTGGGCAATCACCATCCTTGCGCAGTAGACGGCTTCCAAAGCGACATCCACGCTGCAGCCTAGCGTACAAAAACCGTGTTCGTCGGGTGGCGAAAGGTGCATGAGCGCGATGTCAATTGGCCGTTCTCCCGAACGAAACAGTGCGGGAATCTCGGAGAGCAGACAGGGCAGATAGTCAACACGTTCGCCGTCATAGTGGGGCCTGATATTTCCGCCCACAAACAGATTGGCCACGCGAAAACTGTCTTTGAAGTCTGGCTTAGCGTAAGCGGCTTCCCCGTCAGTATGTAAATGCATAATTTCAACATTTTTCAGCCGGCTTGCATGGGCAAGGAGTCCATGAATTAATCGGTGTGGTGTAGCGGCGGCCCCATGGATAAAAATACGATCGCCTGATTTAACCTCAGATAAAGCATTTTCAGCAGAAAAGTGTTTTTTCATAGTGTATCTACCGTACAGTCAAAAAAGTGATGGGGCCGTTGACAGAAAAATTGAGCTTTCCGGCTTTAATTTGCACAGCTGTTCAAACAACGTACAACCCCCCATTTCTATTATGCCTATTTTGGATGATGTAGATGTTAAACACAGATCGTGTTGTTTGCAGATGAAGAGTTGAACACTTGCCACAAAATCATAGGTGCAATATTTGCAATATGGTGAATGACGTGCTATTTAATCCGCTCGGTTAACAACATATGAGAATAACGGACAATGCCTAAAGCTGATAGTGCGAAAGATCCTAACTTCGTTCCCTATAAAATGAAAAAGGGCGAGGAGTATATGAGTTCTGAGCAACTGGAGCATTTTGCTGAAATACTGAAGAAGTGGAAAAAGGACTTGATGGAAGAGGTTGATCGTACGGTTGGTCACATGAAAGATGATGCCACTAACTTTCCTGATCCGAACGATCGTGCAACCCAGGAAGAAGAATTCAGCCTGGAGCTCAGAACACGTGATAGAGAAAGACAGCTACTCAAAAAGATCAATGAATCGTTGAGGCAGATAGAATCGGGCGATTATGGCTACTGCGAAGCTTGTGGAATTGAAATTGGTATTCGCCGGCTGGAAGCCAGGCCTACAGCGACAATGTGCATTGACTGTAAAACGCTTGCTGAAATACGTGAGCGGCAAACTGCTTAACGCTCCCTAAGTCACCGCGCGCCGAATCTTTCGGCGTGCCCTCTTACTCATGGCTACATCGCCATATATTGGTCGGTTTGCGCCATCTCCCACAGGCTTTCTTCATTTAGGCTCTTTAGTCGCAGCGCTGGGAAGTTATATGGAAGCACGTGTCCATCAGGGGCAGTGGCGCTTACGCATCGACGACCTGGACGTTTTCCGTACCTCCCAAGGTATTAGCGACGATATTATCGAGACGCTTGCGTGCCATGGGCTTCATTGGGATGGCCCGATTGTTTACCAGAACCAGCAAACGAGCCATTATCAAGAGGCACTGGATACCTTATCGCGGCAGGGCCTGATTTATACGTGTGCCTGCTCGCGTAAATCTATCAGCCGGGTTGCCCGACGAGGCCGTTATGGACTTGTTTACCCAGGGACTTGCCGACACCTTCATTTACCCCAGGTAGGCAACGCATTACGCATTCAGGTATCCCATGAAACGATCCGTATTGATGATCAGTTGCAAGGCCATTTTTCCCAGCAGCTGAGTACCGATATTGGTGATTTTGTGATTAAACGGCGGGATGGCATCTTTGCGTACCAACTGGCTGTCGTGGTTGATGACGCACTGATGGGGGTTACTCATGTTGTTCGGGGTGCCGACCTTCTTGATAACACGCCTCGGCAGGTTTACCTGCAACGGTTGCTTAACTTGCCAGAGCCTCGTTACCTGCACTTACCGCTCCTCGTGGATCCAGCGGGTCAAAAGTTGAGTAAGCAAACGCAGGCCAAGCCCGTTGAACGGAAACAGGCCGTGGAGAATCTGATGACCGCCTGGTCACTGCTGGGTCAAGCTCAATCTAATGAGTGCCCGTCCAGCGTTGATGAGTTTTACCGGTGGGCGA
>DJFX01000025.1:51991-58243 GCA_002432635.1 Halothiobacillaceae bacterium UBA5861 | reverse complement strand
AAAGTTATGAATTAAATCAAATCAATTCATTGGTTTTATTTTAAATAGCCCGTTACGCTATCAGCTCTGTTTTATTGGATAAAGACAGTACGATGACATGGGTTTACCTGACGTTAATGGCAGCTGTTTTGCAGGCTATGCGTGTGGCAGCCCAAAAGCATTTGAGCCAAATGTTGTCACCGGGTGCTGTGACTTGGGTCCGGTATGTGTACGGCTTGCCTTTTGCGCTTGGCTATTTGCTGTTGATCAAATATTTTTTTGCCGAGCCATGGCCCTCCTTCAATGCGCGTTTTTGGGTGTATGTAGTCTTTGGTGGGGTTACACAAATCGTCGCAACAGGGTTGATGATTCACTTGTTTTCCCTACGTAACTTTGCAGTAGGCACAACCTTAGTGAAGACGGAAGCCATTCAAGTCGCTTTAATCGGCGCGCTTTTTTTTCATCAATCAATCAGCCATGCCGGTTGGTTTGGTGTGGTCGTGAGCGTAATAGGCGTTCTATTACTCAGTAATATCCGGGTAGTCTTCAATGTGTCCCGAGAACCTGGATTTTTTTTCAACACGTCGGCACTGATTGGGTTGCTTTCAGGGTGTCTTTTTGCGTTAACCAGTCTGTCCGTCAGGGAAGCATCGTTGGCACTAGCACACAATAATCTATTCTTTACTGCGTCTCTCACCTTGACGAGTATGATCATCTTACAAACGGTGATTAATGGTGTGTATCTCCTTTGTCGCGAGCCCCAGCAAATCCATTTAACTTTCAAACACTGGCGCCCGGCTCTTTTTGTGGGCATAACCAGTTTATTTGGCTCCGTTGGCTGGTTCACAGCTATGACGCTGCAGTTTCCTGCTTTTGTGAAGGCCTTAGGTCAGATTGAGTTTATTTTTGCTGTGTTGATTTCGATCAGTTTTTTCAAGGAAGTACCTAAACCTATTGAAGTCGTAGGCATGGTTTTGATTATTATGGGTGTGATTGTGCTGCTAATACTTGCATAATTTGCTGTCAGTTCAATGGGGATCAGCTTGTCCTGTGAAATCTGAAAACGCGCTATATACTGTTGCCGGTGTGGTGTTGATGCTGCTTGGGATCGCACTCACTGCGAATGCTAACTACTCTTTATTTGCCTCCGCGGGTAATAATTTAATGGCGGCAAATACCGCGGCCTATACTTTTGCTGTTGTCTCTGTGGCATTTGCTCTGACGGTCATTCTAGTGACCTTTTTCCTCCCGACTTTCGCTGAGTGGAAATTTTGGTACAAAGCCATGTACTGGGGCGCGAGCAGCCTCATTATTTTTTTTCTGTTATATGTGGGATTGAAGTCATGGGTGAAGCTGGATAGCCCTAAAGTGTCGTACCATGAGCAGACGCAGCTGACATATTTATCCACCTTATTCAACGGCTTTGCCGCCGGAGACTTAAAGATCAATGCACCGTTGAGCCCTGAGGTGATGGCTCAATCCAGCGAACTGGATGTGGCAACAAGTACATCCTTTATTTTGTCAGGTCTGAACCTGGTCCAGGCAGGCAAAGACCATCAACTGATCCAGCAATTGTTTAAAATTGGTAGTGAAACAATTGTGACGGACGATTACCCCAAGTTTTTGGATGTTAATGACCTGGTGGGAGCCTTATACCGGGATTACGATCTTGTTTCAAAACAGTACATAAACCGCGTCGAGGCAGCACCTGAAGAGGCGGAAAAACAGTGGCAGACTCTGATGGATACGCTGGACCGGAGGTGGGCCAATTTCAGTCAATCGCGAGAGCAGCTTATTCAGTCTGTCGACTCTAAAACAGAAGCATTCATACCAGCATTTCGTTTCTACTTGCGTATGCGGGGTGAATGTGGAGAGAGTGAAAGCTGTTTAGAGCAAGTTGAAAAGAATTATTTGGATCGTATCGTCAATGGGTTATCGTTGCGCAAAGAGCCGCGATACTGGTGTGACAAAAGCAACCGGACGGTGGGGCAGTTTTTCGCAGATTTCTTCTCAAACTTTGGCTATCAGCCTAACTATGAAAATCGTTTGTACGTTATCGACCTCATCTACCAATCGCGTGAGCATTACTATTGCCCGAATACCAAAGCGCATATTTATTCAAAAATATTAGCCATTGAAGCGCCACAATTAGCGGAGCGGTCGGGCATTTCTTTTGATGTAACCGGCAAAGACGCTTACCTTGCGAGCGACCCTGTCCGCCACTGGATACTTGAACAAAGCCGTCAAAAGGGTATCACCCTTCCGGATACATGGGTCATTAGCCAAAAGGACGAATTTTTATCTCATGCTCAAGATGCGCTCGTCAACCAAGCAGAGACACGGTACCGGCAGGCCATTAACACCATTCTTGGTGCTGCTATTGAACCAGGTTTATCCTTCTTGTCCTTTTCGCGTTCGCTTCCTGTGATAAAGCGTGTTACGAGTAAACTGGATTTATCCCTGAACGATGTCATTCGAGTCGGTGAAAATCAGGAACTGATTATTCAAACAACAATGGCTCCTTACTATATCAGCCGTTCGGATGAGCTGTTGACACAAGTTGGTGTGAAACCAACGGCTTTGAGTTCAGTGACATCACCCGAGGATTTAAAGCAGATTATCAATTTAGTGTCCACAGGGCGATTATTGATTGCAACGTCCTTGGCCTTTGTGGCATTAATGATTGCCGTCCTGATCGTTATTATCCGCTCCATTTTCTCACTCACGGTCATCTCTCAGCTACTCTCGGGTCTTGGCCTACTCTTAGTGATTTGGCTTCTACCGCTGGTGAGTGCGCCAGCCGTTGTCAACATGCCTTTTTATCAATTTTTTGTTAAGGACTTTTTGAGTTGGGAGAAATCAATTGTCTACATCTGGCTTGTACACTTTGAGACAGCCATCTACCGCGTTGGCCAGTTTTTTTCCTAGACGTGATCAGGCAGGCTGTGGTTCAGGGAGTTTCAGGATATAAATTGACACACCAAGACCAATCAGCCCCAGCATGATGCGTACCGGCCAAAGTGGCACCAAATAAATGGCCAGTGGCATGGTGAGCCAAAGCATCAGCAGCGTATACTTTTTAGCTTTAGGCGGCATGCCGCTGCCGTCTAGATAGCAAAGTACATACTGCCCTAAGGTAGGATGGTCCAGCAGCCACTGATAGAACCGTTGTGAACTTCTCACGTAGCAGGCCGCTGCGAGTAGCAGAAATGGTGTTGTGGGGAGAATGGGAAGGAAGATACCCAAAACACCTAAGGCAACACACAGCCCCCCGACGGCTAATAACGCATAACGTAATACCGGGTTCCTGATTTGTTTTGAGCTTAAAGCCGCCTGAGAAGTATTCATGGCAATGTCCAGCAATGGGTCATATTAAGCAAGTTTCCTTAAATCAGCGGCCAGTGCTCCTGGGGCTTGAGAGAACACATGCTGGAAAGTACACCTTTTTCAATTAAAGCCCAGAATGACATATTTCCAAACTATTTTTAACGTGTAATTGACACAAAAGATCTGTTATTCGCTATTATGATCCGTCTGTTCCCCTGAGTAAAATCGATGCAAGTTGAAAACAATAAAGTCGTTTCATTCTATTACCAGTTACGTGAATGTTTAGGCGGAGAAGAAGCCCGTGAGATTGAAAATAACCGCAAAGGGGATCCTTTGGCTTATTTACACGGGTACCGTAATATTTTATTGGGGCTGGAAACAGAGCTGACGGGAAAGGGTGTTGGAGACACGATATCGGTCACCTTGAGACCCGAAGAGGCTTATGGACTGCGCAATGAGGATGCCGTGAGCCGAGTCCCGCTGAAACGCATCCGACAAAAAGGGAAACTAAAGCCTGGGATGGCGGTTCAAATTCAAACTTCCAATGGCTTTCAGGATGCAATGGTTGTCAAAGTGGGGCGGTTCAATGTCGACGTTGATAATAACCATCCCCTAGCGGGCAAAACCTTAATGTTTGATATTGAAATTACGGATGTTCGGGAGGCCACAGAAGAAGAGCTTGCTCATGGCCATGCCCATGGGGTAGGCGGGCATCATCATTGATGCCGGCGCGCTTAAGTAGTGTTTCGTGGGCCTGAAGATTGTCTCCCAGGAGCAGTGCTCTATTGCAGGCCTGGCCGTCCGAGTGTTGCGCAAGCGTGTTAAAAACTACACGTTGCGGATATCCAGAGTGGATGGCCATGTCGTTCTTACGGCGCCACTGCATGTGCGAGAGGATGATATTCAGCACGTCATTCTGACTAAGCTGGCATGGATCAAGCAAAAACAGGCCTCCTTTAAGCACCACCAAAGCCAGCGGTACCCGGTGAGAGTGCTGGAAGCGGGTTCCACCGTATTGTTCTTTGGCCAGCCATTGACCTTGGAGGTGATCACAGAAGCCTCAAAAAACCGAATGGAACGGGTCGGCCAACAGCTTCGTTTTTATGAAAAATCCGTGGCTTCTCAAGCCGAGCGGCTCAGCTCACTGCAAACATGGTATCGGCACGCATTGAAAGCCCGGTTGCCGGAACTGATTCAAACCTGGGAACCTGTCATGGGTGTTGATGTCGCCGAATGGGGGGTTAAACGCATGCGAACCCGCTGGGGCAGTTGCAACATCCAAGCGCGACGGATCTGGGTGAACCTGGAGCTGGCCACAAAGCCGGTGCGTTGTTTGGAATATGTTGTGGTGCACGAAATGGTCCACCTCCTGGAGCGCCACCATAATGCGCGTTTTAAGGCGCTGCTGGATCAATTTTTCCCAGACTGGCGGGATGTTGAAAAGACACTAAATTCCGTGTGATTCAGAGAGCATCTTTACGAATTCTGAATACCCTCACGACAGTCACTCACGCTTGCAAAAGATAATGATAATCAATATCATTTGTGAAAGGAATTTAATATCCGGAAGCTCCTGAAAACTTTATGGACAACAGCATGGAACGAAAACGTGTAAAAATTGCGATTGACCCGTCACGTTTGCAAACACTGCTTTCGAGAGGAGAGCTCGTCGTGCAAGATTTTACGTGCCTGGACCATGAGGCTAAAGAGTCCGTTCGCCAAACCTTTTTACAGCACCTCTTACACCAATTAAAAACAAGCGGGGGTGTCACGTCGTGACAGATACCGTGCCCAAACCGAGATAAGTCCCCGTTTACCTTTAAAAGCGATTGCGGTTACCTTAAAACACAACTCCCCAAGTGCATAAAGGGTGTGTGGCAGACCTGGTTTAATCCTGTCAGACTCATGCACACTACCTAAAAAAATAATGAGGAAAAGGGGATGGGAAAAGCACTGAAACTCGGGGATATTGATATATCGATCGTGACAGAATACGTCACAGTATTTGAAAAGCTCGAAAAATTTCTGCCAGACCTCAAACCAGAAATGTTGCAGCAGCAGCGCCACTGGCTGGAGCCACGTTTTCTGGACCCGGCTACTGGCCGTTCAATTTTCAGCTTCCATTTATACGTCTTGAGAACAGCGCACCATACCGTACTCATTGACACATGCGTGGGTAATCATAAACCCCGGAAATCATTTGACCACTGGCACATGCGCAATACACCCGTCCTGGATTATCTGGCCACTGTAGGGGTGCGGCCGGAAGATGTAGACTATGTGATGTGCACCCACCTGCATGCCGACCATGTCGGCTGGAATACCGTTTGGACAGGAACGCAATGGGAACCCACGTTCCCGCGCGCGAAGTACGTTTTTGCCAAAAAAGAATGGGAAGCTCTGCAAACGCGGATTCAGGCCGGTAAAAAGCTCTACGATGATGGTTGCTATGAAGACAGCATTCTACCGATTGTTGAGGCCGGGCAGGCGTTGTTGGTGGACGATGACTTCAACCTGGACGACAACATCTGGATAGAACCCTCACCTGGGCATTCCCCAGGCCATGTGTGTTTTCATGTTGAATCCCGGCAGGCCTCAGGCTTGTTGACGGGCGACATGATTCATCACCCCATTCAAGTCACTTACCCAGACCTTGCCACGGCTTTCTGCCAGGATAAAAAATTATCCACGCACACCCGAAGACGGTTTATCGAACAGTATGCGGATACGGGAACGTTGATTTTACCAGCGCACTTCCCGGACCCCACAGTCGGGTATCTTCGCGCCGGGCCGGCAAACTTCCTGTTCGATTTTCTGGATGAGCTTTAGAAACGGGCAGAACCTCTTACAAACGAATCGGCATGCCTTTAGCGGGTGGTTTTTAGCTCAATTTCGGGGTTCGAGTGCTTTCGCCTTGCGAAAGGCGGCCTCGGCTTCTTTGGCACG
>DJFX01000025.1:39438-51808 GCA_002432635.1 Halothiobacillaceae bacterium UBA5861 | reverse complement strand
CACGTTTCAAATCAGTCAGTAAATTGCCGAAATTATTGTGTGCTGCTGCGAAACGGGCGTCTACGCTAATGGCTTTCTTATAAGAAGTTTCCGCTCGGGTTGTGTCCCCCATGCCACTCAATAAAATACCCATCTGATTTAATAGTGCGGCTTTCAGGTGATGATCTTCCGGGTCAAGTCGTAAGCCTTGCTGCGCAAAAGTGAGGCCGTCAAGGTAATCGCCGGATTTCCAATGTTCTGTTGCCAGGAGCAGGTAGTCCACTGCTGATCGCTTGGCCTCTGGTGTGGCTTCGGCTTCGTCAAACAGTTTCTTGCTCTGGTCGCCGATCATACCTTGGTTGGCTTCCTTCACAACCTTAATGGCCGCTTGTAATTTCTCCGGGGTATCGGTGCTCCGCTGGATGCTCATTTCAGAGCCATTGGCTAATTTGATTATCAGGGACTGAATCGTTGAGGGCCCCAGCGCGCTAGCGAGGCTCAGTACGAGCCCTGTGGTCATTGCGGCCCAACCGGCGCTATTCTTGTCTAAAAAGAAGAGTGAACACGCGGTTATTAGTAACAAGCTGCCGAGTAGGAAAAGAATTTTTTGAGGGCCATCCATGGCATATAAAAGGTTAGTTTTTGTGTGAGAAGAGCAGTTGCCCATCCTGGTTGGTGATATACAGCGTATCGTAGCTCATACGCGGTATTTGTATGGCCAGGCAGGGCTGCGTGAGTGCTTGCGTGACGACCATGCCTTTCGCGGGCGGCTCCCAGCGCACTTTAATCGTCGCGTCGTTGTCTTCCATGGAAAGGTGTGTGGAGAGTAGCTCCAGTGTGTATCCGCCGGTTGGCTTTTGCCCCATATTGATAACCACCAGGTCGTCTGTCGCCAATAAGGTGCTGAATTGCTCGGTTTGCAGGGTACGGTTTTCGGTGCCCATTTGTGAGCTGAGCGAGGCCTGGAGCGTTTGAAGCTCGCCCACGGAACGCACATGGTGCAGCGATGCTGTTTGCGGCAGCGATGCACAAGCTATTGAAGGCGCAACACGGTTAATCTTAAGTGCCGGTGCTTCCGAAGCCATAGCTGTTTGCCTGGGGTTCATGCTGCAAGCGGTTGTGAGCATGCAGCATGTGATACCTAAAATGGTGAATAAAGAGCGCTTCATTTAAGGTTTCCGTCTGTAAGCTGGGTGAGTACTTGGCTGCTTGGCTGTGTCTTGACCGGTTGATGAGGCTGATTCCGCGAGTATCGAAGATTGGTGCTGAACACCAAAGTTCAGACTGGATCGGTCGCCGGCAATAGTAATTCGGCTGACATTGTCCAGCGTGAGATAGGCTCCGCAGGATTCGCCCCGGTCGCAGATTAAGTTGTCGTTATCAATGTCAGATCCGGCCACCAGGGTGTAAGTCCCTGCACTGACATCTGAGAGGGAATAAGCATACTGGCCGCTAGATACCGCAACATTCGCCTGTCCAACATTGTTTCCATTTTGATCAAGTAATAGAACGTAGATAAATCCCGAGCTGTTTTCAGTGCTGAGGGTGCCCACCTGCATAAAGACTTTTACCGTCACTGTGTTTGCGGCAGAAGAAAATGTGACGTCTGCGGAATAAGTGCCATCGGCTAAGCCGGTTCGGTTGGCGGTCAGTGTGTAGCTCCCCAAACCATTGCCATCGACCTGTGTGGGCGAGACGGTGAGCCAGGTCTGGTTTGAAGCCGCCGTTACGCCGGTTAAAGCGTCCTCACCACTGTTACTGGCCAACAGTGTTTTGCTGGACTGCAGACTGCCGAGATTGACTGTGGCCGGGGTGACATCCAGATGAGCTGGGAGCGTGATACCGCCTTGCATTTCGGTGACAGCTTTATAGGCATCAATCAAGCCGTGTCCAAATAGATCGTCCCGCCCGGCAGTACCGAGATCTTCTGTGATCATGCCGCTTGCGATCAGGGTGTCGAGCTGGCTCGGGGTGAGTGTGGATTCAACCGCTTTCATCAAGGCGACGACACCTGCCATGTGAGGTGCGGCCATGGAGGTCCCTTGGTAAAAAACATAGTTGTATTGAAGGTTGTTTGAATCATCCGCCGCGGTACTTAATACCCCGTCGGCATAGCCATCGGCATTCAAATCGACCGACGTCTCCCCACCGGGTGCTGCAATATCAATCGCAGTGCCGTAGTTTGAGTAAGACGCTTTGCTCTTATCAAAGCCCACAGCGCTGACTGAGACGACGCCATCGTAGGACGCAGGGTATGACAGGGATGAAGTATTTTCATTGCCCGCTGCGGCAATGATGATAACGCCCGCATTTCTCGCCTGGGTAATCACATCCTGATCGGCTTGAGAAAACCCGGCGCCACCGAGACTCATATTGATAATGTCGGCTTTCTGAGGCGGGAGGGTATTGGAATCATTGGCCAACTGGGCAGAGTAGAGAATGGATTGGTTAATATCGTAAGACGTGCCGCCGCCTCGGCCAAGCACACGCATGGGCATGATTTTGGATTGCCAGGCAATGCCCGCAACCCCACTGCCGTTGTTGCTGGCCGCCGCAACTGTACCGGCCACATGGGTGCCATGAAACGAGCTGGGCCGTGTGCCATCGCTGTCGCCGGGATCATCCGGGTTGCTGTCGATCCCATCGCCATCAACGGCGATACTGGGATTGCTGATGAAGTCGTAACCACCAATCAGCTGTCCAACCATGTCAGGGTGATTCAGCAAGACACCGGTGTCAATGACGGACACAATCACATTGCTGCTGCCGGTGGTGATATCCCAAGCGTCCGGCAAATTGATTTGTGGATAATGCCACTGGTAAGCGTAGTAACTATCGTTGGGTGTTACCAAGGCTTGTCGGATATAGTTCGGTTCGGCGTAGAGCACATCAGCACGCTTGCGCAGCGCGCTGATAACCGCCAGCGTTTCCTGCTTCAACTGCTGTTCAGCCGTTTGAGCGGTCTTAAGTTTCGTTTTTTGGCTGGTTTTTTTATTCAGTCCCAGCGTGGTGCGCGCGATGGTTTGCTGCCCCGCATCGCCTAGTGACATGAGCATTTGCCGTCCGGGTGTGCCGGCGAGTGGTTTTAAGCCCACGGAGGCGGCGAGTGATTCCAATGTATGGCTGGGTGTTTGCTGAGCGGTGAAACCATTTTCTTTGAATTTAACAATCACTTCGCCCGGGACAAAGTCAGCATCTGCTGTTAATGACGGGGCTGATGAAGCAGCCTGTCCGATAGCGAGCGTATAGTTAGAGGCGCCATCCCAGGCGCACACTTCAATGAAATAGTTACCATTTGCAGATACGGTGATGGTTTCCAATTCACCTTCGGTAACGGATTTGCCAACCAGTCCATTGCCAAGTTCGGCCTCAAAGTCGCATGACGCATAGCAGCTTTCCGTGCACGTGCCTTCGTAAAGATAAAGATCGGCATCGCCCAGGTCGGTATCGGCAACGGTCAGATTGATCGATTGTCCGGCCAGTAGTGAGACGGCAAAACGGTCGGAGATATCGCCTGAACTCATTGACCGGCCTGGCTCACCAGAGTTTGGTAGGTTTACGTAACCGCCCAGTGTGGCAGGATTGGGTATGGATTGCGCAGCACTGAATGTATCGTTAGCCGCGTAGTTGGCGTTAGGGTCGTTGACATCCGAGTCGGCCACATCACTGGCGCCGGCATTGATTGTACCACTGAGAGTGTATGTCTCGTCTTCTACGGGTTCTTCATCGTCATCCCCGCCGCTACTACAGGCTGATACGACTGTTAAGAGTAATGCGATAAACAGCCATGTGATAGAACGGTAAAGTTTGTTGAGAAAAACAGTTTCCATTATTGAGTCCCTGATCCTGGTTGGTGGGCCGGCAGTTCTATGTCTCATTATCTGCCGGTAATTTAACAAGAATGTGTATCGGTGAATAGCTTCCCGAGGCGATGCTATTCACAAAACAACCATTACAGATGACGAGGGATAAGGACTGCACGCACTGGTTAAGCATAATTTTATGAATATACCTCTGTGATTTTATTTGATAGAGTCCCGGATTTAGACGCGCTTAAGATAACAACTCCACTACGCAATGTTGGCAAATTTATGCACGCAGCGCGTAAAAAGAGGGGATACGATGTTTGATTTGGAAGCGGTAAGCGCACAATGGCTCGGGTTTACAACTGAAAAAATGACTGCGAAATACCCTGTCGAACATGAGCCTATTCGGCGGCACTGCCAAATGGTTGGCAACACCAATCCACTGTATTTGGAACCGGGATACGTGGAAAAGACACCGTGTCCGCCCACTGCTATTCCCATTTTTGCATTGCCAGGCAGGCTGCCTCCCGACCCCAAGCCAAGAACAACGGTGCTCGATATCGGGTTGCCAGTGATGGGGCAAGGGTTTACTAATATGAGCCGAGAGCAAGAGTATCTGAAGCCTGTTTATGTGGGCGATCACCTGGCCATGCAGATGCGCATTGTTAAGCTGTATCAGAAGCCAACACGGCTGGACCCTGATTCACTCTGGATTGTGACAGAAGACCTGATTACCAATCAGGACGATGAACTGGTTTGCCTGGTACGCAACACGCTCTTGAACTTTCGAACAGATGAAGAGTGGTCTGCCACAGGGGTCACAAAACCATGAGCCGCCAGCGTTATTGGGAAATGGTCGAAGTTGGTGAAGGCATGCCTGAGTACCAGTTAGAAGTCACGCCAACATTAATTGCTGACCAGGTTTCAGGTTCGCAGGATTATAATCTTATGCATCATGACCGAGCGTTTGCGCAATCCCAAGGCGCACCGGATATGTATCTCAATACCGGATTCATTGAAGCCATGTTATGCCGTTTGGTAACAGACTGGATGGGGGATTCCGGTACTCTCAAGAAATTGGGTATCCAAATGCGCCGTTTCAACACCTTTGGCGATAAGCTCACCATCAAAGGAAAAGTGACACATAAAGAAATGAACGCCGGTGAACACCTGGTTTATTGTGATGTTTGGGTGGAGAGCGATCGTGAAGGGGTCACGGTTCCCGGGAAGGCGACGATCAGCCTGCCCAGCAACCAGTTAAATCATTAGTTATGGAGTGAAATGTGGCACATAAAAATCCAGAGTTTCAACCGCTCAAAGTGGAAGCATGCGATACACGCGAAGAGGGTGTTTTTGTGAGAGGCTATCCACAAACACAGATCTGCGGGAACTTGACATATACCGAAAGCTTTTTCCTTACAACTCGGGGGCGGCTGCCAAACCCGGCCGAGACAAAGGTTCTGGATGCTGTACTCAACGGGATGATCGGTTACACGTACTGGAGTATTGGCCGTACCATCGTCAGCGCAAACCCCAAGCCCTTTCCTGCGTTCATGGGGACATTTTTGGCAGGGGGTGAGTACACAATCTTTCCACAGCATTGCGCAGAGGAAATTCTACGCTGGGAGAAAATGCTGGAGGCTGGAATGAGCATAGATGAAGTGGCTGCTCAGGTCGTTGCGGATTACGACAAAAATAAGACACGCATGCCAGGTGTTGGCCACCCATTGTTCACAGAGGTTGATCCACGATCTGAGGCGGTACGCAGCGTTGCTGAGGAGCATGGTTTTGTCAGCCAAAAAACAGAACTGTATGAAGCCGTACACGCAAAATATATCGAACACCCAAAACGCAAAGATCTTTGTATTAACATTGATGGGCGTTTTGCTTGCACATTGCTGGAGCTAGGCTTTGAGCCACCAGAAATTTCCATTATCGCTATGTTATCGTTAGCCCCTGGGGTATTGGCAGACATCATGGAGCAAATGCGGCAGAAGCCCTCTTTGCAGTTGATGGTTGGCTTACCTTATGAATATGTCGGGGAAAAAGATCGCGATTTACCGGATGAATTCCTGGACAGGCATTCATAGCGCATAAAGTCTGACAGCCGTTAGTAATCCAGTTTCATTTTGAAAATCAGGAGTAATGTAATGACAACAGAAGCCTATATCTATGATGCGGTGAGAACCCCCAGAGGTAAGGGTAAATCTGGCGGGGCACTGAATGAAGTGAAGCCGGTTTCACTCGTAACGACATTAATGCATGCCCTCACAGACAGAAATTCAGAGTTGGATACGGCAGGCATTGACGATGTCGTGCTTGGCTGTGTGACACCCATTGGTGATCAAGGGGCTGATATTGCCAAAACAGCGACGCTGGCGGCTGATTGGGACATCAAAGTAGCCGGTGTGCAGATGAACCGTTTTTGTGCCTCGGGCCTGGAAGCTGTCAACATGGCTGCGATGAAAATCCGCTCAGGCTGGGAAGATCTGGTCGTTGCCGGTGGTGTCGAGTCCATGTCCCGTGTTCCGATGGGGTCGGACGGCGGTGCATGGGCACTGGATCCTGAAACGAACCTTCACACAGGCTTCGTACCGCAAGGCGTAGGGGCTGATCTGATTGCCACATTAGAAGGGTTTAGTCGGGCGGATGTTGATGCATTTGCATGCGTTTCACAGGAGCGTGCCGCTGCCGCGCGGGCAGAAGGTCTCTTCAATAAATCCATCATTCCTGTAAAAGATGATGTTGGTCTTACGATTCTGGCTGAAGATGAATTCATTCGCCCGGGCACCACAGTGGAAGGTCTGGGACAACTCAAACCCTCTTTTCAAATTCCTGGAAAAATGGGCTATGACAGCGTTGCTCTTCAAAAATACCACTGGATTGAACAGATCGAACATGTCCATACCCCGGGTAACAGCTCAGGGATTGTTGACGGAGCATCGCTGGTCCTGATCGGTAATGAGGCCGCTGGAAAACGCCATGGGCTAACGCCTAGAGCACGCATTGTAGCGACAGCTGTTACCTCAACAGACCCCACTATTATGTTGACGGGGCCTGCGCCTGCGACAGAAAAAGTACTCGCCAAGGCGGGTATGTCTCTCGACGATATTGACTTGTTTGAAGTCAACGAAGCATTTGCGTCAGTCGTCATGAAGTTCATGAAAGAAACGGGCGTTCCGCATGAAAAAATTAATGTCAACGGCGGTGCGATTGCCATGGGTCATCCCTTGGGCGCCACAGGTGGCATGATTGTCGGCACACTGGTTGATGAATTGGAGCGGCGTGATCTTAAGCGGGGGCTTGTAACCCTGTGCGTCGGTGGCGGAATGGGTATTGCCACTATTATCGAACGCGTATAAGTCACAGCTAGGCTAACATTTAGAGAGAAGAATCATGACAGAATCAGCAATTCGATACGAAAAAGACAATCACAACATCGTCACGCTTATCCTTGACGACCCCACTCAATCAGCAAACACCATGAATGCTGCCTACAAAGCGGCGATTAGCGATGTCATAAACCGTTTGGAAGCGGAAAAAGAGCACGTTGCTGGTATTTTGATTACCTCCGCCAAGAAAACTTTTTTTGCCGGAGGGGACCTGAATGACTTAATCCAGGTGACAGAAGACGATGCTGAAGCCTTCATGGCTGACGTGACAAAACTCAAAGAGACACTGCGCCGCTTGGAAACCCTGGGCGTTCCTGTTGTCGCCTGCATCAATGGTGCGGCCATGGGGGGTGGTTTGGAAATCGCCTTGGCAGCCCATCATCGTATTATCCTTGACGACCCTCGTATTCCTCTTGGTTTGCCGGAAGTCACTTTAGGGCTTTTACCGGGAGCAGGAGGTGTCGTTCGGGCCGTGCGTATGCTCGGTCTGGAAAAAGCGTTGCCTTTCTTAATGGAAGGGCAGCAGCTGAATCCGCAAAAAGCACTTAAAATGGGTATCGTCGATGAGTTGGCCAGCAGTGTTGAAGATATGCTTGAAAAAGGGCGCGCCTGGATCGCAACCAATCCGGATGCTCAGCAGCCCTGGGATAGCAAAGGCTACCGGATTCCCGGAGGGGACCCCAGTTCACCCAAAGTCGCTCAAATGTTGGCGATCGCCCCTGCCATGTTGCGAGACAAAACGAAGGGGTGCTATCCCGCACCGGAAGCCATTATGTGTGCCGCAGTTGAGGGTGCACAGGTAGATTTTGATACGGCGCTGCGTATTGAAAGCCGTTACTTCATCCAACTGGCAACCGGGCAAGTTGCTAAAAATATGATTTCCGCTTTCTTTTTTCAGCTGCAGGAAATTAAAAAAGGTGCGTCACGGCCGGCAGGCTATAAACCATGGCAGCCCAGCAAAGTAGGGGTATTGGGTGCTGGAATGATGGGGTCCGGCATTGCCTGGGCTTGTGCAAACAGTGGTATTGATGTCGTGCTAAAAGATCTCTCTTTGGCAAGTGCAGAGAAAGGTAAATCGTATTCAGCCTCACTGTTAGAGAAGCGTGTGGCTAAAGGCCGGATGGATCAGGCAAAAGCGGATGCTATTCTTAGCCGCATTACGCCGACAGAAAACGCCGAGGACCTTGCCGGTTGTGACATGATCATTGAAGCGGTTTTTGAAGACCGCGAACTCAAAGCGAATGTAACAAAAGAGGCTGAATCGCAGGTACAAGCCGGGGTGTTAATGTGCTCCAATACCTCAACATTGCCGATCACAGGCCTTGCGACAGCGAGTGAGAAGCCTGAGAATTTTATTGGACTCCACTTCTTTTCGCCGGTGGACAAAATGCCTCTGGTTGAAATTATCCGAGGCGAAAAAACCAGTGACGAAACCCTGGCCAAAGCTTTTGACTTTGTGCTGCGCATTAAGAAAACACCGATTGTTGTCAATGACAGCCGTGGATTCTTCACTAGCCGTGTTTTTGGCACCTTCGCAATGGAAGGTGTGGCCATGCTGGGCGAACATATTGACCCGAACACAATCGAAAAAGCGGCTTTGCTGGCCGGTATGCCAGTAGGCCCGCTCGCTGTCGTTGATGAAGTAACGCTGAGTTTGTCACGTAATATTCGCATGCAAACAATTAAAGACCTGGCAGCTGAGGGTAAAGCTTACGTGCCACACCCGGCTGATGCGATTATTGATAAAATGGTCACCGAGTTTGGCCGCGAATCAAAAGTCAGCGGTAAAGGCTTTTACGATTACCCTGAAGGTCAACCCAAGCGATTGTGGCCGGGCCTTAAAGAACACTTTGGTGGTCATGTCCATGATGTGCCAATGCAGGACCTGAAAGACCGGATTTTATTCATCCAGGCCATTGAAGCCGTCAAGTGTGTTGAAGAAGGTGTTTTGAACTCCGCGACAGACGCTAATATTGGTTCCATTTTTGGCATCGGTATGCCTGCCTGGACGGGTGGGGTGTTGCAGTTTATTAATGGCTATGGGCTGTCGGCGTTTGTTGCCCGCACCAAAGCGCTTGCCGAAAAATATGGTGATCGGTTCCAACCACCAGCTTTACTGGTGCAAAAAGCAGAAGCGGGCGAACAGTTCGAATAAGTCTGCCTACACTCGTGAGCCCCTTTTTGGGGCTCGTATGTAGTATTGAGGCGGTTTGTCGCTGGAGGGGGCTCCGGGACAGTCCGCCTTTTTGTTTATAATAAGGGCTCTTAATCACAAACAGGTCACTGAGTGGCTTGATTTAATTGATATGCATATCCATCAACTCTCTGATCAACTGATTAATCAGATTGCCGCAGGTGAAGTGATTGAGCGGCCATCCTCCGTCGTGAAAGAACTGGTGGAAAACAGTTTGGATGCGGGCGCAAGTGAAATAACGATTGACTTGGCACAAGGGGGTATTAGCCGAATTCGAGTGCGAGACAATGGCTGTGGTATCGCCCGGGAAGATATTCCGCTTGCGCTTTCCCGCCATGCAACCAGTAAAATCCAGACGTTGGATGATTTGGAGTCCGTCGCTAGTCTGGGTTTTCGAGGCGAAGCGCTATCGAGTATTGCTTCGGTCTCCCGACTAACGCTCAACACGTGTACGGCAGGGGCATCGCAAGGTTGGCAAGTCAGCTATGATGCAGGCGTTTCTGATCAACAGCCCATAGCTCACCCGCAAGGTAGCACCATTGACGTACGGGATCTGTTCTTCAATGTACCGGCTCGGCGAAAGTTTCTGCGAGCTGAAAAAACAGAACTGAAGCACATCGAAACCTTACTCAAACGGATTGGCTTAAGCTTTTTTGATGTGGATTTCAAACTGACCCATAACGGCAAACAGGTCTACCATTGGCGTGCTGTTGATAAAGCCTCAGAACATCCCGTGCGGTTACAATCTGTGTGTGGCCAGGCTTTTGTTGAAAATGCGTTTATTATCGAGCGGGAGAGCACCGGGCTCAGACTCCATGGTTGGGTGGCGCAACCGACCTTTTCACGAAGCCAGGCGGATATGCAGTATTTTTATGTCAACGGCCGAGCGGTGCGTGACAAAGTAGTGGCTCACGCCGTGCGGCAGGCGTTTGGGGATGTGTTGTATCACGGGCGCCACCCTGCGTTTGTACTTTTTTTGGCACTTGATCCGACAACGGTTGATGTGAACGTACACCCAGCTAAAGCTGAAGTACGTTTTCGTGATAGCCGGCTCGTGCATGATTTTATCTACCAGACACTACATCGAGCCATTGCTGAGTTACGCCCTGGTGACGGTTCTACCACGGCGCCTTCCGGGTTTGTGGATAAACTTCGTGCCGCTGCCATTCATGCCGAAGCAGGCCCAATAAGCGGTCCTACAGGGGAGTATCGCGCGAGTCCTCAGCAAAGCGCCATTGCACTTGAGCTTAACGATACCGCCGCCGCGTATCAAAAACTCTACGGTTTTGAGCGGCAAAATACCGTAACAGACCGGGGTAATGTCGACATATTTGCCTCAGACGCATCAGCCAATGAGGTGCCTCCTTTAGGGTTTGCCCTGGCGCAGTTACATGGCCTTTTCATCTTGGCGCAAAATAAGGAAGGTTTGATCATTGTCGATACACACGCCGCCCATGAGCGAATTACCTATGAGCGGATGAAAACCGCTTATGAGCAAGAAGGTCGGCTTCTACAACAACCGCTGCTGGTGCCGGTTACCCTGCATGTCAGTGAGCGGGAAGTGCAGATCGTCGAGGAAGGAAAAGCTACTTTTGAGACAATGGGGTTTGAGGTGTCACCTTCGGGGCCTGAGTCCATCATCATTCGCCAGATACCGGCCATTTTGCAGGGTGCAGACGTTGCCAGCCTGCTCAGAGATATATTGTCCGACTTCCTCGCGCATGGGCGTTCCAACCGGTTGGAGACAACTATTAATGAAATGCTGGCCTCAATGGCTTGCTACGGCTCTGTTCGCGCTAATCGGAAACTGGTTATGGCTGAAATGAACGCGTTGCTTCGGGAGATGGAGACCACCGAACGGAGTGGGCAATGCAATCACGGGCGACCAACGTGGGTGCAGCTCAGTATCGCCCAGCTTGATCAGCTGTTCCTTCGCGGGCAGTGAATACAGCAATCCGATGAGTACCGATAATACGGCACCCAATGTTATTTGCCTGATGGGACCAACTGCTTCAGGGAAAACGGACTTGGCAACCCGCTTGGTTGAAACATTTCCCTGTGAAATCGTGAGTGTGGACTCGGCGCTGGTCTATAAAGGGATGGATATCGGTACGGCAAAACCTGATGAAACGCTATTAAGAAAAGCGCCGCACCGCCTGATTAACCTTATCGAACCAGAAGAAAGCTACTCCGTTGCACGATTTCAAAAAGATGCCTACCGGGAAATTGAAACCATTCACCAACAAGGGAAAATACCGCTTTTAGTCGGCGGAACAATGATGTATTTCAACGCTTTGATGCACGGATTGGCAGAGCTGCCCGATGCGGACCCACAAATCCGAGCAGACTTGGATGGAGAGATGCTCCAGCATGGTTTGCACGCTTTGCACAAGCAGTTGGCAGCGATTGACCCTCATGCGGCGGCACGCATACACCCCAATGATGCGCAGCGTATACAAAGAGCAATTGAAGTCTGGCGAATTACCGGCCAAAGCCTCACAGCATTACAAGCTAAAGCACAGGCTCAAATGCCGACCTACCGGTTCGTTCAGTTTGGCATTGCACCCGCTGACCGGAAAATATTGCACGAACGTATTGCAAAACGTTTTCATCAAATGCTCGAGCAAGGTTTTGTAGACGAAGTTGAGGAGCTAAGAAGTCGGCCTTTCCTGGATAAAAGCATGCCTTCAATGCGGTGTGTTGGCTATCGACAAATATGGGATTATTTAGAGGGCATTGACACCTACGATGAGATGCGCCATAAGGGTATTGTTGCTACCCGCCAGCTTGCTAAACGTCAGTTAACCTGGCTGAGATCTATGTCAGAGCTACATTGGATTCAACTCGAAACATCCATAGAAAAAGCGCTGGAGATCATTCAACCACTCGTTTTTGATTGAAATGACCTTGCGTAAAAAATGAGGTGTTGTTATAATTCTCTCTTGCCTGATGCGGGGTGGAGCAGTCTGGCAGCTCGTCGGGCTCATAACCCGAAGGTC
>DJFX01000025.1:16949-39259 GCA_002432635.1 Halothiobacillaceae bacterium UBA5861 | reverse complement strand
CGCAGGTTCAAATCCTGCCCCCGCTACCAACTAACTCTATCTAGAAAAAGATCTAGGTCTGTTGAAGTCGAATGGATAACATATCTGGGTGCTTGTTTTTTTAGGTATGTTCTCCTTTAATCGACTAGGTTTTAAACCTCGGTTTTTCCCCGCAAAGCTAAGTTCGGGGTTCTTGCTAAACCAGCGTATAAATCAATTTGTGATTTTTATTGTTCTCCGTCTCGGAATGATCTTCCGATTAACATGTTTAATCATTATTCATGTACGTTATTCTTTTTAAGATATTAATACAATTAAGGGTCACTGCATTTAAGTCTTGGCAATCCGTCCGGCCTCGGTCCTTTACGGACTTGCATATTGTCGGCCTCTGATCAAGACATTATGAAACTATTACTAATTCAAGTTAATCAGATGATTGATTAGTTTTTCATATAAAGGTTCTCAAATAGTTCACTAAATTTATACTTTTTTAATTTAAAATTTAACAGGGAAGCTAGAAAGCATACCTCCCAGATATGTAATTTTGACTAGGTTTAGTGAACCTCGTGTATTGCAAAAAATATTCTTTGGTGTTAACGGGGAAAGGAGGTACTTTTGCGAAAATTGCTTTTTGAAAAGCTCGTCCACGAATTTCTATAAGATTTTTATTAAAAATCTTTTTTCTCTGGCGTTGATTATTGTGCTCTACTCTATAGATTCAGCCGCCATTTCTATGAGTTGCGCAACTTCCTTTGGATGTGATAATGGCAATAGGTGTCCACTGTTAATTGTAATAGTGTTGGCATGGGACCGTTTGGACATAAACTGTTGAAGCTTGGGAGATACCGTGCGGTCGTTGAGCGCGATGGCTGACCAATGTGGTTTGCTTTGCCAAGCTGCCGCTAAGGGTTTGAAAGTAAAAATAGTGGTATTGGCCGGAGTTTGGAATTTCGAGCTGTAGCCGGATTCCTGAAGGGATAGCCCATCAGCTACATTCTCTATCCATGCGTTCGGTTTCACTATGTAATAGCCATCCTTAAAAAATTGCAATGAATTGGCTGGTAGCTCGGCTGGAAAAGCTGCATTTAGCTCCGCTAAACTTTCTCCAATCTCAGGTTGGAAAGCTGCGATGTAGACGAGCGCTTTAACACTGGGGTGCGTACCAGTCTGGCTGATTACCATGCCACCGTAAGAATGACCGACCAGCACCACTGGGCCACTTTGTGCGTGAATAATTCGGTTAACCGCAGCAATATCCTCATGAACGGAAGTCTGAGGCATCTGCACCGCTGTGACGTGGTAATTTTTAGCTTCCAGTAAGTGCGATACTTTTTGCCAGACCCAGCCATCCATGTTTAAGCCGTGCACCAGCACGATGCTTTTGCTTGCTGCAAACGTTAACATTGGGCAAGTTAAAGCAGTGAAAATCACGAAAACCTTAGTGACACTTACTGTTATGGTAAGCATTTTCATTTGACAAAACCTCTTTAATTTTCGAATCAATAGGAGTATTCAGTATAGAAATCCACCTATTCATTTGGTAGTTTGATAATTCTGATTGACTATATAAGGTTGAGTGATAAATGGATCGTAGAGACCTTTCTGAACTGCTTGTTTTTCAAGCCGTAGCTGAAGCGGGCAGTTTTACCCGTGCAGCTTCCCGACTAGGTCGAACGCAGTCCGGTATCAGTCAAGCCGTCTCTTCTTTGGAAAGTCGTTTGGGCGTAACGCTTGTAGCAAGATCGACGAGAAGCTCCCGGCTAACAGAAGCAGGGCAATTATTGCTTGAACAGGTATCCCCCGCACTTCGTCAAATAGAAAAGAGCCTAGAGCATGTAAAAGCTGGACATAACCAACCTTCGGGCACGTTACGCATCACGACACTGGAACATCCGGCGCGCACGATATTAATGCCAGTACTACCTTCATTTGTGCGACGTTATCCAGAGGTCAACATAGACATAGATGTTAATGATCGCTTTGTTGATATTGTTCAAGGGGGCTTTGATGCAGGCATTCGCTTTGGCTCCCACTTGGAAAAAGACACAGTTGCGATGCCCATTGGAGCCAATTTGCGTGTAGCCATTGTGGGGGCTCCAGAATACTTCGACCAATATGGGCGTCCTAAAAATTTAAGAGACCTCTTTCACCATAAGTGTATTAACTTCCGTATGGCCGGCAATGGTTCTTTTTTTCGTTGGATATTTCAACAAGGCCACGAATCAATTGATTTATCGGTAAAGGGGCGAGTCTCTGTAAATGAGGCGAGCACCTTAATTTGTGCCGCGCTTTCCGGCATGGGGTTGGCTTATACTTTTGATCAGCATGTGAACGAATATTTGAAGTCTGGAGCACTGGAAGCGTGTCTTACAGAGTATTGCCCGGAATGGCCTGGTTACCATATTTATTATCCGGGTCGGCGGCAAAAAACACCTGCACTTGTCGCATTGTTGCACCATTTACGCTCATTCATATAAGGCCTATAACAAAGCCCTAACGAGGGCAACGCTGGGTCTTTCCGAGTGAAAAATTAACTGTAACCCGAGAAAGGATGAACTAGTTCCTTTATCGAGTACCCCTCTTATCTAAAAAATGTCAAGGCAACTGATTCTATGTACCGGTTAATGTTTTCTTTTTCAGTTGAGGCCATGTTATTGTCAAGTCGCCAGACAACACTAAAAGTGGGGGAGTCAATCATGCTAAAAACATTGACGGTAAAAGAGTATATGGCCTCGAACGTGATTTCATTATCTGCCGAAATGGACATCGTGGAAGCCGTACAGGTTTTATTGAAGAACCGTATATCTGGTGCGCCAGTGGTTGGTAAGAATGGTGAGCTGAAAGGCATGCTTTCTGAAAAGGATTGTTTGAAAGTAGTGTTGGAAACGGCGTATCACGAAAGCATGGGAGGTAAGGTGGGTGAATACATGAGTACGGAAGTGAAGACGATACCGGCTCATATGGGTATTATCGAGGTGGCGGGGTTGTTTGTTGACAGCCCTTATCGGCGTTTCCCGGTAGTGAATGGCAGTAAATTAGTTGGGCAGATCAGCCGCCGCGATGTGCTGAAAGCTCTGGAAAGTACCTGGTGAGTTAAGTCGGCGCCCTTAAGTTCCAAGGGCGCCGGTTGTTCGTTGATGGTTTAGGAGGTCAGGCCTCCATTTCAATCAAGGCGACACCTTCTTCGACCATATCACCTTTGGCAAATTTCACGGATTTGATCACGCCATCAGCAGGTGCCTTGATGGCGTGTTCCATTTTCATAGCCTCCAGTAAAAGCAAGGTTTGTCCTGTGGCCACGCTGTCGCCATCTTGAACGAGAACGTCAATAATTGTTCCAGGCATGGGCGAGACAAGATTCCCCGTGCTATCGCCATCTTCCAGCCCGCCATGGGTCTCTTCAATCAACTGAAATTGCCCTGAAGCGGAGTGAGTAAAGACGTGTAGCTCTGCGCCTTGCTGGATGACAGAGGCGGTGACCTTTTGCCCATCAACGAAGGCTTCCAGCATATTTTTGGCGGTGAGTGTTGCTGTGGCGGATGAGGCATGATCTTCAGTGGGCTGAATCCGGTAGCCTTGGGCGCGATGTGTTACCTGGATGAAGCGGTCTTCATTGTGTACCTTGAATTGTAAGGTTTCTTCAGCCGGGAGGTTGAGCCGCCAACTGTCTGCACAATGCCAGGGTGAGTGGATGTCTTCTGAGGAGGCTCTAGACAGGGTGTGTTTTCGGTGTTCAAGAATAAACAGGCTGGCCAGTGTCAACAGCAAATGTTGCTGATGGTTGTTGGCCTGTAAAAGAACATCACTGTGCTTGTCGATAAACCCGGTGTCAAACTGGCCGCTGGAAAAGGATGGATGGCAGATAATCTGATCAAGAAAATCCACGTTGTTTGCGAGCCCAACGATCTGCACACTTCTAAGTGCGTTGTGCATGCGCCGCAGGGCCGCTTCACGGTTTTCATCCCAAACAATCAGTTTGGCAATCATCGGATCATAGTGAATACTGACGTTGTCGCCTTCACGGACACCGGTATCAATGCGCGTGTGCGGGCTTTCGGCCGGGAACTGTAAATGCCCCAGCTTGCCGGTGGCAGGCAGAAAATTATTATTCGGATCTTCTGCGTAGATCCGTGCCTCAAAGGCGTGCCCATGAATGTGAAGCTGGTTTTGGTTTGCAGGCAAACTTTCCCCAGCGGCGATGCGTAGTTGCCATTCCACCAGGTCTTTGCGGGTGATCATTTCTGTCACCGGGTGTTCAACCTGTAAGCGAGTATTCATTTCCATAAAGAAGTACTCACCGCTCTTGTCCATGATGAACTCGACGGTTCCGGCTCCCACGTATTGAATGGCCTTGGCTGCCGCGATGGCGGCTTCACCCATCGATGCACGAATGTCTTCGGACAAGCCCGGCGCTGGGGCCTCTTCGATCACTTTTTGATGGCGGCGCTGTACAGAGCAATCCCGCTCAAAAAGGTGGACAGCGTTGCCCATGCGATCTGCAAAAACTTGTATTTCAATATGTCGGGGTTCTTGCAAGTACTTTTCAATTAAGACTTTATCGTCTCCAAACGAAGACTGTGCCTCGCGCTTGGCCGATGCCAAAGCCTCGTCAAATACATCAAGGGATTCCACAATGCGCATGCCTTTACCGCCTCCACCGGCGGAGGCTTTGATCATGGCTGGAAATCCGCAGTCGATCGCAGCTTGTTTTAATGTGGCCGGGTTCTGGTCATCTCCGTGGTAGCCAGGCACCAGAGGCACACCGGCTTTCTCCATCAACTGTTTGGCGCGGCTTTTAGATCCCATTGCAATGATGGCGCTGGCCGGTGGACCAATAAAAACCAGGCCCTGGGCGGTACATTGTTCAGCAAACGCTGCATTTTCTGAGAGAAAGCCATAGCCTGGGTGTATGGCTTGTGCGCCGGTTTGCAGGGCCGCGTCGATGATTTTTTTACCGATGAGGTAACTTTCACTGGCCGGTGCGGGGCCGATATGAATGGCCTCGTCTGCTAGTGCGACATGACGGGCTTGGGCGTCGGCGTCTGAATAAACAGCAACGGTTTGGATACCGCATTTTTTAGCCGTGGCAATAATCCGGCAGGCAATTTCACCGCGATTGGCAATCAGAATTTTATGAAACATGAGTCAATTCCTTCAATATTACATGCGGAAAACGCCAAATTGCGTTTTTTCCATGGGGGCGTTCAGTGAAGCGGAGAG
This sequence comes from Halothiobacillaceae bacterium UBA5861, assembly GCA_002432635.1. Lineage (GTDB taxonomy): Bacteria > Pseudomonadota > Gammaproteobacteria > UBA5861 > UBA5861 > UBA5861. Next base: position 34,060 of record DJFX01000025.1, on the reverse strand, counting down.
TGCCATGCCTAATACCCGGCGGGTATCGGCGGGATCAATTACGCCGTCGTCCCATAGTCGGGCGCTGGCGTAGTAGGGATGCCCCTGCTTTTCGTACTGCTCGCGGATGGGTGCTTTAAAGGCTTCCTGCTCGGTTTCAGGCCAGGTTTTTCCCTGTGCTTCAAGCCCGTCCAAGCGGACCTGAGCCAATACGTTAGCAGCTTGCTCGCCCCCCATAACGGAGATGCGGGCATTGGGCCACATCCATAAAAAACGGGGGTTATAGGCGCGGCCACACATGCCATAGTTGCCGGCGCCAAAGCTGCCACCGATGACAACAGTGAATTTGGGTACACGAGTGGTGGAAACAGCCGTGACAAGCTTGGCGCCATCTTTGGCGATACCTCCGGATTCGTATTTTTTGCCGACCATGAAGCCACTGATGTTTTGTAGAAAAATCAGTGGAATCCCCCGCTGGCTGCACAGCTCGATAAAATGCGCACCTTTGAGTGAAGACTCAGAAAACAAAATGCCGTTATTGGCGACAATGCCAACCGGGTAGCCGTAAATACGGGCAAAACCACAGACCAGGGTTGTCCCGTAGAGTTGTTTGAATTCATCCAGCTCGCTGTTGTCGACAATACGGGCAATGACTTCACGCACATCGTAGGGGATACGGGTTTCCGATGGGATTACGCCGTACAGTTCTCCGGGGCTGTACAGGGGTTCGGCCGGTTCAGCGATATCCAGTTGGGGTGTTTTAGAGCGATTCAGATTGCCAACAATGCGACGGGCTGTGCTCAGGGCATGGGCATCATCTAGCGCATAGTGGTCGGTAACGCCGGAAATACGTGAGTGCACATCGGCACCTCCCAGCTCTTCGGCAGACACCACTTCACCGGTTGCGGCTTTAACCAAGGGAGGGCCGCCCAGAAAGATAGTACCTTGTTCCTTGACAATAATGCTCTCGTCAGACATGGCTGGCACATAGGCGCCGCCCGCGGTGCAGGAGCCCATCACGACAGCAATCTGAGGAATACCCATTGCAGACATATTGGACTGGTTGTAAAAAATGCGGCCAAAATGGTCTCTGTCAGGGAAGACATCATCTTGGCGGGGTAAAAAGGCACCGCCGGAATCCACCAGGTAAATACAAGGCAGGTTGTTTTGTGCCGCGATTTCCTGCGCTCTGAGGTGTTTTTTCACCGTCAGTGGATAATAAGTGCCGCCTTTGACAGTTGCATCGTTGGCAATGATTAAGCATTCAATGCCTTTTATACGGCCGATGCCTGTAATAATCCCGGCGGCAGGGATATCATCTTCGTAGACCTGATAGCCAGCGAGTTGCGAAAGTTCGAGAAAGGGTGAGCCCGGATCGAGTAGCTTAAGTATGCGATCGCGCGGGAGTAGTTTGCCGCGGGCCAAGTGTTTGTTACGGGCTTTTTCCCCGCCACCTTGTGCGATCTGGCTGACTTTTGTTTTGAGGTCATCAACCAGTGATTGCATCAGTGTCTGGTTTTGGATGTAACTCTCTGACCGGGTATCAATTTTACTTTTAATTACGCTCATACAGTGGTCTCAACCGTTTGGGGTTAGGCAGGCGGGGTCTCACTACCGCCACTTTGGTTTAGTGATTACAAAAGGTGTGAATGCTTTCTGCTGCCTGATAAAACGCGACAGATTGGCTCTGGCTGTTTTCGATCAGTACTTGTCTGCCCTGAATTGCGGTGTGTATTCAGGGCTTTGGAGTCAACAGGTTGCGCATTCAGTGCATTAATTCAAACGCCATGGCCGTGGCTTCACCACCGCCAATGCATAAGGAAGCCACGCCTGTTTTTAAACCGTACTGCTTGAGGGCATGTAACAGGGTCACAATGATTCGTGCACCAGAGGCCCCAATAGGGTGACCCAGTGCACAGGCGCCCCCATGAACATTGACTTTGTCATGAGGTAAGCTGAGTTCCTTCATCGCAGCCATCGTGACGACGGCAAAAGCCTCGTTGATTTCGAATAAGTCGATATCTGAGGTGCTTTTCCCTGTCTTTTCCAAGAGCGATTGAATCGCATAGACCGGCGCGGTGGTAAACCATGCGGGTTCCTGTGCATGCGTGGTGTGGCCAAGCACTTTTGCGATCGGTGTGATGCCCATTTTTTCTGCCACGGAAAGCCGAGTCATGACCAGTGCAGCAGCACCGTCTGAAATAGAACTCGCATTGGCGGCGGTGACGGTGCCGTCTTTTTTGAAAGACGGTTTCAATTGGGGAATTTTATCAAGATTGGCTTTGTGGGGTTGTTCATCGTGCTCGACAGTGGTTTCTCCCCGCCGACTGGTCAGAGTAAAGGGGGCCACTTCTTCGCGAAAGTAGCCGTTATCAATGGCTTGCTGCGCCCGTGTGAGCGATGTGATTGCGTAGTTGTCCTGTTCTTCTCGGGTGAAGGTGTACTTCTCTGCACACCGCTCGGCAAAGGTGCCCATTAGGCTGCCTTTTTCATAGGCATCTTCAAGACCGTCCAAAAACATGTGATCCATGACCTGGCCATGGCCAATTCGCATGCCACCTCGAGCTTTTTGCAGTAGGTAAGGGGCGTTTGTCATACTTTCCATGCCGCCGGCAACCATGATGTCGTTTGTCTGCGCTGTGAGCATGTCGTGTGCGAACATGGCGGCTTTCATGCCGGATCCGCACATTTTATTGATCGTTGTACAGCCGGTACTTTTAGGAATGCCGGCCCCCAATGAAGCCTGACGGGCCGGCGCCTGGCCTTGCCCCGCAGGCAGTACACAGCCCATGATCGTTTCCTCTACATCATCTCCTTTTATCCCCGCTTTTGTTAAAGCGGCTTGAATGGCCGTTGCGCCAAGCTCAGCGGCGGCAACATCTGAAAAAACGCCCTGAAATCCCCCCATGGGGGTGCGGGCGCCACCAATGATAACGATTGGATCTGATGACATGGTTGCATCCTCAATTAAGACCAAAAGGCTTTTAATTCTATCAAACTTGCTCGCTCAGAACAGCGTGTGTCGCAGTGTGCGATGAAGGCGGCTGCTCATAGATTTCCTTTGCTACGGTGAGTGCTTAATTATTTCCTTTGAAATCCGATATATGCGTTAGGTGTGAAATTTTTCATGCCCATGTGCGTGATAAAGCGTTTGGTGACAGGAAGGTTTTTTTGGATACAGATAATCAGCATTCATCAACAACGGAATGTATGGCATGGAAAAATGCACAGCATGTCTATTGTGGTTGTACAGGTGAGTTTGCCGTTTTACTCGGGGCGGACTCTGTCAGCGATATTGTTGGAAAAACAGACGCTGAATTGATGCCGGGTATTGATGCTGAGCGCAATCGTGACATTGAAAATGAGATTCTCGAGTCCCAAAGCTCCCAAAGTGTCCGGGACTATTTATCAACACTTGAGGGCATACCACTCAGTGCATTGGTGCGGTTGAGTGCTATACCGGCTGATGCCGGTGGTCATGTGTGCATTGAGCTTGCAGTGGTTGATCATATCGTTAATGCCCCTGTTCAGAGGGTGTCTCCTCTGGAGACCTGTAAGCCCGTACTCGACGCTTTGGTGATGCCTCTGTTGCTCTTTGATAAGACGCGTTTTTTTTACCTCAATGCCGCTTGTGCGAATCTTTTGGGGTACAAGGTTGAAGATATAAAAACACTGGATGATTTTACCCAGTGCCTCGATCCGGTGGATCGCAGTCGCATCAAATCCACTTATTTTGCTGATGATGAAGATACGCTTACATCAGAACCCATCGAATTTAAGGTGCTGCGTAAGGATGGCAAATCGCTCCTGCTTGAAGCACAGGCGCAAAGCGCAAACTGGTTCGGGTCGACCATACATTTGATGACTTTGGGCGATATTTCCGATTTAAAACTGGTTGAGGCCGCGCTCAGCCAGGCAAGTGATATTCTTCAGATTGACAGCAAACGGCATGGGTCACTTCCAGACGGTGTCTTTAAGGGTCTTGATTTTACGGTTATGCCGGAATTGAGTGGGGCTCAAAACAAGTTTGTAGAGTTTTTAAAGAAAGACGAAGTGTTTGGTTTATATGCCCACACATTGGCTGAGGCGCTTCCGCTAGGGCTTTTATTACTGGATGAATTAACACCAGTATTTGCAAACAAGGAGGCGGCAAGACTTTTTGATTTTGATTCTGCGGCCGAGATGATGGCCTCAGGTTCAATCGTTAACCGGTTGGACGAGCAGGAGGTTCAGCGTTTTCAGACATATAGCGAGGCCCGCAAAGCAGGGCGTCCGAGCCCTTCTGAATACGATTTTGTAGTACACAGTCGTAACAAAAAACACGCGTTTACCTTGCATGCCGTCGAATCAAAATTGGTCTGGGATCACAAACCATTGGCGATGATGCTTGTGTTTGCAGCCAACCGTTTTGGCATGAATGAGCAGCGGTTGGATACGATTGAAGCCCGATATCAATCCTTCTTGGCGATTGCGTCAGATTTCCGTTTTGAGTTAGATGAACTTTTAAATATTAGTTTTATTTCAGGCGCTCAGAGAGAACCGCTACAAAAAATCTTCAGGCAACTTCACGGAGAAGAGGTTTACGAAGGCTTTCAGCGTCGTGGTGTCGATAGCCAGACCATGGACCCATTAATGGGCTTGTTGAGGGAATACAAGCCTTTTCGAGAGCATCGTTTGTCGTTCATGCTACCCCCAGGTGAACGCGTGATCCTGAGTATGACTGGTAAACCTATGATCAGTGAGAAGGGCCAGTTTCTTGGTTATCAAATCGCCGGGCGGGATGTAACCGAAGAGTTTCAGAGATATCAGGAACTGCATCATCAGGCGGAACATGATGCTTTGACCGGTTTGGTAAACCGGCGAGAGTTTGAGCGGCAGGTGTCCGAAATACTGGATGCAGTGCGCGGCCGTAAAGCGACGCATGCCTTGTGCTACCTGGATTTGGACCGATTTAAAATCGTTAATGACCAATGCGGTCACTTGGCGGGCGATGAACTTTTGCGTCGTCTCAGTGAACGCATGTCAGAACACTTGCGCAGCAGCGATACATTGGCCCGTTTAGGTGGGGACGAATTCGGCGTATTGATTCGTCACTGTACATTGTCCGAAGCTGAAAAGGTCGCCAATCAGTTGTGTGATGCGGTCAAGCAGTTTCAATTTTTGTGGAAAGAAAACAGCTTTAACGTAGGGGTTAGTATTGGCGTAGTGCCGATTAGCAGCAGTTCTGGAGACTTGGAAACGGTTCTGGATTTGGCTGACAAAGCCTGCTACAAAGTGAAAAAACTGGGGCGGGGACAAGTGATTACCGCTCATGAAGAATCCGTTCCGAAAGTCGCGGGGGGCATTACCGACTGGTCAAACGAGTTCGCTTCAGGCCAGGTTGAGCGCCGGTTCATGCTGATGAAGCAGAAAATACAACCGCTGAATGGCAGCGTTGATTTTCCTGGTTATTTTGAATTACTTCTTCGTGTGTTGCATGAGCAAGGGGAGTTCATGCCGCCCAGTGCGCTACTTTCCATTGCTCAGCGGCTCAATCGCCTGATCGATATTGACCGATGGGTCTTTGATCACCTCCTGGCTTTTCTCACGAGTGCGCGTGAGCAGGAAGATATCTCGTTGTGCACGATGAACTTATCACAACCGTCTGTAGTTGATCTGGGCTTTCTCAATCATGTGCTTATCTCGATCGATCAATCGTCTGTCCCTCCCAGTGCGATTGGTTTTGAGATCAGCGAAGCCACGGCAGTTACGAACCTGGCGCGCACGACTTACTTCATCGAACGCCTACAGAGCCTGGGCTGTCGCTTTATTCTGGATAACTTTGGGAGCGGTCTGTCCTCATTCAGTTATCTGAAAAAATTGCCCGTCAATTACCTTAAGATTTCAGGCAATTTAGTTCGCGGATTGGACGATGATCCCGTGAGTGAAGCACTGGTACAGTCAATTAATGACATTGCACAAGCACTGGGTGTTCAGACTATTGGTGAAAATGTAGAGCGCGCTGAGCAGCTGGAAAAACTGAAAGCGCTGAATGTTGATTATGCTCAAGGTTTTTACGTCTCTAAACCCACGCCGATTAAACGGTAAGTTAAACGGTCATTAGGACCCGACAGGGCGCGATAAGGTTCTCGAACCACAGTAAAAAATCCCGTTATACTGCTTGCTTTCCTGGGTAGTCAGAGATCAGAAAGCGAATGAATGAAAAAACAGCGTTGGTTGTGGACGATTCGAAAACTGACCGGTTTGTATTAAAACGCATGCTCAACTTGCACGGTTTGGACGTTGCCACCGCTGACTCTGCTGAAACCGCGCTCGAATATTTGAATCACAACCTGCCAGACATCATCTTTATGGATCACATGATGCCAGGGATGGACGGTTTGCAGGCGGTTGCCATTATTAAAGATGATCCTCGTACTGCGATGATCCCGATTGTGATGTATACCTCTCGGGATGGGGAAGTCTATGTGGGCCAGGCCCGTGCGCTAGGAGCTGTCGATGTTTTGCCCAAAGAAGTGCAAGCCGGGCAAATTTATGACGTATTGAGCCGCCTGAGACTGATCGTGCCTCCCGAGACGGATCAATTGGGTGACACCGAAACAGGTGCTCATCAAGAGTCAATGAGCTCCCACCATCAAGAACAGGCTGTCAGGCTTGTGCAAGGCTTGTCGGACATGGAAATTCGGGAACTGGCCGAAGCCGTGGCGAATGCGGTGCGCGTGCCAGATTTTAGCGGGGGACTCTCTCAACTCTTAAGCGAGCAGCGGCGTAGTGTTAAACATGACTTCCAGGAAGCATTGCGCAAGGCGAACAAATCATTGATTGATCAATTGGCGGCTGAATCCACGCAGGCTAAGGCAAGCGCTCAGCCTGAAGAGACGGATACTCATCGTTCTGCTGTGATAAAAGGAAACTTTTGGTCGCTGGCACTGGTTTTTCTATTAGGTCTCGGCAGTTATGCACTAGTCAACGCCTTTATGGTCGGAGATGAAAAGTCTGCCAGTCAGGCTCAAATGGCCCAATTACAAACAACCATAGAGAGACTGGATCAGCAGAATCAATTGCTTGAGGATGAGCTTGATCGTGCTGCCGAAAACAAAAGTTTGTTAGATCACGAAATGGTGCGGACCATTGAGTGGCTGGCAAATCGCCAGCTTGGGTATAACTATGATGAAGTTGCCTTAAATGAAACCCGAACCGCTTTTATTCAGGGTTTAACGCAGAGGCTTGATTTGGCCGGTTTTCGCGGGGAAATCGTGTTGCAAATTTCTACCGGCAATTTTTGTTTTGTGACCAATACAGCGGGTGAAATTGTATTGGCAGAAAAAGATCTGCCGTTACCGGAGTGTGAACAACTGGGTTACCCGGCCAGCGAAGCTGAACGGTTGGCGGCGCGGCAGTCATTAGCCTTTGCACATTTTGTCGAAACATCGCCCATCGTTGAGAGTGGGCGGATCAATGTTGTGATTGATGCGGTTGGTAATGAAGATGGTGTTGAACCTTATCCCCCTCACGAGATGGTGAAAACGGCTGGAGAGTGGAATAATGTAGCCCTGCGTAATAATCGAATTATGTTGAAGTTGAACAGTGCCGATGGTCGTTGAAAGTCATTTCATAGCCGAACACTTAAAATAGGCGTAAGAATCAATAGGAAATACGATGGTAGACAAAAAAAAGCCCTCTCTGGAAACCTTGGCTGTACGGGCGGGACAAGTTCGGACCCCAGAGGGTGAACACAGCGAAGCGATGTTTTTGACATCCAGCTTTGTTTTTGAAAACGCCGAAGAGGCTGAGTCGCGCTTTGTTGGAGGCGCTCCCGGCAATATCTACTCCCGCTTTACAAACCCTACCGTACGGACATTTGAAACCCGTTTGGCCGCGATGGAAGGTGCCGAAGCCTGTGTGGGAACCGCGTCGGGCATGTCAGCCATTCTGGTTATGTGCATGGCCTTGCTGCAACAGGGAGATCATGTTGTGATCGCCAGTGGTCTGTTTGGTTCAACAACACAATTATTCAACAATTATATTGCCAAATTTGGTGTGAATATTACCACTGTGCCGACAACGGATACTGATGCCTGGCGCAATGCTGTAAATGCAAAAACGCGCCTGATGTTTTTGGAAACGCCGACCAATCCGTTGACGGAAGTTGCAGACTTGCCGGCGCTTGCTCAAATTGCCAGAGACAAAGGATGCTACCTGGTGGTTGACAATTGCTTTTGTACGCCTGCCTTGCAAAGGCCTATCGAGCTGGGTGCGCATATGGTCATCCATTCAGCAACCAAGTACATTGATGGACAGGGGCGTTGCGTGGGTGGCGCCATCGTAGGTGATGAAGAAACGATCACAAAACAGATCGTTGCCTTTATGCGTAACGGTGGTCCAACGATGAGCGCCTTCAACGCCTGGGTTTTTCTTAAAGGGCTTGAAACACTGCCCTTACGCATGCAAGCTCATTCGCGCTCGGCCATGGAACTGGCTGAATGGCTGGAGAACCACCCTGCCGTTGAGCGGGTTTATTATCCCGGTTTGGTGACACACCCTCAGCATGATTTGGCGCGCGCCCAACAACAGGCTTTTGGCGGAATTGTCTCGTTTGACGTTAAAGGGGGGCGTGAACAGGCATGGAAAGTCATTAACAGTGCGGAGTGGCTGTCGATTACGGCAAACCTCGGCGATGCAAAAACGACCATCACTCATCCTGCTACGACGACTCATGGTCGGTTGAAGCCAGAGCAACGGGTTGCCGCCGGTATTTCAGATGCTTTGATCCGGGTTGCCGTGGGCCTTGAGTCGATGGATGACATCAAAGCGGACCTCACTCACGGACTCGATGCTTTGCTATGATGCCGGTGCGCCAACAACTCCTGGACCTTTTCCTGGCCGGTGTCGAAGCCGTTAAAGGGCGTTCTGCGGTTGTAAACGCGCTTGAAAAAAATCCTTGCTCAGGCACGGTACATTGTGTCGCGATCGGTAAAGCCGCTGCGTCCATGTTGCTGGGGGCTCACGATGTATTGGGTGCCGCCATCCAAAGCAAATTGCTCATTACAAAATATGGGCACGTTGATGAAGACATCGCTCACATCAAGAATGTTCAGATCCTCGAAGCGGCTCATCCGCTGCCAGATGAAAAAAGTCTGGTTGCAGGGCAGCGCCTGGTTGAGTTTATCCAACAAACACCGCTTGACAGTCATCTGTTGTTTTTGATTTCAGGTGGAGCTTCTGCGTTGGTTGAATACCCGGTTGAAGGTGTCGGTTTGGCTGAGCTCAAACGGTTAAATGCCTGGTTGCTGGGGTCAGGTTATGATATCCAGCAGATGAATCAGATACGAAAAAGCGTATCGCGCATTAAAGGTGGTCGTTTGGCTCAGTTTCTTGGTAAACGCCATGCCCGTTGCCTGATGATATCCGATGTGCCGGGTGACCGGCTGTCGAGCATCGGTTCAGGGCTGTTGGTTCCGAATGCCCCGTCCCAGCCGCTACCAGATGATTTGCCGCCATGGGTTGCTGCCCATCTGGCTTCGTCCGTTGCACCAGCGCTAAGTGATGCTCCCGTTTGGCGGCAAGTTCAAACAGAGTTAGTGGCGACTCTCAGCAGAGCGATCCAGGCCGTTACTGAAGCAGCACAGCGCCAACAGCTCAATGTTCATTGTCACAACGAGTTTTTATCGGGTGAGGCAGGCAAAGTAGGTGTGAAAATTGGGGAAATGCTGCTTTCTGCGCCACCAGGATTACATGTCTGGGGTGGAGAAACAACGGCACTATTGCCTGAAAACCCTGGCCGGGGAGGGCGCAACCAACACTTTGCATTAGCACTTGCCAGCGAAATCTCCGGGACTCAAGGATTATCTGTTCTGTGTGCGGGAACAGATGGTACTGACGGTCCAACCGATGATGCGGGTGGGTTCGTTGATGGCGGCACACTGGAGCGCGGTGCTGCTTGCGGGCTATCTTGGCAGGATGCACTTGCGCAATTTGATTCTGGCCGGTTTCTTGAATCCGCCGGGGATCTTGTGACGACAGGCCCCACAGGGACGAATGTCATGGACCTTGTGCTGGCTTTTAAAGACGGGCCTAATCCTTAGTTTTTTTAGCGGGACTTATTTATAAAGGGCGCTAAGGAGGTTTGTTGTTCTTGGCGCGATATGGTATAAACTACGCGGTTATATTTTGCTAATTCCAAATTCTGGAAACTGTTTGATTTTTGGAAGAAGCATTTTTTACGGGCTGCTTATTTCGTGGCTCAAATACACACACATCTCGATCATTCCCGGTCGGGTGCCTGTTTAAGGTTGGCCGGGTAGAGGTGTGGAGGCTTAACCCAGAGAAGAGGAAAATTATGTCTAAAGTCTCTATGCGGCAGTTACTTGAAGCTGGCGTACACTTCGGCCATCAAACACGTTATTGGTCACCTAAGATGGCTCCCTATATATATGGTGAGCGCAATAAGATTCATATTTTTAATCTTGAAAAAACTGTCCCCATGTTTGATGAGAGCCTTAACTTTCTTGGCAAGTTGGCTTCCAAAGGCGGCACAGTTATGTTCGTCGGCACCAAGCGGGCAGCCCGCGATGCCGTAAAAGAAGCCGCAGAATCCTGTGGCATGCCTTATGTGAACAAACGCTGGCTTGGCGGGATGATGACCAACTTTAAGACGGTGAAACAGTCTGTTCGTCGCCTAAAAGAAAGCGAAGCGATGTTTTCTGATGGAACAGCTGAGCGGCTCAGCAAGAAAGAGCGCTTAAGCATGACTCGGGAAATGGAGAAGCTTGAGAGCAGTTTGGGCGGTATTAAAAATATGGAAAGACTGCCTGATGCGTTATTTGTGGTCGACGTTGGCCACGAAAAAATTGCAGTGGCGGAGGCTCGAAAGTTAGGTATCCCAATCGTAGGTGTGGTGGACAGTAATAACTCGCCTGAAGGGGTAGATTATATCGTACCCGGCAATGATGACTCCATCCGCGCCATTCAAGTTTACGTCCACGCTGTTGCCCAAGCTATTCAGGACGGCAAGATGGCCGGCACTGTCTCTAAAAGCGAAGATGATGAATTCATTGAAGTTTCAGACGCTGAAGGAGAAAGTAAGGAAATAGATGCAGAAAGCGCATCAGAAGCCCCAAGTGAGGAAAAGGCCGCGGAATGAGGCATGATGGGCACTCGGCAGATCGTTTAGTAGCAGGGCTTAGCGATACCTTTGTCAAGGTGTAATAAATAGGTGCTACCCTCGAAAAACTAAACAGGCTGATGATCCATTTTTTAAAACTTGGGTTATGAGTGGGCAATTAACCCAGAATTGATTGAATACAGTGAAATTGTTTCCCTCTGATCACAGGGGGAACTTGTATGTATGAGAGGCAACTATGAAGATAACCGCTTCAATGGTAAAAGAACTGCGCGAAAGAACAGGCGCGGGCATGATGGAATGCAAAAAAGCACTTGCTGAAGCTGATGGTGACATGGAAACAGCAATTGAAAATATGCGTGTTTCAGGTTTGGCGAAAGCGGACAAAAAGTCTGGACGTATTGCAGCAGAAGGTATTATTGCTATCAAGGCTTCAGATAGTGATGCGGCTATTTTGGAAATCAACAGTGAAACTGACTTTGTCGCAAAAGCGGATGACTTTCTGAATTTCGCAGATACCCTTGCAGATACGGTACTTTCAAGTGATGCCGGAACGACTGATGAACTGGCCGAAATCGCTTTGCCTAGCGGTCAAACCGTGGATGAGTCACGCCAAGCATTAGTGGGTAAAATTGGTGAAAATATTCAAATTCGCCGGTTCGAGCGCCTATCAAAAAGTGGCCGTGTTGTTTCCCATTATCTGCATGGAACCAAAATCGGTGTTTTGATTGCTTTGGAAGGTGGTGACGAGGCACTGGCAAAAAATATTGCGATGCACATTGCAGCCAGCCGTCCTGTTTGTATCTCAGAAGACGGAGTTCCTGCTGAGCTGCTGGAAAAAGAAAAAGCCATATTAACGGCTGAAGCTAAAGAGAGCGGCAAGCCGGACAATATCATCGATAAAATGATTCAAGGCCGCTTACGTAAATACTTGGCTGAGATCACACTGGTTGGGCAACCTTACGTTAAGGATCCCGATCAAACAGTGGGTCAGCTACTGAAATCAAATAATGCTACTGTAAAGACGTTTGTTCGCTATGAAGTTGGCGAAGGCATTGAGAAAAAGCAGGATAATTTTGCTGAAGAAGTCATGGCTCAAGCCAAAGGCAATTGACGCTTACTTAATGCAACATGCTCAGCTCGACAGGATGTTTTAATATGAATCATGTTGACCCTCGCTATAAACGAGTGCTCTTAAAGTTAAGTGGTGAAGCGCTGATGGGGCAATACGATTACGGTATTGATCCTTCAATAATCAAGCGGATAGCTGGCGAAGTTAAAATGATTTCTGAAGCCGGTGTTCAAGTTGCTATCGTCATAGGCGGTGGTAATATTTTCCGCGGTGCAGGCTTAGCCCAAAGTGGCATGGACCGAGTGACAGGCGATCATATTGGTATGTTGGCCACAGTGATGAATGGTCTCGCTTTCCAGGATGCATTAGAAAGTATGGGGACTGCCTGTCGAGTGATGTCTGCGCTGAAAATGAATGAAGTTTGTGAAGATTACATTCGCCGACGGGCAGTACGTCACCTTGAGCGAGGCCGAGTAGTCATTTTTGTTGCAGGCACAGGAAATCCATTTTTCACGACTGATTCTGCCGCGAGTCTTCGTGCTATCGAAATAGGCGCCGATGTTATGCTGAAGGCAACGAAAGTCGATGGTATTTATTCCGAAGACCCCGTGAAAAACCCTGATGCTAAACGCTTTAATGCGATCAGTTACGAGGAAGTTATTCGTAAAAACCTCCAAGTTATGGATACTACGGCGATTGTTATGTGTCGAGACCATAACATGCCGCTTCAAGTTTTTAATTTATTGAATGAAGGGGACCTGGTGCGGCTGATTGCTGGAGAAGCTGTGGGGTCGAAAGTAACAAGAGAGGTGTGAAGTGATTAATGACATCAAGAAAGACGCTGAGTCACGCATGAAAAAAACGCTAGCAGCGTTAGATAATGAGTTCGCACGTATTCGGACAGGGCGTGCACACCCGAGTTTACTGGGGCATGTTACAGTGGAATATTATGGCTCTGAAGTCCCCGTGAGCCAAATCGCAAATGTTACAATTGAAGATTCGCGTACTTTGGCTGTCACACCTTGGGAAAAAGATAAAGTAAAGCTGATTGAAAAAGCCATTATGAACTCGGATTTGGGTTTGAATCCGTTGACAGCCGGTACGGTTATTCGTATTCCCATGCCACCGCTTACAGAAGAGAGACGGCGTGATCTTGTTAAAGTCGTTCGCCAGGAAGCAGAAAATTCGCGCGTTGCAGTTCGTAATATACGACGCGATGCAAATAACGATCTAAAAGCTCTTTTGAAAGAGAAAGAAATCTCGGAAGACGAAGATCGGCGCGGGCATGACGAGATCCAAACGCTTACTGATAACTACATCAAAAAAATTGATGAGCAGCTTACAGTTAAAGAAAAAGAGCTTATGGAAGTTTAGCTTCAGGGGCATCCATTTTTTTCGAGTACTTAGACGCTCATGACAAATCCTGCCGAAGTAACCCATCAAGGATCTAAACCCAAACACGTGGCTATCATTATGGATGGCAACGGCCGCTGGGCTGAAGCACGCAATCGACCTCGTGCTTTTGGCCATCAAGAGGGTGTAAAGTCCACGCGCGAAATAGTTGAAGTGGGTGTTGAGTATGGGCTGGCGGCGTTAACTTTATTTGCTTTTAGCAGTGAAAATTGGCAACGTCCCAAGAAGGAAGTGGATTTGCTGATGGGGCTTTTGCAGCGTTCACTCAAAAAAGAGTCCCCTGAACTCGCCAGGAACAACATTAGAGTGCGCTTTATCGGTGACATGTCGGCGTTTAGTGATGCACTCGCTGAACAGATTCAGAAAACAGAGCTTGAAACGGCTCATAACACCGGTTTGAACTTAGCGATTGCGCTTAACTATGGCGGCCGCTGGGATATTACACAGGCTGCACGCCAAATTGCGCAAGAGGTCGAGCAAGGGACATTGACATTGCAGCAGATTGATGAAAATGTGATGGCTAAACATGTTTGCCTAGCCGATGTACCCGATCCTGACTTGTTTATACGAACGGGAGGTGAATACAGGATCAGCAACTACTTGCTCTGGCAACTGGCTTATACCGAACTCTATTTTACTCCGGTGTATTGGCCTGACTTTAGACGTGAACAGTTTCTTGAAGCGCTTGCTGAGTTTCCAAAGCGTCAACGCCGCTTTGGTCTGACAGGCGAGCAGGCGTCCCGTAAAAATTTTGCTTAAAACACGCATCATTACAGCACTTATTTTAGGTGCGCTTGTTATTTCTGCTGTTTTTCATCCATCTCACATTTTCTTTTCTTTGCTGGTATCCGCGTTTGTACTGTTCGGTGCTTGGGAATGGTCAGTACTCGCCGGTCTGAAATTGCCCTTTTTACGGCTTATTTATGCCATGAGCGTATTATTGGCAACTCTGGGTTTGACTTCGCTAGAGGGACTTTTTCCCATCACTCTATTGTTGTTACCAGTCAACATTTTTTGGGTGTTTACTTTTTTATGGCTGATATTTGGTCCGTCGCCTGAAGTCCAGAAAATCACCATTTTTCAAGGAACTATACGTCTTTTTTTGGGATATCTGCTGTTGGCTTCAGCTGCGCTAGGGTTACTCACCTTAAAACAGGAAAGCGCAGGGCTTTTGATGTACGTACTGGGCATTGCTTGGGTGGCCGATATCGGCGCGTTTTTTACTGGTCGCCAATGGGGCCATGTGAAACTGGCACCAACGCTAAGCCCTGGTAAAAGTTGGGAAGGTGCTGTCGGGGGTATAGTGCTTGTTGGGCTGTATGCTTCATCAGCTGTTGCTTTATTCGAGCTGGCTGACACTCAGGTCATCGTGGCTTTCGTTATAGCAACATTTACCAGTGCCGTTTTTTCTATCATTGGGGATTTATACGAAAGTTACATCAAGCGAAAAGCCAACAAAAAGGATAGCGGAACGTTATTGCCGGGCCATGGTGGTGTGCTTGATCGTATAGACAGTATGTTGGCCAGTGTACCTGTTTTCGTCTTCGTTTTTTATCTCATAAAGTAGAGTGCATGACATTTAAAAAGGCTCAGATGACATGAAAAAATTGACAGTACTGGGTTCAACGGGATCAATCGGGACGAGTACGCTGGATGTTGTTGCTCGGCATCCTGACCGTTATCGCGTAACTGCGCTTGCGGCTAATAATAATGCCGAAGTCATGTTTTCACAATGCTGCCAATTTATGCCTGATTACGCGGTGCTTGAAGATGCATCCGCTGCTGAAGTGTTAGAAAAGCAGGTCAGAAATTACAGTTTACCTACTCAGGTGTTGAGTGGTTCTGAGGCACTAACTACCGTTGCTCAGCTAGATGATGTTGACACCGTAATGGCCGCAATTACTGGTGCCGCAGGTTTATTGCCGACGCTGGCGGCGGCACAGGCAGGAAAAAAGGTGTTATTGGCGAATAAAGAGTCGCTGGTAATGTCTGGGCAACTGCTCATGGACGCTGTACAGCAAAGCGGATCTATTTTATTGCCAATAGATAGTGAGCATAATGCTATTTTTCAATGCTTAGCTGGCGAAGATCAGGGTAAGACAACTCCTAGTAAAACAGGCATTGAAAAAATATTACTCACAGCTTCCGGAGGACCTTTTTTACGCCATCCGATAGACCAGCTAAACCGGGTGACTCCGGACCAAGCATGTGCTCATCCCAATTGGTCAATGGGTCGCAAAATTTCTGTTGATTCCGCCACTATGATGAATAAAGGTTTGGAGTTGATCGAAGCGTGTTGGTTGTTTAATCTGGGCGTGGAAGATATCCAGATTGTGATCCATCCTCAAAGCATTGTTCACTCCATGGTGTCCTATGTCGATGGTTCTATTTTGGCTCAAATGGGACAGCCAGACATGCGTACACCCATTGCTCATGCGCTTGCATGGCCTGAGCGGATTAAGTCGGGTGTTGAGCCTCTGGACGTGTTTCATTTGGCAGAGATGACGTTTGAAAAACCAGATTTGAAACGGTTTCCTTGTTTGTCGCTTGCATATACAGCCGCCGAGGCGGAAAACACATTAGCGACGATTCTTAATGCGGCTAATGAGATAGCGGTATCAGCCTTTCTTGAGGGCAAAATAGCCTTTACCGCTATACCGAACGTTGTAAAACAGACTATGGAAGAGGTGCAAACAGAGACGGTAGGCTCTCTTGAAACAGTACTGGAGGCTGATCGAGAGGCTCGTCATGCTGCTCAATTTTGGGTTTCCCGGGCAGCTAAAGGGGTAGTTATTTAATGGTAGATATTTTTTTCAGTCTTTTTGCTTTCATAATTGCCCTGGGTGTATTAGTCAGTATCCACGAATTTGGGCACTTCTGGGTGGCACGCCGCCTGGGTGTTAAAGTGCTGGTATTCTCAATCGGTTATGGAAAACCTATTTGGCGTTATCGGTCAAAGAGCGGTGATCAAACTGAATATGTGATTGGTGCCATCCCTCTGGGCGGTTATGTCAAAATGCTCGATGAGCGTGAGGGCGACGTCGCGGAAGGTGAGCGCGGAAAAGCGTTTAACCGGCAATCTGTATGGAAGCGCATGGCCATTGTCGCCGCTGGTCCAGCCGCCAACTTTGTTTTAGCTGTGATGGCCTATTGGCTGACCTACACACTTGGCGTAACAGGTATCAAACCAATCATTGGCGATGTCGCTGTTAATTCAGCCGCTTATTACGCCGGCTTCCAAAAAGAAGATGAAATTCTGGTCTTTAATGAGCACCGAACTCCAACATGGGAAGCTTTTCGGCTGGCACTTGTCGATAGCGCCATGGAGACCGGACAGGATGTTCCTGCGCGGGTTAAGGGACAGGATGGCACAGAGCGGGAACTTTTTTTATTTCTTGAAGAGCCATTACTGAAAAGCGACGGGGACCCTGTTACAAGTATTGGTTTATCTGTATGGCGACCTGAAATATTGCCCATTATTGGGGGTATACAGGCCAATGGCGCAGCCGCCCGAGCCGGACTTCA
>DJFX01000025.1:0-16795 GCA_002432635.1 Halothiobacillaceae bacterium UBA5861 | reverse complement strand
GACGCCCGAGCCGGACTTCGAGCCGGTGACAAAATTTTACAGGTCAATGGGTTTGATATTGCCACTTGGGAAGAATGGGTAATGGTTATCCGTAAAAGTGCAGATCAGCAACTCAAACTGAACATTGAGCGTGCGGGTTATCCGATTACCTTATGGATAAAGCCCGATAAGAAAAAAGTCGATGGTCGGGTGATTGGTTTTATTGGTGCTTATGAGACGCAGAGTGCAGACTACCTCAAACAGTTACGGGTAACGGTCCATCACGGACCATTGGCTGCTCTGCAAGCAGGGTTCCAAAAGACTTGGGCCATGACCACCTTAACCTTTCAGGTCTTAGGCAAAATGCTGGTGGGCGATGCTTCACTCAAAAATATCAGTGGGCCGGTGACAATTGCGCAATATGCTGGCCAATCGGCGAGCATTAGTTTGGCGCATTACCTTAACTTTCTTGCAATGATCAGTGTGAGCCTGGCTGTTCTTAATTTGTTGCCTATTCCTGTTTTGGATGGGGGGCATTTACTGTTTTTTATGATCGAGGCGATCCAGCGGCGCCCTGTTCCAGAGCGCGCGCAAGTTTTGTTTCAGCAAGTTGGATTTGCAATTTTGGTCGGCTTGATGTCACTAGCCTTTTACAATGATATTATGCGCCTCTTTAGTTAAGGAAGCTGTATCGGATATGTTTTTTGAACAATACACGAGTTTGCCCCCGTCGCTTAATTTTACGTCTTGTATGCCGAGCGTTCTGGTATTGGTCGGTTAAACGGCATCTGATGCGCACAGACTTGTCACTTCTCATGAGGCGATCATTTTTCGCTCTTATTTTATTGCTAACGCCGCAGTTGTCTTGGGCTTTTTTGATTGAAGACATTGAAGTACGTGGATTGGCCCGTATTTCGAAAGGCACAGTGTTGAATTATTTGCCTCTTCGGGTTGGCGAAAGGTTTGATCAAGAGAGAAGCTCGGGTCTTGCCATGCGCGCGCTTTACGAGACAGGGTTGTTTGAAGATGTTGCACTGTTCCACAAAGATGGTGTTCTTATCGTGGCGGTTACCGAGCGTCCTGCCATCGGTGAAATCAAACTGGAGGGCAATCGTAAGCTTGATACGGACACATTAATGGAAACATTACGACAAGCTGGTATTGCCAAAGGGCGAGTGTTCAACCGATCAACTCTGGAAGAAGTAGAAAATGAGTTACGCCGCCTTTATTTCAGTTCGGGTAATTATGCCGCTAAAGTTGAAGTGGAGGCGATACCGCTGCCTCGGAATCGTGTATCGGTGGATATCCAGATATCAGAAGGGGAAATTGCACGCATAAGACAAATTAACCTGGTGGGTAATCAATCGTATCCAGATGATGAGTTATTGGATTTGTTGGATTCGGGTGAATATACAATTAACCCATTCAGTACCGCAGACGAATATTCACGTATCAAATTGTCGGGTGATATTGAAACTCTGCGTTCTTATTATCTTGACCGGGGTTATCTGCGCTTTGATGTGACTTCGACCCAGGTTTCACTGTCGCCAGACAAAAAAGACATCTTTGTGACAATCAACATGAAGGAAGGTGAGCGCTACGTTGTCCGCAGTGTTCGTCTTGCAGGCGAGTTCCCTGTTCCCGAAGAAGAACTGAAAGGTTTGATCGAAATAAAACCTGCGGATTATTTCTCGAGAAAAGCGATTAGTGCCACGACCTCGGAGATCAGCGACCGGTTGGGTGAAGAAGGCTATGCATTTGCCAATGTTAATGCTGTTCCCGAAGTTGATGAGGCAAAAAAAGAAGTTGATTTAACCTTTTTTGTAGACCCTGGTAAACGGGTTTATGTTCGTCGGATTAATATTTTCGGCAATACAGAAACGGACGAAATTGTATTGCGTCGAGAAATTCGTCAAATGGAAGGTGCGTGGTTGTCGCCCAAAGATTTACGCCGCTCACAAACACGTTTACAACGCCTGTCGTACCTTGAATCGGTCAATATCGAAACCATACGTGTCCCAGGAACAGATGACCAGGTAGACATCAATATTGATGTTGCAGAAGGTTCAACAGGGTCATTTAGCATCGGCGCAGGCGTGACCAGCGATGGATTTGCACTCACGCTGGACTTTAATCAAGAAAATATTTTTGGGACAGGAAATCGTTGGAATCTGTCTTTTGATAATACCGACTCAACGAACCAGTTTTCCTCGTCATTCACAGATCCATACTACACTGAGGATGGCATTAGCCGCACAATCAAAGGTTTTGCCCGTGAAGTGGATGCGACCGAAGAATCAGTGACATCTGATTATGTCATGGATAGCTATGGATTCAGTCTGGATTACGGCATACCGTTGTCAGAATATGCCACGTTCCGGTTAGGCATTGGCTGGGAATCAAATAATGTGGAAACCACAGACGGGACGTCGGATGAAATTATTAATTTTATTGCACAACATGATGACAATTATCACGACTACTTTTTCAATTTAGGCCATACGTACGATACACGGGATCGCACAATTTTTGCGACACAGGGGCTTGTGAACAAGTTATCCGCAAAAGTCATTGTGCCAGGCAGCGATCTTGAATATTTTAAAATCAGCAATCAGTTTGACTACTACTACCCGTTAACAAGCGGTTTGGTTTTGAGTACATCGGCCAATATTTCTTATGGTGACGGTTACCAAGGAGGGCTGGGTGAATTGCCTTTTTACACGCGTTATTTTGTGGGGGGAGTGCGCTCCTTACGCGGCTTTAAATCAGGTAGTTTGGGCCCGAAAGACTCGAATAATGATGCAACGGGTGGGGATTTTAAAACAGTGGGATCGATTGAACTTGTTTTCCCGGTTCCCTTATCAGAAAGTTCAAAAACAACTCGTCTAAGTACCTTTGTCGATTTTGGTAATGTATTTGCAGATTATGAAGATTTCGATGAAAAAGCGTTTCGGGTTTCGGGTGGCTTATCATTTGTTTGGTTGGCTCCCATCGGCCCTTTAACATTCAGTTATGCGGTACCGTTGGAGAAAGAGTCAGGCGACAGAGTTGAGCGCTTCCAGTTTACAATCGGCACAATTTTTTAAATCCAGCGTCTTTTGCAAAATTGAGTGAGTCGTTTTTTTGCACGAAGTGAACGCGCATGTACACATTGCCAGCTAAAAAAGCGTGTTTTTAAGTATGTTGGGCTGTTAAAATGCTGAAACATCCAACAATATTTTTTGTGCCCCGAGGGGCCAACAAAGATTAAGTTCCAGAGGAAAATATGGTTCCGACTCGATTGATTCACTGCCTCGTCTTATTTTTCTTGATGAGTTTTTCAGCAGCTTCGTTTGCAGAAGTACGAGTTGGTTTTGTAGATATTCCTTTTTTGATTGATAAAGCTCCCCAAGCTATTGAAGCAAGCGCTCGTTTGGAAGCCCAGTTTGCCCCCCGCCAACAATCGCTGAAAGAGCAAAGAGACGAGCTGAATGAACTCAAGAAAGAGTTTGAAAAAGAAAGTTTAGTCATGTCACCAGAAAAACGGGTCCAAGCCGAGCAGGATATTCGCTCATTCGAAAGAAAACTCAACCGAGAGCAACAAGATTTCAGAGAAGAGCTTAATCTTCAGAAAAACAATGAATTCAAGAAAGTTCGTGCCGCGATTTTAAAGGCAATTTCGACCTTTGCCGAAAAAGAAAAGTTTGATGTTATTTTGAACGAAGGCGTCTTGTATGCCAGCAAACGAATTGATATCACAGAAGGGATCCTGAAACTCTTGGAGTCTGCACAGGCACAAACCCCATCTTCAAGTCAGACCAATTAGTCTGTATGGCTCTAACGATACGCCAATTGGCGAGTGCTTTAGAACTGGAATATGTGGGTGATGGCTCTCAGGGAATTTTTAAAGCGGCTCCATTAGGAACAGCAAATGAGGGCTCTGTTGCCTTTCTTCGAGATGCATCTTCCGTAAAGCTGCTATCCGAAACTCAAGCCAGTTTGGTCATTCTTCCTAAGGAATTTGCTCCGCAGTGTCCTTCAGCCGTGTTGCTTAGCGATAGCCCGGAATATCATTTTGCGCAGGCGCTTGAGCTGCTTTACCCACAACCTCGAGCGGCTGAGGGTGTTCACGAGAAAGCTGTTGTTGCCAGCTCGGCGGTTGTTGATGGCACCGCGTCAATTGGTCCATGTGCAGTCATTGAAGAAGACGTACATATTGGTCCAGGCGCGACAGTGGGTGCTAACACGTTCATTGGTAGGGGAACAGAAATAGGTGCCTCTACGCAGGTATATCCGAATGCAACAATCCATCATAATTGTCAGATAGGCAAGTGCTGTACCCTTCATTCAGGAACTATTATTGGAGACGATGGTTTTGGTTTTGCTGAGCATCGGCATGGATGGAAAAAAATTCCCCAGATAGGCCGTGTTGTCATTGGTAACCATGTGGATATTGGATCGAACACGACGGTCGATCGCGGTGCTTTGGGAGATACCGTGATTGAAGATAACGTGATCATTGATAACCTGGTTCAGATAGCCCACAACGTGCGCATTGGTGCAAATACTGCTATGGCAGGTTGTAGCGCTGTTGCGGGCAGTACAATTATTGGGAGGAACTGTCGGATTGCCGGCGGCGTTAGAATATCGGGTCATCTCACAATTGCAGATGACGTTTTTCTCACCGCGGCTTCCGTTGTTTACAGATCCATTAAAAAGCCGGGTAGTTACTCTTCAGGTGTGCCACTTGAGGAAACGCGGTTTTGGCGGCGTAACTATAATCGAATAAAACAGCTTGATAAAATCGCTAAACGCCTGTTTGAAATAGAAAAAAATAAATAGAGGTATGCACGATTGGAAATAATGGACATACACGAGGTTTTAAAGTACCTCCCGCATCGTTATCCTTTTTTGTTGGTTGATAGGGTTTTGGAGTGCAATGTGGGAAAGAACCTACGCGCAATAAAAAATATCACGGTTAATGAGCCTTGTTTTCAAGGGCACTTCCCAAATTACCCTGTTTTTCCAGGCGTTTTGATTCTGGAAGCGATGGCTCAGTCCCTGGCCATTTTGGCTTTTGCTACAAGCGGTGGTTATCCTGAAGACAATAAATTGTATTTATTTGTAGGTATTGATGAAGCGCGATTTAAAAGGCAGGTGCAGCCAGGCGATCAACTTGTTATTGATATTCAGTTGCTACGTTTGAAAAAAGGCTTTGGGAAGTTCCGGTGCACAGCTTCTGTGGATGGTGAAGTCGTCTGCTCAGCAGACTTGATGGGTGTAGAGAGAGAGATAGACGTTTGATTCATTCCACAGCAATTGTAGACTCTTCAGCCAGTCTCGCAGATGATGTTGAAGTTGGTCCTTACAGTATTATCGGGGCAGGGGTAGAGATAGACTCTGGATGTCGAATTGCTCCCCATGTCGTTATTCGTGGCCCAATAAAAATAGGCAAAAATAACCAAATTTTTCAATTTTCCTCTCTGGGAGAAGTGCCTCAGGATCTCAAATACAAAGGTGAAGATACCCAGGTCATCATTGGAGATGGCAATATTATACGGGAGTCTGTGACCATTAATCGCGGTACCGCAGAAGGTGAGGGGGTCACCATTGTTGGTAATCATAATTTATTAATGGCCTATACACATGTGGCTCACGATTGTCACATTGGTCATCATACCGTGTTTGCGAACTCTTCTTCGTTGGCCGGCCACGTGCGTGTTGGAGATTATGCCGTACTGGGTGGCTTTACACTGGTGCATCAATTTACGGAGATTGGTGAGCACAGCTTTTCAGGCATGGGGTCCGCTATTAATCGCGATGTGCCCCCTTATATGACGGTGGCAGGTAATTACGCGACTGCTTATGGAATTAATAAAACCGGATTAAAGCGCCGGGGGTTTTCACAATCAACCATTCGAGCTCTGCATAAAGCCTATCGAGTTATGATTAAATCTCATTTACCGCGAGAAGAAGCCACAGCACAACTAAAGGATCTCATTGAAGACCATCCTGAGGTCGAGCGATTTGTGTCATTTATTCTCAGTTCGACACGTGGCGTAGTTAGATAGAATTTAAGGTAACAGGAATTCTTCAATCAGCTTGGCAACGTTCATTGCGCCGCCGCCTTGTCCCATTTTTTCTTTTACCTCGTTGAGCTGTTTTTTCATCTTTTCCTTGTAATCTGAATCAAATAGCAGGCGTTGCATTTCTTCGGCAATACGTTCCGGTCTCGCTTCTCGCTGGACAAACTCTTGTACAATGCGCTGGCCGTAAACGACATTCACCAGACCAATGTCCGGAATAGTAATCATGCGCTTTAAAATCAAATAGGAGAGTGGATTAATCCGGTATGTGATAGCCATCGGAGTACCCATGAGCGCTGCTTCAAGCGTGGCTGTGCCAGAGGCGCATAACAGTGCATCACTTGCATGCATCACATCGTAAGAGTGGCCATTAACAAGGTGAAGATGGCTTTTGAGTCGATTGCTGATCAGATCTTTTATGCTTTGAATATCCAGCGTTTCAGCGATTGGCAGCACAAAGTGAATATCTTGTCTTGCTTTTTCAATCAGTTCAGCAGTCTCTAGCATAGTAGGGAGAACGCGCTGTACCTCACCTTTGCGACTACCCGGCAATAAGCCAATACAGTGAGCGTTAGGATCAACCCCAAAAAATGTTTTGGCTGCTTGAACACTCATGGATGGTTTGACTTCATCAACCAATGGGTGCCCTACAAAACGGACAGGAATGTTTGCTTCTTGATAAAAGGTTTCTTCAAAGGGAAAGAGTACCGCCATCATATCAACCAGTTTGCCGATTCGTTTAACACGTTTTTTTCGCCATGCCCACACCTGCGGGCTAATATAGAACAGTACCTTAATGCCGAGCTGCTTGGCGGTTTCAGCCAGTTTTAGGTTGAAGTCAGGGTAGTCAACGAGCACCAATAAGTCAGGGGGATCGTCACGAAGTCGTGCTCTCAATTCTTCGAGTTTGGCGAGTAACTGTCGGTAATGAATGAGAACCTCGACGATACCGACAACAGCGATATCCCGGCAGTCGACAATCAGCTCCATTCCCAGCCGTTCGAGTTGGGGGCCTCCAAGTCCGTAGAGCTGGCAATGCGTTCCTCTTTTTTGTAGTGCCCTGATCACGGCGGCTGCGTGCATGTCGCCCGAAGCTTCTCCAGCGGAAATCATGATTTTATGGGACATGGCAGTGATTAGTGCTGTGCGTTCGCAATGAGGTGAGTGATGAAGTCAATGTCTTGGTGGGGGAGTTCTGGGTAAATTGGAAGAGAGAGGCATTCGGTGGCAATTTGCTCGGCAACAGGTAACTGGAGTTCCTGAGTGTTTGAAAATGCTTGCTGACGATGTAACGGGATGGGGTAATAAATCGCAGTTGCAACTTGGTGTTGCCGTAGAGTTTCCGCCAGTTGATCGCGAGACTGTGATCGCAGGGTATATTGATGAAAAACATGAGCGTGTGGGGTAAGTAATGCTGGCGTAGAGACATCTTTTAAGGAGGAGAGGGCAGCGTTATAGGCCGCAGCGACCTGCCAGCGCGCTTCATTGAAACGGTCAATTTCCTTTAACTTGCAGCGAAGAATAGCCGCTTGTAATTCATCCAGACGGCTGTTGTAGCCGACCATGGCATGTTCGTAGCGTTTTTTGCTGCCGTGATTTCTGAGAGTGTAAATTTCTTCAGCTAATGTTTGATCATTCGTTGTAATCAAGCCACCATCACCGTAACAGCCAAGATTTTTGCTGGGGAAAAAACTAAAACAACCGGCATTCCCTATAGTGCCTGTTTTTTGCCCGGAAATAGATGCGCCGAATGATTGAGCACAGTCTTCAATCAGTAATACCTGGTGTTTCTTTGAAATCGCTTGGAGGGTTGGCATATTTGCTGGGCGCCCGTAGAGGTGTACAGGAATAATCGCCCGTGTTGCAGGGGTGATAGCAGATTCTACGGCAGCCGGGTCTAAATTAAATGTATCGGGCTCAATATCAACAAAAACAGGTTTGGCGCCGACGTAAGCAATCGCTTCAGCCGTTGCAATAAACGTGAATGTACTGGTGATGACTTCGTCGCCTTCTGAAATCCCTAAGCCTCGAAGAGCCAAATGAAGTGCGTCAGTGCCGGAGTTACAGCTAATTGCAAACTGGCAACCAAGGTAGTCAGCGACTTCTTTTTCAAAGGCCTCAACATTGTGCCCCAGAATAAACTGGCCGGAACTTAGTACTTCGTTGATAGCCTGATCAATCTCAGGCTTTAGGTTGGTGTATTGGGCTTTTAAATCAACCATCGGGATCATGAAGGTACTCCCAAAAAAGGCCATATTTTGGGTGATTTACCGATGGCTGTCTAACTTTTCCTGAAACTGACAGTTGGTAGGCTCACTATGTAGATGAAGAGACAGAGGTCTTGATCGCTGCTTGGGATTTTGGCCGGACATCCCCGACATAGTGTTCAAAGTAATCCAGCAGCTCGTTAATGTTCTTATGTTGATCAAACATTGCAGAGACTTTGTTTTGGGCATTGTCGCTTAATTGTTTTGCGAAATGCGTGTCTTCAATAATGCGGTTTATTGCATTGGCAAGACTATCGGGATCATTTGATGGTACTAAGAGGCCTTCTTCTCCATCAGTGATAAGTTCGGGGATCGCGCTCACGTTTGTGCTGATCACAGGTACGCCAAATGCCATTGCTTCGGCCAGAACATTCGGAATACCATCTGGCGGTGCGCCAGGTACCATTCGGCAGGCTAGAACAAATGTGTCTGCGTTTTGAATTTCGGTCATCACATCTTCAAAAGCCATCATGCCCAGAAATTCCACTCTTTCGGAAATGTCCAGTTTATCGGCCAGGGCTTTTAAAGGCCCTTCTTCAGGGCCTGAGCCAATCAGCCTGACTTTAATATCCGCTCCTTTGTCGATCAGTTGTTTACTTGCCCGGAGGAGATCATCGTGGCCTTTGGTCGAAACGAGCCGGCCAATTGTGAGCAGAGTTTTTGGTCCTTGATCTTTGATTTGATACGGGGGAGAAGATTCAATGCGTTCCCAAACCTTCGGGTCAAGACCATGGTAGTTGAGGTGAATATCGGCCGGATGGCTGTGATTCATTTTATCTTTCAGGTGGTTACAGAAAAAACCTGTGCAAACAACAGTAAATTTTGCGTCACTGAGTTTTTTCTCTAACAGTTTGTTTTTGGAAAAAATATCTTCCCCATGGATCGCTGCAGACCAGGTGAATCCTTCTACCTTTGCCAGCATCCAGCAAGCGGTGGTAGGCACATTGGCCCAATGCCCATGAATATGTTGAATGCCCTTTTCTTTCATGATTTTCCCAAAATGAAAGGTAATAGGCAGGATGGCAAAAGACTTCAGTAATTCTTTGGGGCGATGCAGGCCGGCGAGTGTTAATTGTCCGATCATGGTCAACATTTTGATAGGGTGTCGGATGAGCGAAGAGAAGAACGCACTGACTTGCGGAAGTCCCAGTAGTGGGGAATAGTGCGTTTTTTTGTTCATAAGCCGCTTAGCCGCGTCAATAGTGACGGGGTCTCGCGGGTATTGGAGAGAGTAAATCTCGAAATCGAGCTGGTGTCTATCTAAGGCATCCAGTTCACGGACAATGAATGTCTCGTGCAGCTCCGGAAACATGGAAATGATAATACCTATTTTTTGCTTCATACCCATCCTTACGATCGTCAACGCTTAAAAATTTGAAACAAGGATGTTATGTTAGCGCTGTTTTGCGTATTGCTGATTACAGCACAAACTCACTAAACTTTTATCAAGCCTTGTTATTTTTATGATGTGGTTCGATTTTAGGACAGCGTGAGTGCCACTCAGCGATAAAGTTTAGCAGAGCCCAAGTTGAGCCAGCATAATTTCATCGTCAAAGCTTGGTTTCGGCTTCTCTGGGCAGTGCAGTGTTTGCTCAACCCGACCTTCTTGGATGGATTCTAAGTGAACATCAAACTGCCACAGGCGATGAATGTGTTTTAATACTTCACTGGCTGAGTCAGCAAGGGGTTGTCGCTGATGTTGGATATGCTGCAGCGTGAGCGAACGATCTCCGGTAATGTCGACATCGTAAACTTGAATATTCGGTTCATTGATACTCAAGTTATATTGCGCCGCCAGATTTTCCCGTATTAATTGATAGCCTGCGTCATCGTGAATTGCCGTGACCTCAATATGCGTATTGTGATCATCATTTAAGATAGAAAAGAGTTTAAAGTCGCGAATCACTTTGGGTGATAAAAATTGTAAAACGAAGCTTTCATCTTTGAAGTTTTCCATAGCAAAGTGAAGTGTTTTAACCCAGTCTGTCCCTGCAAAGTCAGGGAACCACTTTTCATCTTCGGGTGTTGGATTTTCACAAATACGGCGGATGTCCTGCATCATGGCAAACCCGAGTGCATAGGGGTTGATGCCGGAGTAATAAGGGCTATCGAATGAGGGTTGGGCAATCACTTGTGTGTGTGACTGCAGGAATTCCAGCATAAAGCCATCGGTTACTTTTCCCTCATCGTAAAGCTCGTTCAACAGCGTGTAGTGCCAGAATGTTGCCCAGCCTTCATTCATGACCTGAGTTTGGCGCTGAGGATAAAAGTATTGTGCAATTTTTCGCACGATGCGCACGACTTCCCGCTGCCAGGGTTTGAGTAGTGGCGCCTTCTTTTCGATAAAATAGAGGACATTTTCCTGGGGTTCTTCGGGGAAACGTTGCTTTTCTTTTTGAGGTTTTGCCCGCTCGGGGACAGTTGCTCGCCAAAGTTCGTTGACTTGGGTTTGCAGATACGCTTCCCGTTCTTTTTGGCGTTTCATTTCCTCCGCAGCGGAAATAGGGTAGGGGCGTTTGTAGCGGTCAACTCCATAGTTCATCAGGGCGTGGCATGAGTCGAGCAGCTCCTCCACTTCCGTAACACCATAGCGTTCTTCACATTGGCGAATGTAGTTTTTAGCAAACACCAGATAATCGATGATGAGTGATGCGTCCGTCCAGGTTTTAAACAGATAATTGTTTTTGAAAAATGAGTTGTGACCATAACAGGCATGTGCAATGACGAGTGCCTGCATAGTCATACTGTTTTCTTCCATTAAATAAGCGATACAAGGGTTTGAATTAATAACAATTTCGTACGCAAGTCCCATCTCGCCTCGTTTATAACTTTGCGAGGTAGAAACAAATTGTTTACCAAATGACCAATGGTGGTAGCCCACCGGCATGCCCACTGAAGAGTAAGCATCCATCATTTGCTCCGATGAAATCACTTCAATTTGGTTCGGATAGGTATCCAGCTGGTACTTTTCTGCAATTTTGCCAATTTCCCGGTTGTATTCTTCGATCAGTTCGAATGTCCATTCTGAACCTTCTGAGATGGGTTTTCGGGTATCGGAGGTCATGCTGCTCTCCTTTGGAAAAGGTCGCGAAAGACATGATAAATCTGATCAACAGACATAATTTTTTGCATGGCAAAATGGTCGCCATACTCTTCTTGTACCTGTTCAAACTGCTTCCAAAGCGCCTGTTCCATACGCGGGGTAATCTCAACATAGGCATAGTATTGGGTGTAGGGCAGAATTTTGCTCTTGAGCAGATCTGCACAGAGCGGGGAGTCATCATCCCAGTTGTCACCGTCCGAAGCTTGCGCCGCATAGATGTTCCAGTCCGTTACTGGGTAACGGTCTTCAATGATTTCTGACATCAACTTTAAGGCGCTTGAGACGATTGTCCCGCCCGTTTCCCGGGAGTAGAAAAACTCTTCTTCATCCACTTCTTTTGCACTGGTGTGATGGCGAATAAAGACCACATCAATTTTTTTGTAATTGCGTTGCAGAAAAAGGTACAGCAGAACAAAAAATCGTTTTGCCATATCTTTCATGATCTGGTTCATGGAGCCAGAAACATCCATCAAACAAAACATGACTGCCTGAGAAGAAGGAGCCGGCTGTTTAACATGCAAGTTGTAGCGCAAATCGTAGGGGTCTAAAAAAGGGATTTTTCGGATCCGCGCCTCAAGGCAGTTAATTTCTTCCTCGAGATCGTGAATATGTTTTTGATCATGAGGGTAGGACTGCTCAAGCAGTGATTGGAGTTCGGCTTTTGCCTCTTTTAACCGGCGCCGGGACGATCCTCCAAGTGCAATTCTTCGGGAAAGTGATGTCCGCATGGAGCGTACAATATGCAGTTTTGACGGAGTACCGTCGCTGACAATACCCGCGTGCTTGTATTCAAAAGATTCGGTACCCAAGAGCTTCTTTTTGAGCATGTTGGGCAGTTCCAGATCTTCAAACAGGTAATTTAAAAACTCTTCCTGGCTGATTTGAAAGACAAAGTCATCATTACCTTCACCGGTATTGCTGGCTTTGCCTTCACCGGCACCACTTCCTGAACCGCCGCCTTGCCGTTTAATTTTGTCGCCCGCTACAAATTCCTTGTTACCGGGGTGAACAATTGTCTGTCGGCCGCCGGCACCATGGTGAAACCGGGGCTCAGAGACATCTTTGCGGGGAATGCTGATTTCTTCCCCGCTGTCCATATCAGTGATGCTGCGATTGCGAATCGCATCTGAAACAGCGCCTTTAATGTGTTTCCTGTAGCGTTCCAGAAAGCGCTGCCGGTTAACAGCACTTTTGTTTTTGCCATTTAACCGACGGTCGATAACATAGGTCACGGGTTTTTCCTCGTGTTACTGCGATTTTCGTACACGTAAATACCATTCTGAAAGAAGGCGAACCTGCTTTTCGGTATAGCCGCGCTCTACCATACGTGTCACAAAGTCCTGATGTTTTTTCTGATCATCAGCCGACGCTTTGGGGTTAAAGGAGATCACAGGCAGCAGGTCTTCTGTGTTTGAAAACATTTTCTTTTCAATCACAGTGCGAAGTTTTTCGTAGCTCAGCCATGATGGGTTCTTGCCCGCATTACTTGCTTTAGCGCGCAAGACGAAATTCACCACTTCGTTACGAAAGTCTTTTGGATTGCTAATACCCGCCGGTTTTTCAATTTTCTCCAGCTCCTCATTCAGGGAAGCACGATTGAAGTTTTCCCCGGTTTCCGGATCCCTGTATTCCTGATCCTGTATCCAAAAATCCGCGTAGGTTACATAGCGGTCAAAAATATTTTGACCATATTCTGTGTAGGATTCGAGATAAGCTGTTTGAATCTCTTTGCCAATGAACTCGATGTACCGGCTTGCAAGATATTCTTTAATGTATTGCAAGTACTTATCGTGTGTTTCCTGGGGAAATTGTTGTTGTTCAATTTCCTGCTCAAGCACATGCATTAGGTGAACAGGGTTTGCAGCGACCTCGGAGTGATCATAGTTGAACACTTTGGAGAGAATTTTGAACGCAAATCGTGTGGATAGGCCATTCATCCCTTCATCAACACCTGCGGTATCACGGTATTCCTGATACGATTTTGCTTTTGGGTCGATGTCTTTCAGATTTTCTCCGTTATAAATACGCATTTTGGAATAAATGCTGGAGTTTTCAGGTTCTTTCAATCGGGAGAGAACGAACAGGCTGGCAAGCATTCTCAAAGTATCGGGCGCGCAATGCGCATCGGCCAACGAACTGCTTTCCAGTAACTTTTTATAAATGTTGACTTCCTCATCGACACGAAGGCAATAAGGCACTTTGACGATATAAACTCGATCGATGAAGGCTTCATTATTTTTGTTGTTTTTAAAGCTTTGCCATTCAGATTCGTTTGAGTGCGCAAGAATGATGCCTTGGAAAGGGATGCTGCCGATGGCCTCTGTGCCATTGTAGCTGCCTTCCTGTGTTGCAGTTAACAAGGGGTGCAACACCTTAATCGGTGCTTTGAACATCTCAACAAACTCAAGCAACCCCTGGTTGGCTTTACATAACCCACCTGAATAGGCATAGGCATCAGAGTCATTTTGGGAAAACTCTTCGAGCTTGCGTATGTCGACTTTACCGACCAGTGATGAAATATCCTGATTGTTTTCATCGCCGGGCTCAGTTTTTGCGACAGCGGTTTGATCCAGAATAGAAGGGTAAAGTTTTACAACACGGAACTTGCTGATATCACCGCCATATTCGTGAAGCCGTTTAATGGCCCAGGGAGACATATGTCCCTGAATGTAGCGGTGCGGAATACCATAATCTTCTTGAAGGATATCGCCGTCTTCTTCGGGATTGAAAAGACCCAGTGGCGACTCATTAATTGGCGAGCCCTTAATGGCATAAAAGGGAACTTTTTGTATCAGTGCTTTAAGCTTTTCAGCTAAGGAAGATTTTCCACCGCCCACCGGCCCAAGCAAGTACAGAATTTGTTTCTTTTCCTCAAGTCCCTGAGCGGCATGTTTGAAATAGGACACAATATGCTCGATCGCGTCTTCCATGCCGTAGAAGTCTTTGAATGCGGGATAGCGCTTAATGATTTTATTCGAAAAGATACGGCTTAGGCGTGAGTCTTGAGCGGTATCAATCAGTTCTGGCTCACCAATTGCGAGTAGCATGCGCTCTGCAGCGGTTGCATAAACAGAGGAGTCAGATTTGCAAAGTTCCAAATACTCTTGAATAGAGTACTCTTCGTGGCTGTTTCTCTCGTACTTATCCTGGTAGTGATTAAATATACTCACGGCGACCTCCCGGTTCGATCTGTTAACAGCAAATTGCTTCAGTTAGTCAATCACCCATCACCCGAAAAAATTATTCGTCACCTCTAATTTCTTTTTAGGACACTTATTTTTGGCCTAAATTCCATTCAACGAAAGTTTTGTTCACCTTTTATTTATACCTAAAGCAAAATACATGCAAATTAAATTTCATTCAGGTAAAGCGTTTGAATGATTCCTTTTTAAACAAAAGCTTAGATTGATTTTATTTATTTTATAGTGAAAATCGTGAAATCAAATGACCGTTTAGCAGTGTTTTTTTCTAGAGAAAACCTGTTGATGGCCGAGGACAAACCCTCGGTGTGTAACGTCAATGTGCACAGCTGCACTGTTCGGTAGCACAATACTTTGCTCGAGCGAGCATTGTGAATTTGGAGCGCCCCAAAATAGGACATTATGGAAAGTAAGCCTGCCTCAAGTGACAAAATAATGCCGTCAATAAATTGTGGCACCCGACAATTTTGGCGGTTGACCATCGAATCAGCCTTGAAGCATTCACCGAGCATCTTGGCGATATGATACCATCATTCCAGTCATGACAAAGGGTTGTGTGCGGATAAATGATTACGGAAAGTTATGTTGCGGGGGTTGATGAAGCCGGTCGTGGACCCTTGGCGGGAAGTGTTGTTGCCGCCGCTGTCGTGCTTTCGACAAGTACACCGGTTGATGGTCTGAATGACTCAAAAAAACTGAGTGAAAAAAAACGGATACAGCTCGCAACTGTAATTAAAGACCAGGCATTAAGCTGGTCAGTTGCGGAGGCCAGTGTGGCTGAAATTGATCAGTTTAATATTTTGCATGCTTCTATGCTTGCTATGAAGCGGGCCATTGAAGGGCTGGCTCTAAAGCCGGACTCTGCTGAAGTCGACGGCAACCGCTGTCCCGATGTCGACATACCTTGCCGGGCTATTGTGAAAGGAGACGCTACTGTAGCTGCGATCAGTGCCGCGTCGATCTTGGCCAAAGTTGCGCGTGATGCGCAGATGATCGAATTAGACGCCCTCCATCCAGAATACGGGTTTAGGCAGCATAAAGGCTATCCTACCCGGCAGCATCTGGCTGCACTCGCTCGATATGGCTGTTTACCGGTGCATCGGACCAGTTTTGCCCCCGTGCAACGCATCCTTAAGCAAGGCACTCTATTATGAGCCTGGCGCCTAAATTCATTCATCTAAGGGTGCATACCGAATACTCAATGGTAGATGGTATCGTTCGGATTAAACCGCTGATGAAAAAAGTGGCCCAAACGATGCCGGCCGTCGCATTGACTGATCAGAGCAATCTTTTCGGAATGGTAAAATTTTACCGGGAAGCCTTGAATCTCGGCATAAAGCCCCTCATTGGTGTGGACTCTTGGGTGCAAGGGGAAGAGGGCGAGGTCTCTCCCATCGTTTTACTGTGCTTGAATGACGAGGGCTACCAAAACTTGACTCGGCTGGTTTCTCGCTCTTATCAGGCGGGGCAACAGGCAGGCCGAGCGATTATTCAACGCAGCTGGCTTGTGGGACAAACAGAGGGGCTGATTGCCTTATCTGGTGGCAGGCTAGGCGATATTGGTCAAGCACTACTCCGAGGTGATCGAGAAAAAGCCTTACAGGCAACCGCTGATTGGATGGGACTTTTCCCCGACTGTTTTTATCTGGAACTGCAAAGAACTGGGCGTGACGGCGAAGAGACTTACCTGCAAGGCGCACTTGATATCGCGGAGGTCATGGAATGCCCGGTGGTTGCGACCAACGACGTCCGTTTTCTTGAAAAAGAAGATTTCGAAGCGCATGAAGCTCGCGTTTGTATTAATGAAGGCCGGGTATTAGACGATCCGCGCCGTGAACACCGCTACTCTGAAGAGCAGTACCTGCGTTCCGCCGATGAGATGCTCGAGCTTTTTGAGGATCTTCCCGAGGCGCTCGAAAACACCGTCGAAATCGCAAAACGCTGCACACTGGAAGTGCGTTTAGGGGAAACGTTTC
This sequence comes from Halothiobacillaceae bacterium UBA5861, assembly GCA_002432635.1. GTDB lineage: Bacteria > Pseudomonadota > Gammaproteobacteria > UBA5861 > UBA5861 > UBA5861. The sequence goes on along the minus strand of DJFX01000025.1, from coordinate 205 downwards.
TTCCCAACTTTCCCATTCCTGAAGGGTTCACAACGGAAGCGTATTTTACCCAACAAGCAAAAGCCGGGCTTGAAGCGCGTTTGTTAGAGTTGTTTGACCCCAGTGCCTCCAACTTTCCTGAAGTACAGAAAACCTACAGCGAACGCCTGCAAATTGAATTGGACGTCATTATAACAATGGGGTTTCCCGGCTACTTCCTGATCGT
>DJFX01000015.1:6006-51377 GCA_002432635.1 Halothiobacillaceae bacterium UBA5861 | reverse complement strand
AGGATCAAACTCTTCAGTTCAAATTTCACGAACTCAGTTCGCTTACTTTCGGTTTGCCACTCTCAAAATAACTAGTGGCTATGTTACTGGCGCTTGACGCCCTTTCAGGCGCCCACACAAAATGTTTAGTTATTTGTAAAAGAACCGCTTCATCAGCGAAGAGCAGACCATTATAGCCCTTTTTTAATACCTGTCAATGTGAAATCAACAGTTTTTTAAAGTTATTGGTCTAAGAAACATTCAGTACATAGTCAGATTCTGTTAAAAGGAGATTTTGCTATACTGCTGTATCGCTTGCTGACAGTGCATTTAATTGACTCTAGTCTGTTTGAGGCCGCAAGCGTTTTCCACGTTTAATTTAATTTAAGGTCAAAATATGAAAACCAGAGACGTAGTTATTCTTAGTGCGGTGAGAACCGCAATTGGTACTTATGGCGGGGCATTAAAAGACACCCCGCCTGCAGACCTCGCTGCACTCACTTTAAAACATGCTGTTGAGCGAGCTGGTCTTGAACCCTCAACTATTGATCATGTTGTGTATGGCAACGTCTTGCATTCAGAGCCCCGAGATGTTTACCTTTCTCGCATTGCAGCTATTCAAGCTGGCCTACCGGTTGAAACACCGGCTTTCTCTGTTAACCGCCTCTGTGGCAGCGGCTTACAGGCCCTCGTCTCGGCGGCTCAGCAAATTGAGACTGGGCATGCTGAAGTTTGTATAGCAGGCGGCGCAGAAAGCATGAGCCGCGCTCCCTATCATGTGCAGACTGCTCGTTGGGGCGCACGTATGAATGATACCCAGATGGTTGACGCTATGGTCGGTGCCCTAACCGATCCTTTTGATCAAGTCCACATGGGCATAACGGCTGAAAACATTGCTGAAAAATGGGGCATTTCCCGCGAGGAGCAAGATGAGCTTGCTGCGATCAGTCAACAACGCGCTCACAATGCCTGGGAAAACAACCATTTCAAGGATCAAATTATTCCTGTTGAGATTAAAAGCAGAAAAGGCACAACTGTTTTCGAAAAAGACGAGCATTTCCGCGCCAATACAACGGCCGAGACCCTCTCCAAACTATCACCTGTTTTTAAAACGGGAGGTACCGTAACAGCAGGTAATGCATCCGGAATGAATGACGCAGCATCTTCATTGGTGCTTGCCAGTGCCGAGACCGCTCAGGCCCGAGGCTTAAAACCCCTTGCAAGGTTGGTCGGTTACTCCCATGCCGGCTGTGAACCCAAATATATGGGTATTGGCCCTGTGCCTGCCGTCAAGAAGTTACTCGACAAGACCGGCCTTGCAATTGGTGACTTTGATACCTTTGAGGTTAATGAAGCGTTTGCTGCCCAAGCACTTGCTGTCATTCGTGATTTAGAACTGCCATTGGATAAGACAAACCCCAACGGCAGCGGTATTTCTTTAGGGCACCCCATTGGGGCAACCGGCGCACTCATCACAACAAAAGCTGTACATGAGTTGATTCGCACAGGTGGCCGATACGCATTGGTCACGATGTGTATTGGTGGCGGCCAAGGCATTGCTGCCGCATTTGAGCGGATTTAACGCTCGCTTAGGGCACAAATAAAAAAGAGGCATGTTTTACCATGCCTCTTTTTCAAACATTCAATCCACTGATTTTTATTTTGTTGTCAGCGGCAGATTGGCCTTTTCCCAATTGGCAATACCCCCTGCCAGACTGTTTAAGCCATTAAAACCCTCCTTCTTTAAAATACCCGCTGCTTTCGCTGAACGGGCACCGGTTTCACAAACAATCACAATCGCTTTGTTCTTGTTTTTACTGACATCATCAACTCTCTTGCTGAGAATAGAGAGCGGAATATTTTTTGAATGAAGTAAGTGACCTAATGCATATTCCTTATCCTCACGGATATCCAGAAGGACGACATCTTCGCGGTTTTGCAATAGTGTCAATTCATTTGGTGAAAGCTGTTTAATTCCAGAGAAGAACCGATTGTACTCAGTCCGGATAATCAGCCCCAACACCACCACAAGTGCGGCAAATAAGAAGGGGTGGTTCGTGATAAATTCAATATATTGCGCCATATCTTAATTCCATTGACCTCATAACCAATTTATAAAGCACGTGCATTTTACGTCAATCGCTTGAACAAAAAACCTCTTGCATAGAACTAATCAGGTGCATGATTCTAGGATCTCCTATACGATAATAAACACGGTTTGCCTCTTTTCGTGATGCAAGTATGTCCTTGTCCCGCAGAATACCCAGGTGCTGAGAAATGTTACTTTGCGATGTGCCCACATATTCCACAATGTCTTGCACACTCGCCTCATTTTCACCAAGCCCACACAGTATTTTTAACCTTAGCGGGTGAGACATGGCTTTCAGTGCTTTTGCAGCGCGCTCAATATCATCATCCCGCGCCGCTATAGGAGAAAACTCAAAATGCATTGCCATACCCAATTTAAATAAGACAGCATATTAACATACTCTAATTTTCCAAAACCATACCCCATCCCAAGGTCAATACTCGTAATGCAAAACAGTGATATTGTTTATTTAATCTTTCTAATATTTACAGGCGCCGCCATTATTGCAACGGCAGCACTGTATGCCCGGCAAGCACTCCTCGTCGCTTATATAGCGCTCGGTATTATTTTTGGCCCCTATAGCTTGCAGCTGATATCAGACCCCGCCATCATTGCGGACATATCCAATGTCGGAATTATTTTTTTACTGTTTCTTCTTGGTCTGAACCTTGAGCCCGCCGATCTCGGCCGTTTAATGAGAGAAGCAACCGTGGTCACGCTCACAACCTCTATCTGCTTTTTTGCTTTGGGATTTAGTATTGGGCTGTTGGCACAATTCACAACGCTGGATGCCTGCATCATTGGCGTTTGCCTGATGTTTTCCAGCACGATTATTGGTCTTAAGTTGCTCCCAACAACAGCACTCCATCATCAACGCATGGGGGAGGTAATTGTCAGTATTTTGCTCTTGCAAGACATTATTGCCGTTATTGTATTACTCGCACTGCAAGGAGCCGGTCACGAATCGACCAGCACTTTCAATCTACTGCAGCCACTACTTGGCCTGCCGGCTATCGCTATCGCATCACATGTATTCGCCAAAATCGTCATCACAAAGTTACTGGCGACTTTTGACCGAATACAAGAATATATATTCCTGGTCGCAATAGGATGGTGTCTGGGAATTGCAGAACTGGCCCAAGTAATGGGCTTATCTCACGAAATTGGCGCCTTTATCGCAGGCGTGTCCCTTGCTACCAATCCTGTCAGCCGTTACATTGCAGAGGCCTTGAAACCCCTCAGAGACTTCTTTCTCATCATGTTCTTTTTTACTTTAGGGGCGGGCTTAAACTTGCCTATCCTTGGCGATGTCATTTGGGCAGCGCTCGCCTTAGCTCTAGGCAGCCTGCTCATTAAACCCATTATTTTCTACCTGATACTGCGGCGCGAAAAAGAAAGGGCTTCGCTTGCTAGAGAAACCGGTGTGCGGCTGGGGCAAATCAGCGAATTTTCATTACTAATTGTCATCGTCGCCTCTGAGGTTGCTCTGCTCAGCGACAAAGCTTCCAACTTGATCCAGGCTGCAACGATTCTGACATTCATCGCTTCGTCTTACTGGGTTGTTTTGCGCTATCCCACACCCATTGCGGTCGATGAAAAACTCAGAAGAGATTAGATCTGATTTGAAAAAACCTGGGAAAATTCTCAGGTTTTTTCAAAAACCATCAAATCATGTCAAATTAGAGGCCAGACATGTACTTCACAGCGAGCCGAATTTCTTCATCGGACAGAGAAGAGCCACCACGTGGCGGCATATTACCCAAGCCATTGATAGCACTTTCAACCAGTCCATCAAGACCTTTCTCATTACGCGCAACCCAATCTTCGCTCACACCTATCTTGGGCGCGTTCAACAAACCGGTTGCATGACAACTGGCACAGACCCCATTAACAAGCTCTTCGCCCGTTTTCGGCGTTGCCGCGGCTTGTTCACTGGCTTGGCTTTCAGCACCCGCTAGCGATGTGCGCACTTGTCCGACAGGACGGATTCGCTCAAGCGCTGCGGCTTCCAACATGGCTAACCTGTTGGCGCTGGGTTTAGGGGACTCAAACGACACAGCCCCTGAAAAAATAAAAAAACTAAAAAACAGCACGACGCCTAAAATACTCAGCCCAACTTTTAAGCTCAGGTCAACAATATCAGTATTATTTGTATCTGCACTCATGATTTACTACCTACCTCGCGATCCACTACAATTTTCCGTCGGTGATGATACCCCACAGCCAGCAGCTAAATATAGCAAATCGGCTAGTCAGCACTCAATCAGAAACATGAAATACAAATATATTTGACATCGTGAGTTCAAAAAAAGGCGCCGCGCACTAATCGTTCGCACGCATTTCCAGCATCGCCACAGCGGGAAGCTTCTTACCCTCGAGGTACTCAAGAAAAGCCCCTCCCCCCGTTGAAATATATGAGATGCGATCAGATACATTAAATTTTTCGATCGCCGCCAGCGTATCACCACCACCTGCAATTGAGAACGCACTCGACTGCGCAATCGCTTCACTCAGAACGCGCGTGCCTTCAGCAAACTGGGGGAACTCAAAGACACCCACTGGGCCATTCCACACAATTGTGCCCGCCTTTCGCAAAATTTGTGCATATTGTTCGGCTGTCTCCGGGCCAATATCCAAGATCAGGTCATCAGCCGCTACATCGTCAATAGTTTTAATTTCAGCAGACGCACTTTCATCAAAAGATTTGCCGGTCACGACATCAGTAGGGAGCGGAATCTCTCCACCCTGTTGCTGGGCTGCTTCAGTCAATCGATAGGCTTCATCCACCAAGTCGGCTTCATAGAGTGATTTACCCACCTCATAACCGGCGCTGGCTATGAAAGTATTTGCGATACCCCCTCCCACGATCAGCTGATCAACCACTTTGGAAAGAGAATCCAGGACTGTCAACTTGGTGGAAACCTTTCCACCACCGACAACCGCAACAACAGGGCGAGCCGGATTTTGTAAGGCTTTACCCAGTGCATCCAGCTCAGCAGCCAACAACGGTCCCGCGCAGGCAACCGGCGCGTATTTCCCGACGCCATGCGTCGAGGCCTGCGCACGGTGAGCTGTACCAAAGGCATCCATCACGAAAATATCGCAGAGTGCCGCCATTTTTCGGGCCAGTTGTTCATCGTCCTTTTTCTCACCCACATTGAATCGTACGTTTTCACATAACACAACATCACCGTTTTCAAGTTCAGGGAGACCGGAAAGCCAGTTTTTGAGCAGCGGCACATCTTTTCCCAACAGACTGGACAGGTGATCTGCAACCGGCTGAAGTGAAAACTGTTCATCGTATTCCCCTTCAACAGGACGACCTAAGTGAGACAACAAAATGACTTTGGCGCCCGACTCAATAGCATGTTTTATGGTCGGGAGCGATGCGCGTATCCGAGTATCACTCACAACGTTGCCATTTTTAAGTGGTACATTCAGGTCTTCACGAATCAGTACTCGTTGACCAGACAAATCGAGATCCAGCATTTTCTTAATGCTCATGCAGCTTCTCCATAATCAATTCAAAAAAAACGCTTATATAGAACTGAACCCATACGCTATAGCGATGCCATTGCAAGTGCGGTATCCAGCATACGACAGGAAAATCCCCATTCGTTGTCGTACCAGGCAATGACTTTCACTAACCGGCCATCCATCACTCGGGTCTGCGTTGCATCATAATTGGAAGAATAACTGGAATGGTTATAATCGACTGAGACCAGCGGCTCATCATTAAACGAAAGGATGCCGGTCAATTCACCTTCTGCGGCATTTTTGAGCAAAACATCCACTTCTTCCCGACTCGTTTCACGCGCCGCTAAAAACGTCAAGTCAACCAAAGACACATTCAGAGTAGGGACTCGCACAGCATATCCGTCCAACTTACCGGCTAGCTCTGGCAACACCAGGCCAACCGATTTGGCAGCCCCTGTTTTTGTTGGAATCATCGAAACCGCCGCAGCCCGGGCACGACGGATATCCGGGTGGTAAGAATCAACCAGCATTTGATCATTGGTATAGGCATGAATGGTTGTCATCAAACCACTTTCAATACCAACCGCCTCATGCAACGGCTTGACCAAAGGCACCAAACAGTTCGTTGTGCACGAAGCGTTTGAGACGACTTGATCCGTTGACGCCAACCCTTGGTGATTAACACCGTAAACAACTGTGGCATCAACCTCCTGCCCCGGCGCAGAGATCAGCACCTTCTTCGCTCCCGCTCGTAAGTGCCCTTGCGCTTTTTCACGGTGAGTAAAGCGCCCAGTGCACTCCAGCACCACATCCACGTCAAGTGCTCCCCATGGCAGCTTATTTAAATCAGGCTCACTGCATACTTTGATCAAATCGCCATCAACGACAAGGTCATTACCATCCACTTCAACAGACTTTTGGAAACGTCCATGGGTTGAATCATAACGCGTGAGGTGCACATTAGACTGCAGATCCGCTAAATCATTGATAGCGACAAGTTGCACTTGATCACGACGTTGCAGCTCATAAAGCGCGCGCAAAACATTCCGACCAATACGGCCATAACCGTTTATAGCGATTTTAACAGGCACGATAGACTCCCTGATTTCATGGTTAAAAAAGGCTTTCGACTTTTCCTACCACCCCAGCAGTCGTTATTTTAAAGTACTCAAATAAATCACTTGCAGGCGCTGACTCACCAAAGCGATCCAGCCCTAAAACCTGCCCTTCCAGACCTACGTACTTGTACCAGCCATCTGTAGCACCGGCTTCAATAACAACTCGCCGTGTGACTTCTGGCAGTAAAACAGACGCTTTATAGGCAGCATCCTGAGCATCAAATACATCGGTGCTCGGCATGGAAACCAATCGCACGCGTCGCCCCCTTTTGGACAACTCCGCTTGCGCATTAATCCCCAGCTCCAGTTCTGATCCTGTTGCGATCAAGATTACTTCCGGCTCACCGTCGCAATCCACCACGGTATAACCACCTCGTGCGATATTGGCAATTTGCTCTGCAGTGCGCTCAACGTGAGGCACACCCTGACGCGTCAGTAACAAGCTAGTGGGGCCGTCGTTTCTTTCCAAAGCGTAGCGCCAGGCAACGGCTGTTTCAACCGCATCAGATGGACGCCATACAGACATGCCTGGAATTAGCCGCAAGCTAGCAGCTTGCTCGATGGGCTGGTGGGTTGGCCCATCTTCACCCAGGCCAATGGAATCATGCGTCAAAACATAGGTGCAAGGAAGCTTCATCAGTGCCGACATACGCAACGCATTCCTGGCGTAATCCGAAAAAATCAAAAAGGTCCCGCCGTAAGGTTTAAAACCCCCATGCAAACAAAGGCCATTCATGATGGCGGCCATACCAAACTCACGCACCCCATAAAAAATATAGTTCCCATCGGGACTTTCATGGATACCTTTGGAGCCACTCCACAGTGTAAGATTCGACCCGGCAAGATCAGCGGACCCCCCTACCAGTTCCGGTAGCAAGGGCGCCAAGCCTTCGAGTGTATTCTGAGAGGCTTTACGAGTCGCAATTTTTTCAGCCCGCTCATTGGTTTGCTCAATAAACGCTGATGCCTGCTCCGCCCAACCTTCAATCGCCGCCCCTGACATTCGGCGCTCAAATTCACGGGCTAATTCAGGAAATGCCTTCTGGTAGTCGGCAAATCGGACATTCCAGGCCGATTCAGATGCCTGCCCCTTGCTACGGGCATCCCACGCGCCATAAATAGCGCTTGGAACCTCAAAGGCAGGATGAGACCAACCGATGTTTTCACGAACCTTTTCCACCTCAGCCTCTCCAAGTGGTGAGCCATGGCATGATTCTGTTCCCTGCTTGCCGGGAGACCCCCAGCCAATAATGGTCTTACAACAGATTAACGTCGGTTTATCGGATACCGCCCGAGCCTCAATGATGGCCTGCTTGACTGCATTGGCGTCATGCCCGTCGACCTCAGGAATGACTTGCCAGCCATAGGACTCAAAACGCTTAGGCGTATCGTCAGTAAACCAGCCCTCAACCTCGCCGTCAATAGAAATGCGATTATCATCGTAAAAGACAATCAATTTCCCCAACTGTAAAGTGCCCGCCAGAGAACAAACCTCGTGAGAGATACCCTCCATTAAGCACCCATCACCCGCAAAAACATAGGTGTAGTGGTCCACCAGATCCAGGTCAGGGCGATTGAATTGCGCCGCCAAGGTTTTCTCGGCAATAGCCATGCCCACTGCGTTGGCTAACCCCTGACCCAGTGGGCCTGTAGTTGTTTCTACACCGGGAGTGTACCCGTACTCAGGATGACCTGGAGTTTTGGAATGCAGCTGCCGAAATGCCTTCAAGTCATCAATCGAGAGATCATAGCCGCTCAAGTGCAGCAGTGAGTAAATTAACATCGACCCATGGCCATTGGATAAAACGAACCGGTCCCGGTTGGCCCATTTTGGGTTGGCTGGATTATGCGTCAAGAAATCATTCCATAATACTTCGGCAATATCCGCCATTCCCATGGGCGCACCTGGATGCCCCGATTTGGCTTTTTGTACAGCATCCATACTGAGTGCTCGAATAGCGTTGGCAAGATCACGGCGGGTAGGCATGATGCGTTTTCCTCAGATCAGTGGGGCCTCAAAAGCCCATCAATAACGTGCGCAGACAGCGCAAAAATGGGCAGGAATTGTGCTTGGTAACAATCAAATTCGCAAGTTCAAACGCTATTGCGGTACGAATTGTTCGGGGATATCAGAACCGCCACCGAAGAAAAACTTTTCCATTTCTTCTTCCAAGAACTGGCGCGCTTTAGGCTCGATGGGCGTTAGCCGGTATTCATTAATCAACATCGTCTGATGTTGAATCCATTGCTGCCAGGCTTGCTTGGAAACGGATTCATAAATACGCTTACCCAAGTCACCTGGGTAAGGGGGGCGCTCCAACCCCTCAGCTTCAATACCCAGTTTTACACATTGAATCATTCTCATTGTTCATCTCCTTCAGACCTTTCATGTTTGAAAAACTTATCCAACAACAGGGAAACAGGTGCCGCAACACCAACCGATAAGCCGCCCCCCTTATACCAGAGCGCCAGTGGTTCTTCCATCACAGACCCTTCAGTCTTGATTTGGATTAAAACCGGATGGATCTGTAAGTGGAAATGGCTGAATGTGTGCTGTACCGGGTCCCACTCACCATCATCTTGACAATCCCAACCCTTCTGTTCAACCCACTTGACTGCCTCGGCTTTATCCGGAAACTCGGGGAAACACCATAACCCTCCCCAGATACCCGTTGAAGGCCGTTTTTGCAGATAGAGACCTTGTTCGGGATGCGCAATCAACGCCATATAAGCATAGCGAATAGGTCGTGTTTTTTTGGGTTTAGGCATGGGAAAGTGAGCCTGTTCTGATCGGGCAAAAGCCTGGCAACCCCGACTGACCGGGCACACAGTGCATTGAGGCTGGCTTCGTGTGCAGACTGTTGCGCCAAGATCCATCATGGCCTGATTATACCGACTGACCTGAGTAGCCGGCGTGAGTGCTTCAGCCTGAGACCACATCACCTTCTGTATGTGCGACTGCCCCGGCCACCCTTCAATCGCAAAATAACGCGCCAGAACACGCTTCACATTGCCGTCTAAAATCACTTGACGCTGACCCAAGGCCAAACTCAATACCGCGCCGGCTGTTGATCTTCCAACCCCGGGTAATGCCATCATGCCATCCAGGGTATCTGGAAAGATACCACCACAAGTATTGACAATATATTGTGCGGCCTTGTGCAGGTTCCGCCCACGGGCGTAATACCCAAGCCCTGACCAGTAGGACAAAACCTCATCCTGAGACGCTTCCGCCAGTAGTTCAACGATCGGGAAGCGCGCCATAAAACGGATAAAGTAAGGTTTAACCGTATCGACCTGTGTTTGCTGTAACATCACCTCAGACACCCATACCCGATAGGGTGTCACATCCTGTTGCCAGGGCAAATCTTTGCGGCCATGGGCGTCGAACCACTCCAGCAGCGCAACCGCAAAACGATCGTGATCAGACATACATCCTCATTTGAGCAGCTTATTTAACTCTTTTTCGAGTCGCTCTTTTAGCTGATCTTCCGCTTCTTTTTCGAGCTTCTCTTTAGCTTTTTTCTCCTCTTCACGGAGCTTCTCTTTGAGTTTTTCCCGCTCTTTTTCAATTTTGTCGTCGACTTTATCGGCTAAATCCTGCTTAACGGCGCGCTGAATAGCGCCGGTGATATCGGTACTGAGTTCCTCAAACGTTCCACGAATGGGAATTGAGGCCCGCAAACCACTCAAGTCTTTTCTGGATTTACCACCCTGCCCCGTGACATCACTGGTAATTAACACCTTAGCCTCGTAATTAATGTATTCACGCGGCAAGTCGACTTGCCCAGCGCCTTCAACTCGAAGCAAGGGTGAACGAAGATCCAAGTCTCGATTGACCACAACACCCTTCGCAATCTTGGCGCTGGCGGCCAATGAACTGAAATCGGTCTTAAGAGTTTCCGTGCTTTTTTGCGGCGCTTGTCCAGATAAAACGTCCTTAACCTGACGGGCCTGTTGAGCGAGATTAATGCCCTTGATTGCCCCGTCTTTGAAGCGAATCTGCAATGTGCCATTCAGCTGAGACATCAATTCACTCACTGACTTCCCTTGTGTTTCCAGATCCGTACTCACTTCGCCCACTCCGCTTAAAAGATCCATATCTAAGGCATCTTTCAGCAGGGGTTCAGCCTGAATGTTCGTGAGCGCTGCCTCCACTGAAAAGCGGGGTGTTGTACGGCGCGCATCCAACGTTGCTCCTGATCGCATGCTGCCCTGATACAGGTTTGCTGCCACCGGTTGCACCTGGATAAGGCCTCGGTCGGCTGACAGCGACAACTTCATAGCCTGCACCCGAAGTCCCATGGCTTTCAGCTCCCCAGCCGAGAAGCCACCTTTGACGTCTAACGACCTGAGTAGTGCCAGCGGTAAGTTCAATGCGCCATCATCACCCGCCGGATCGGGCTCTGTTTTTTGGCTTGCATCCGCCGCTGGCGGCAGGTAGCGATCCACATCCAGACGATCTAAAGCCAAATCAAATCGGAGCGACTGTCGGCTCAAATCCTCGATGCTGATACGTCCCTGTAGCTTGGAATCATCCAGTTGCAGCGTCAAAGGATCCACACGCACCTGTTTAGGTGTCGCGATAAAGCGTAATTGGGTGGATGCTTGCTTGAGCGCATCCGGGTCTGTGGTCTCAACCCCGGCTATGCCAAGCAGATCCAGTGTGCGACGCGGGGAAAACTCTGTGATATCCACCGAGCCCTCCACACGCGGTGATGCCAGCACATCCAAAACCTGCACCTGCCCTTTAAGCGTCATGCCCAGGCTTTCCAGCACCAGAGGATCAACACGTACTTCACCCTGATTCAAATCCGCATCAACCGATGTTGTCAGACGCAGTTCCAAGGGCTCTTTCGGCAGTGCCTCGCCTCGCGCCACCACCGATAGTTGAACGTCTTCAAGGATATAGCGGGCGTTCGCCAAATCCACCAGAGCCGTCCCTTCCAGATCCAGATCCGCTCCCAATGCAGACTGTGTTTCTGACACTGAAAACTGGGAGGAAAAGGCAAACGGACGACCCAGCGTTATCGCCTCACTGGAAAAATCAAACTGACTGAGGGTGGCATCAACACCGGAGACCCCATCACGCCAGCGGATATTGGCGTCCGTAATCGCAATGCCTCCAATGGTTAATGCGGCCAATGGTGAGCCTGCAGACGTTTGTTCAACTTTTTTGTCCTGCACGTGTTGCGAATTGTCCTGCGAGGCAATCAAATCATCCCAGTTTGTTGTGCCATTTGCCCGACGTTGTAAATTGACATCCAGGCCTGCCAGTTCAATCGCTGAGAGCTCTACTTCTTTTTTCAGCAGTGGCAAAAGTTTGAGCTTGAGGTTGACGGTGTCGACCGCTGCGAAGGTATCCGGTTTAAAACCAGCGGCGTTACTCAGCGACACACTCTGAACTGAAAAGCCCAGCCAAGGGAAAAAAGACAAGTCAATGTCACCGGCTATTTCCAGGTTCCGTCCCGTCTGTTGCTGAACGAGGCGGGTTATTTCGTCCTTGTAGCGATTAATATCTAATGTGGCCAGTATGATACCGAGCACAATCACCAACAGGAGAAAAGCACCGAGCACAGAGAAAACAATCCATCGCAGCTTTTTCATTTTTTACTCCAAACAGGTAGACTCACCAACTCCAACCATCTTAACGAGAAAAAATGCCATGCGACACACATTCGGCCGCTTTCTTGACCAATTGCAATCTGGGCGTAGCCTCTTCCGAACAGCGATCATCGTCTTACTTTTTTTATTGATTATCCTTTATCTGATCGGCTGGTGGTGGAGCCGGGAACCCGAGTTGCTTGCCGTTCAAAAAGTCGCCGAAGCACACGCTGCCCAAGCCGGGCAATCCGTCGTGGTTGGATACACCACAACCGCCACCCTGGTCACGGTGGCTAAAACGCTGCTTGAAAAGCCTGGCGGTTACCTGACCAATGATGTGATACCACCCAGCATCTTTCTCGATAACATGCCAAACTGGGAGTTTGGCGTCTTAGTCCAGGTACGTGACATGGCGCATGCGCTACGCAACGACATCAGCCGCTCACAAAGCCAATCCGTTGAAGATAAAGACCTGGCCATCGGCGAGCCCAGCTTCAACTTTGACTCTAACTCATGGATGTTTCCTGCCAGTGAACGCGAGTACAAAAAAGGTATCCAAGCATTGGAACGCTACCTGGCCCGGCTGGCGGACACCGAACAGCAGTCGGCTCAGTTTTACACCCGGGCAGACAATCTAACGACCTGGCTGGGCGTCGTGGAAAAACGCCTGGGATCACTCGCCCAGCGCCTGAGCGCCAGTGTTGGTCAAGTACGCATCAACACCGATTTGGCAGGCGATGCTGCCGCGCGGCAATCAACCACTGCACCCGACCAGCTCATTGTCAAAACCCCCTGGCTGGAAATTGACGATGTCTTTTACGAAGCACGTGGAACCGCGTGGGCATTGATTCATCTCTTACGCGCTGTGGAAATTGACTTTGGTTCGGTGCTGGAAAAGAAAAATGCACTCGTCAGCCTGCGTCAGATTATTCGGGAACTGGAAGCAACTCAGGAAACCTTATGGAGCCCCATGGTGTTGAACGGCAGCGGCTTCTCCTTACTGGCCAATCATTCCTTGGTGATGGCCTCTTATTTTTCCAGTGCTAACGCAGCGGTCATTGACTTAAGGAATTTACTGACCCAAGGCTGATCGAACAAGAAACCAGTCGGCACCATGCTCATCCAAGCGGAGATGCCAAGCTCATGAAAATTGAGAACGTTAAAGACGAATTATCGCGCCACCCGGAAGGTACGTTTCTGACTCTTCATGAGTTTAACCGCAGTGACATTGGATTGTGTAATCATGCCGGGGGAAACGCATCACTCCGAAAAAGCGTCCAGATAGTCCATACGGCTGGCAATCGCCTGAAACCGCTCCTTAGTCACTGAGCGTAATAAAAGCAAAAGTTCGCTCTACCGTCGCCTTCAAACGGCACTCATGGAGAAAAACAATGATCAGAGACTATTTCAGATTAGTGTTTTTTGCAGCAAGCTTACTGGTTGGGGTTCAGGTTCCTAATATCATTGATCAGTATGAAAAGCGCGTTGACGCCCATTTGACGGAAGCCACTGAAAATTTAGCGGGCTTTCAAAACACAGCCAATGAATTTTTTGCGGGCAATCTGGAAACGCTGATTAAGCACTATCAGCAAAGTGAAGACCCTGTCATCCGCAGAGATGCTGAAAGCCTGGATCAAATCTACCAACGTACGCGCAATTTCCAGGCGGAGCAGATAGCCCTTCAACAACCCTGGTATCGCGTCATCATTCATCTTGTGTTTAACCGAAATGAAGTATTGTTCACCGAAACACTGCGTGCTTACACCTACAACGTCCCTCTTAATCAACAGGCCATTGCCTGGGGAGTCGCCACAGGCTTCACGCTCACGCTGGTATGTGAGCTGGTGTTAATGCTCCTTTTTCGGCTGTTAACACCCCGTTCCAGACAAAAAAACAATGCTTCAAAAAAGAGCTTCTCACTCTTCCGCTGATCCCAGAACGATCAGCCTGAAGCCCGGTAATCCCCAGAGGCGCCTCCGGTTTTTTCCAGCAGGCGCACCGACTGAATCACCATTTCTTTGTCGATGGCTTTACACATGTCGTAAATGGTCAGCAAGGCCACTTGCACGGCGTTTAGTGCCTCCATTTCAACGCCTGTACGGGAAAGTGTTTCCGCTTGTGCTGCACAGCGCACAGACGTATTTTCTGCGTCCACTTGGAAATTGATTTCAACCCGTGTCAGCCCAACCGAATGGCACAATGGAATCAGCTCGGGTGTTTTTTTAGCCGCCATGATACCTGCGATACGCGCAATCCCCAGCACATCTCCTTTTTTGTGTGTGCCATTAAGAATCTTTTCAATCGTTGCCTTTTGCATCACAATTTCACCAGCTGCAATGGCAAGCCGCTGAGATATCGCCTTGTGGCTAATATCCACCATGTGGGCTTCACCTCGGGTATTAAAGTGTGTTAATTCTGACATGAGCTTTTCCTCTCACAGTAACAAACGTGGAACATGAATCTAATCATATGACGATTACAGTAAAATTCTTCGCCAGTTTGCGTGAATCCTTAAATATGTCGCAAATCGAGCTTGAAAGTGACGGCCCATTGTCTGTACGGCAAGTTTGGATGTCAGCCACACATAACGCACCATTTGCACCCAACACTCTTTGCGCCATTAATCACGAACACGCAAACATTGAACAACAGGCTGTTAATGGTGACGAAGTGGCCTTTTTTCCACCGGTAACAGGTGGTTGATGATGGCCATCAGCCTGCATGATGCCCCCTTCAATCCATGGGCACTGATCACACAACATCAGGACACTCACCTTGCGCCCGGCAGCTACGGCGCCACAGCGAGCTTCGTAGGCACCATGCGTGACTTTAACGAGGGCCAATCGGTTACCACACTGTTTTTGGAACACTACCCGGGAATGACAGAGAAACAGCTCCATCTCATCCAAGATGAGGCTGTGAAAAAATGGGAGGTTCTGGATGTTTTCATTGCGCACCGTATCGGAGAAGTGTCAATCGCTGAGCCTATTGTTGTCACTGCGGTTTGGGCGCCACACCGGGCAGCGGCATTCGAAGCCAATCGATTTTTAATGGAAGCGTTGAAAACAAGAGCGCCGTTTTGGAAAAAAGAAACACATGCCAACAAAAGCCGGTGGGTCGATCAAAACACCCCCGGTTAGCCGGCCATTTACCATGCGTCTTCTCGGATCTCAGCTGCGGCAACCAAGGGCTCCCACCAGTCTGAATGATTCTGGTACCAGGCGACGGTGTCCGCCAGACCTTCGGTAAAAGAAATCTGAGGCCGCCAGCCCAGTGTTTTTTGGATTTTTTCTGAATTCAGCAAATAACGCCGATCATGCCCCGGGCGGTCCGGCACAGTTTGCTTCTTACACCCACTCTCCCTCAAGCAAGTCAGTAAGTGATCAGCGATTTGCTGCACCGAGCGCTCAAAGCCGCTGCCGATGTGGTAGGTTTCCCCAAGCTGCCCCGTCTTGAGCACCCTTTCAATACCCCGACAATGATCTTCTACATGCAACCATTCACGGCAATAGTGGCTGTTTTCGTAGATCAGCAGATTGCGCCCTTTGAGCAAAGATGTCACAAAAAAAGGAATGAGCTTTTCCGGATATTGAAAGGGTCCATAGTTATTGCAGGCATTGGAGAGGGTTACCGGCAATTGATATGTCTTTGCATAAGCCCGGACAGCGAGATCTGCTGCGGCTTTAGACGCGCTATAGGGCGTATTAGGTTGGTAGGCAGACGTTTCCAGAAAGGCTTGATCGGACTCCAGGGCCAAATCGCCATACACTTCACACGTGGATATATGGTGAAAGTGGGGAATATCGGCATCAACCGACGCTTGCAACAGCTGCTGTGTGCCGATCACATTGGTTTCAAAAAAAAGGGTGGGCGATAGAACGGCCCGGCTATTGTGGGTTTCCGCAGCAAAATTAATAACGTAGTCCGGCCGATAGTGTTTAAAAAGCTCAACCAACTGCTCTTTGTCACGGATATCCCCTTGAATAAAGACATGTCGACCTGCGTGGTTTTCAATCACATCCGACAAGCTGGCAAGGTTGCCTGCGTAAGTCAGCGCATCGTATGTAATGATGCAGTCTTGGGGATTCGCACTCAGCCAGTAACGCACAAAGTGTGCACCAATAAAGCCCGCACCACCGGTCACAAACAATGTTTTCACTTAAGCCACTCGATGACATATTCCGGCCATTCAGCCTCAGGCACCCGCGTTTCAGACAGCGCATAATCACGCACACTGATCCCTGCCTCATGCACGGATTCCTCACAGCCTGAAATCAACGGATGCCAATCTGGCAAGGGCTTGTTTTCATAGCGTAAACGGTACGCGCATGTTAAAGGGAGCCAAGGCAGATTAGGGATATCTTCGACCGTTAACGTGAGGCACTCGGGAACATATTGACGCCGGCATGAGTACTCAGTGCACCGACAAAGTTCCGTATCCAGGAGCTGGCAGGCGAGGCTCGTGTAATAGATATCACCTGTCTCACTATCCGCTAATTTATGCAGGCAACAACGCCCACAGCCATCGCACAGGCGCTCCCACTCGTGTTTTGAGAGCTGACCCAGCGGTTTATTCACCCAAGCAGGGGCTTTTTTTTGTTTTTGCATTTCACTCATCACCCTGCACTCGTACGGACAAACTCATTCAGAAGGAATGATTGAATTGCAAAGGATAAAATAGGAAAACGCAAGTCGTATGCGCAATCAACCGGTCTTAGAGGGACATGACCTATGAAACCCTACTTTCAAAGAAACAGGCAGTCTCAGCGGATTGCCGTCATGCCCTACCCGGATGATTAGCCTAGAAATTTAAATGTATTCCAGCCCACTTTAACGATGTCTCCATCTTTGAGGCGCTTGCGTCGAACACGTCTACCACTCACATAAGTACCATTTGCACTGGAGAGGTCCTGGATAAAATATTCAATATCACCGTTTTCTTCATTGCGCACTCCATCAATCACAGCATGTCGGGCGCTCACTGTTTCATCGGCAATACGAATTTCAGCCTTATTGGAACGGCCAATCATGATGCGGCCATCATTCAGCGTTAATTGTTGGATAGCTTCGTTATCAACCACCAGTACGAAGGATGCCATTTTGAGTTCCTCTGTGCTCATTGGTTTATTCTATAAACCGAGCACGCATTGCAAGTTTAAGTAAATCACATTCTCGGAATTTTTCGGGCCAAAAGAGACAACAGACGGCTTTCAGCCCTACCCAAAACAACCTTGTTTTCATGCTGGTTTTAAGTACCTGCGTTGCCAACGTCCTTATCGTGGGCAACTACAGTGGCTTTTATCGGCATTTATTTAACATTCTTAACGGTAAAAACGACGCACTGCGCCTGTTCGCTAAAGGTGGGATGTCGGCACCAAACAAGACATAGAAGTGGCAATAAAAAAGCCCCGGCTATTAGCCGGGGCTTTTTACCATCACCGGCGAACGACAATTCGCCGATGATTTTTTAAGGTTGAAAGGTGCTAGTCAAGGTGCACTTTGATGCTTTTAGCCGTCATCGTCAGACTTGTCCGATCAAAAGTACCGGGGACGACAATGCTTTTAACCGCGGCACCGTCCGCAAGCCGACCAGCCAGGTCTTCGGCAAACTCAGAAAAATCACGGTGATTAACATTCTGCCCACGTTTTTGAAGAATCAAAAAGGGCCCGTGATCATTGTCTTCAGGCACAACGTTCACGGCTGTTTCACCATTACCCAAGCGGACTTTAACGAAACCCTGAGTCAGATTATAAAAGTGCTCCTGTCCATCGAGTGCAACAGTCAATCCTGATTCGGCATCGACATTAACGATGGCAGAAACATTAGCCGGCTTCCAATGCACAACCAGGACACCCGGTTTATTGGCAACACCTACCAGCGTGTGCACATCAAAATCTTCCGGCGCCTCGCCAAACGGCTGGACAAATCCACGTGCATAGAAAGGCGTATTCACAGCATAATTCGACACAGGTAGCGTTGAGATGTTCAGCTCATAGTTGTCTGGGTCCGCATCATGGGCGGCATCCACACCCGTTCCGGTAAAGTCAAACAGACTGACGCGGGTTCGGGCAATACGATCTAAGTCCGCAACCAGCAGGCTGTCGGCTTCATCCGTATCGACCACTGTGCCACTCACTGTCGTGAGTAACAGGTGCACAAAACCTTCGGTGGCGTCCAAAGTGGATGTTTCAGGGTCATATTCGCCAAAGATGCGAACGCGTTGACCCACCGAGATTTCCTGAATACCGTGCGTTTCGAGTGACAGTTGCTTTTTGACTTCAGTGGTATTCGCCAACACGACTGTTTGTTCGCCACCAAAGTAAACCGAACCCGTGCTCCGGTAAATAGTCGCTCCTTTGAGTGTGAGCAGGTCACCACTTCGCGCCAGCACAACACCGCTGAGGACGTCTAAATCCCCCCCTGGAACGCTGGAACCGGCATACACCTCTGTTGCTTCAAAACGGCGTGGTTCAAATTTGATCTCGCCTAGCGCGATGGTCGCTGTCAGTTCAGTCTGTGTGGACAGTTCGGTTAACCCAGTCAAACCCTGAGTGACATTCCCATTGATATCAAAAACCGTTTCGTTCGTGGTGGTGACTTTCAATGAGCCAAACCGCTGATCCTTCGCATACTGGTGGCGAAACGGATTAATGTAGATGGTGTAGCTGCTGTCATCCAGATCAACCGATTTTAGTGCGCCGCGAAGTCGGTGGGTCTTTTGCTCTTCCAGGTCGACATCAGCGACCAGTACAGGCGCCACTTCTACTGTTGGGACATCCGCTGAAAAAGTCACGTTGTTTGAGGAGTTCAAATCAAAATCGAGGTTTAAGTTTGCTGGAACACCTGGAGCAATCAGAAGCTGATTTCTGTCTTCCAAAGTGACGCTGACCGTCACCGAACGGACTTGGTTCCCTGTTTCGTCGACAATATTCTCTGCGGCAACCTGGACGGCGTTGCCATCAACACCCTCTACCCAAATTTCAGCGTTTGAAAAATCCAGCGTCATCTCACCTTTCACATAAACGCCTGAGGGTATGGTTGCAGCGGTCACAAACTCGGTCATTTCAACATATTGAGAAAAGTCCACAGTCGTTGAAACGGGTAAGGTATCCACCACAGTACCGTCTTGCCGCGTTAACGTCAGAGATGTGACACCGACAGTGTAGGCCTGAAAGTCACCTTCCGCATCCGTCATACTGATATAAACCGAACCCTCGGATTCTTCCGCACTGCTATCTGCGCTGTCTGAACAACCGCTGACCACCAGTGCCGATGCGGCGAAGGCCGAAATGCCCAGCCATTTAGCAACGTCTCCCCATTTACCTGACGAACGCCATGTTCGCGTGAATACACTCGAAAAGGTCTTCATAAAAACTCCTTAATAAAAGCATGATGCCTTTTAATCAAACACATGACTCAATGAGCCGCCTCATGATCAATTAACGCGCTCGATCACGATCCGTTGACACGACATTTCCTTTTTTTCACAACAGGGCTTAACTCATTCTGTTAGCATGACCCCTAGACTTACGGCTTCTGTCACAACATTAACGCTGCATCATCCTCTCAAACAGAATGAAACCATCCCACACATCCCCTCGGCTCAAGGGTGTGCTTTATGCCCTCTGCTGGCTACCTTTTCTACTGGCCTCACCCAGCAAGCTGCTCGCGGGTGTGAGTATCGATATCGAAGGCATCAAAGACCCGCTCAAAGAGCAAGTCGAGTTGTACATTGGCAAGCCTGAAGTAACCACTCAAACAGACCTGGAACGCGCCATTACGCGCATCGACTCACAAACTCGAAAAGCCCTGCAAGCACTGGGTTATTACCGGCCAGAAATTGATATTAAAAGTCGCCCTGACGGGGACAACTGGACAATCAAAGTCACGATCATGCCGGGCGAGCCTGTTAAAGTAGCAGAGCTGGACATTCAGCTAGATGGCGATGCCCAACACGATAAAGCGTTTTCAAAATTATTGGCTGAATTGCCTCTACAAGTAGGCAGCGCCATGAATCACGGCCAGTATGAAAGCATCAAATCGTCTCTTCAGAACCTGGCGATGGCCCGCGGTTACTTCGATGCCCGCTTTTTAACAACCAACGTCACCGTGTATCCTGAACAGCACAGCGCTAATATCCGTCTGCATTTCGATAGTGGTATCCGCTACCGTTTAGGGGAGGTCACATTTTCACAAACACCACTGCATGACCGGCTGGTCAGACGATGGGTTAACTTCTCTCCCGGCACACCCTATGACGCGAGCCTCATTGGCGAACTTCACCGCAAACTCACATCCAGCAACTATTTCAGCCGGGTGCGTGTCCAGCCCAAACGGGACAAAGCTACGGATTACACCATTCCGGTGGATGTGCAACTCACCGCCGCCAAAAGCCATCAACTCGGCTTTGGCGTTGGTTTTGCTACAGATACAGGTCCCCGAGTCACTATGAGCTGGGAAAGGCCCTATTTGAATGCCCAAGGGCATTCGATCAGTGCGGAAACCGCCTTGTCGTTTGTGCAGCAAAATCTGTCCACACAATACAAAATTCCGCTGGAGTCCAACCCGGAAACGGACTTTTTAACTCTGGACGCGGGCGTACAGCACGAAGATGTGGAAGACATCCAGAGCACGCTTTATACCGCCTCCATCCAGCGGCAAAAACTGACCCAAAACCGCTGGAAACAGAACCTGTTTGTCCGCTGGTTGCGAGAAGATTTTAAAACCTCGGAAGGCGACCGCAATACCACACTGTATCTGCCGGGTTTCAGCTACAACCTGGTACGCAGCAGTGGCGGCCTCTCGCCTCAAAAAGGCCACCGTTATGGATTCGAATTTCAATTTGCCGACGATGCATTGGCCTCTAATATTGACCTCCAATACGCCACCTTTAACACCAAACGGATCCACAGTCTGGCTGCAAAGCACCGTCTGTCGTGGCGTTTCAGCGCAGGCATCCTCCACACCAGCGACTTTGACCGAACCCCCACCAGCCTTCGGTTTTATGCCGGTGGTGACAACAGTGTCCGCGGGTTTGCCTACAAGTCCATCAGTCCGGAGGATCAAACGGGTGAGAAAATCGGGGGACTCTACCGTCTGATCGGAAGCCTGGAGTACGACTACCGGTTTGCAGAAAAGTGGCGAGGCGCGATTTTTTCAGATGTTGGTGACGCCTTCAACGACGATGAAAGCGACCCCAAGCACAGCCTGGGCATGGGTATCCGCTGGCTTTCGCCGGTTGGCCCTTTGCGCATTGACCTGGCCGCAGGTGTGAGCGAGGCAGACACACCTGTTCGCTTGCATCTCTCCATCGGGCCGGAGTTGTAATGATTAAAAAGAGCTTATTAACATTACTGTTGTTCATCGTGCTGCTCCTCATCAGTGTGGCTGCAGGGGCCTACTGGATTTTGGCGACCACATCGGGAACCGGTTGGCTACTGAAAACCGTCCAAACTGTTGAGCCCCGACTCAGCGTAACCCATATTCGCGGCGTACTTGGCAATGACCTCACAGTCAAGGATATCCACTGGGGTGACGGTGAGATGGCCGTCCACGTCGACGACGCTCAGCTTGTCTGGCGGCCAACGTGCCTGATCCAACTACAACTATGTGTGGACAAACTCCATCTGACAACCGTGCGCCTGCAACTTCCCCCCAGTGAAGAAGATACTGCGCCCGCAGAACCAGGTCCTATTGAGCTCCCAGCACTATCTTTGCCCGTTTCTGTGAGCCTCGGTGATATACAAATTCACGATGTTGAGCTGACAACCACCGGTGAACCCATCACCCTTCAAGCGCTGTCCCTCTCGGCATCCGCACAGGAAAACACCCTCACCATCCAGCAACTGAGGCTTGAGCACCCCCAGGCACAGGCCAGCTTAGCGGGCACCGTAACACTCTCCGACGGCTACCCGGTTGATATGACACTGACCCTCGACCTCCCCGAAATTCTGCAGGGGAAATCGCTCCGCAACCAAACACGCTTGAGCCAGCGTATTCAAAATTTGCAGCTGGACGGACATATCAGTGGGCTGTACACCTTGGACTATCGCGCAAACCTCAAGCCCCTCAATCCGCAACTACCGTTTGATTTGACAGCCCACTGGGACAACATTCAACCCTTGCCTGATCAAGCACTCACACTGCAACAAGGCACCCTGACACTTCAAGGCAATCTGGACAGCTACAACGCAAACCTCAACCTTCATGTCACGGGTGAACCCGCTCCCACAGCTGATATTTCACTTACAGGCCGGGGTGATTTGGAACACTTCGAGCTGGATCCGCTCCGTGTGGCGACACTGGACGGAAACATGGTGACTCACGGCGATATTCGCTGGGGACAAGGCCTGAGCTGGGATATCAAATCCGCTCTCTCGAACATCAACCCCAAACCGTATCTGCCAGAAATGCCTGGCCAAATTGATGCGGATCTCACGTTTGCCGGCCAGCCAGAAGATTACCGGCTTGACTTGCAGGTAAGCACCGCGCTCAAAGGCCTCCCTGACAGCCGTGTGCAATCCCAAATAACCGGTGATTTGCAGGGAATCACCATTAAAGCACTGAACATCGCCACGCTTGGTGGCACGGTTCGAACCACCGGCCAACTCAACTGGGCCAATGTCATTCAATGGCAATCAAAGACGAATTTCACGGCACTCAACCCGGGCCAGAACTGGCCTGATTTTGACGGTAATCTTGGTGGACGCATTCACACTCGTGGCCGTTTAGACAACCAACTTGAACTGGACATTCCGACGCTATCGATCCAGGGAACCCTGTCAGGATACCCCACCCATGTGGAAGGCAACATTCAGAAAAAAGCCAACGGTGAATGGCTCATCAAACAATTCACACTAGATAGTGGAGATAATCATGTTTCTGTGGCGGGTGCGATACAGGACTCCTGGGCGCTCACAGGCAAGGTGGACTTAAATGCCCTCGGGGTCCTGATTCCGAACGCACAAGGCGTACTCCAAGGCCATGCCAACATCAGTGGCGCACTCAAATCGCCCACAATTCAGGCGAGTTTCAATGGGAAAGCCCTCGCCTTTCAAGACTATCAACTGGACGATATTGTTCTGGACGCCGACGTCAATGCCCTGGGCGAAAAAAGCAGCCGCTTGGTGTTGGAGGCCAGTGGGATCACACTGGCACAGCAACATTTTGACACCGTGAGTGTTCAGCTCAATGGCCAACACTCGGAACATACAGGGAGCCTGAACATTACGAGCGAACAGGTTTCCACACAGTTGGACCTCACAGGTGCGCTGGGTCAAGCATTCAATTGGACGGGCCAACTACAAGAAGGCTGGATTACGATCCCCCACCACCGTTGGGAACTCCAGCAACCCGTCGCACTGGATTGGGATTCCCAGCAGCAACGAGTCAGCATCGCCCCGCATTGCTGGAACCATCAGTCTGCCTCGCTGTGCCTTAACGACACACTCCAAGCCGGCCAAACTGGCACTGCGCATCTCAAAATTAACCAATATGACTTGGCTTGGTTAGCACCCTGGTTGCCAGAAAATACACAGCCAAGCGGGCAGTTTGACGCCGACATTGCCGCCGCATGGAAACCCGGGACAACCCCACAAGTGAAGGTGACGGCTCAACTCGACCGCCCTGCCATCACAGTCCAACAATCGACCACGGACAGCGAACCAAACGTGACATTTCAGTACCAAACGGTCGAAATCACAGCCGAAACACAAGTGGACAAAATTGTCTCAGCAATGACACTGAAGTCTGAACAAATCGGCACGGGCAAAATGAACCTCACCTTGCACCTGCAAGAGCAACAAAAGGCTCTGTCAGGCAAAATCAATATCGAAGCCATCAAACTGGACGTTTTGCAACCTTTTATCCCGGCAGTACAACAACTTGAAGGTGCGCTGAGTGCAAACGGCAAAATCTCAGGCACATTGAGCGCCCCCCTTTTCAATGGCGAGATTAGGGCCCGAGATATCGCATTTGACTCTGAACTTTCGCCCCTACAGGTTGAACAGGGCAATTTAACCGCGCGCATCCGCGGAACTCAGCTCCAATTAGATGGAACCTGGAAAAGCGGGCAGCAGCCTGTCAATGTTCAAGGTAAGGCTAACTGGTCTCAAAAACAGTGGTTTGCCGATCTCAAGTTAGACTCCGAACAAATGCTGCTCAGTCTAAAGCCCCAGTTGGATGCAGAAATCAGCCCGCACTTGACTGTTCGCATCGAGCCGCAAAAAGTCAAGGTCCGAGGCCGGGTACATGTGCCTTATGCACGCGTTGTGGTCGAAGAGCTGCCAAAGAGTGCAACACCGGTTTCTCAGGATGTCACGATTATTACCTCCGAAAAAGACAGTACATCCGCTGAAGCACAGACCTGGGTTGTTGACGCCGTTGTTCAGGTCACGCTTGGGGAGGATGTTCGCCTGACCGGTCTGGGATTAAAAGCTGAGCTGAGCGGCGACCTGCAAATCAAACAAACCCCCAGCCAACCTCCTGAAGCCAACGGCTCCATCCAAATCACTCAGGCACTGTACAAAGCTTATGGCCAGGAGTTGACTGTCCGTAATGGTGAAATCTTTTTCGCCGGCCCTTTCGAGCAAGGCATTCTGCAAATGAACGCCGTGCGCAAAGTCGATCAGGTCATAGCCGGGCTGCGTATCAGCGGCAATGTTATGTCACCCCAGGTGACATTATTTTCCGACCCGGTGATGTCTGAAGAAAATATTCTTGCCTATATTGTTCTGGGAAGACCACTGGGCGCAGAAAGCACAACTTCAGAGGGGCAACTCTTAGCGCAGGCGGCCGTGGCTCTGGGCATCCTTGGCGGCAAGGGCATTGCCAACAACATCGCCGAACAACTCGGGGTTAAAGATTTTCAAATCGAAGCACAAGGCAGCGAGGATGATACCCAAGTTGTGCTCAGCGGAAGGCTGGCACCCAATCTGCTTGTCAAATACGGTGTCAGTGTGTTTTCACCGGTGAACACCCTGGGCATACACTATGACATCAACGAAAAATTATACGTAGAAACCACACAAGGCGTTGAAAGCGCGATTGATTTTTTCTACAAGCTGGAGTTTGACTAATGGCGATCCCCCACGAAAGCCCCAACTTAATCGACAGAACATTTGCGGGCCTGCTGGCCGCCTGGCAAAGCCTGATAAAAAACCGACAGGGTGATGTGACGGACTTTGAACCCAACCTCCCTGAATCAGAACATGAAACATTAAAGTCCCTCATGACAGCTTGCCTGCAACGTCAAGGCGGGGAGGTTGCGGCCAGAGCGCGAGCGGCAACACTGGGCAACGCCTACTTGCGATTAAACTCAGAAGGTAAACGACAGTTCTTACATATTCTAGCCAATGAATTCGACACAGATTTTGAAGCCATCAAAGCTTGCGCAACCTCACTCATACAGGACCAAGAATACAACCAAGAGGCCGTCGAAGCACAGCTTCGAACACTGCTGACCCCTCCCTACATGCACTTGCTGACTCAATTTAACGCGCTGCCGCAAGGTGTTAAATTTTTAGTTGACCTGCGCGCCGACCTACTGAGCTTTCAGGCCGAAGATCCAACACTGATGCGCATGGCGGATTTACTCAAGCTGCAACTGACCAGCTGGTTTGATATTGGCTTCCTTGAGCTAAAAAGTATTACCTGGGAAGCCCCGGCCTCCTTGCTGGAAAAGCTGATCAGCTATGAGGCCGTACACGAAATCAAATCCTGGGCGGATTTAAAAAACCGCCTCAGCAGCGATCGGCGCTGCTTCGCGTTTTTCCACCCCCGCATGCCCGAAGAGCCTTTAATCTTTGTCCAAGTCGCGCTGGTTGATACCTTGTCGGACAATATTCAATCGATTCTGGATGAATCCGCACCCAAGCAGGATACCCGCCAAGCCAACACAGCTATTTTTTATTCCATCTCGAACACTCAGGTTGGTTTGCAAGGTGTTAGCCTGGGTAATTTCCTCATCAAACGCGTCGTTGATTCTTTATCGCGCGATTACCCGAATCTCAAAACCTTTTCTACTCTCTCGCCCATCCCAGGGTTTGGGCGCTATTTAAAAAAGCGACTGGACACTCCACCCCCTTCCGATACAGAAAATATGCGACAACTGGCAGAACAACTCCAACAAAAGGACTGGCACCTTAACGAACCACTGTGTGAAGCGCTGAAAATACCGCTTATGCAGCATTGCGCGCACTATCTCGTCAACGAGAAAAAGGGCCACCGAGCATACGACCCCGTTGCCAACTTTCACCTTAACAACGGCGCCCGGCTGGCGCGCATAAACTGGCTGGGCGATACCTCGTCAAAAGGATTGCAGGAGTCCTTCGGGCTCATGGTTAATTATGTATACGAACTGGCAGAGATTAATCAAAACCACGAACGTTACCGAGCCAACGGTGAAGTGGTGACTTCCAAAGTAGTCCGTTCCCTGCTCTCAGAGTAGTAGTCTTTTATAAAGGCCACGCCTATTAGCCGAACGACTCTCCCTGCGGCTTCTGTCGCAGTGGAACAAGACTTCACCAGCAATTAGATTTAAAATGAACGGCTTGAAGTGATTGATTGATCAAAAGGCAAACATATGAAAGTTCTGATCATTGGCGGCGGCGGCCGAGAGCATGCCCTCGCCTGGAAAGCGGCACAATCTGAACGCACAGAAACAGTCTTCGTTGCACCGGGTAACGCCGGCACCGAGACAGAACCAAACGTCAAGAATGTTGCGATTCCCGCAGACGATATTGACGCTCTGGTCTCTTTTGCCCAAGAAAACACCATCGACTTGACGATTGTCGGCCCCGAGGCTCCTTTGGTGGCGGGTGTCGTCGATCAATTTCAAGCCGCAGGGCTGCGCATTTTTGGTCCAACAAAGGCTGCCGCCGAACTGGAGGGCAGTAAAGCCTTCAGCAAAGATTTCCTAAAACGCCATCAGATCCCCACTGCTGCTTACCAAGTCTTTACAGAGGTTGAGCCGGCCACGGCATACATTCGCCAACAAGGTGCCCCCCTGGTTGTAAAAGCAGATGGACTGGCCGCGGGGAAAGGCGTTATTTTGGCGCAAACCGAAGCCGAGGCCGAGCAAGCTGTCCTAGACATGCTCGCGGGCAACGCATTTGGAGAAGCCGGGCACCGCGTTGTTATCGAAGAGTTTTTAACCGGTGAAGAGGCCAGTTTTATTTGTATATCCGATGGTCACCATGTTCTACCCATGGCGACCTCTCAAGACCATAAGGCGCGGGACAATGGTGACCAGGGTCCCAATACAGGCGGTATGGGCGCTTACTCGCCCGCTCCGGTCGTCACTCCCGAGATTCATCGCCGCATTATGGCGGAAGTCATTGAACCAACCATTCGAGGTATGGCTTCAGAAAACCGAACCTATACGGGTTTCCTTTATGCCGGCGTGATGATTGACAGTGAGGGAACACCTAAAGTCCTGGAATTTAATGTCCGTTTCGGTGATCCAGAGACACAGCCTATTATGCTGCGCCTAAAAAGTGATCTTGTCGACTTGTGCCTCCATGCCACATCAGAATCACTGGACCAGGTATCGGCAGACTGGTCGTCGGACTGTGCACTGGGAGTTGTCATGGCGGCAGGTGGCTATCCTGGCGATTATGAGAAAGGCGATATTATTACGGGTATTGATACAGCAAACAGCGCAACCACCAAAGTTTTTCATGCCGGTACAACTGTGAACGAGCAGGGTGATATCACCACGCACGGAGGCCGTGTTCTGTGTGTTACGTCACTGGGTGAGAATGTGACACAGGCACAACAAAGAGCTTATGAAGCAGTGGCTAAAATTCGTTGGGATAAAGTTTATTATCGGACAGACATTGGGTACCGCGCCATTGCCCGCGAACGCTGATCAAGATTCAGTGCCTGCCTGGTACCGCCCTTACCAAACAGACACGAAAAGTACCTGAATATCAACCTTTAAACGCTGATGATCCGATGATATCAGCGTTTCATCGAATCAAAGAATTCATTGTTTGATTTGGTTTGCTGTAACCGTGCCAATAAAAACTCCATTGCTTCCAAGTCATCCATGGGTTGCAGAAACTTCCGGAGTACCCAGACTTTCTGTAACTCTTCCTGGTCCATGATCAGCTCTTCGCGCCGGGTGCCCGAGCGATTGATATTAATCGCAGGGAAAACACGTTTTTCAGCGATACGACGATCAAGATGCAGCTCCATATTGCCGGTGCCCTTGAACTCTTCGTAGATCACTTCATCCATTTTTGAACCCGTGTCGATCAAAGCCGTTGCAAGAATTGTTAAGCTCCCGCCTTCTTCAATATTCCGGGCAGCGCCGAAGAAGCGTTTGGGGCGCTGCAAGGCATTAGCATCAACACCGCCGGTCAACACTTTTCCTGACGATGGTGCAACCGTGTTATAAGCCCGAGCAAGACGGGTGATTGAATCCAGCAAAATAACGACATCTTTTTTATGCTCAACCAGGCGCTTGGCTTTTTCAACAACCATTTCTGCAACCTGCACGTGGCGGCTGGCTGGCTCATCAAACGTGCTGGAAACCACTTCGCCATTCACCATTCTTGACATTTCTGTCACTTCTTCCGGACGCTCATCAATCAACAAAACAATCAGGTAGCATTCAGGATGATTCGACGCAATACTCTGCGCGATATTTTGTAACATCATTGTCTTACCGGCTTTTGGCGGCGATACGATGAGTCCACGCTGCCCTTTACCAATGGGAGAGACAATATCAATGGTTCGGGCAGTAATATCTTCCGTACTGCCATTTTCCAGCCCCATTTTCAGCCGTTCTGTCGCATGCAATGGCGTCAAATTTTCAAACAGGACTTTACTCTTAGCTTTATCCGGCGTACCGAAGTTGATTTCATCAACTTTCAATAAGGCGAAATACCGCTCTCCATCTTTAGGAGGACGAATAGTCCCTGTGATGGTGTCACCTTTTCTGAGGTTAAAGCGCCTGATCTGACTGGGTGAGACATAGATATCGTCCGGTCCTGCCAGATAAGAGCTGTCAGCTGATCTTAAAAAACCGAACCCGTCCTGCAGGATTTCTAAAACCCCACCACCAAAAATGTCTTCGCCTTTTTTGGCCAGATTTTTCAATATGGAGAAGATGATGTCCTGTTTACGAGAACGGGCCATGTTATCAAGCCCTATGCTTTCGGCGACCTGAATGAGATCGGAAGCAGACTTTTTCTTTAATTCGGATAAATTCATGCGATTAGATTAATTCTGGTTGGAAAAAAGGATGATATGAGGACCGGGGGTTGGTGCCAGCAAAAAACTACACCAAATAAAGTAACGTTTTAAAAATTATTGTTTAAACGATGGATACCCAGGCTCTTGCTTGAACCGAGAGCCCTTATATAATAGGTCGGTAGCTTGTTTAAGTAATTTAGCACGGTATTTCCGAATCGTCCAGCAGAACACTTTAACAAAGACGACAAAATCAAACGCATCCTGTATAAAAAGTTTCCCTCGAATGAAAAAATGGTTAATTATCGCCCACGGCAGTCGACTGGATGAGTCGAATCAAGAAGTTATTCAGCTTGCTCAAAGCCTTGCAGCAACACTAAACGTCAAGCAAAAAGACATCCACTATGCTTTTTTGGAGCTTGCGCGTCCATCCATTCCAGAGAGCTTGCAAAACTGTATTAACGAAGGTGGCACACATATCGCTGTTTTACCCTATTTCCTGACGAACGGGACACACGTCAAAAATGACATCCCTCAGATTATTCGGACGGAAAAAGAAAAATATGCTCATGTTAAAATCGACCTTTGTCAACATATTGGTGCTGTGGACAGCATAAAAAGTGTCATTCTTGACCAGCTAAGTACTCATAATATGTCCATATAAATCAGGGAGAAATGTCATGAAGTTCTGCCCAATGTGTCAGCTCACTTTAGAGACTGTCTATATCGATGAGCAGCCAAGAACCGGTTGTCCTGATCCTGCCTGTGGTTTTGTCTTCTGGGACAACCCTTTGCCGGTTATCGCAGCCATCGTGGAACACGAAGGCCGTATTGTGCTGGGACGAAATGCAGCCTGGCCCCGGGAGTTCTATGGTTTGATTACAGGCTTTGTTGAGCGCGATGAAACCGTTGAACAAGCCGTGCTTCGCGAAGTTAATGAAGAGCTCGGGCTTGAAAGCGAAATTACACAATTCATCGGCCACTACCCACATTTTCGTAAAAATGAATTGCTTATTGCCTTTCATGTAAAAGCAGAGGGAGAAATCATTCTTAGCCCGGAGCTGGCTTCAATTAAACATGTTCATCCCGCTGATCTTGTCCCTTGGTCAAGTGGCACAGGAGAAGCGGTTTCAGACTGGATGAGAAAAGAAGGGTATGCCGTCCCAACCGCTGAGTCTTAATATTGTAGGCTGCGGCAAGTTGGGACAAACGCTGGGCCATTTGTGGCAGAAAAACCAAGTATTTCGTATCCAAAATATCTGCAATACGCATATTGAGAGTGCACGTAAAGCCTGTGTGTTCATTGGCGCAGGACGGGCATGCGAGCAAGAAGCTTTGCAAACAGCCGATGTCTGGCTAATCGCTACGCCCGATGAGCAGATTGCTCAGGCCTGCGCGTCCATCGCACACGCTAACCGGATTCATTCCGGCAATGTTGTTTTCCACTGCAGTGGCGCTCTGACATCGGATGAGCTTGTCACCGCGCAACAAGCAGGTGCCTATACGGCAAGTTTCCACCCTATTATGAGCTTTGCGGAACCTGAACAAGCTGCCCACGACTTTCAAGGGACTTTTTGTGGTTATGAGGGCAGCTCGTCTGCACTGAAGGTATTAACCCTTGCCTTTACTCGCATTGGCGCCCAATGCTTCCCTGTCAGCACGGAACATAAAGTGCTTTATCACACTGCTGCAGTCTTCGCGAGCAATTACCTGACCGCCCTGTTGGAACAGAGCCTAAGAACTTATGAAAAAGCGGGAATTCCCCGTAACACAGCAACAGAAATCCTCCGCCCAATCATGACCCAAACACTATCGGCAGCACTGGATCAGGGAACTCATCAAGCGCTGACCGGCCCCATTCAGCGTGGTGACGTTGAGACGGTCGCCAAACAAATCGAAGCCTGCCAACAGTGGGACCCGTCAGCTGCGGATCTGTATAGAATATTGGGACATCTCACGGTCTCGTTGGCAAAACAACGGCAAGACTTGGACCCAACCCTACTCACAGAAATAAGCGCATGCTTAAACTCAAAAACAACAGGGTAAGATCCTTCATCTAAGTCTAAAGGTACTGTATTTCAACCGAACAGCGTTATAGAATTTAAATGAGTTCTCAAACAACTCGTGCTGATCGGTTCTCTCGACCCCGTTCAACTTTCCTTAATATCTCTAAATCCAAGAGGTACATGCTGTGAAAAGAACAAAATTCCCCCTCGAAGTCCAGCCTGTTATTCCTACCAAAATAACCCGCCTGAATGAACTCGCTAATGATTTAGTATATAGCTGGGACCGCAATCTTCGCGGCCTTTTCTTTCGACTGGACAAAGAGCTATGGGAAACCTGTGGCCACAACCCCAAGCTTTTTCTACAGCGCATCGGTCAAGATAAACTGAACAACGCGTGTGAAGACCCCGTCTATATGCAGGAATATCACCGGGTTCTATCCGCTTACGATGGTTACTTGAACATCAAAGATCAAAAAGAAACGTCCCGATACCTGGACCCTCAAGAGGACCTTGTCGCCTATTTTTGCGCCGAATTTGGCTTACATGAGAGCTTACCCATCTATTCGGGCGGGCTGGGTATTCTGGCAGGCGATCACTGCAAAGCCGCCAGTGACATGGCCGTCCCTTTCGTTGCCATCGGTATTCTCTACCGTCAGGGTTATTTCACGCAACAGATTGATGCCGAGGGTAATCAGGTTGCTATTTTCACCCACTCAATCTTTAACAACTTGCCCATATCACCTCTCACCGGAGCAGATGGCGAGCAGTTAAGGCCGGCAATTCGGCTGCAAGGGCATGTCATCTACTTCAAAGTCTGGGAAATTAAAGTCGGTCACATACGGATCTACTTAATGGACTCAGACATCCCGGAAAATTCCGAGCGTGATCGCGCCATCACCCACCAACTTTATGGCGGAGATAAAACCAACCGGCTGTTACAGGAAATGGTGCTCGGTATCGGCGGCGTGCGAGTGCTGACAGAGCTTGGAATAAAACCCACCGTTTGGCACATTAACGAAGGCCATGCTGCCTTCCAGATTCTGGAGCGCTGCCGGGAACTGACAAACAGCGGGCTTGACTTTTACACCGCATTAGAAAGCGTTGCAGCCAGTACTGTTTTCACCACACACACGCCGGTTCCGGCCGGACACGACATTTTTGACTATGGTCTGGTTCGCCACTACCTGCACCACTACCTCAATGACCTCGGTGTTGATCCCGAAGTTTTTCTCCAATTAGGTAACAACCCCATTGATCCAGGCGGCTTTAACATGACTGCGTTAGCCTTGCGAGGATCACGCTTTCATAATGGTGTCAGCCGCATTCACGGAACCATCGCTTCACAAATGGAATCGTACATATGGCCTCAGATACCGTCGGGGCATAACCCAATCAACTATGTGACCAATGGCGTTCACTTACCCACATTTTTAGACAATGAATGGATCAATCAGTTTGACTTGCGTTTTGGCGGTGGTTGGCGCAACCAGTTATTAAATGAAGCTTACTGGGAGCAAATCAACAGCATACCCGGTCATACCTTTTGGAGTGTGAGAAAAACCTTACAAAGCAAAATGTTTGAAGCAATACGCCATCAGCTGGAAAAACAACAGGCCCGAAATAAATCCAGCCAATCGCTGCACCGGCGTCTGACTCAGTTACTGACGACCCAAAGCCAGGACATCTTAACCATCGGCTTTGCCCGGCGATTCGCAACATACAAGCGCGCTACACTGATCTTTTCCGACTTGGAGCGCTTAACCCGCCTACTCAACGACCCTGAACGCCCAGTTGTATTAATTTTTGGCGGGAAGGCTCACCCACACGACCAGCCCGGTCAAGATCTGATCCGGCGCATCCACCAGCTGTCCTTGCAACCGGAACTGGAAGGGAAAATTATTCTGGTGGAAGACTTCAACATGGCGCTGGCGCGAAAACTCGTCTCAGGTGTTGACATCTGGCTGAACAATCCGGAGTACCCGCTCGAAGCCAGCGGCACATCAGGCCAAAAAGCCGCCATGAATGGTGTCCTTAACCTCAGCATCATGGATGGCTGGTGGGCCGAAGGCTACAACGGCGAAAACGGGTGGTCAATTACCGCACATGGCCCGGAATTTTCCAGTGAATTTAAAAACAAAGAAGAAGCGAATGAACTGCTGGACTTGCTGGAACACGAAATCATCCCGCTCTTTTTTACACGAAACAGCCATGGTTATTCCGAAGGGTGGATCGCTAAATCAAAGGCCTCAATGAAATCCATCATTCCCCGATTTAACGCCCAGCGCATGCTACGTGATTACTTGAAAAATTACTACGGTCCCGCCGCAAAAGCCGGTCGGCTTTTAACAGCGGAAAACAATACCAAGGCTGGAGAGTTGGCACAGTGGAAGCAACATGTCTTGCAAGCGTGGCCCAAGATTTCAGCCGAATTAATTGAGCAGCCTCCCCATACCATCACCAATGGGGAGTCGATCACGCTCCACGTTCTCGTCCACCTGGCAGATCTGAAGCCTGAAGATATTGTGATTGATTGTCTGATCGGTTCAAGTCAGACGCTATCGGATATTGATACCTTTGAACATGAAGTGGTTGAGTGTTTTACCTTCGACAAACTATCCGAGGACGGGCGTGCACGATTTACTCTTGAGCTCAAACCCGAAAACTCGGGGCTCATCAACTATATGATTCGAGTTTACCCCTATCACCCACTGCAAATCAGGCGCTTTGAGCTTGGACGCATGATCTGGCTATAGCTCGAGCATAATCCACTTGAAAGACCGCTACGCTCGCCCATACAAGGTGAGCATAGCGGCTACCTTTGCCGCAACACCGGGATCGATATCCTCCCATTTGAATCGCCAGGACCAGTTACCTTCAGTCGTCCCGGGTATATTCATGCGGTGCTCCGCACCCAATGAGAGTAAATCCTGCATAGGCACAATAGCCAAGTGGCACACGGAGGCAAATGCACCGCGTATCAAGAGCCATGGCATCGGTTCAGGTGATTCACCAAAATAGGTATGCACTCGTTGGCGAACCCGATCCGGTAAGCCGTTATACCAGCCCATAGTCGTATTGTTGTCGTGCGTGCCGGTGTAAATCACACCATTCGGTTGATGATTATGCGGTAAGTAAGGGTTTGAAGAGTCTGAGTCAAACGCAAACTGAAGGATTTTCATACCGGGTAACTCAAACCGCTCCCGTAAGCGGACGACATCATCAGTCACTATTCCCAAATCTTCCGCGATTAACGGCAGGGGAGAAAATGATTTTTGCAACGACTCGAAAAAGACATCCCCCGGGCCATTGACCCAATAACCATGGATCGCGGTCATTTCATGCGCAGGAATTTCCCAACTGGATGAAAAGCCAAGAAAATGATCGATGCGTGTCAGATCAAACAGCTCCAGCATACGGCCCACACGCTGTTTCCACCAATTGTAATCATCTGCGGCCATCACATCCCAACGGTAGTGAGGGTTTCCCCAACGCTGACCGCTCTCGGAAAAATAATCAGGCGGTACACCGGTAACAACCGAAGCATGCCCACTCGAGTCGATCTTAAAGAGCATCTGGTGTTCCCACACATCCGCACTGTCATGCGCCACAAAAATGGGTAAATCTCCAATCAATTGAATGTTGCAGGCA
The DNA here is from genome assembly GCA_002432635.1 of Halothiobacillaceae bacterium UBA5861. GTDB lineage: Bacteria > Pseudomonadota > Gammaproteobacteria > UBA5861 > UBA5861 > UBA5861. The sequence goes on along the minus strand of DJFX01000015.1, from coordinate 16,259 downwards.
TGGGCATGATTTCTAACATCTGCCCACTGGCGATAGAAGATCCACTGTTCGAAGTAATAAAAACCGATTTCTTCCGCGAGCTGTTGCCGCATCTGATTCAGCGCATCATCCTCGCGTTGACGATAAGCCGCAGGCCACTCATACCAGGGCGCTTGATTGAAATGGGCCTTCAAAGCACAAAAAAGTGCGTAACCATGCAGCCAATATCGGTGCGCATCAATAAACTGCTGTAACTCACCCTGAAGTATTGAGTCACCTTGCTGATGAAAAAGTTTATGTGCGCGGCGTAAAGCGGTTTTGTGCTTTTCGGCGGATGTAATGAGCCGACAATCACCCAGGTCAATACCCAGGTGTTTTAATCTTTCCAGACAGATCAACAATGCACTGCCCGCAAAAGCGGAATAACTATGGTAGGGCGATAGAGCGCCGCCCACCGGATTCAACGGTAACATCTGCCAGTATTTAAAACGGCATTGCGCGAGAAAGTCAATAAACCGGTGCGCATCATCTCCCAAACAACCCTGCCAGCCTACCCCTGGCAGGCTGGTAGGATGCAACAATACACCAGCTCCCCGCTCTTGAAGCGCGGAACTCATAACGTGTGCAACAACACTGGGTCTTCAGTTGTCATTCAGTTGCCCTGCGCATCGTCCCTGAAATTGCCGGATCGCCCTTGCCCACTGTGATGATTTTCTCCAGCTCAGGAGGCATACCCATACCCAACAGCTGATACAGATTACATAAATGCCTGCGGTACAGCTGGTCAAATTGAGAAACAGACTCGGCCGAATTATAGTCCCCAAACCACCAGTTCCAGTCAGAAGCTTCACAAATAGCCAGTTGCTGATCAACCTGATCTTGTAAATGATCGGGGATTCTTTTTTCTAAAATCGCTTGGTCATAAGCCTTTTTCGCCTCCACAAGCAAGCGCCATGAATGGTTACGTGCTGTATCACCAATCCAGGTAGAAAAAGTCCCATGTACCCAGCTACCGGCAACCAGGTGTTTTAACGACCTGGGTTTGACTTTATGTTCCAGACATTCCGAGAAAGTGGTCAACTCGACATCCGGGTTCTCGGAAAATTCTTTATACAACCGCGTTAAAAAGTAATAACCATTGTACGGATAATGCTCCCAACAGTTCTCACCATCCAAAATGATCGATATCACTGTGTCGGGATCATGTTTGCAGGCATTAGCAATGTTACCGACGTGATGCATCAGGTTATTGACTGCATCATCACTGTGCCAGTTTGAATAATTAAAACCAATCATGTCTGACAAGTTGTCATCGCGAAAAAAGCAGGTGAGCTTTTCTTTTTTTAAACGATAGGGATGATGTAAACAAGCCGCATCCATTTCTTTTTTCAGGCTGTTGGCTAATACGGTGCCACCTGAAGCGGCCCATTTGAATTGATGCCGAGCGAGCAGTTTGACGGTGGCTTCGCTGATGGCGCCTTCGGAGGGCCAGCAACCCCAGGCTTCCCGGCCAAAATAGTGTTTAAAAACAGCCTGCGCCTTTTCTAGCTGCCAATCAGCTCGCGCTTCTCCTCCTGGGTAGCTCTCCTCGGGAATCGGTGCATTTGGCATGGCCTCTTTCGCGCTGGAAACATCCAGCATTAAAGGCAAAATCGGATGACTATAGGGGGTGACGCTTAATTCAACTTGATTTTGATCGGCCAAACGTTTGTAAAGGGGGATCACCCGGCTAAAGAGGTCGCCCATCAATTGCAGCAGCTGAGTCCGTTGCTGAAGACTGAAATTACGCCCTTGGGTCATCAGCCGTTTGGCGACTTCATTGCTTTGCTTAACGGTTTCACCTAGCCAGGCCAGGTGATACCACGTGATGAGGTCAAAAAAGAATTGGTCATTCAAATAGCCCAGCTTCTCTTCTGACGCCAACGCATCTCGCGCCAAACTCGCCAAAATTTTGAAGGGAGGGTATGCCTCAATCAAATGCTTTTCATTGGCTCTCAGGCACTTTCGGATCAGCTCCCTTTGCTCCATCGGCAAAGGCGGCGCCGTGGGTGAAACCAGCTGGGTCAGCAGCGGGTCCGTGAGCATGGTATGGCGAGAGAAAAAGTATTCGACCTGCTGGCGATAGTCATCAATCTGTTCCAGCAACGTGGGGCAAAAGTTCACCACCGCTCTCGCTCGGGGGTTCGCCTCAATCAGCGCCGCCATATCAATGTAGTCTTTAATCGCGTGCAGATATGTCCACGGTTGCTGATAGGTCTTACTAACCTGATCCTGGTAATAAGGCTGGTGCATGTGCCAACAAATGACAACTTTCACTGGTGGTTTAGACACCCTGGCTCTCCACTTTTCGCCGCAATGTTTCGGCCGTTACAAGTACCACCCCTTTAGGTGAAATGTGAAAATAACGACTGTCTTCCTCTGCATCGACACCAATTTGGGTACCGGGTGGAATTTTGCATCCACCTTCAACAATGGCTTTCTGGATGATGCAGTTCCGGCCAATATTGACATTAGGCAGGATGACGCAATCCTTTATCAAACTGTAACTGTTAAGCCGGCAGTTACTGGAAAGCAGCGAACGTTTTACTTTACTCCCGGATACCACGCACCCTGCCGATACCATTGAGTCCACGGCATAACCCCGACGACCATCATCATCAAAAATAAATTTTGCGGGCGGCAGTTGCTCCTGGTAAGTCCAAATCGACCAATTAGGATCATACAGGTTGAGCCTGGGTGTGACCGACAATAAATCCATATTGGCTTCATAATACGCATCCAGCGTACCAACATCTTGCCAATAAGGCTCATCAGAGCCATACAAATCCCGAAACGGGTAAGCAAACACCGAGGCCGACTGAATAAATGTCGGAATGATATCTTTACCGAAGTCGTGGCTTGAGTCCGCCAGTTCAGCGTCTTCATACAAGGCTTTTTTCAGAAACGGCAGACTAAAAATATAGATCCCCATGGAGGCCAGTGAATAGCCTGGCCGGTAGGATAGCTGTACCGGATATTCGGGCTTTTCCTCAAACGCCACAATACGCATGCTTTGTTCCACTTCCATGACGCCAAACTGGGTCGCCTCGCTTGTGGGCACTTCAATACAACCCACCGTCATATCGGCTTCTTTTTCAATGTGCTCCTGAAGCATGGTCTCATAGTTCATTTTGTACACATGATCGCCCGCCAAAACCAAAATGTACTGGTAACCTTCTTCCTCAATAATATCCATATTCTGAAACACAGCATCAGCCGTGCCTGCGTACCAACTCGCAGTAACACGCTGTTGAGCAGGAATTGTGTCAATGAATTCACCCAGCTCTGGACGAAAAAAATTCCAGCCTTTTTGAATATGATTGTTAAGCGAATACGACTTGTATTGCGTCAGAATATGAATGCGGCGGATGTCTGAGTTAATGCAATTGGACAGTGCAAAATCGATTGTGCGGTATTTGCCGCCGAAGGGCACCGCCGGTTTTGAATGCCAACGTGTCAGATCTTTCAGCCGGGTTCCAGCGCCGCCAGCCAGAACCAGCGCCAGCGTGTCCCGAACAGCTTTACGGGGAGTGACATCAAAACGTGATTGGATTGCCATTGCACGACTCCAAAACAAACGGGGGAAAGATTGCATTAACGGGTCACTGCCCACTTAGATTTACCGATTCTTATGCTAGCTGTCAAATATTAATAACGCTTGATCTTAATCAAATTTATTGCAAGCAAAGTCAAAAACATCTTGGTACTATTCCTACTGTGTCCGCAGCCAACGTTTGCCCTGTTCCAGCGTTTATGAAAAAGCAGAACGAGGATGCACAAAGCCCCCTTTCTACCTGATGCTCAAAAAAGGTTGCACCATGTTTTCAGACCCATCACGCGCGCTACCCTTATCCGAGTCTACCGATTATGACCGCTTGCTGAGCGGCCGCCACCATGCGCCTCATTCCTTGCTGGGACACCGCCCAAGCACTGGCAATGACGGCTATCGTATTTTTCATCCCGATGCTCAAACAGCCCGTATTAAAACAGAACACGGTTGGAGCCAAATGCATCCGCTTACCCCAGCGGGGCTGTTTGAGTGGGTGGGCCTGAGGGATCAAATACCACCTCACCCCCAGATCCAATTACAGTTTGATCATGGTGCTGAACATACCTTTTTAGACCCTTACTCCTTCACGCCCGATATCCCTGAGGATCACCTCAACAGTCTAGGCAGCAACACCTGCTGGCGTGTCCACCACTTTCTCGGCAGCCATTTTCAGCTCAGAGATGGGATCACCGGTATCCGCTTTGCGGTATGGGCCCCCAATGCCGAGCGCGTCAGTGTGGTGGGCGACTTCAACCACTGGAATGGGCGAGTTCACCCCATGAATAATCGTGGCGCCTCGGGCATTTGGGAGCTTTTCATCCCCAGCCTGGATGAAGGTATTAACTACAAGTACGAAATCCGCCATCGTTCCAGCGGCCATATTCTCCTCAAATCGGACCCCTACGCCCGCCAATATCAGCTGCGACCTGACACAGCTTCGGTCACCCAGCGGCTCAGCGACTACCGCTGGCAGGACGGCCACTGGATGATGCAACGGGAACAAAAAGAATGGCTACATGCACCGCTGTCTATCTACGAAATTCACTTGGGTTCCTGGCAGCGGGACGAAAACAACCAGTTTTTAAGCTACCGGGAAATTGCCGACAGGCTGGTTCCTTACCTGCTTGAAATGGGCTTCAATGCCCTGCAGCTCATGCCGGTTACCGAACACCCACTGGACGACTCCTGGGGTTATCAGGTCACCGGCTATTTTGCCCCTACCAGCCGTTTTGGCCATGCCGATGACTTACGCTACCTCATCGACCTCTGTCACCAAAACGATATCCGTGTATTGCTCGACTGGGTCCCTGCCCACTTTCCGAGAGATCAACACGCATTGGCCAATTTTGATGGTACCGCACTGTACGAGCACGAAGATCCCCGGCGTGGGGAACACCGTGACTGGGGCACACTCATCTTCAACTACGGTCGTACTGAGGTTAAAAACTTTCTACTCTCCAGTGCTTTTTTCTGGCTGGAAGAATTTCACATCGACGGTTTGCGTGTCGATGCCGTCGCCTCCATGCTGTACCTTGATTACTCCCGGAACGATGGTGACTGGACGCCCAACCAATATGGAGGTAACGAAAACCTCGAAGCCATTGACTTCCTGCGTGACGCCAACACCATCTTGCACAAAGAACACCCAGGCTCGCTGATCATTGCAGAAGAATCCACCGCCTGGCCCATGGTCTCGCGGCCGGTTTATCTCGGTGGGCTCGGGTTCTCTATGAAGTGGAATATGGGCTGGATGAACGATACGTTAAGCTACATCAGCCATGACCCTGTTCACCGACAATATCATCACGACCAGTTAACTTTTGGCTTGCTCTATGCCTTTACCGAGAACTTTATTTTGCCACTCTCACACGACGAAGTGGTCCACCAAAAGCGCTCGCTGCTGTACAAAATGCCCGGCGATGAGTGGCAGCGATTTGCCAATCTACGGCTGCTGTTTCTCTACATGTTCACCCAGCCGGGCAAAAAACTGTTGTTCATGGGGGGCGAATTTGGACAAGGAGAGGAATGGAATCACCACCAAGCACTCGACTGGTATCTATTGCAATATGACTTCCACGGCGGCATACAAAAGCTGGTGGCCGACCTGAATCGTCTTTACTGTAACGAGCCGGCTCTGCACCGCTATGACTTTGAAGAGCAAGGCTTCCAGTGGATCGATTGTCACGACAGCACACAGTCCATCATCAGTTATCTCCGTAAAGAGGACGACAGCGCTGTCCTTGTCATTCTCAATTTTACGCCCATTGTACGGAGCCGTTACCGCATCGGCGTGCCTAAAGCCGGCGCGTATGGCGAAATACTGAATAGCGACTCAATTTACTATCGTGGCAGTAACGTCTCCAACGGTGACCACATTCCAACCGAAGCGCAACCCCATATGGGATTTGAGCAGTCCATCGTGCTGGACCTGCCGCCACTGGGAGGCCTGATTTTAAAACACAAAACCTGACCTTGACATTCACACTCGGAGACATGCCATGAACCCCAATCGCTCCATCCGAAACATCCTGTTTGTCACCAGCGAATGCTACCCGCTTGCTAAAGTGGGCGGGCTGGCAGATGTCTCATCCAGCCTGCCACGCGCACTGGCAGCAAAAGGTTTAAATGTCATCACCCTATTGCCTGCCTATCCGGGGGCTCAGGCACAATTGGAGAACACCCGCACACTGGGCTCGATTGACGGCCCCTTGCTTGAACCTGGTCTGTCGTTAATCGAAGGCACTGTCAAGCAAACCGGTCAACGCGTCTGGTTGCTGCAAGCACCCGAACTGTATGATCGTGACGGCACGCCGTATGCCGACGCCCATGGCCATGACTGGCCAGACAACTGGCAGCGCTATGCGCAACTCTGTCGCGTGGCCTGCAAAATTGCATCCGGTCACGTGGCCGATTGGCAGCCGGACCTTGTCCACTGCAACGATTGGCAAACGGGCCTTATCCCGGTTTTACTGAAACAAGCCTCATCAGCACCGCCAACACTGTTCACCATTCACAATTTGGCCTATCTGGGTCTGTTCGATGGTGACATTTTCGGTCAGCTACAATTACCCGCCTCGCTGTGGTCGTTCGACGCCCTGGAGTTTTACGGCCAATTTTCATACCTGAAAGGAGGGCTCGGCTTTGCCGATGCGTTGACAACTGTCAGCCCCACTTATGCCAAAGAAATTCAAACAGAAGCCTACGGTTGCGGGCTGGACGGCCTTCTCCGCTATCGTAAAAAGGCACTCACTGGCATTCTCAACGGTGTCGATTACGAGACCTGGAGCCCTGAAACGGACTCGGCTATCGCCTTCCCTTATACAAGCCAGTCACTCACCGAAAAAACAAAAAATAAGCAGTATTTGCAAAAGCAGACGGGGCTGGCGTCGAACCCCTCTGAACCTCTGATTGGTCTGATCAGCCGATTAGTCGAGCAAAAGGGGATTGACCTGGTCATTGAGTTGATAAAAGCCTACGCCGACGAACCTGTACAATGGACCATCCTCGGGAATGGCAATGCCGATTATGAGCGTGAGCTGAAAGCACTGGCCGACGCACACCCTTCGACGATCAGTTTCACGCCGGGTTACGATGAACAACTGGCTCATCAGATTGAAGCGGGTGCCGACTTTTTCCTTATGCCCTCACGCTACGAACCCTGTGGGCTCAATCAAATGTATAGCCTGCGCTACGGAACGGTTCCCATCGTCACACCCACCGGAGGGTTAGCCGATACCATTGTTCACACGACGCCGGGTACATTGGATAAAAAGCAAGCCACGGGGTTCGTGACTAAAGGCGCCGACCTTCCCAGCCTCAAACAGACGTTCAAACAAGCTTTAAATATCTACAAAGATAAACCCGCCTGGTTAAAACTCCGACGCACCGGTATGCAACAAGACTTCAGCTGGGAAAAAAGTGCAGCGGCTTATCTTCAGCTTTATGAAAAAACTCTGAATGCGATGACCACATAAAATCTAAGGCTCACCCTCAACGTACGCTCAACCCTTCAAAGTAAGCTTCACCACGCAAAAACATCACGAAGGAGAAAAACCGTTGTGGATCAGGAACCCTTGATCAGCATCCGTAGCGCAACAATCGACGACGCAACAGCCATCAGTGCATTAATCGTGGCGTCATCCGAAAAATACATAACTCCTGACTTTACACCAGAAGGGGTAGAAACCTTTTTGAATGCACTCTCACCACAGGCAATGACCGACTATCTTCAAACCGGTTTTCGTTACCATGTGGCCGAGTACGGGGGCCGTATCATCGGTGTGGCAGGTTTCAGGCAAAATGCCCACTTGTATCATTTATTTGTTGCAGACACGCATCACCACAAAGGCATCGCAAAAAAACTCTGGCAGGTTGGATGCAGTGCCTGTCTCGCGGAAGGAAATCCCGGTGTTTTTACGGTTAATGCATCGCGATATGCCGTCGGGTTTTACGAAAAACTCGGCTTTATCACACAAGGAGCTCCAGAAGAAAGAGACGGGACCTTCGCCATCCCGATGCGCCTCATAACCACCGGTTCATCTCACACACCCGCCAACAGATAAAGGCGAGTCATCGTTGCTTGACACACTAGGATGCATGTCCTAATCTCCCCGCCTAGGACACTTGCCCTAGCGACAGTCCGAAAATGATCGACAGAAAAATGTAATATTTGATGAGCAAACCCACACAAACAACCCGTGAACGTATTGTCGCAGCCGCAGACGAACTATTTTATCAGCGCGGCTTTGAACACACCTCATTTACAGATATTGCCCAGGCTGTAAAACTATCCCGAGGGAATTTTTATCACCACTTCAAGACAAAAGACGACATTCTAGAAGCGGTCATTGCCTATCGCCTGAGCAATACACAAGCAATGCTGGCGGCCTGGGAAACAAACAGCCAAGACCCCGAGTCCCGCATTAACCACTTCATTCACATTCTGATCATGAACCAAGCCAAAATAAAACAATTTGGCTGCCCTGTCGGCACGCTTTGCACGGAGTTGGCAAAACTAAACCATGCCTCGCATACACAAGCCAATGCCATTTTCACACTGTTTAAAGATTGGCTGCAATCACAGTTCATTCGGATGGGTTACGAAGCAAAAGCCAATACTCTGGCCATGCACTTGCTTGGCCGGAGCCAGGGCATCGCGCTTCTGGCGAATACCTTTAAGGACGAAACCTTCATTGAACATGAAGTGGCACAACTACGCCGCTGGCTGAGCACACTGAAAAAATCGGCCATCCACACAGATGACAACACCCTGCGGGGGCACTGAATTCCAACGATGCCTTCGTCTTTATCTTAAAGGAGGAAAAGAATATGTTTGTCGTATTACTAAGATTTGCAGAGAATAAAAGTCTGGCGGGCCAATTCATGGCCGCGCACAATACCTGGATAAGTGAAGGCATAGATGCAGGTTTATTCCTGGTTGTCGGGAGTCTTCAGCCCCAACAGGGTGGCGCCGTTTTGGTACACAATACCTCTCTCGCCGAACTACAAGAACGGGTGAATGCCGACCCTTTTGTCCGAGAAGGCGTGGTCAAGGCAGAAATACTTGAAATGACTCCCGTCAAAACCGATGCCCGGTTAAACTTTCTGCTCGACGAATCACTTCAATTCAATGAAAGGACACCCAATTCATGAGCACCGTCATGATCGCACAGGATGGCCAGCCCCGTTGCCAGTGGTGCAGCGCCGCCCCTGAGTTTATCCGCTATCACGATGAGGAATGGGGCTTCCCGGTGGACGATGACGTCCGTCTATTTGAAAAGCTCTGCCTGGAGAGCTTTCAGTCTGGCTTAAGCTGGCGCACTATCCTGGCCAAACGGGAAAACTTCCGCACCGCGTTTCATCATTTCGATTTCAGCAAAGTCGCAGAGTTTACGGACCAAGACATTGAGCGCCTGCTCCAAAATGCAGGCATTGTTCGCCACCGCGGCAAAATTGAGGCGGTTATCAATAATGCAAAGCGCGCACGAGAACTCGTCCAGCAAGAGGGCTCGCTGGCCGCTTATATTTGGCGCTATGAGCCTGATCCCGAGCCAGTGTCCCCACCGCAAACAATCTCGACATCCCCGGAATCAACCGCGCTGTCTAAAGATCTTAAAAAGCGCGGCTGGAAATTCGTGGGCCCCACAACCGTCTATGCCTTTATGCAGGCCATGGGCCTGGTCAATGATCATGCTGCCGAGTGCATCATGAGGGCTCAAGTAGCGTCAGCCCGTGCGCAATTCAAACGCCCGGAATAATCGCCTAAGGAGGTAAACATGCATTACATCGACGGCTTCGTGGCCGCTGTCCCCACAGCCAACAAAGCGCTCTATATTCAACACGCCCGAGAGGCCGCTGTTTATTTCAAAAAACACGGTGCGCTTAAACTGGTTGAATGCTGGGGAGACGATGTCCCCGAAGGCGCACTCACCTCTTTTCCCAAAGCCGTACACTGTAAAGATGACGAGACCGTTGTTTTTTCGTGGATCGTATGGCCCTCGCGAGAAGTCCGTGATGCTGGCATGAAAAAAGTCATGGCCGAAGACGCCATGAACGCTGACAACAATCCAATGCCGTTTGATGGAGGCCGGATGATTTTTGGTGGATTTCAAATGGTTGTCAATGAATAGTACTCAGCAAACAGAACGGCGTGTCGCGATAAACGGACCACCTCCACCCGGCACCC
>DJFX01000015.1:4391-5780 GCA_002432635.1 Halothiobacillaceae bacterium UBA5861 | reverse complement strand
CACCCGGCACCCAATGGAAGCCTCCCCATTCAATCTGTTAATGCTACAATGCCCTGACTGAAAAGGAATGCGCCTAAAAACAGCCTCTGTATCCAATGGACGCCATGCACGATTTTTTGTTATTGATCCATCTGCTTGCGGCAACGGTTTGGACGGGTGGACACATCATTCTCTCAACCATTATCTTGCCCGAGGTATTGCGAGAACGCTCACCGCAAAAACTGATTCGCTTTGAATCAAAATATGAAAAAGTGGGCATGCCTGCCTTAATCATCCAAGTGATCACGGGCTTGATACTGGCTTATCAATTATTGCCTGATCTCAAGGCATGGGTACTCAGCACCCACCCCGTAGCGCGCGTGATTCTACTAAAACTCACCTTACTCGCACTTACAATCGGATTTGCACTGGATGCGAAGTTTCGCGTGCTACCCAAATTGTCCGAAAAAAACCTTACAGATATGGCCTGGCACATTGTGCCTGTCACGCTTTTATCCGTATTATTTGTCGTAGTCGGCGTTTCTTTTCGAACAGGTTGGTTTTATTGAACACAGATCACCCAGCACGGAGTGTCAACAAGCCAGGATAAACTGATTAATGTATTCACTATTAACCTAAGGAGAACGGTAATGGCGAACGAAGGCTACCATGAACCAATCGAAGAACTTTCTGATGAAACCAGAGATATGCACCGGGCTATTATCTCGCTCATGGAAGAGTTGGAGGCCATTGACTGGTACAACCAGCGAGTCGATGCCTGCAAAGATGAAGAGTTAAAGGCCATTCTTATCCATAATCGTGATGAGGAAAAAGAGCACGCAGCGATGACGCTGGAGTGGATACGGCGCCGTGATAAAGTCATGGACAAGGAGCTCAAAGACTACTTGTTTACAGACAAACCGATCGCCCATAAATAAACAATAGGCACCACAATGCCACCAGCCTTTAAACACGATAAGCTGGCAACAAAGCACCGCTGATGTCCTTGCGCATTAACTGGTATTTCAATGCTGAAGATGCCAGTCAAATTGCAATTGGCGCGTTTGCACTGGCTGTACCCATCTCGTTTACAGAGGAGGCCTGGCAGCTGGGAGATACATTGCCGCCGACCAATCTGGTACTGATTTTCTTACTGTCGATCGGTTTTTTGACTTTTTTCACCTATGGCAGTGTCTTTCAAGCCAATGTGCGAGAACGGGTGGTGGTCTTTATTTTCCGCATTGCCGCGGCCTATATCGTTGCGGCAATCGTTGTCGCTTGCGTGTTAATCAGCCTCAATAAATTCCCGCTGCTCTCAGAACCCGAACTGGCACTCAGAAGATTGATTGTCATCGTTATGCCCGCTTCGATGGGTGCAATCATCGTGGACGGGTTGGATAAAGAATAAAG
>DJFX01000015.1:0-4215 GCA_002432635.1 Halothiobacillaceae bacterium UBA5861 | reverse complement strand
CGGAACCCTCGCACACACGCGCCGGCGAACATAAAAACAGTGCTTATCTCTTTAGCCGGCACCCCTGCGTACAGTCTAAATGCCTTTCCCTCATCCATGCATTCGATATGGGGGCAGTCATCTTGAGCACCGCTATAACTAATCAAACATTCTTACGGTACTATCATTCAACTCATTGAAAGTATTGTTGGTTTCTTCCAAACACAGTAAATTATGGATATCAACGCCCAGCCTCAAGGATTCAATCAAACGTATATCGTGCGCTATTGCGAAGATTCGCAACAAAGAGGGGATTGCTTGAAGAACAGAATACGCATTTATGAAGCAGTCCAGCACGTTCTTAAAACATGCACTTGGAGGCATACGATGAATCATTACATCATCACCTACTTAGGTGGGGACCACCCCCAAAACCCTGAAGAAGGTCAAAAACACTTTGAAGCCTACCAGAAATGGCTGGGCTCTCTCGGGGATGCCGTTATCAAAGCCATGGTGCCCTTTCAGAATGTACACACGGTGCATCCAGATGGTTCTGTCTCAGAAGGCAGCTCAACCGCCATGTCTGGACATACCATCGTTCAGGCAGAATCCATCAGCCAAGCCCTTGCGTACAGCAAATCATGTCCTTTTCTGGCGATTAATGGCTCTCTGGAAGTGGCTGAAATCGTGCCAATGTAGCGCTTGATCAAAACGGAGCGGGCACTGATCACTTATCGACTCATGAATCGCTTACACGGTAACAGGAATGTCTATGTCAACACTCAAACTGGGCTGCACATGCGGCCAGATCCAGGGCCTGGCCAACAATGTATCCCCAAAAAAAGGAAATCATCTGGTTTGCTATTGTGATGATTGCCAGGCATTCGCACACCAATTAAACCAGGCCAGCTCCACCTTAAACAACTATGGCGGTACCGAAATCTACCAACTGCCCCCTTCACAGATCAGTATCCGCACAAGCGCGGATCAGCTGGCCTGCCTGCGTCTCACAACCAAAGGTTTATTCCGCTGGTATGCCGGTTGCTGCAATACGCCCATCGGGAATACTGTCAGCGCACGTATCCCCCTCGTCGGTTTGATCCACACCTTCATTCAGGAAGATCAGCTGGACGAAAAAATCGGCCCGGTGTTAGGAAGCGTACATAAAAAATTTGCGGTAAAACCCATTCCAGACACACTCCTAGGGCCTGCCTCACAGGCACAGTTAGTACGCCGCGTGATGGGAAAACTGCTGATTTGGAAATTAACTGGACAATCCCGACCCAACCCGTTTTTTGACCCTCAAGGAATCCCTGCGAGCCCACCCACTATCGTGGCAAAGGACCACTAGCCGAAGGAGCCCCAGCAGTGATCATTCGACCCGCAAACCCAGATGATATTCCAGCATGGTCACACATGCGTACCAACTTGTGGCCGGATAGTCATGACCAGCACCTCGCTGAAATCAATGCCTACTTTGCCCATACATCCATTGATATCCAGCAATGCTTCGTCATCGAAACAGATGGCCAACTCGCTGGCTTCATTGAACTGAATATCCGCAACTTTGTTGAAGGCAGTCGCATGCCACAAGTGCCCTACGTCGAAGCCTGGTATGTCGAACCCGATCATAGAGGCCAGGGCTACGGCATACAACTGATGAAACGCGCCGAGCAGTGGGCGCTGGAGCAGGGTTTTAGCGAGCTCGGCAGTGATACCGATACCCACAACCACGCGAGTATCGCAGCACACAAACATCTTGGATTTGAGGAAACTTATCGCATTGTGTGCTTTCTAAAACAACTCAAACCAACAGGAGCAGGATCTTCTCGATAACACCTTGCCACGACATCGCGGGAGACCGGCACCACGGCGGCCCCATGAAGTCCGGCAACAGCCAGTTTCAAAATACCAACCTAAAAAACAGGAGCATAAAGCTATGGAAAAAGTAACAGGTATTGGCGGTCTTTTTTTTCGTGCTCAAGACCCGGAAAAGCTATCGCGCTGGTATGAAACTCATCTTGGTATTTCACCGGTTCCAAAAGACTACAATCAAACCCCCTGGCAGCAGTCTGAAGGCCCCACTGTATTCGCACCGTTCCCGCAAGAAACCGATTACTTTGGCCGCCCCTCACAAAGCTGGATGATTAACTTTCGTGTGCGCAGCCTCTCCGCAATCATTGCGCAACTGGAAGCGGCCGGCATCGCGGTGGAACTGGATACGCAAGACTACCCCAATGGCCGTTTTGCCCGCTTATACGACCCGGAAGACAACCCCATTGAACTGTGGGAACCCCTGCCATCGAGTGAAGATGAGTGATTGCGTTAAAACCGCTACCATCGACTGAGTTTTTAATCACAATAAAGCGCACAGCGTAATTTAAAAGGGCCCTCCATGGATATGATCCTTGACCACATTTTTATCCTTGTTGAACCCGGCGCAGCAGTAGCCGATCAACTCATCGCCGCTGGCCTGATTGAAGGCAGCTCCAACACGCACCCCGGCCAAGGCACCGCAAACCGCCGCTTCTATTTTAAAAACGGCATGTTAGAGCTTTTATATGTGCGGGATGCCGAAGAGGCACGCCATGGTCCGGGCAGCAAGCTGTACTTCCCCGAGCGTGCAGGCAACCAGGATGCCTCACCCTTTGGCGTGATTCTGTTCGCAAAAGACCAACCCCCTGGCCCCGTGATGCCTTTTCCCGGCTGGTCTTATCAGCCCGACTATTTTCCACCTCCGCTGGCCTTTCACGTGGGGGCAAACGCCACCGAACTGCGCGAGCCCTTGTGCATCTATGCCCCGTTTGATACCACCCAATTTAAACCCGAGGCTCCGGGAGGCGGCCGTTTTCATACGCTTACCCACGTTAACATTCACAGCCCGAGCCTGTCCGAAACACTGCTAACGGCAAGCCGTGCGGAACGGCTATCGATTGTGCCAGGGCCTGAACACCTTATGGAAATTACCTTTGACAGCGCAGAAAACCACCGGCATGACTTTCGCCCTCATCTGCCATTGATGATCCACGGATAATCGTATGACCATTGTGGCACGGCTCAATGGCCGCCGACTCGTTTCACAGCACATCCCATCGCCCGTGTTTTGATTTTGATACCATAGACCCTATAAGAGGGGCACTGGGCCTAACCACTCATCGATCAAAAGGCGCTGAATCGATATCCACACACCGGTTGGAGGCAAAAAAGCAGACCGGTAAGTCCCCTAGGCACAGTTTATAACGCTAATTGGAGGCAACGATGGCAATTGAATATAAAGAACACTATGGACTCACGGACGACGAGCTCGCCAACTACCCCACGGTCTATTCAACCGACTTGTTAGAGGGTCAGGTCGCGCTCGTCTCGGGTGCGGCAACCGGCATTGGGCGGGGCATTGCGTCTTTGTTTGCGCGCCTGGGAGCAGACTTGGTGATATGTGGCCGCAATGAGGAACGCCTGGCCGAAGCCGCTGAATTCCTGCGCCGCTTTGGAGGCAAAGTGCTCGCGGTGCCCATGACGATTCGTGATCCTGAGCAAGTCGAAAGCCTGATGGATAAGACTTGGGAAGAATACGGCCGTCTCGATCACTTAATTAATAATGCGGGCGGGCAATTTGCTCAGGACGCTATCGACATCAGCTACAAAGGCTGGCAAGCCGTTATCGACACGAACCTTAACGGCAGCTGGTATATGATGCAAAACGCCGCCAAGCGGTGGCGTGAGCATGAGCAGCCCGGCAGTATCGTCACCATTACCGCCGAAGTCTGGCGCGGCATTAGCCAGATGGCACACACAACCGCCTCACGGGCCGGGATTATCTTCCTTTCTAAAACGCTGGCGGTTGAATGGGCGCCTTTTAATATTCGCATTAACACCGTTGCACCTGGCGCCATTGAAAGCAGCGGGTTTAATAATTATTCAGATGAAGGGCGTTCGACCTTCTACGGTGCTGGCGTGATGAAGCGTCCGGGGCATGTCATGGATATTGCGGAGGCGTGTGTCTACCTGTCTTCTCACTCGGGAAATTATGTCACTGGAGAAACCGTCACCGTGGGTGGAGGTATGTCTCTCTGGGGTGAAATTTGGCCCGCCGGAAAGCCCGATTACTTTAAATACCCGGGCGAGAAATAAGAAGGGGGCTTTAAGAAAAGCCACCTAATGCAGCCAACTGCTTAAGGGCACACGAGGCCCTTAACAAGGGCGTGCTTGGCTTTTCTCTCGCCTTCGTTCTACCTT
>DJFX01000005.1:84780-84941 GCA_002432635.1 Halothiobacillaceae bacterium UBA5861 | reverse complement strand
CTTTCACTCATCAATGCCCGCTTTGCCAACTGTGTGATCCATTTAACGTAATCTGTAACCAACCAGCCACACTTGATGGTGAGGTTTTCCCAATTCGGCACGAGCAGCATCGTCCATAGCGCGTCGGTGGCGTTGTCAATTGACCACTCCGTGGCCAGTTG
>DJFX01000005.1:50877-84518 GCA_002432635.1 Halothiobacillaceae bacterium UBA5861 | reverse complement strand
CTCTATCACACGCTGGCAGCCTTTAAGCAGGTTGCTCTCGTTCCACAATAACGACAAGGCATGTGTACAGAAGAGTCCGTGATTAAAGAGGTCGATCACAGCGGAAATAAGCGGGCAAGCTTAGGCCTCGTACGTGTGTTCTTGAACTACCCGGTGCACAAATTCTAGTTTTTCTCGTACGGGTGGGGTGATTACAAAAGGATATGCGTCGTTCATACCCATGCTGCGATTTAGAGCATTAAGGCCAACACTGAGACGCAGCCAATCATCCAGCATTGCTGCAAAGTCCGATGTGATGACTTGAACTGGGTCTGCTGCTTCCTTTTTGGGACGATGATGTAGCAGCCGGTTATTGAGGTGGACCCCAAAATCTTCGGCAGTGTCGAGGGTGTCAAGCATGTGTAGGTAATGAGCCCAACACTCGGCCCAATCTTCCCATGGATGGGCACTGGCATACGCGCTAATAAATTCATCGCCAATGTTAAGGGTGCTTTTATAGTGAGCCTTCAAGGCTGCTGCGTAGTCGATGCGTTCATCACCAAACAAGTGGCGAAATTCATCAAGATTAGAGCTTCCGGCGATGATTATATCCCAGTAGTAATGGCCTATTTCGTGGCGAAAGTGGCCGAGTAAAGTGCGGTAGTCTTCGCCGAGGTGATGGCGAATGCGTACCCGCGCAATAGGATCTGCTTCAGCAAGATTGATGGTGATGACTCCGTTTGCATGGCCAGTTAACACTGGCTTTTGGTTGTGCAGGGGTTCGGTGAATTCACTGTCTGCGGTTTTGTCGGCGAGAAATTTGAAAGCCAGCCCTGATTTAGGGCACTGCTCTCGATCTCGCACGCGCAAGCCCAAAGTTAGAAGTGTATATAGCGCGTGGCGCTTGGCTTCTTCGAGGCGGGCCCATAGGGGTAAGTTTTCCGCGATGCTCAGGTCGGGAATGACTTGATTGAGGCGGCAAGCCATGCAGTACTCCTCAGGATTATCTGCTGGCACCACCCAGTTGCAAATCTGATGCTGTACGCTATTGATGCAGAAGCGGTATTCGTGAGGTATAACACCAAGACTATCAGCTCGCCACAATTCACCTTGCTGATGCAAGCTGCTGATTTGCAACTGGTCCGCCAGAAAGGCGACCGGACGTTGACAGGCGTCACACTTGAGGTTACGAAAAAAAAGCGTGTTACCGCATCGACATGCAGCGGTTCTCATAGCGTTCTCCTTGCCCTTTAAAAATTGAACGACTGGTCATACTCAGCCACCAATTAGCTAGTGAGTAACGCGGTGGCTGCTCGATAAAGTAGCGACTGCGAACTTAGGGTATCGGTTACGCTCACCCATGATTAATTTTTTAGCAACAATCGAAGAGCATGTTATGCCGGTGCGAGTAACCATGAATTCCGCAGTCCAGCTGTACTCTAAATTATTTCAGTTAATGCGACGTTGACTTGACAGACCACAGTGGCATTATATTACTACCTGTCGCAGGCAGCTAGAGTCTGTCCCTTATATCCATCTGAACAAACCACTTTCTTAGCCTTGTATTCTGCTTTTAGAGGAGCGTTTTCTATGGATTTAATACGTATTATTTGCGCTATTCTCCTGCCACCGCTCGGTGTGTTTTTACAAGTTGGTATTGGCGGGGCTTTCTGGCTTAATATTCTACTCACCCTACTTGGCTACATTCCGGGCATCGTCCACGCGGTTTGGATTATCGCCAAGCGATAGAAGCTTGCGGGCAATCATGGCGGGCAGCGGCCCTTGCGGATTTTTTGCCTTGTACGATCGCCCACTTTACAACAAAGTAAAGTTCTCAAGGGGAGGCCTAGCTCTGGCGTCAGGGCTTTCGCACCAACATCATTATGAAGAAAAGAACCCGTTCGCTGATTCTATCTAGTCAGCTGATGGGTTCCCATACGTGGCTTGTACGCACAAACGGGCACGCTTAATGTGCAAAATGAACGTCCATGAAGTAGATTTAATAATACATGCGCCAGAATAACGTATATTACCCAGCACTGAGGTTTCACAAATCATAATAGAAGCCACATGCCTCATGGCATGGCTTACAGCTTGCTGTTGTCTAATTATCAGGGTTTTTCGATTTGGAGATAAACAAGACAACAAAGAAGGCGCACATTCCCAACATGAATAAAATAACAAGCACAGCGCTTAAGCCAAACCAGTTTCCAAACAATAGGTCCATCCAAAGTGCCATATTTAAACCTCCCGTACTGTGTCAGTTAATTACCCCTTACTTTGAAGGGCTATTACAGTATGTGCGGCTTGTTAAAAAAGGTGATGACTTGGATCAATGAAAGCGGTAGAAGTTAGCCGGCCAGTTGATCCGCGTAATCGGCCAAGGCATTTAGTATGTCAATTTTGGCGTCTTCGGTTTGGTATAGTGCGTTGAGCTGCTGGTAGTAGTCATCGATGACAATGCCGGCGCCTGCAGCGGGGTCGGTAATACGTGCAATGCGGTATTCTTCCCATATTTCTTGCTCTTCCGTAGACAGGGTGTGTGGGTAGTTGCGCGCACGGTACCGAAACAGCATTTCATTTAAGCGGCGATCATCAAAGCCAAGGTGCAATTGAGCCAGTTGGTCAATCGGGCTTTTCCTCACCTGATCCATTCGCTGGCGATCGGCCGGGCTGAAGAAGCCGCCACTGTAGAGCATTAAGTCGGGGTCGCTCTGTTGAGAAAATTCTGTCAGCGTGAAAACGCTTTGTATTTTGGTATTCAGCGCTTTGGCTTGTTTAATTTTTGTAAGATGCGTTTGGGTGAGCTCCAGGCTAATGTTTAAGCGCTCGGCGGCCTCGGGTGTCAAGGTACCCAGGGGAGCCACTACGGGGCATTTATTCACATGTATTGTTTTGAGCGGAATGCGTTCAGTGCCTTCGGGCAACTCGGATCGGGGTGTGAATAGCCGCTGGTGAATCGTTTCAACATCCAATTGAATAAGCGGTTCAGGGCTGGCTGACAGGTCGTAGACGATAACCCCGTTCTTGTTTTTGGGGTGTTCAGCGATCGGCACAACAATCGCGGTGTGCCCATGTTCAGATGGGAACATGCCAGATACGTGAACAATTGGCTGCATTGTTCGAATATTCAGGAGTTCCAAAACACGCGCTTTATGGCGCATCTGAAACATGTATTCGAATAACTTCGGCTGTTGTTGTTTGATCAGCTTCGCAACCGCGATGGTTGCATAAACATCAGAGAGCGCATCATGCGCTGAGGCGTGTTCAATGCCATTAGCCTTTGTTAAATCTTCCAGGCGATTGCTGGGCTCCCCTTCACTATTGACAGGCCAGTGGATGCCATCGGGGCGCAGAGCCCGAGTCAACCGAACGATGTCGAGTAGGTCCCAACGTGAGTTTCCCTGCTGCCACTCCCGCGCATAGGGGTCAAAAAAGTTCCGGTAGAGGCTGTGACGAGTGAACTCGTCGTCGAATCGAATATTGTTATATCCCACACCACAGGTCCCGGGCTGGGAAAGTTCAGCATGTATTTTGCTGATAAACTCCGCCTCGGGTATACCTTTTTCAAGAGCAATCTGAGGGGTAATCCCTGTTATTAAACAGGCCTCGGGACTCGGCAGAAAATCATTCGAGGGCTTGCAGTAAACGACCAGTGGGTCTCCGATGATATTGAGATCCAGGTCCGTGCGAATACCTGCAAACTGGCATGGCCGATCACGCGCAGGGTCTGCACCAAATGTTTCATAGTCATGCCAGTAGAATGTTGTGGAGTCGGTTGAAACGTTAGCCACGCCGCTCTAATTAGCCTCCTCTGATCTGTGATAACGGGACTTCTGTTAAGTCGTAATCCGCTTCTGCCGGGATGCAGAGGGTTGGTTCACCGCCCACTTTTTTCACCACAGGCAGCACGGTCACAACGGTTGAGGTTCGCGCGGCTTCAAGTGCATCGGCTGTGCGTGTATGGCGTGCAAGCTTGGCGACATTCATGCGGGTGGGAAAAATAATGGTGTAACGCCCTTCATCCGCATCTTTGAGTGCTTGCTGCGGTGTAATCCAGACGGAATCAACAGACTCATGTCCATCATGAACAGCCAGTTGATCGGCAGGTGCTTCAACCATGTAAAACTGGGTATCAAAGCGTTTAGGTGCATGCTCAGGCCCAATCCAGTGTGCAAAATGCACGAGCAAATCGGTTGCCAATTGTAAATTTTCTTGCTGCACCAGTTCCAGCAGACTCATTCGGTTTTTATGCAGCTCATCCCGATATTTTTGGAGCGACAAGACTTGCTCGGCACTGACCAGATCGGACTCACCTTTATTACGTGCTAACAAGATCCCACTTTCTTCAAATGTTTCCCGAATGGCCCCAATTCGCGCTGCTCGATGGGTGTCATCGTGAGCATCCGGATCAGGGATAAAGTCTGCAAGCGCCTCGGCCGCATCGCCCGCATCAACTTTACCTCCCGGATAAACGTATGCACCCGAAGCAAAATCAATTTTGTGGTGCCTGCGCACCATTAAAGACTCCATACCGTGCTCGCTATCCCTCAAAATCAGGATGGTTGCAGCAGGAAATATAGGTTTTGCTGTCTCTGTCATTCACTCCTCCGGTGTCACTTTTCATAATCGATAGCCGTCTATCTTGCCCCTTTTATCTGGACATTACAAATACCCATTGGTAAAACAGTTACCCTATAATTTTCGATTTCTAGAATAACTCGGGGAGCAAGATGGACCTAAATTTGAGCGAAAAAGTGATTATGGTTGCCGCCGCAAGCAAAGGCCTTGGTTTTGGTATTGCCAAAGCGGTGGCCCGAGAGGGGGCAAAGGTCTCAATTGCCAGCCGTGACCCCAATGCAATTGCTCAGGCTGCCGATAGTCTGGCGGACGAAACCGGTGCAGAAGTCATTGGCTGCCCTTTTGACGCAACGGACCCTGCATCCATCCTGCAGTGGAGAGACCAAACCGTTGCCCGATTCGGTGGCGTTGATGGACTGGTGGTCAATGCAGGCGGGCCACCCACAGGTAACTTTGATAACTTTGATGACGCCGACTGGCAAGCCGCTTTTGAACTGACCTTACTCAGCTCTGTGCGTATGATCAAAGCAGTCCTGCCGGAAATGCGCAAACGAGGCCAAGGTGCTATTGTGACCATTACCTCTTCTTCGATTAAAGAACCCATCGATGTTTTACTGCTCTCCAACGTGATGCGGTCCGGCGTTGTCAGCTTGGCAAAAAGCCTTTCTCAACAACTGGCACCCGAAGGTATTCGGGTTAATAACCTTGTCCCTGGGCGCATTGATACCGACCGCGTTCGTTCACTCGACGAAATTGCCGCAGCAAAACAAGGTACCACGGCTGAGGACATCAAACAGCGCGGTGAGAAGCTTATTCCTATTGGACGATATGGTCATGCAGATGAATTTGGCAAAGCAGGCGCTTTTTTACTTTCTGACGCCGCCAGCTACATCACCGGCGTGACTTTAGCTGTCGATGGGGGGAGTATGAAATCTGTCTGGTAAGCATAGAAACAGCTCACCTAGGCCTTACCTAACCGCCTTGATGTTTATCTCAAGACGGTTAGCACAGGAAAAGATATTAACGTGTCAAAATAGTGATCGTAGTTGCCGCCGGGTCCGGACCCAGGAAACCGCCGCCGTTTTCTGCCAAGGCGACTTTTGCACCTTGCTTCTGCCGGCCACCACAGCGACCACGGAGTTGATCTGCTAATTCAACTAATTGAGCACAACCAGTCGCACCCACTGGATGGCCTTTACTAATCAGGCCGCCACTTGGATTCACTGGGACCCTGCCACCAATCATTGTAGCGCCACTCGCGAGAAAAGCAGGCCCTTCCCCCTCGCCACATAAACCCAGCTCTTCGTATTCAATAATCTCTGCGGGGGCCGCGGCATCGTGAACCTCCACAACATCAAGGTCATTTGGGCCAACGCCCGCCATTTCATACGCTTGTCTTACTGCACGGACTGTCGCAGGTTCAAGAGAACCATCCGCACTACCTGAAACAACAACAGAAGCGGCAATTTGTACGGCATCCGCACCGGTTTTTTTAGCGTACTCTTCAGAACATATCAGTAATGCCGCAGCACCATCACCAATAGGAGAGCACATCAACAACCGAATAGGGTCACTGATTAAACGGCTTTGCATCACCTCTTCCAAGGTTACTTCATGCCGAAACTGTGCTTTAGGATTGAGTTTACCGGCTTGATGGCTTTTGACGGCTATTCGCGCAAAGTCCTCTGGAGTGGCACCACTTTTTTCCATGTACTTACGTGTCATCGCAGAATAGATATCCATGAACATGGACTGCGTTTGACCAGCGCCGGCACTGCCAATTTGCGCTTTGATCTCATCAAGCGATTCTTGATCAACCGCAGACTCAAGTGCTTTAAAGGTGATGGCCTTGTTTTCATGGCTCATCTTCTCTGCGCCAACCGCTAAAACCGCCTCATGCTGTCCTGAAGCCACTGCCAACCAAGCCAAATTAACGGCTGTAGAACCCGAAGCACAGGCATTTTCTATATTGAAGACAGGGATACCTCTATCCAGTAAACCTGTATTTCGAACGGCGACTTGCCCTCGAATACTTTCCTGGCCCGTGATCAGGCCTCCCACAGCGTTGCCGAAATATACGGCTCCAATATCGTGGACGGAACTCCCCGCATCTTGCACTGCCTCTTGAATGGCTTCTTCGGCCAGCGACCGAGTTGAACGGTCTTTATAGATGCTAAAGGGTGTCATTCCAACACCCGCAATCATCACTTTTCGCATAATTAATACCTAACTATTTAACACATTACCCAAGCCAACGTTTACGGCGCTTGTAGTGTTTAACATCCCGGTAACTTTTCCGCTCACCTTCCATATTTAGGCCCAGATAAAATTCCCGCACATCTTCGTTTTTCATGAGTTGGTCAGCTTCACCATCCATCACAATACGGCCATTTTCCATTACATAACCGTAGTCAGCTACTTCAAGCGCAGCCTGTGTATTTTGTTCAACGATAAACAAAGAAATACCACTTTTTCTCAATTCTTTGAGAATTTTAAAAACCTCTTCCACCATTAACGGCGCGAGCCCAAGTGATGGCTCATCAATCAGTATCAGCCTTGGGTTTGCCATTAAGGCACGGCCAATAACAAGCATTTGCTGCTCGCCACCAGATAAATAACCAGCTGTGCGTTTTCGAAGCTCAGCTAACCGAGGAATAAGCGTATAAACGTTTTCAATGCGCTGCTTAACCTCTGCACCCGATTTAAGCACGTGGCCCCCGACAATCAGGTTTTTTTCGACTGTCATATGCTGGAGGACTTTACGTCCTTCCATGACATGAATTAACCCACGTGCGACATTGCTTTCAACAGATTGATTATCTACTCGCTGGCCATCGAACTCGATGGAGCCGCTGGTCACTTTACCATCTTCGGACTTAATGATTCCCGAGATTGCAGCAAGCGTTGTCGTTTTCCCCGCACCATTAGCGCCTAACAAAGCAATACAACTGCCTTCTTCCATTGTCATGTTCACGCCTTTTAAGACGAGTATGACATCGTTATAAATTACTTCTACGTTATTAACTTTTAGCAGCACAAAAACATCCTCAACACTGTAAAAGCTGCTTGAAAGGCTTACCACCTTCCAAGCAGAGACATCTTTAAGTACCCAGAGTTACCACTTTTCAATCGCAGGCACTGGGATTCCTGTGGCCGCAACAGCATATTTGCCGTCTTTAATCGTACCAATGTTGATACTCATTCCTTCTGTTGGAAAGGGACCACCTTCATTGAAGGATAAGCTCGAATAAAAACCATACATTTCTTCAGATGTGATTTTTTCTGTCATCAATGTCTTGCGAACCTCTTCACCGGTCACATTATCAGCACCAACCCGCTTGATTGTTTTCTCAAGCGCTTTCACGGTAAACAGTGTTTGCGCAATGCCTTGCACAGATAAAACATTCCATGGCACATTCAGACCATACTTATCTTTAAGCATGGTATAGAAGTTGTAGGCATCCACTGACTCCGGGCTTGGAATAGCCATACCGTAGGCTTCAAAGTCGCCTTCCATTTGTTTAACATCACCCAATGCACGCCCTGAAGCAGGCAAACCATTATGCGAACTGGTCATAACAGGAATATCAGAGCGTCCTAGCGCTTGTAACGCACGCTTAACGGCTACCACCATGGAAGTGTTGGTCTGAATTATCATCACCTCAGCCCCTTTTTTGACTAGACGACGCACTTGCGACGTTAAGTCAGCTGGCTGAACTGTGGTCAATAAAACACCAGCCACCTCAATGTCCGAGCTTTTCTCTGCAAACGCTTCCACGCCTTTAATCATGTCAACATAAGCGGGAGATGCTTCAGAACCCACCAAGCCTACTTTAACGGCTCCGCCTTTTTGCTTCGCATACCATTGAAGAAACGCACTCGCTTCATGCGCATATGTCGCACGAGGATTAAGGATCCATGGGTTCTCTTTCCAGGCAAAACCATAAGCCGCTGTGCCCATCAGACTTGGTACTTTATCGTCAGGAAGGCGCTGTTGCAGGGCTGCCACATCTGGACCACCGAGACCAAAAATCGCAGGTGGATTCAACTCTGATTTAATACCTGGCCACAAACTGGCTGTTTGAGCCGTGTCATAACGAGTATCGTAGATTTTTAATTTGAGCGATACGCCCATTTCTTTGCCGACGGTATCGTTCCACCATTCAACTGCTTTATCACGCGAACCTTGCAATAAGGGCATAATATCGGCATAAGGCCCGGTGTAGTCTGCAAAAGCAGCTAAAGTAATGGTTTTTTCTGCTTTGGCCGCAGTACTTCCCGCAGCTAAAGCGACACCCGCCATAGCGCTAATCACCAAGCGCCGTATGTTCATTTTTTCTTTCATGAGTCCTACCTCCAAAAGTCTTCTTGAAAAGCGTAAATTAGATTACTTAACCATATCCCTATGACAATATTAATGCGGAAATGGCCAAATCCGATACGATGTTTTCATAATATTCCATCGGTACATCAGCCCTTTAGGCTCATAGATCACAAAAAGGCAAATGACGCCGCCTAGAATAATATTCATGGCCGCAAAAACGATATCACCCCCGATAAAAGGAAACGCTTCAGAGACAACCGGGCCAATAGAGGTGACAAGCTCGTTAATTAAACGAATCAAAAACACCCCGATCAGTGCGCCCACAATAGAACCTGAGCCACCTACGATGATCATGGCAACAAACCAGACGGAGTTAAATAAAGTAAATTGGTCTACTGAGACAAAACGTACATAGTATGCCCATAAACCTCCTCCTATCCCGGCAAAGAATGCCCCAACAAGGAATGCAGACGCTTT
This sequence comes from Halothiobacillaceae bacterium UBA5861, assembly GCA_002432635.1. Lineage (GTDB taxonomy): Bacteria > Pseudomonadota > Gammaproteobacteria > UBA5861 > UBA5861 > UBA5861. The sequence continues at coordinate 75,157 of DJFX01000005.1, read as the reverse complement.
TGTTGCAACAACATTGATCCCCATCATACTGGATGCAACGTCATCATCTCGTACAGCAACAAACGCCCTCCCATAACGGCTTCTTACAATTCCAAACGCGCCGATGACCATAACCGTACAAATGATCAACGCAAGGTAATAGAAGCTTGAGTCTGTCTTAAACTCAAACCCAAATAAACTGGCTGGCTCAAGCGTTAAACCGTTTGAACCACCAAACCAGCTTGTAGGCAAGTTTAATATCGCAAAGTGAAAAATAAATTGCGCCGCAATTGTGGTCAGCGCCAGGTAAAACCCTTTAATTCGAACCGCCGATAGCCCAAAAATATAGCCAAATGCAGCAGCTGCTACACCACCCAAGGGTATCGAAATCCAAAAGGGTAAAGAGAATTGAGTAGCAACTAATCCAGCAGTGTAAGCGCCAACGCCCATAAAAGCCGCTTGCCCTAAGTTAATCTGCCCTGCATACCCTGTTGTTATTTGCAAGCCAACGGCAACTACCGCCATGATAATCATGATATTGGCAACAGCAATAATTCGTGGGCCAAACAAAAAAGGGACCAGTAATAAAAAAATCCCAAAAATAGCCAGCGAGAGCCACTGGTACTTGGTTTTTATCAGTGCCTTATCATGAGAATAATTTTCAAAGAAGACACCTGAAGGTTGTAGCGCCATATTTTACACTCTCTCTATCGTTTTCCAGCCAAACAAACCTGTTGGCCTAACAAATAAAATAAAGACCATAATAAAGAAAGGCAGGATTGAGCCCACACTACCTCCCACAATCGGATCCAGATATCCTTCAGCTAACCCTTGCACAACCCCCATAATGATCCCGGCCAGAATTAAACCACCAATGGACTCAAGCCCTGCTAACAAGGCAACAGGCAATGCAATAAAGCCAATCTCGGAAGCCAAGAACGTTAATGACTTGCCACTTAGAAAAATAATTGCGCCAATTGTTGAAATAACAGAGCCCATCACCCAGGCCGCCGCAATCGACATGCGCACAGAAATACCCATTGACAACGCAACCTGGTGATCTTCAGCAGAAGCTGTCATTTTTAAACCCGTACGGGTTTGATTAAAAAACCATGACAGCGCAAGAGCAATGATTACTGCCAGAATCCCCCCGTAGAGTAAGGACTGTGGAATTAAAACATCGCCAATAATAATGGGTTTTAATGGGAAAATCGTCGGGAATGGCCTGACCTGAGCCCCAAAAACAACAAGGACGATGCCACGAATCAATATCAATAACCCAATCGTGACCATAACCATGGAAAAGACAGACTCACCCACAAGTTTTGAAAAAAACAAGCGTTCGATGACGTAGCCCACAATCGCCGCCAATAAGAAAGCCAGTGGAATCGCAAAGTACCAAGGCAAACCCATTCCTAACGTAAGCCACCAGACGATAAAGCCACCGACAACGACTAATTCACCTTGAGCAAAATTGAACACCTTGCTAGCCCGGTAAATGACAACAAACCCCATGGCCACCAGCGCATACAGCAGGCCAATGAGCGCGCCATTAATTGCATAATCTAAAAACTCACCAATCATAACTGTTCATCCCGCTCCTAAGCAGCTGCTGAAATTTCTGAACCTTCAATATCCGTTATTTCCACATGGGCGCTGAAGTTGCCCTTGCGCCCGTCCTGATAAGCAATAGCGATATCACAGTCAACCGCACTAGCATCACTGTAAATAGCCTCGATGATCATGTTGTAACGATCTTCAAGAAATTCTCGTCGCAATTTTCGGGTCCGTGTTAACTCACCCTCATCAGGGTCCAGCTCTTTGGGAAAATTAGCAAACCGTTTTACCCGAGATTCAGGCGCCAAAAACTCGTTAACTTTTTGGATTTCTTCCCGAATGAGCTCTCGAATTTCAGCTTTTTGTGATAGATCCGGAAATGTTGAATACGCAACTTTGCGCTCCTCTGCCCAGCGGCCAACCACTTCAGGGTCAATATTAATCAGGGCGCTCACGTAAGGGTGTGTTTTGTCGCCTACCATCATCACATCTTTGATAAAGGGGCTAAAACGCAAGCGTGTTTCAATAAACTGGGGCGGATAATTATGACCTGTAGACAGCTCACGCATATCATCAACACGCTCAAGGAAAACAAGCTCGCCGCTATCGGTCATATTCACGGCATCACCCGTGCAAAACCAGCCATCATCAACAAACTTCTCAGCCGACTTTTCTTCTCGCTTGTAGTAACCAGAAAACCCACTCCCCCCTTTAACTTGGAGTTCACTACCAGGGCCAATGCGCCACTCAATAGGTTGACCATAGCGTGGGTCAGCCTGCATCCAGTGCCCCACAGTTTCCAAGTTAAAAACATCACCCTGGTGAGCAGTAAACAAGCCAAATTCACTGGCTCCGTACATATTCCGCAGAGGAACACCCATGGCATGGAAAAAACGAAAAACATCGGGCGCCATGGAAGCGCCACCGGAAATGGCTACTTTTGCCCGCGTCAGCCCCAGATTATCCCGAAGATGATGGAGCACTAACTTATCGGCTAAGGGGTAAAGCAGTTTGGAAAGCAAAGGCGGGGTTTTTCCATCCATACGAGATACATTCACATCCCAGCCAATTTTAACTCCCCACTCGTAGATTTTTTTCCGCAGAGGGCCTGCATCGAGCATTTTGGCCTGAACAGAAGCTGCCAAATTTTCCCATTGACGAGGCCCGAAAGACATATACTCTACCGCCAATTCACGAATGTTATTCAACACTTCCTCTGGCTTTTCAGGGAAGTTGATCACCATTGGAAGCAACAGGCCCATACCAACACCCAGCATCTGCTCCGTCGCCCAGGCCGTTGGTACATAAGACAAATACTCTGTTCCGGGACTGATATCCACCGCTTTACTCGCGCGGATGAAATTATCAAAGTAGTAACGATGAGTGGTAATAACCCCTTTAGGTTTACCCGTCGTTCCAGATGTGTACGTTAAAACAGCAATGTCGTCCAAACGGCCTTTGGCAATTTCGTCACTAAAAAGCGTAGGCGAGTTTCCCGCTAGCTCGTCCCCCATCTCTTGAATGGATTTAAATTGATAAAGGAAGTCGTAGTTGTATGACCACATCCCCTTATCATCCCAATAGATGACTTGCCGAACCTTAGGGATATTTTCTTTTATTTCCAGAATCTTATCGACTTGCTCCTGATCTTCTGCGACGACAATGACGCTATCAGAGTCATCCAGCAAATAAGTCATCTCTTCAGGTGTTACGTCCGGATATAGAGAGACAACCTTTCCACCCAGGCACATCGCTGCATACTCAGCCCAAAAGTTTTCAGGCGTATTTTCTCCGACAATTGCCAAAGTTTCTCCACGCTGAAAACCAAGAGCCGACAAGCCGAGCGCTAAACGCCTGACATTATCAAAGACATCTTTCCACGTGAGGCGCTTCCATATTCCACGATCTTTATAACGCTGGGAAAGCTCATCTGGTGCTTCTGCCGCTCGTGCCACAAGTACTTGAGGCAATGTTTCATATTGATTGATGTCGAACATAACCCTCTCCTTAATGTCCTCCCAGATAAGCATTAATTACGGCTTCATTTTTCTGGATTTCTTCAGGTGTGCCCTCACCTATTTTTGAACCAAAGTCCAATACCGCAATCCGGTCGGCTATATCCATAATGACGCCCATATCATGCTCTACAATGACAACAGGAATCTTTTGCGCTTCCCGAATATCCAGAATAAAGCGAGCGAGGTCTTCTTTTTCTTCTGTATTCATGCCTGCCATGGGTTCATCCATCAATAAAGCTTTTGGTTCCATAGCAAGTGCGCGCGCCAAGTCGACGCGTTTTCTCAAGCCGTAACCCAAAGAACCTACGATGGAATGCCGGATCGCTTCGATTTCAAGAAAGTCAATGATTTCCTCAACAAACTCTCGGTGCTCTAACTCTTCTTTGTGCGCCCATGGGTAATAGCAAAAGGACTTCAACAGCCCTGTTTTCATATGCACATGTCGGCCCACCATAATATTATCCAGAACAGTCATACCGGAAAAAAGGTGTGTTCCCTGGAAAGTTCGGATTAGACCGTCGCCCGCAATTTGGTGAGGTGCCTGCCCGATGACATCTTTCCCTTGAAACCGTATGCGACCTTCTTGCGGCTGATAAAAGCCGCACAATGAATTGAGTAAAGACGTTTTGCCCGCTCCGTTTGGGCCGATCACAGCCAGTAACTCATCATCCAAAATGGTCAGGCTTACGCCATTCAGGGCAGTTACCCCGCCAAATCTCAGCGTCAGGTTATTAGCTTCCAAAACAACAGGCTTTACTGCGCCGGGGGAATCGCCGATGGCGTGATCCATAAAAAATACCTCTGATGTTTTTTATTCCACAGTCAATGGGATATGAAATCAAACCCATATGACCTTTTTATTTTTTATTATGACGATGTTGTGTTAACGAGCGACTAAAATGCGCGCGCAATACAGGGATATCGCTCAATCACTGTTCGTTGACTGCTGCAATGTAACCTTAAGGCCAAGGTGATTCAAGCACATTACCTTAAAATACAATCAATTACCCAACCACTGGAAACGATAAAAAAAAAAGAAAAAACTAAGAGAAAAAAACTCGTAAACATTTGATATATATATTCTTTATAAAGAAACCAATCACTACCAAGAACATGGAAAAGTCTCTGGTCAAAAATATTCTTTCACGGGTTTCCTACACGCTGAATCAATGATAGCCTAGAACCCAATGGATCAACCTTTAAAAAAATAAATCATTAGGAGGAAACCCATGTCTTTTACGCAACACCACTTATCCTTTGCGCTGGGCTCTGAAATCAAAGGCCTCGATTTATCCCAGGCGATCGACCAATCAACGATCCAAACACTTCGTAAAACGCTTGCCGAGCGAGGCTTTTTATTATTTCGTAATCAAGATATTACCCCCGAGCAACACATTGCATTTACGAAGCAATTCGGAGAACTCCAACCACACAGCTTAGACCATTACTTACACCCCGAATATCCAGAAATTTTTGTGGTAACCAACCGACACCAGAACGGAAAGCCGTCTGAAACACGTAATACGGGTAGAGAGTGGCATATGGACCTGACTTACACCAAAACACCCTGTATGGGGTCTCTGTTGCACTGCAAAGAGATACCATCTGTCGGAGGCGATACATTGTTTGCGAGCCTATACAAGGCTTACGATGAGCTCTCTGACGGGATGAAAGAGGTTTTGGGCAAACTCAGTGCTATCCATGACTTTGCTAATGTATCTGACTTGAAAAACAGAACGCCAGAAAGTGTTAGACATCTTGTGGAAAAGAACCCGCCAGTGACCCACTCTCTGGTTAAGGAACACCCAGAAACTGGGCGAAAAGTCCTCTTTTTTAGTGATGCCGTGACGAGTCAAATAGAGGGTTTTACCGAGGCGGAAAGCCAGCCCATTTTAGATTTTCTTGCCAAGCATACAACCCGCGTCGAGTTTACTTACCGGCACCAGTGGCAAGTCAATGATCTTGTCTTTTGGGACAACCGGTGTGTGATTCACATGGCGCCGCCTGATTATGATCGGAATAACCCTACAGAAAAGCGGCATATGTTCAGAACAACGCTGAAACAATCCATTGCTTAACCCTGGAGTCATGTCGCTTTCGCAGAGAAGGAAGGCGACTTCCTGAACACGGTTAACGCTTATCCCCCAAAATAGAAACTTCCACTCTTCGGTTTCTTGCTCGATTCGCGGCCGAATTATTTTTCGCAATGGGCTGCATATCAGCATGCGCACGTATCTCCACCCTATCCGCTTCAACTCGCCCATACTTGGTTAAAAAATGCACAACATTAGCGGCGCGTGCAGCCGAAAGCACCCAGTTGGAGGGAAACTGTACTGTCTTGATCGGAATATTATCCGTATGACCAGAAACAACGACCTGACCCTCAATCGAGCGTAAGGCCTTGCTGACCTTGTACATCACAGGTAAAAAGCTTTTGCGTAAACTCGCCTTACCTGAGTCGAATGATCCACGCTCTAAAATGCGGATAACTGCCGCTTCATCACTGACCACTACTTCAATGACACCCGCATCAATCTGCTTCTTCAAGGCTATACGTAACTGCTTTGCTTTTTCTTCGGCACGCTCTTTTAATGCCTTGGCCAAATCCTCAACACTTTGGGCGGCTCGCGACTCATTATTTTTACTGTCGGAGTCCGTAAAATCGAGGTTTTGTTTAAACTCTTCCGTCGTCTTTTGCCGTACTTCATTCACAGGAGTGGGCTGTGGTTTTCCAGGGCTGAATTCTTGGGCAACAATGCTGGTCCCTTTGGGAATTTCTTCAGCCTTAATCTCGCGCTGCACACCAAATGCGAAAGCCATCGAACCAGCCACTTGTTTATATTTCTGTAAATCGATTTCGGAAAATGAAAGCAGCAATACAAAAAAGCACATCAACAGGGACATCAAGTCTGCAAATGTCCCCATCCATGCCGGCGCTCCCGGCTCACATTTACATTCTTCTGCTTGCTCACTCATTGCGTGCACCTCTACTCATCGGCACCGCTTTTTTCCCGTTTGCCTTCAGGCAAGAAAGTCATCAGAATCTGTTCCAGAACACGCGGATTGACGCCTTCCTGAATACCGGAAATTGACTCCAGAATTAAGTCCTTATTTTGCTTTTCCTCACTGCTCCGTAAAACCAGCTTCTTGGCAATAGGTATCGCAATAGCATTCGCAATAATGGCTCCATACAAGGTCGTTAAGAGGGCCACCGCCATCGCGGGTCCAATTGACTTAGGATCATCCATGTTGCCAAGCATCTGCACCAGGCCAATTAACGTACCGATCATCCCCATCGCTGGGGCAACATCACCGGCAGTTTTAAACAAACCGGCGCCAAGGTCATGCCGCTGAATAGAAAGATTAATATCCTTGGCCATGAGCCGCTGCACCACCTCTGGAGGGTGTCCATCGATACACAGTCCAATGCCTGCCTCTAGAAAGGGGTGAGAAATTTCCCGCCCCTCTAAGGCCAAAACCCCCTCTTTTCTGGCCACATTCGCCAACTCAACAGCTTCTTCGATCAAATCGGTTGGACTCCTGGGTTTATACAGCAGCGCAACCAAGCCGACCTTGAACGACCCAATAAACTGCCCAAGCGTATGGCTGGCCATTACTGCCATTGCTGTGCCACCGATAACAACGGCAATGGAAGGCGCATCAATGAATGCCCCAAAATCCCCACCTAAAAAGATAGCCCCTGCAATCACACCCATAGCACCAATCAATCCAATTAAGGTGGCTATATCCACTCTAAACCTCTCCTTTACTCACTGTGAACACAAAATATGTGGATTTGCGTTCAAGCAAAATACGCGCTTTTCAACTCGTGTAAATCACGCACACAAGCACTCGATCATGCTGTTTTAGATCGGCCACAATATCAGCGGCTTTAACATTTCTTTGCGTTCAGGAGGTGTGGAGATATCCCCACTTAAAAGGCGACAATACCGATTTAACGAATTGATTCGTATGATAAAAAGTTGGTGAATTTATTTAGGAACTAAAAAAAATCTTCCGAAAAACGCTTTGAGAGCAGTGCAGGAAACAGTAAGAAGTAAGTTAAAGATACTCGAACAGAAAAAGGCGCTGCCGCAGCTTGGTAATTAAGAAAAGCAACGCCTTCAAAAAAGAAAAAACTACTTCAGGCTACTGTAGTACTCAGCCAGATTTTCAATATCAGTATCAGACAACGGCTTGACCATTGGCGCCATGCTTGGGTCGTTTCGTGTACCATCACGAAATGCTTTCATTTGCTTGACCAGGTACCCTTTCTTCTGGCCTGCTAAATTAGGCCAGATGTCATTACCACTGATGCCATTTTGCCCATGACAGGCCGCACACACAGCAGATTTGGCTTTACCAGCAGCGGCGTCACCCGCGACTGATTGCGTGCCCCACAAGCTGATTGCAAGAGCCGCCATCGCTACTAAAAAGGACTTTTTCATTTTTACTCCAATCAATATCTAAAAAATTGCTCACTCAAGTTGCTGACAGAGACCTGAAAACAAGAACCTGAAATAGCCATCACTTTGTTAATCAAAGCGTTATTGTCGTGTGGCTATCATAAATACCCCACTAGCCACATAATACTTAATTATAACGCAACCGCCTCTGACAACCACCCTAAGGTGCCTAAAACCAAAACACTGGATAGCACGATATCTGCAATAATTAATTTTTTACCGGTCACGCGTTGCTGACGAAAATCATTCCAGGCGATCGCGGCTAGCGCCAAGGCAACGCCTGAAAAAAATAATAATCCATAGAGAAGATCCGTATCGGCAAGCAACTCTTCCTCTTCAGTCCCCATATAGGCTAAAAAACACAAAACGATTGAAGCCATACTTATAATAGCTTTAATACTGTAACCCGCCGAGGTCTGAATTTTCTCATCTGCAGGGCCAGGAGGCGGACTAAATTCAGCCTGGTACTTCATTTCCTTAAGCCGTTGTTCATGAGACTGTTTCTTTGACTCAAAGTAAAACTGCATAAAAACCGGCACCAGCACAATGCCTACAAAAAACCATTTGAATTCTTTCAATTTATCGAACCCAAACGCAAAAACAGAACCCAACAAAACGATACCGGCCAACGCCATCAGCAAAAAGGGATAATCACGCAAGTAACTTGCGACTTTAGAGAAAATACTCGCCGAATCCATGGTCTCTTTGCTCTTGTTTTCCTGCATGCTAGATACCTCTCAGTCCCCACATTAAGTACCGGCCATACGCTAACAAATATTCCACTCGGCGGCTATTTAATGGCAACATTATTTGCATTATTAGCCACTTTTCAACCACTACTCCGTCTCTACTTGAACAAGTATGCTCCAAGTTAAGACCTGCGGAACGCATGAAAAATCCGTTACACTCAGAGAATATTTAAAATTGGGTAGAGGAAATATACCACCATGAGTTACGAGAACATCACGCCAGAGCAAGCAGCCATTATTGAAAATACAAAAAAACTCTGCAGTCAATTCCCTCCAGAGTACTGGCGCGAGCACGACAAAGCCGGACAATTTCCAACCGAATTCAAAGATGCCCTTGCAGCTGCAGGCTTGCTTGGCGTCATGATGCCACCGGAAATTGGCGGTTCGGGCCTAGGGCTCACAGAGGCCGCCATGATTATCCAAACTATTGTCGAATCCGGCGCGGGCTTAAGCGGCGCTACCGTGATGACCTCATACGCCTTTGCCTCCAGCAGCGTCGTCAAACACGGCAATGCGGAACAAAAGAAAAAATTGATCCCGCTGTTAGAGGGGAAAACCCGGGTTGCCTTTGCCGTCACTGAACCGAATACCGGCCTGGACACCACACGCCTAAAAACCCGAGCCATCCGGCAGGGCGACCACTACATTGCCAATGGCCAGAAAATCTGGATAACAGGTGCGACCTTAGCCAACAAAATTCTCTTAATTGCCAGAACCACGCCGATAGAAGAAACCGCTGGCAAGCCGGCCAAAGGCTTAAGCCTTTTCTTTACCGACTTTGACCGGAATGCGATTGAGGTTCGCCCCATTCCCAAAATGGGCACAGGTATGCTGCATTCATGCGAGCTTTTTATCGAAAATCTGAAAATTCCCAAAGAAGATCTCATCGGCGAAGAAGGCAAAGGCTTTTATTACCTGCTGGACAGCTTGAACCCCGAGCGCGTCATCATTGGCGCTGAAGCTATCTCACTGGGAAAACTCGCCTTATCACGCGCGGTTCAATACGCCAAGGAACGCACCGTATTTGACCGTCCTATCGGACAAAACCAGGGAATCCAACACCCACTGGCGGCCAACTGGGCCGAACTTGAAGCCGCACAAGCCATCCTCATGCGAGCAGCCCGTATGTATGACAACGGTGAAGACGCCGGCGCCTATGCCAATGCCGCTAAATACCTCGGTGCGGAAGCCGGTTTCAAAGCCTGCACGCAAGCCGTCATGACGCACGGAGGCATGGGGTACGCCAAAGAATTTGATGTGGAGCGTTATTTACGTGAAGTCATGCTGCCACGACTTGCTCCTGTCAGCCAACAGCTGATCCTGTGCTACCTGGCCGAAAAAGTACTGGGGCTGCCAAAATCCTACTGATGGGGTAAAGCTCTCCACCAAATCCACAATAAAAACAATACGGGAGGAATCATGCAAAACGACACTTTCTCGCCGGAACTCCAGGCGATACTCGAAAATATCGATAAAATTTGTGCAAAATACGACCCTAGTTACTGGCGAAATTGTGATTCAAAAGCACAGTTCCCACAAGCGTTCTTTGAAGACATGGTTCAAGCGGGACTGCTTGGGATCATGATGCCACCTGAATATGGCGGAGCCGGACTGAGCATGCTGGACGCTGCCATGATTGTGCAGAGGATTGTCCAATCGGGTGCCGGCATGACAGGCGCCACCACCATGCACTCCTACATCTTCGCCCCCAACCCCTTACTCAAACACGGCACAGAGGAGCAAAAAAGAAACCGCCTCATCCCACTCATTGAAGGCCAGCATCGCGTTTGCTTCGCGATTACCGAGCCGGATGCCGGGCTGGATACTTCGCGCTTAAAAACTCGAGCAACGCGCCAAGGTGACTACTACGAGGTCCATGGCCAAAAGGTATGGCCTACCGGTGCACTCCTGGCCAATAAACTGCTCCTCATCGCCAGAACGGCCGACCAGCAAGATACCAAACGCCCTATTGACGGACTCAGCCTGTTTTACACCGACCTGGATAAGGAAACAGTAAAAATCAAACCCATTCCTAAATTAGGAGTCAGCGCCAACGCCTCCTGTGAATTGTTTATCGATGGGCTTAAAATTCCAGTAGAAGACCGAATCGGTGAAGAAGGCAAAGGATTTTATTATCTTCTGGATGGTCTCAACCCCGAGCGGATTCTCGTCGCGGCCGAAGCAATCGGACTCGGCCGACTTGCACTCGAACGCGCTGCGGCTTATGCCAAAGAACGTATCGTATTTGGCCGCCCTATCGGTATGAATCAAGGTATCCAGCACCCACTTGCAGCATGCTGGGCCGAATTGGAGGCGGCTCAGCAAATGGTAATTCACGCAGCCAAAAAATACGATGACGGAAAAGATGCCGGTGCCTATGCCAATGCCGCGAAATACCTCGGGGCAGAAGCAGGCTTCAAAGCCTGTACACAAGCGATTATGACTCACGGAGGCATGGGGTATGCCAAAGAGTTTGATGTAGAACGTTACTTACGTGAGGTAATGGTGCCTAGGCTCGCGCCTATCAGCCAACAACTGGTTTTGTGTTATCTATCCGAACACGTGCTGGGGTTGCCTAAATCTTATTAAGATAAGCGAAACTGTAGTACTGCCGGCAACATAACGGCAGCACTACAGCTATAGGCAAGTTACATATTCGGGTAGTTAGGTCCACCTGTACCTTCAGGCACAACCCACGTAATGTTTTGACTCGGATCTTTGATATCACACGTTTTACAATGCACGCAGTTTTGAGCATTGATTTGAAACTTCGGTACACCCTCTTCTTCGATGACTTCATACACGCCTGCAGGACAATAACGCTGTGCCGGCTCATCCCACTTCGGCAGATTAACGCTGATGGGCATAGAAGGGTCTTTCAGTTGCAAATGGCAGGGTTGATCTTCTTCGTGGTTGGTGTTGGATAAAAACACCGAGGAAGGCTTATCAAAGCTTAACACGCCATCAGGCCTGGGATAGTCAATCTTGGCGCACTCACTGGCAAGCTTTAACTGTGCATAATCCAAGGAATTATCCTTCAGGGTAAAAGGCATTTTTCCACCAAATATATTTTGGTCTAAAAAGTTAAAAGCACCTCCGGCCAGCGTACCAAATTTGTGCAAGGCAGGACCAAAGTTACGCGACTTGTAAAGTTCTTCGTAAACCCAGGAGTTTTTAAAGTTTTCGGTATATTCAACCAGATCCTTACCGCCTTCATCCCCTTTTTCAAGCGCTGAAAAAATTGTCTCCGCGGCTACCATGCCGGACTTCATCGCCGTGTGCGAACCTTTGATTTTGGCAAAATTCAGTGTGCCTGCATCACAACCCACAATTAAAGCGCCCGGTAACGTCATTTTCGGTAGCGAGTTCAAGCCACCTTTTGCAATGGCACGTGCGCCGTAGGCAACCCGTTTTCCACCTTCCAGGTATTTTTTGATCTCTGGATGATGCTTAAAGCGTTGAAACTCATCAAAAGTGCTCAAGTGCGGGTTTTGATAGTTCAAGTCAATGATCAGACCAACCAGCACCTGGTTGTCTTCAAAGTGGTAAAGGAAAGAGCCACCCGTTGGGTTTTTACCCATGGACAACGGCCAACCCGCACCGTGAACAACCAGGCCTTCACTGTGTTTCTCAGGATCAATCTCCCAAATTTCTTTAAAACCAATCGCGTAGTGTTGGGGAGACACATCTTGATCCAAATTAAACTGCTGAATCAGCTGCTTGCCCAGGTGACCCCGGCAACCTTCAGAGAAAATAGTGTATTTGGCATGCAGTTCCATGCCCGGCTCGTAGGCATCTTTCTTTTCACCATCCGAACCAATACCCATGTCGCCTGTGGCAACACCTTTAATACTGCCATCCTCGTTGTATAGGATTTCCGAGGCTGCAAAGCCGGGAAAAATCTCTACGCCCAGAGCTTCAGCCTGCTCGGCCAGCCAGCGGCATACGTTACCCAAGCTAACGATATAATTCCCATGGTTATGCATGGTTTTGGGAACAAGAAAATTAGGTGCTTTAATCGCCTTTGACTCACCGGTAAAGAAATAGATCTCATCTCCGGTGACGGGAACGTTTAAAGGCGCTCCCTTGTCTTTCCAGTCAGGGAACAGTTCTTCCATTGCACGGGGTTCAAAAACAGCCCCCGACAAAATATGAGCACCTACTTCAGAACCTTTTTCCAAGACAACTACGCTGATTTCTTGCTCTTTTTCTTGAGCGAGCTGCATGAGTCGACATGCCGTTGCCAGCCCGGCCGGACCGGCGCCAACAATGACAACATCAAACTCCATAGATTCCCGTTCTTCCACTCGTCACCTCTCTTAATTGCTATCTATTATTTAAAATGGGGTCTGCAGAATTCACTACAAATTAATCGCCTACATTATATAGCAGCGCTGCAAAATGTGAGATTTTTCTTACTTGACATGTATTTCACCCACTTAAAGTGTGGCGAAACGGCTGTCATAAAAAGTAATTTTTAAAGTTCTGAATACGATGAAACTTAGAAGGTATCGGCGGTAACGCGTTGAAGCGTTGCTGAAGTCACCCAGTAAAAAACATGCGGGCCAAACGTCAATTTGAACCCAGGGTGTACCCTCAACACTTCGTCATCCGGTGACCCTGAATACCACCTGCCAGCGACTGGGAAAGTATTAACCCGTTAAGCTGACCATCAACAAATCCTGGGTAATTGCTCACCTACGAGCCGGTCGACAATTCGCTGGCTGCCAAATCCCGTGGTCATCAACACACCGCGTTTAGGGGTTGCTGTGACGTGCCCGATGATAGCGCTGTGGCAGCCCGCTGAGTGATTTTGCATCGTTTGTATCAGTTGGTCAGCAGCGGCGGAAGGCACCACAGCCACCAATTTCCCTTCATTGGCCAAATAGAGCGGATCCAATCCCAGGATCTCGCACATACCCCGCACCTCACTGCGAATGGGTAACTTGGTTTCGTCCACTTGCATGCAGCAGTCGCTGGCCTGGGCGAATTCGTTGAGCACCGTGGCCAGGCCGCCGCGGGTGGCATCACGCAAGCAGTGAATATCCGGGCACACAGCCAGCATGGTTTGCACTAAATCATTCAGTGGTTGGCAGTCGGATTCGATGCTGTTCTGCAAGGCCAGATCACCTCGTGCATCAACGATGGCGGCGCCATGATCCCCCAGGTAGCCGTTAATGATAATGGCATCCCCCACTTGTGCGCCTTGGGCACGGATATTGACGCCTTCTGCAATCACCCCCACCCCGGCAGTGTTAATGAAGAGTTTGTCACAACTGCCTTTATGCACCACCTTGGTGTCGCCAGTGACGATACTCACTCCCGCTTCCCTTGCAGTATCTTGCATGGAGCGCACCACTTTTTTCAGGGTATCGATAGGCAGGCCTTCTTCGATGATGAAGGCGCAGCTGAGGTAGAGAGGTTTGGCACCGCCCATAGCCAGGTCGTTGACGGTACCGGTGACGGCCAGTTTACCGATGTCGCCGCCGGGAAAGAATAATGGGTCCACCACATAAGAATCGGTGGTGAAGGCCAAACGATGACCCTGTTGCTGCAGCTCTGCCAAGTCGAAACGAGCCTGATCTTCCATGTTCGTTAATTCGGAATTATCGAAGGTACTGACGAAAACGGTGCGGATCAGCTCTTCCATAGCCTTACCGCCGCTGCCATGCGCGAGCGTAATGACATCACTCATGTGAAGGCCCGCTCTTTTCCGCCTGATCCTTCATGACGTTTTATTTTGAGTGCCTGCACATCGCTGTATTGGTAATACGCAGCGCAGGCCCCTTCAGAGGACACCATTAGAGCCCCCATCGGGGTTTGCGGAATGCACTGTTCACCGAACTGGCGACACTGCCAGGGTCGGATCAGGCCTTTGAGTACCTCACCGCACTGGCAACCGGCGGGATCGGTGACGGTGAGGCCCGCGACCGGAAATTTGCGTTCGGCATCAAAGCGGGCGTAGGCATCGCGGATGCGCACGCCGGAATGATCCACGGAACCCAGCCCGCGTAATTCAAAAAAGTCACGGATTTCAAATACGGTTTTGATCGCCTGTTGGCCGGGGCTGTTGCCCTGCTTTTGCACCACGCGCTTGTACTGGTTTTCCACCTCGGTGCGACCGTCGTGAATTTGCATCAGCACCATGGTGAGGGATTGTAAGATGTCCAGCGGTTCAAAGCCGGTGATTACCAGAGGTTTGTGAAATTCTTCGGCCACAAACTGGAACGGCGCCTCGCCGATCACCATGCTGACGTGACCCGGCGCCAGAAAGCCATCCAGGATCATGTCGGGATCGCCCAGAATGGCCTCGATGGTGGGCACGGTGGTGATGTGGTTGCAAAACAGGGAGAAGTTAGTGATGCCTTGGCGTTCTGCCTGCAGTAAGGTCAGTGCGGTGCTGGGCATGGTGGTTTCAAATCCCAGTGCGAAGAAGATGACTTCTCGCTCAGGGTTTTCCTTCGCCAGTTTGAGCGCATCCAGTGGTGAATAGACCATGCGAATGTCGGCGCCATCGGCCTTGGCCTGCAGCAGGGATTTTTTTGAGCCGGGTACGCGCATGGCATCGCCGAAGGTGGTGAAGATCACCTCGGGGCGGCTAGCCAGAGCCACTGCATCATCCACCCTGCCCCGCGGTAAGACGCACACCGGGCAGCCGGGGCCGTGCACCAGTTCAATGGCGTTCGGCAGCAATTGCTCGATGCCATAACGGAAGATGGTGTGGGTGTGGCCACCGCAGAATTCCATCAGTTGCAGAGGCCTGGTGTTGCCCGCTTCAGCGCGCTGGGCCATGATACTGTTGGTGAGGCGCTGGATCTGTTGCACCAGTTTGCGGGCAGTATCCGGATCTCGAAATTCATCAACGTATTTCATAGTGGTTGCTCCTCGGCGGTTACCCCTTGCTGCATCTGGTCCAGCTCTTCCTGAAATTCACCCAGCTCGGCTAACAATGCCAGAGTACGTTGTGCCTCCTCCTCATCCAAGTGGCTCATGGCAAAACCCACGTGCACCAGCACCCACTCCCCAATGTAGTCCTCTGGAGCTTTATCGGCCTCCACCACACACATGATATTGACCTCGCGCTGCACACCGGATACGTCCACCATGGCCATATGGTTCACTTCGTCGCTGATAGAAACGATCTGTCCCGGAATACCTAAACACATGGGGAACTCCTCTCATCTGACTTTTGCTGTAATTGGATGTGTTTGGCCGCTGCAATCAGGGCCTGCCCCAGGGCGATACCACCATCGTTAGCGGGCACCTGGGAATGGGTGAGCACAGTAAGTGGCTGTTCTGATGACTGTTGTAACAGGCGGGTAACTTCCCCGGTGAGGTGTACGTTCTGGAAAACGCCACCGGTCAGCACCACATGGGTAACGCCATATTCCTGTGCCAGTTGTTGCAGACAATCTGTCCAGACTTGGGCCAAGCCTTTATGAAAGCGTGCGGCCATTAATCCCGTGGGCACCTGATGTTGTAGATCATTCAGCAGACTCAGCCACAGGGGGCCGGGATCAACCTGCCACAGGCCGCTTTCTTCCTGCTGCAAGGCGAATGGGTAGGGTTGGGCCTGTTGCCAATATTGTCCATTTTCAGGCTCGCCCAGCATAGAGGCTTCTAACGACATGGCCGCCTGCCCTTCAAAGCTCATGACTGCGGGGGAGAGCCCCAACAGGGCAGCCACGGCATCGAACAGCCGACCACAGGAAGAAGACAACGGTGCGTTCAAGGACTTGTCCATCATCGCTACGATGGTATCTACCGGCTGTAGGGTGATGGTTTGAATGGCTGGCAATTCACCAAACTGTTGCACCACATGACCCCAGCCCATTGCGCAATGCAGTTGTGCCACGGTGTTGCGCCAGGGTTGTAACGAGGCGGCGTTACCTCCCGGTAAAGGCACGGGTTTCAGGCGGGCCAGTCGCTGCACCTGGGTGTAGTGACCCAGCAAAACCTCACCCCCCCAGAGGGTTTCGTCTTCCTGTGCATAACCCAAACCATCCAGAGTCAGTGCCAGCACTTTGTGACTGGAATTGTCAGTGTGCTCATCATTATTAAAAGACAATGGCCAGTCATGTTCACCCAGGCAAGCCGCCATGTGAGCATGATGATGCTGGATCTCGAACACTGGCCGATTCCATTGTTGCGATACCGTACGCCCCACCCGGCTGGAGTGATATTCGGGGTGGGCATCCACAGCAATGCATTGTGGCTCATGTTGATAAACTTGCTGATACAACGCCAGGTTGCGTTCAAAATCTGTCAGGGTTAACGCATCCTGCAGATCACCCATATGCTGGGACAACACGGCTTTATTCTGGCCCAGCAGGCAAAAAGTATTTTTTAGTTCTGCACCCAGCGCCAGCACCGCAGGCGCACGTTCAAATCCGGGCGGCAATGCCAACGGCATAGGGGCATAACCTCGGCCCCGCCGAATTACCTGAGTAAGCAGGCCGCTCACCTGCACGACGGAATCGTCCACCCGATTAAGGATGTCCCGGTTATGGAGTAAAAACAGGTCCGCCACACCCGCCAGTTTGTCCAGAGCACTGTCATTGCAGATGCACTGGGGTTGACCACTGGGGTTGCCGGAAGTCATCACCAACGGCGTATCAAATGCTTCCAATAACAAATGATGCAAGGGCGAAGGCGGCAGCATCATACCCAAACGTTGTTGACCCGGTGCGATGCCCGCGCTTGGGGCTTGGCGCCCGTTGAGCAACACAACTGGCGCAGCGGCACTTTGCAGCAAAGCCCGCTCCTGCTCGGAGACAAAGCAATAACGTTCGATCACCGGCAGATCACGCGCCATTAACGCCAGGGGTTTATGGGGTCGGCGTTTGCGTTGCCGTAAGCGGTCTACTGCCCGTTCGTGAGTGGCATCCACCGCCAGATGAAAACCACCCACACCTTTCACCGCGACAATTTTGCCTGCACGCAATGCCGCTTGCGCAACGGCAATCGGATCACCCTCCAGTCTCTGACCGGACTGATCCGTCATCCACAAACTGGGCCCACATACCGGGCAAGCATTGGGTTGCGCGTGAAAACGCCGGTCCGCAGGATCATCGTATTCACTCTGGCACAGAGGGCACAGCTCGAACACGGCCATACTGGTGTTGGCCCGGTCATAGGGAATGCTGCGCACGATACTAAGGCGCGGGCCACAATGGGTACAGTTGATAAAAGGATAACGATAGCGGGGGCTCGTGGGATCGAACAACTCCCGTAAACAATCAGGGCAGGTAGCCAAGTCCGCCGAAACACCGGTCTTCAGTTGCGTGATGTTTTGCTTGTGATGACTCTCCTCAATCACGAAGCCTTCACTGTGCAACGGCTCTTCGCTGGGCCAGGATTCGATCTTGCTGATATGACTTTGGCCCGGTGGTGCCGACTGCAACCGTGCAATCAAGCCGTCCACCGCATGTTCAGAACCACGACAGCAAATCACCACCCCGTCGTCGTCGTTGTAAACATGTCCCGCCAGGCTGAACTCCTGCGCCAAACGCCACACCGCCGGACGAAAACCCACACCTTGCACGACGCCAGTCACTCGAATCGTCTTTTGCACAGTGCTTTGATCAGGTCGTTGTAGCATGTCTATGGCCATCAGTGCACCGTACACACCATACAGGGATCAAAGGAGCGGATCACATGCTGGATGGCCAGGCATTCATGCAGCTCGGCCTTTTCACCACCGTTCTGCAATGGAACCTGTTGCAACGCCATTTCCAGCGCACCGGGCACACCCTGTTGATCCCGTGGTGAAAAATTCCAGGTGGTGGGCGCAATGATCTGATAATTGGCAATGCGCCCATCTTCCACTTTGATCCAGTGACCCAGGCTGCCCCGGGCAGCTTCGACCAAACCCTGGCCTTGTCCGGAAGTGGGAAGACTGGATTGATCTGCGCAAAACGCTTCGTTTACCTGCCATTGTTGGCACCACTGCTCCATGGCCGGTACGACTAAAGCAAACTCCAGCAATCGCGCCACCACCCGGCTCATCACTGAGGCACCGTGACCCTTCACCAGATCCAACAACAACGGATGGCCATTCACAACCTGCCGTGCCAGCGCACCCACCTCAACCACTCGCCCACCCAGGCGGGGGGCCTTGCACCAGGAATAACCCGGTACATCCGCATCTGGCTGGGTGCTTCCCTGGTAAGGGTGAGCACGCTCCCCCAACAGCCAGCTGTAAGCTATATCTTCTTCGATCAATTCTGCATTCAACGCACTGGTGTGCAGGGATTGCTTTTGCCAGTGCACCACACCCTGCTGGAATAAATATCCCTGTTTGTGTTTAGCCGTTGGTGGTATGTCATAAGCACCATAGCTGATGAACGTATTGCGGGTCACACCTAACTGATCCAGTTGTAACGGTTCTACCAAGGACAGAAAATGGCCGAAATCGGATTGAGGATGCGCGGAGGCCCAGCCCATTAACTGTTCACGGCTCTGCAGCTCTGCAACCTTTTCCAATTGATCACCAAACAGAACCTGCTCCAGAAACTCGCGAAAGCTGCGAATCAGCATCAGCAGACGCACCTGATCACTGCGACTCAGAGCTTTGCTGGTGCCCCCCGGTTGCAGGCTTAAACTGTGAGGCCACTTGCCCGCAAGCGTGCCCGTCATCTGCATAAATCCCGCTCTTGCCGGTAATACCTGATTCACCGCATCACCGATCTGGGCGCGAAAACGTTTTTGTATTGTTTCAAACCAGGGTTGTTTTTGATAGCCGCTGCGAGCGAAATCCGGCATAAAAAACAGATAGAAATGGCTCAGGTGATCCGCCAGATTTTCGCAAGCCAGGGTCAGGCTCGTGGCAAGCCGCCCATTATCGGTCGGCGCCATGCCCATGTAATGGGCCAACGCTTGTGCCGTCGCCACCGACTGGGCCACGGAACAGATGCCACAAATGCGCGGTGTGTACACCAAGGCATCCATCGGGGGTTTGCCGCGGAGAATCACTTCAAAACCACGGAACAGTGGGGCATTCACCCAGGCTTGTGCCACTTGGCCTTTGGCCACTTCCACGCGGATTTCCAGATCCCCTTCCACCCGGTTTAATGGACCCAGTACTGTGTTCCCTTGGGACAGACTCATGGCTTGCGCCCCTTTTTATGTCTATTTTTATTCCCTTTGCCGGGCGGATAAACCAGATGCTCTGCTATGGCATTTTTGCGCAAACGCTCTGGAGTGGCGGCTTTAGCCAACGAGGCCAAGGCCACGAACCAGGCTTTCGGCATATCGGTGGGTAATCCCACCGGGATGCCTGCCAGTTTCGGGGTTTCCATAAAGCTGTGGCGACTGTTTTCAAACCCCGGCGCTGTGCAATTCACACAGGCATAACCTCCCTTTAGGCAGGAGCCACTGCCGTTCCAGGGCCGGATATTGCAGTCAGCGCGAGCCTGGGTGCCCAGGCAACCCATGTGTTCCATCATGCAGCCTAGATCACCGGTTTTTTCAGCACTGGCTTTGTATTCGTAATATTCGTTGCGGGGACACCCATGATGCACCAGGTGGTCCGTGTAAAAACGCGGCCGATTGTATTCATCCAGTTGGCTTGGATCTAATGCATCAGCAGCCAACAGCATCAGGGTTTCGGTTACCCAATCGGGATGAGTTGGACAACCGGCAACATTCACCACGGGCAGTTGGGACTCACTACGCCAGTGCTCGCCCAGCAAGCCACCAGGTTGATCAGCGTCGAATTGCAGGCCGATGGCTTCACCAATATTGATTCCGGCGGAGGTAATGCCGCCAAAGGCGGCACAACTACCCACCGCCACTGTATGTTTGGCTTGAACCGCAAGTTTTTGCAGCCACTGAAACAGTGGTTGATCAGTGCCACTCAACACGTGGAAACGACCGGTGCCATTGGGGCCCATCATCACGGAGCCTTCCAGGCATAAAATATCCAGCGTCTGTTCACCGCTGCAGATTGCGTTGATTAATCCTAAAAATTCCGGGCCGTTGCATTCACTCAAACTAGGATGCCACAACAGTTCGATACCCGCCTGGGACAGTCGATCCAACAGGTGAGGATTCTCGGCATTCAATAAAGAGAGACTGCAACCTCCACAGCCACCAGATTGTAACCACAGCAGGGTTTTTGGCGTCATGGATTACCTCCGCCGTCTACCCTATTAGGCCTTATCGCTGTGGGCAAGATTAACGTAAACTCGGCGCCTCCCCGGGGCGGACATTCCACGGTGAGGTTGCCACCACATTGTTCTGTGGCCAGCAGATAACTGATGTACAAGCCAAGCCCTATGCCTTTACCGGGTGGCTTAGTGGTAAAGAACGGGTCGAAAATAGCCGCCTGATGTTTCCGCGGGATACCGGGGCCGTTGTCACGAACTAGAATCGCCACCTGTTGGGCCGTTGGATGCTCAATTTGCTGTACAGACACCCACAGGGTGGGCTCTTTTACCGGCTCCACCGCATCAATGGCGTTTTGAATCAGATTCACCAGAATCTGATGCACCAGGCCTTCATACCCGGTAATCTCCAAGGAATCGGGTAGCTCCAGATGCTGTTGCATCTCAATCTGATTGCTGCGACACACCCATTGCATGGAATGACGAATCAAGGCCGCCAGATCAAACGGCGCCACCGCACGCGTCTGCGGAGTGGTAAAACGCAATAGGTTTTGCACAATTTCAGTCACCCGCTCTGCGCCCTCTTTGGTACCTTCCACCAGAGGATTCAGGTCCTGCAGGACGGTATTGAGACGATTCTGTTCCCGTAACTGATTCACCACCGGGTGATTGAGTTTTTCCAGTTCAGCGAAAAAACTCTGCAAGCGAGTGTTATGCCTTTCCAATGCAAAGGCGTTGCCCTGAATAAAACTGATGGGGTTGTTCAGTTCATGGGCCACCCCCGCCACCAAGCGACCAAGCGACGCCATTTTCTCCGCCTGAATCAGTTGCCGCTGGGTTTGTTTTAACTCCTCATGAGTACGGTGTAATTCGCGATAGGCCGCTTCCAGCGCCTCGTTCCTATCTTCCAACGCCACCTGATGTTCCACCAGGTCCGCATAAATATTGTCCATGTGCTGGATCACTTCAATCCACGCGCTCTCCCCCACCTCTTCCGGCAAGGCATCCGGCAGGACGACCTGGTGTGTGAGGGCTTGATTGTGTGAATAAGAGGGTTTGCGCGGTTTTGATCGTCCCATGATTCTCAATCCTGCGCGCTACCCTTGAGCCGTTTTGGATTTCTGCTGGATCTGTTCCAGCTCATAGCGCTCTAATTTATTGCGCAAACCAACCCTCGACAGACCCAACTCCTCTGCCGCACGGGTTTTGTTCCAGCGATGGCGAATCAGAGTTTCCTTGAGAATGCGTGCTTCCAGAGATTCCACTCGCTCTTTTAAGGAACCTTCGATACCGGTGAGCAACTCCAGATCCGATTTGGATTCTTCCGGCGCCGCCAGCAAAATCCGCGCACTGATCAGGTCTGAACCGAGATAATCCTCGTGACCCAACACCAGCATGCGCTTGATCTCGTTTTGCAATTCCCGGACGTTCCCAGGCCAGTCATAAGCCTGCATACAGTTGACCGCTTCATCGGTAAACCCTTTGACCTGTTTACCTAACTGCCGGGAGGATTCCTCCAAAATGGCATAGGCCAATGCTTCAACATCCATCGGACGTTCTCGCAGCGGCGGTAACTGCACCACAAAAGTTGCGAGGCGATAATAAAGATCCTGACGAAAACGGCCTTCTTTTACATCCTTTTCCAGATCACGATTGGTGGCCGCTATCACCCGTACATCAATTTTTCGTCGGGTGTTGGTGCCTAAGGGACGAATTTCCCCTTCCTGCAACACCCGCAGTAATTTGACTTGAAAAGCCGGTGAAATCTCACCGATTTCATCCAGAAAAATCGTGCCGCCATCAGCTCGTTCGAACAAGCCTACCCGGTCATCCACCGCGCCGGTGAAAGCCCCGCGCTTGTGGCCAAACAATTCACTTTCCAGCAACTCATCCGGCAATGCTCCACAGTTTTCCGCAACAAAGGGGCCGTCCTGGCGCAGGCTGTTGTAATGCAGCGCCCGGGCGCACAGTTCCTTTCCAGTACCGGATTCACCGGTGAGCAACACATTCACGTTGAATGGGGCCACGTGCTGGATGATTTCACAGACGTGATTCATGGGGCTATCAGGGGAACGCACAATGCCCAGATCCCAATCAAAGCGGGCCCGCAATAGCTGGCGTTTCTCTTCCAGCTCATCCGCCACCGTTTCCGGTCGCAGTTTCAATTCCACGGCAAGTTGTTCATTCAAGCGTTGCAGGCGGAATAACTTGGCGGCGTTGTGCAACTTCATCAACAGATCCGCCGGCTGCCAGGGTTTGGTGATGAAATGGTAAATACCCGCCTCATTCACCGCATCGATGATGTCGGCCGAATCCGTATAACCGGAGATAATCATGCGAATGACTTCCGGCCATTGCTTGCGCACCCGCATGAGAAACTCCACGCCGGTCATTTCTGGCATGCGCTGATCACACAGAATAATCTGTACCCATTCCCGCTGCAGAATGGTTTCGGCGGCCTCAATGGTGGTAGCGCAGTGCACGTCGAATTCGTCCTGAAGGATGCGGCCCAGTGTCTCCACCGAGCGTTGTTCATCATCCAGTACCAAGACCGTCGGCAGCGGCTTGGGCACCATCGGCACACGGGCACTGGAATCAATCAGCTCAGGCATGCCGGGTATCTTCCTCTGTGCGGGTGTCATGAGCAAAAACCGGATGTCCGATTAAACGGCCCTGCCGATTCAGGCTAAGCCACTGATACCATTGAGACATACCTTCACCGGTTTTGGCAGACACTTGGATGATCTGGATGGATGGATGAATGCGGCGGGCAAATTCGATGCAGCGATCCACATCAAAGTCGAGATAAGGCAGCAGGTCGATTTTATTCAGCAGCATGACATCCGCGGCAGCAAACATATCCGGGTATTTGATCGGTTTATCTTCCCCTTCGGTAATGGAGAGAATCGCCACTTTATGGGCCTCCCCCAAATCAAACGCCGCCGGGCACACCAGGTTGCCAACGTTCTCAATAAACAACACCGCACCAGGTTCGGGCTGTAAGCTTTCCAGAGCGTGCCCCACCATGTGCCCATCCAGGTGACAGCCTTTGCCTGTGTTAATCTGGATGGCGCTCACACCTGTGGCACGAATACGCTCCGCATCCTGGGAGGTTTCCTGATCCCCTTCGATGACCGCAAGCGGAAACTGGCCTTGCAAATCCGTGAGGGTGCGGGTGAGTAACGTGGTTTTACCGGAACCGGGGCTGGAGACTAAATTCAGGGTGAAAATACCCTGCTCAGCAAAGCGGGCGCGATTAGCGCGGGCGTATTGATTATTCTTGCCAAGGATATCCTGTTCGATCTGCACCATACGCGATTGATCCAGACCAGGTGCATGTGCGCGGGCAGGACCCAGACCATAATGATGATGACTATGATCGTGACCATGGCTGTGGCCGTGGC
>DJFX01000005.1:38241-50658 GCA_002432635.1 Halothiobacillaceae bacterium UBA5861 | reverse complement strand
GTGGCCGTGGCTATGATCATGATCGTGTGAATGCGAATGCTCTCCCTCAATGGTCACTTCACCTTCACCGCAACCGCATACGGTACACATTACTCCACCTCCAATTGTTTCATTCGCATTTCATCCCCACCGGTCACCTGCAACTGGTAACTGCCGCATTCCGGACAGGGTTGATAGCGTTCCTGCATCGGTATGGTTTTACCACACGGCATACACCAGGCCTCTCCATCCGGTTGCACGATATCCAGAACAGCACCCTCCAGCAAACTGTTGCGGGATACCGCATCAAAACAAAATCGCATGGCTTCTATTTCTACGCCGGCCAAGACGCCGATCTCCAGCTGCAGCCATTTCACTTTATTGAAGCTCTGTTTGGCTGCTTCCTCTTCCACAATCTGTAATACCGACTCACAGAGTGACATCTCATGCATACCCTTGAACCTCCCAGCCCACACAAGGGTTCATCATCGTCACCAGCAAAGATAATCTCTGACGCGCCTCGGCCTCCTCTGTCTCCTGTAGGCTCTCCGCCATTGTATGCAGCACACCCTGTGGATGAAAGTTCCAATCGGTCGGAGCAATGATCCAGTAACGCTGGATACGCGCCCGGTCCGGGGTTAACTGCACCACGTGAATCAGCCCCCCCCGAGCGGTCTCCAATTGAGCCAGAGCAAATCGGGATGAAGAGGGCTCAATGCCTCCCTGAGTGAGGCTGAACTCCACCCCTGACTCCCCGGACAACCATTTAAGCAGCCGTTGCACCTCCAACAGGATAGCCAACAACCTGGGCTGCAAGCACCAACCCTGTTGTAATGCCTGAGACACCTGTTGATGGGTGGCCTGCCGCACTACTGCACCGGTTTCCCTCGGTTGTTGCGGCCATTGGGGCTGGTGGCCAAAGACGGGGGCGCCCATCAGGCGGTTTACAAGTTCTTCTCGATCCAAACGATGAACCCCAAGCAAGCGGTAGTCACTGCGCCAGTCCCGAGCAGCAGTCACCTCCCGCAAAATACCCGCCATCGCAGGCTTTCGCGAATCTTCACCGAACAGTCGTACGGACATTTGCGTAGCCCAACCGGCTAAATCCACCGCCTCAGGCCGCTGCTCCGATCCGTCTCCACTGGCCAAGTAAATACCGGAAAGCACACCCCGGCGATCCATTGTGCTCATCGCACAACGCAGCCTCTGGC
Source organism: Halothiobacillaceae bacterium UBA5861 (assembly GCA_002432635.1). GTDB lineage: Bacteria > Pseudomonadota > Gammaproteobacteria > UBA5861 > UBA5861 > UBA5861. The sequence goes on along the minus strand of DJFX01000005.1, from coordinate 49,468 downwards.
TGGCCTCAGCCATAATTTCCGTATGAGCAGGCAATCCTAATTCGGTCGGCAGTTGAACCAGCAGCGTCCACAGATGCTCATGCAGCAATTCCAGGCACAGCAGGTGTTCTCGACACCGTTCCAGCTCAGAAGGCACGACTATGCCCAGCAACTGCTCTGCCACGCGGGAAGCGGCTACGGTTTGCGCCCGCCGACACACTGAAAACAACAACGACACCACCTGATGGGCTTCTGCAATGGTTCTGTTTTGGAGCAGATGAGACAACCCCTGTGGGCGCGTTGATTCAATGGACAGCTGTACACCTGCCGCAGGATCACGACCAAACCGGATATTCAATGTCCCTGCCTGACTCATTCGGCGACGTCCCACGGCTTGGCAGCACCTTGCTGGTTGATTTGCTGGCCCAGAATACGTTGAAAAAATTGACGCCGTGGCGCCGCATGAGCACCGCTCCTTGTCGACACGTGCTCTTCCTGCGGGTTTTTAGATCCTAACAATTGATTTAACGACGCCAAAGCGACTTCTTCCGCCAGTTGCTGACTTTCCAACTCTTGAACAGGCGAAAACAGGGAACAACTTAGATAACTTCCGATTGTATGGTTATGACCAGCAACAAATGAAAAAGTACCGCAAGGAAAGTTGACTGATTGCGCTTCACCAACCCGGGACACGTCCGCGCTCTCGTCCCCGGGCAACAACATGAGGTTCATAAACCAGGGTGTCACCATCACCCCCAACCAGTAGGGTTGCCAGGGTTGAAATCCCAGGGCACGCACCTGCAACCGGGGGTTGAGGAATGGTAAACTCTCCATGCGCTGATGAACTTGGGAAAACGCAGCTTCCAATGTGCGGATAATCTGCTGCTCCGAAGTAAACATGATGACGGTTACCTCACCACCAAAAACTGATTTTTCGCCCCATCGCACTGGGGACAGCGCCAATGGTCCGGCAGTTGAGAAAACGGTGTACCCGGCCCAATCTGCCAGTAGTCATCCCCCTGTTCCGGTTCATAACGATACCAGCAGATCTTGCACTCTAGAATCGAATCGTCCTGTAAGCGTTTTGCATCACCACCATACGATCCTTCAAATGAGGTGCCATCGAACGCACTTTCGCTCATTGGTAAATCGCCAGAATTTCGTGAAGACGAAGGGCACTGTCTTCAATATCCTCCAGTGCCGCCTGAACCACTTCCGGCATGCGGGTGACTTCGATAGTATTCAGAATCAGGACATCCTCGGAATTGAAGTATTTAATCCACCACACGTTTTTACAGGCCGTGCTACCCACACGACAGTTGCCATAGCCGCGGGATAAAAATGTCACCGGCCCCACACCCAGGCGCTCACCCAAACAATACAGGTCGGTATCACTCAGCGGCAGCAAGGTTAAATTGATGACGTGAGCGGGCTCATCCTGATCGAGTGCACCGTCCTGAGCATGTTCTGCAATTTTTCCTGCCAGCTCCGATAATAGGGAAGGGGCATTCATGACACTGACCGGCAAGTCGGTAGCATCTGTATCCAGGTAAGTAGCGGCATCCGCGAAAGCCAACTCTTGCACGCAACCGGGGACAGTGCCCACTTCCAGACCATCCCAGATCAGATTATCTTCTGCATCCCGCTGCTGTACCCGCCACAGGCCAGCCATCACCAGTTCCTGAATATGAATGGGAGAGGCTTCCAGAGCCGCACCATCAATGGTGGCACTCACCTCGCCCACGCCCATCATCTGATTCACCAGACGGAGACTGTCCGGATTCAAGTTCGTCAACGGGAAGATGGCATTACCCTGAGTGGCGTACTGTTGCAGTCCAAGCAAAACCTGTTGCAGCAGTTTAAGCGCCGGCTCAATATCACCGGCATCCTCTGGTTCCGGTACCTGGGGCTGGTGGTAGGTTTCCATCGCTGCAGGCATGCTCATGTACTGAAAGGAGTCTTCGGTTTCCTGCGGTTGGGAACCGGGGCCGAAGAAGGACACTACCGAAATACGATCTGAATCACTCATGTTTGGCTCCTGCTCTCTGGCACATCGGTTAGGACAAACGGGTGTTGGAAATCGGTTGCTCGGACTGAGAACCGGCGACCAGCAGTGGCTCCAGGATGGCACGATACTCCGCCCAATCACGCACCCTGCTGATGACCTCCAGTGGGATACCTCGCTGCAAAACCACCAACGCCGGCCATTGATTGAAGGGGTAGCGCTTCTTTAAGGCCTGCTCGCTCTCGCGATCCACCACTGCCACCTGAAAACGATTCTGGAAAGCCCATTGCAGTTCTGGCAGGATCACCGCCACATCATTACTTTCCGGGCAGCGAGCGGGGTCGTTGGTAAAAAACAGCACCAGAAAATCATTAGCCGCCACCAGATCATCAATGGTGTCCAGCTTAGCCACCGGATATCCCTGCTCGGTAGTCAACCGATCAATCAATGCAGACATTATTCCTTCCCCTCGCTCGTAGATGTATGAATAGTTACGGGTTTCCCCACGGCATCTCTCAGATGCGCTGGCAAGGGCGGCTCACGACCCACCAAATCCGCGAACAGATCATCGATATCCTGCTGACCATTCATTGTCTGATTCAGTGCTTCCAAGGCCCGCTGCGTGCGCTGTGCCGTTTCTTCATCAAGAATTTCCCGTGCGGCCCCCAGAAACACCAGAAGCCAGGTCCCCGGCTCACAAGCCCCCACCAGTACCAGGTCTATTTCTTCAGGCTGTGCGGTTTCATCCCGTCGACACTGGGCCAGCAAACCATCGGACGATAGCACCCGCATGGGGATCCCTATGCACATCAGTCCTGCCTCCGCTTGTCCAGATCCACCGTGTAGGTAAGTGGTTCAGCCGCAACCGTTTTGGGATCAAACACGACCTGGCCGGACTGCAACACGCGGGCATCACCCACCCGACAGGCGGCCTGTTCGCTGGGGCGATGCGCTTCATAACCCTGCAGAGCAACGCTGTCAGGCGCCAGTGTGTCGGCACTGGAGCCTTGTGGCCTGGGAATAATCTTGATGCCCTGCTCTTTGAAGTAATCCACAGCAATCTGCAAAGCAGGCTGAATTTGTGCTTTCACGGAAGGGCGCAAACTGCCGCCGTAATCTTCCAACTCTTCGGGTTGCACCCCAATTAACAACAGTTTTCGCGGGCATTTGCCCAGCATTTCCGCCATGGCCAACACCTCCTGAAAACCAGTCTGATGCAGGCTCATTTTCTTGGCGCCCATGAAACTGGGTACGTCTTGATCGCGAATCACCTTGAGAGTACCGGGCGGAAGCGCATAATCGATCGCATCAAACACCACCAGAATATCGGCTTCCTGCACATAGGGAACCAGATAGATACCCTGGGTTCCCCCATCCATCAGACGCACCGAATCCGGAACCTGATAGCAAGCATTGAAAGTCTCAACGGCACGCACCCCAAAGCCCTCGTCAGCCCACAGCACATTGCCAATACCCAAAACCAGAACCTGCTCGCCCACAATGACAGTCTCTTGATGATTTGTGAAAAAAGTTGATGTGGCTTTCAATCTACCAACAACACAGCCACCAGACAAGATAAATTGAAAACTTTCTTTTCAGTTTAATGTTCAAATTGAAATTATTTATTCCAGTTGCAAATAATCCTTCCTTCCAAGACCCCACTATTTCAGCGTTTTTCGCTATGGCACACAATTTGCCCAAAGGCTGATTAAGAGGAGACACCGAATAACAAGATTGATAGGGGGAATACTTAATGACTGAAACCTTTTATGAGGTCATGCGGCGCCAAGGCATCACGCGCAGAAGCTTTATCAAGTACTGCAGCCTGACCGCGACTGCACTGGGTCTGGGGCCCACCTTCATACCAAAAATTGCTCACGCCATGGAAACCAAACCACGAATTCCCATCCTGTGGTTGCATGGCCTGGAGTGTACCTGCTGTTCTGAATCCTTCATCCGCTCAGCCCATCCGCTGGCTAAGGATGTGATTTTGTCCATGGTGTCACTGGATTATGACGACACGATCATGGCTGCGGCTGGCCATCAGGCGGAAGCCATCGTGGAAGAAACCATCGAAAAATATAGCGGCAACTACATTCTGGCGGTAGAAGGTAACCCTCCCCTGAACCAGGATGGCATGTCCTGCATCATTGGCGGCAAACCTTTCCTGGATCAGTTGACCCACGCGGCCGAGCACTGCAAAGCCATCATCTCTTGGGGGTCGTGCGCATCCTACGGTTGCGTGCAGGCCGCAGCACCCAATCCTACGCAAGCAACACCGGTGCACAAGGTGATTCACAACAAACCGATCATTAAAGTGCCGGGCTGCCCACCCATCGCGGAAGTCATGACCGCTGTGGTGACCTACATCCTCACCTTCGAGCGCATGCCGGAGCTGGATCGCCAGGGACGGCCCAAGATGTTCTATAGCCAGCGTATTCACGATAAATGCTACCGCCGTCCACACTTTGATGCCGGCCAGTTCGTGGAAAGCTGGGATGATGATGCGGCCCGCAAAGGCTATTGCCTCTATAAAATGGGCTGTAAAGGCCCCACTACCTACAACGCCTGTTCCACCATTCGCTGGAACGAAGGCACTTCCTTTCCGATCCAGGCCGGACATGGCTGCATAGGCTGCTCGGAAGATGGCTTCTGGGACAAAGGTTCCTGGTATGCCCGTCTTACCGACATCCCCCAATTCGGTGTTGAAGCCAACGCCGATAAGGTGGGCGCCACCGCCGCCGCGGTAGTAGGTACCGCCACTGTCGCTCACATTGCCGCCAGCGCTGTAAAACGCGCCATGCAGAAAGGAGATCAGGAGTCATGAGTATTATTAAAACACCTAATGGTTATAACCTGGACAGCAGTGGCCGCCGCGTGGTGGTGGATCCGGTCACCCGAATTGAAGGTCATATGCGTTGCGAGGTCAACGTGGATGATAACAACATCATCCGCAATGCCGTGTCTTCGGGCACCATGTGGCGCGGCCTGGAAGTCATTCTAAAAGGCCGTGATCCCCGCGATGCCTGGGCTTTTGTTGAACGCATCTGTGGTGTGTGCACCGGTTGTCACGCGTTGACATCCGTGCGCGCCGTGGAAGATGCACTGGGCATCAAGATTCCACCCAACGCCCACCTGATCCGCGAGATCATGGCCAAGACCCTGCAGGTACACGATCACGTAGTGCATTTCTATCACCTGCATGCATTGGACTGGGTGAATCCGGTGAATGCGCTGAAAGCCGACCCCAAGGCCACATCACAATTGCAGCAAATGGTGTCCCCTGCCCACCCCATGTCGAGCCCCGGTTATTTCCGCGATATTCAAACCCGCATCCGCAAGTTTGTGGAATCCGGACAGCTGGGCCCATTTAAAAACGGCTATTGGGATAACCCCGCGTATAAGTTACCGCCGGAAGCGGATCTGATGGCGGTGGCCCATTACCTGGAAGCACTGGATCTACAAAAAGATTTCGTTAAAGTGCACACTGTTTTCGGCGGCAAAAACCCACATCCCAATTACCTGGTGGGTGGCGTGCCCTGCGCCATTAACATGGATGGCGACATGTCTGCCGGCGCACCCTTGAATATGGAACGCTTGAACTTTGTCAAAGCTCGCATCGATGAGATGGTAGCCTTCTGTTACAACGTCCTGATCCCGGATGTATTGGCCATCGCCAGCTTCTACAAAAACTGGCTCTACGGTGGTGGCCTGGGCGCCTACAGCGTGATGGATTACGGCGCTTACCCCAAAGTAAACTACGACAAATCCACAGATCAGTTGCCCGGCGGCGTGATCCTCAATGGTAACTGGAACGAAGTGTTCCCAGTGGACCCCCGTGACCCGGAACAAGTGCAGGAGTTTGTCGCCCACTCCTGGTATAGCTACCCGGATGAAAAGCTCGGGTTGCACCCCTGGGATGGCGTGACAGAACCTAACTTCAAACTAGGCCCCAACTTCAAGGGCACCAAAACCAATATTCAGGCAGTGGACGAAGCCGCCAAGTATTCCTGGATCAAGGCACCCCGCTGGCGAGGTCATGCGGTAGAAGTCGGCCCACTTTCCCGTTACACACTGGCCTACGTGCAAGGTGTGGATTACGTGAAAAACCAGGTGGATACCAGCGTGGCTGCGTTCAACCAGTTGGCTGGTACCGAATTGGGTGCAAAATCCATTCTGCAATCCACCATCGGCCGGACTCTGGCCCGCGCCTTGGAAGCCCAATACTGCGCCGACATGATGGTAGACGACTGGACCGAGCTGATGAGCAACATCAAGAACGGCGACACCACCACCGCCAACATGGAGAAATGGGACCCCAACACCTGGCCCAAAGAAGCGAAAGGCGTGGGCACCGTCGCTGCTCCCCGTGGCGCATTGGGTCACTGGATCAAAATCAAAGATGGCCGCATTGAGAACTATCAGTGCGTGGTACCCACCACCTGGAACGGCTCACCCCGCGATCCGGCCGGCAACATCGGTGCGTTTGAAGCCAGCCTGATGAACACCCCCATGGAACGCCCGGACGAGCCGGTGGAAATTCTGCGCAGTCTGCACAGTTTCGATCCTTGCCTGGCTTGCTCTACTCATGTGATGAGTGAAGACGGTCAGGAACTGGTTCGTGTAAAAGTACGCTAGGAGGTCGCCATGACGACGGGACAACAAACGGAACAGGAACTGTATCGCTCAGAACCAGCGGTTTACGTTTACGAAGCACCAGTGCGTCTTTGGCATTGGATCAATGCCTTGTGCGTCATAGTACTGTGTGTAACAGGCTACTTTATTGGTAGCCCCTTGCCCACTATGCCCGGCGAAGCCAGTGATCATTTCCTGATGGGTTATATTCGTTTCGCCCACTTTTCAGCAGGTTATGTGCTGGCAATTGGCTTTTTGTACCGCATATTCTGGGCCTTTATGGGCAATCATCACGCGCGCCAGTTATTCATACTGCCGATCACCAATCGACACTGGTGGAAAGGGGTATTGCACGAAGCAAAGTGGTATGCCTTCCTCACTAAAGAGCCTCACAAGTACATCGGTCATAACCCGCTGGCCTTGTTGTTTATGCATGTCATGCTGGTGTGGGGCACGGTGTTTATGATCTTCACCGGTTTTGCTCTGTACGGTGAAGGCACCGGCATGGGCAGCTGGCAATATGAGTGGTTCAGCAGCTGGATCATTCCCCTGTTTGGCCAAAGTCAGGACGTACACACCTGGCATCATTTGGTCATGTGGGTAATCATCTGCTTCATTATCATCCATGTGTATGTTGCCATTCGGGAGGACATCATGTCCCGCCAATCCATGATCAGTACCATGGTAAGTGGCTGGCGTACGTTCAAAGATAACCGGGCAGTGGACGACGAGAGCTAACCGTTTGTCTCGGCCCCGGAAGGATGAATTTCTATTCCGGGGTCACAAGCGAGTGCTTAGAAGGTCTCAGCAATCACACGTTGGAGTGCTGTTTTAGCACCCCCCTGCAGAAAAGCGCCATGTGCACCAATCAGGCGGTCAAAATCGAGTGCCATCAAGCGTTCAAAATCTGACTTCATTGAATCGCCTTTCGGCGTGACACGTTTTAGCCAAGGGCCACCGATTAACAGTGACTTTCTAAACCCCATAATGCCCAGGATGATCTTCGACAAGAAGGTCGTGTACGTCCAATCCGCATGGTACTGGATACTGTCTGTGGTAATCAGTACTCGGTGATCTTTTAGCAAAAGTGCCGCTTCCGGGTAACGTGCCGAGGCAAAAACAAAGAAACTGGCATGATCTATCGGCGGAACAGTTTGTTCATCAATGATGTGGTCAGGTTGCAGATCGGGGTAAGTGGTTTGGCCAGTTTGACACCAAAAGCTGGCCTTGAATGTATCAACATAATAAGCATCATCACGCCCATGAAAGTCGCCCAAGCGGATAATATTTTTCACATCACCCAGACCCAACAGTCTTTGCTCTTCAGCATCATTCAGGCGTACAGGATTGATCAGCGACAGTGCGTTATCCTGCTTCAAAATCACCATATTGCGATTCATCATAATGCCAGGCGCAATTTTGATACTGCCATGGACCCAATACACACCCTCAAACAGGGGCTTGATCGGATCATGCGGGCAAGCCGATGGGTAACGCTTATCGTACATGGCTAGCCCTCCTCGCCGGTATGAGGCTGTAACTTCGGGTGATCCCGCCAAGCGGGCATTTTACGCATATACGCTCTTGTTTCTTTTTCGACAACGTTTTTTGGCACATCCGGGTTTTCACTGAATGCCCATTGCAACATCCGCTCGTAGCGCTCTTCAAAGGGCTGTAGTTGACCGGCTTCATCTGTGCAATAAGTACAATAAATCCCGCTATCAATTGTCATGCCACAACTTTGGCATTCACTTGAGTTGTTCATGGGCTTTCCTCCTTTCCGCTAAAGTACGCTGCGCGGATGCCAACAAGGCTCTCATGCCCGTTAAAAGGGCTTCCCGCTCTTGGGTATCCAATGCGCTCATACTGGTGTTTAATAAGGCCGCATCCAGTACGTTCTGAACACGTTCAAAAACCTGCCGCCCATTTCGCGAAAGCCATACCAGCGTTCTACGCTTATCCCGCTTGTCGTTAATCCTCGCGACATAGCCTTGCGCTTCGAGGCGCCCTATCAATTCACTGGTCGCCGACTGAGAGCGTGAAAAATGCTGTGCTGCTTCCGTGATGGTCAGAGGCCCGGTTTTCATCAAATGATTCATCACTGCCAGCATGTCAGGCGAAGGGTAATGCTCTCCTTCGCCCCAGAACGTGTGCAGGCACTGGTAAATTTCTTTATATAGAAAAAGAAACTCTGTTGTTGATGGTTTAATCGTCATGACTTCATCATACTGGGAGACATTACATCGTCAATCCCGATCTATCTTTTTGATTCTTTTCACCAGAGCCGCCAAAATGATCTTTAATTTGCCCTCGCTTTTTTGTAACGTCTACGCTGAAAGCCGCGATGAAATCGGCACACGCTTAACCTGGAGGAAGACATGCCAAGCGCATCGACGTATAGCCGCCCTTCATCCCTCGATGAAGCCTTAACATTAATTCAAAGCACCTCAGGGAAAGCTTTGAAAATTCTTGCCGGAGGCACCGACCTCCTTATTCAAATGCGCGCTGGTCTCTATCCGGACACCACGCTGCTTGATATCAAAAACATCCCTGAGACCATGGCCATTACCATTGAGCCCAACCAAATCCGAATCGGCGCCGCAGTACCTGCCGCTGAAATTTGTGCCAATGCTCAATTGCAGCAGCTTTATCCCGGTCTGGTGGAAGGCATTGAGTACATTGGCTCAACCCAGATTCAAAGCCGCGCCACCTTTGGTGGCAACCTCTGCAATGCCTCGCCGGCAGCGGATGGCGTACCCGCACTGATCGCTGCAGGAGGCACATGCCTAATCATCGGGCCAGAAGGTCGGCGTATTAACCCCATTAGCACCATTTGCACCGGCCCCGGAAAAACCTCACTCGGCCAAGGTGAATTCATTGCCGAATTTATTCTGCCCATGCCCAAACCCGGCTCAGCCGACGCTTACTTACGATTTACCCCGCGTAATGAAATGGATATTGCCGTTGTCGGTGTTGCGGCAAACCTTTCAGTGGACGCAGACGGCACCTGCACCCATGCTCAAGTTGTTATCGGCGCGATCGCACCGACAGCACTGGTGGCAAGCGACGTTGCAACATGCCTGATCGGCCAGCCACTCACCCCTGAAATCATTGACAAAGCGGGAGAGATCGCCAGCCAGCTGGGGAGCCCTTTGACTGACAAACGCGGTACCTCTGAATACCGTCACCAGATCGCCGGGGTGCTCACCAAACGAGCGATCAAAATAGCCGCTGAACGCGCAAAAAAAGCCCACTAAGGCGGAGAAAATATCATGAGCAAACAACACATCACGACCACTCTCAACGGAGAACCCACAGAGTTTCTTTGTGGTACTCGACAAACCCTGCTGGATATACTGCGGAATGAATTAGGACTCACCGGCACCAAAGAAGGCTGTGCAACCGGCGACTGTGGCGCCTGCACCGTATTACTGGACGGCAAGGCTACCTGCTCCTGCCTGGTTTTGGGCGTAGAAGCAGAAGGCAAGGACATTCAAACCATTGAGGGCATCGCACACGAAGGCGAGCTCCACCCACTGCAAACAGCCTTTCTTGAAAATGCGGCACTACAATGCGGGGTGTGCACACCCGGCATCATTGTCGCAGCCAAAGCTCTGCTTGAAGCCAATCCTAACCCCACAGAAAAAGAAGTGCGCTACTGGCTTTCCGGCAACCTTTGCCGCTGCACGGGGTACGATAAAATCATTCACGCGGTGTTGGATGCCGCCCATACCATGCGAGGAGAGCAGCCATGAGCGCGAAAACCACCTACAAATGGATTGGCTCCTCACCTGTCCGCCCTGACGGCGTGGACAAAGTCACTGGCCGGGCCAATTTTGGTGCTGATCACTCAGAACCGGGCATGATTTACGGCAAAGTTCTCCGCAGCCCAATCGCCCACGGCCGCATTCAGTCCATCGACCTTGCGCCGGCCCTCCAGATCCCGGGTGTGCTTGCAGCGATGTGTGGCGATGACTTTCCCGATGCCGATGCCATTCAGGGCATGAGTTCAGGCGAGTCTCCCGCTGACATGCGTGATATTGCCCGAAACGTTATGGCGCGCGATAAAGTGCTGTACCACGGTCATCCCGTTGCCGCGGTTGCCGCGACAAGCCCGGAAATCGCCGAGGAAGCCTTAAAACATATTCAAGTGACTTATGAAGCACTTCCTCCGGTTCTCACTCTGGATCAAGCTATGGCCCAAGACGCCCCCTTGCTTCATGAAGACCAGATCACCCGCGGGCTACCAGAAAAGCCAACGCAGGCATCAAACATTGCCGCTGTGCTCACTCTACAGCGAGGCGACCTCAAGGCCGGCTTTTCTCAAGCAGACATTATTATTGAAGAAACCTACACCACTCCAACAGCCCACCAGGGCTATATCGAGCCCCATGCGGTGGTGGCCCGCTGTAATGAAGACGGCCGGGCATCTATCTGGTGCTGCACACAGGGACCTTTTGTCGTGCGTTCACTCAGCGCCCAAGTACTCGGCTGGGATATCGGGAGGCTCAAAGTCACACCCAGTGAAATTGGTGGAGGGTTCGGTGGAAAAACCACCATCTACCTGGAACCTCTGGCCGTCAAACTGGCTGAAAAGTCGGGCCGGCC
>DJFX01000005.1:33757-37970 GCA_002432635.1 Halothiobacillaceae bacterium UBA5861 | reverse complement strand
GCTTCACGTACTCATGTAAAACTCGGCGTGAACAAAACGGGGAAAATCACCGCCGCAGACGTCAAACTGGAATGTGAGGCCGGAGCCTTCAAAGGCTCACCCATGCAAACCGCTTGCATGACGGCCTTAACCTGCTACGACCTGGAAAACTTCAACATCACCGGCTACGATGTTGTCGTCAACAAACCCAAGGCCGCCGCTTACCGGGCACCGGGCGCCCCACTAACCGCTTTTGCTGTGGAATCAGCCATTGACCAGGCGGCCAAAACGCTCGGGCTCGACCCCATCGACATCCGTTTAAGCAATGCGGCAAAAGAAGGCACTGTAGCCCCCTACGGCGCAAAATTCCCTCCCATTGGTCTTGTCGAAACGCTGGAAGCAGCAAAGGCACACCCACACTACAGCGCGCCCCTGAAGCCTAATCAGGGCCGGGGCATCGCTTCCGGGTTCTGGTTCAATGCGGGTATGCAGTCCAGTGCCGCAATCAACATCAACGAAAACGGCACCGCTACCGTGATCACGGCAAGTCCGGATATCGGCGGCTCACGCGCATCGATGGCGCTGATGACAGCCGAAACACTGGGTGTTCCTTACGCAGATGTCAACGCCATTGTGGCCGACACCGAGGCCGCAGGCTACTGTGATGTCACCGGCGGCAGTCGGACGACGTTTGCAACCGGTCGAGCAGTCATCATGGCCGCAGAAAAAGTGATCGTATCGCTTCGCGAGCGTGCCGCAGCCTTGTGGGAGCTCAAGCCCGAACAGGTTGAGTGGCGCGATGGGCAAGCTCACCCGGATCCAGAGGCTTCAGCAGGCGCAGATATCAAACCTTTAAGTTTGGCTGAACTGGCGCTTTCAGCAGCCAAAACCGGAGGGCCAATCTCTGCCAAAGCCTCTCTCACCGCACAAGGCGCTGGCGGTGGTTTCGGCACACAAATCTGCGACGTGGAGATTGATCCGGAAACCGGTAAAACAGAAATTATCCGCTACACCGTCATTCAGGATGCAGGTAAAGCTATTCACCGGGCTTATGTTGAAGGCCAATTACAAGGCGGTGCTGTTCAAGGCATTGGCTGGGCACTCAATGAGGAATATATCTACGATGAGAAAGGCTGCATGCAAAACGCCAGTTTCCTCGATTACCGCATGCCTGTCGCGCTTGATTTACCCATGATTGACACGGTTATTGTCGAGGTCCCCAACCCCAACCACCCGTTTGGGGTTCGAGGCGTCGGGGAAACGCCAATTGTGCCGGCGCTGGCGGCTGTCGCCAATGCCATCGACAGTGCCGTGCATGCCCGCATGACCGACTTGCCAATTAATCCACCCAAGTTACTCAAGCAGCTGAGTGCGGCATAGCACCATGGCGCGTGTTGTTTTCACCGGGGACCTCATCCGGCAATTTGGAACGAATGAGCTTACCGTACCGGCACGTTCGGTCAAAGAACTGATCCAGGCACTGAGCCAACAGTGCCCGGATGCTGCGGACAATCTCATGGAAATGGCTATTTCCATTGATGGCGAGATTCATCAACAAGCTTTTTTGGAAAAGCTCTCTGAAGAAGCAGAAGTGTGCTTTATCCCCCCTATTGGCGCCGGCTGATTATTACCTGCCGGCTTGAGCCACCCTCGTCTGCAACTGGATTATTCTGCGACAAGTGTGGAAAATAACCAGCATGGTCAGACCATTAAACCGAATAATTCACTACGGAGGAAATCAATGTCGAGCAAACCCCTTGAGGGGATCCGAGTACTGGATCTCTCAGAACTACTTCCCGGGCCTTATGCCACTCACTTGCTGAGAGAACTGGGCGCTGAAATTATTAAAGTCGAACGGGCCGGTGGAGGCGACAACGCCCGTGTGATTGTCCCCGGCGTGTACGACGTCATGAACCGGGGAAAATCCAGCATTTGCCTCAACCTCAAAAACGAAGCGGCCCGCGAAGTATTCTACCGCATGGCAAAAGACGCAGATGTCGTCATCGAAGGCTACCGCCCCGGCGTCGTCAAACGATTAGGCATTGATTACGATACCCTGGCCGCAATCAACCCGCGCATTATTTATGCTTCCATTTCTGGCTATGGGCAGACAGGCCCCTATGCAAAGTGGCCAGGCCACGACCTGCAATATATGGCGACAGCGGGCCATACCGCCCTGGCGGGCGACCCGGAGGGTCCACCCGCCTTTGCAATTGGCTCACCTTTTGGTGACATCTCATCCAGCATGTTTGCTGTTGTCTCTATCCTCTCGGCCGTCATTCAGCGCCAACAAACACAAAAAGGCCAGTATTTGGATGTTTCAATCACCGACGGACTGGCCGCCTGGATGTTACCCCGGGTGGGTGCATTTATGTACGAGAAAAAACGCGGGCGGCACTTTAGTAAAAAAGATGTGTTGTCACGGGCGGGCTACGGTGTCTACCAAGCCAAAGACGGGCGTTACTTCACGATCGGTGCCATCGAAACGCACTTTTGGATCGGGCTGGTAAAAGCTGTGGGAATCAAGGCACTGGAGGACCCGGCACTGGAAAACGTCGATACACGCACCGAGCGCGGGCCGGAAGTTGTTGAACGCCTCAAACAACGATTTCTGGAAGAAGACAGCCGCTACTGGTTCGAGATTCTAGAAGAACACGATGTCCCTTACAGCCCGGTTACAACCTTAGACGACTTTTTTGAACAAGAGCACCTCTCGGCCCGGGGTTTGTTTGGTGGCGAAGGCAATGAGCGCACGGTGCACTTCCCCGTACCTATGGAAGGGCTGGACAAAGCGCTGGCACCTCCCTCCCCTGACTGCGGCCAACACACAGACGCCCTTCTCGCTCAATGGGGATATTCCAAAGAGGACATCAAAAAACTGCGCACCGAAGGTGCTATCCAATAAAAGGAAAAAATCATGAGTTCAGCACTTGGCATTACTCTGCCAGAAGAGATCGTCGCACTTCAGGAAGGCATTGAAGCGTTTGTAAAAAAAGAAGTCATCAGCCGCCATGAAAAGCATCATGCGCTATTGAGTGACCCACGTAAAAAATTCACCGAAGACGGCCGTTATGCGCCCGAAGTGGTGGCGTTAATTCGCGAGATTCGTATGGCCTCTGCCGAGGCGGGTTACTTCAACATGATTACCCCAGAGTCGCTCGGTGGTGCAGAAATGGGCTCCCTGGCCTACTACGCCGCCTGGGAACGCATTTTTCATACGTGTGGCGCGCACAATTGGTTATGTGTTTATGCAATAAGCCATTGGGCTTTTGGCCCCAGCCCGGTGTTAACAAAAGTCACGGATCGTGCCCGCGATGAGATTCTAGAAGACATGATGGCGGGTAAAACATCTATGTGTTTCGGGTTGTCCGAACCGGGGGCAGGTTCTGATGCCGCGATGCTTAAGACCCGAGCCACACCAGAGGGTGACGGCTGGTTGATTTCAGGCCGTAAAATCTGGACAACTAATTCACCGCAAGCCGAATATTGCATTGTGTTTGCGATTACCAATCCAGAAAAGGCTACAAAAAAGCAAGGCGGCATCAGCGCATTTCTGGTACCGACAAACTCACCCGGCTTTCAAATCGAAAGTATCGTAAAAATGCACGGTGAAATCGGCGGCGACGAAAGCGCGATCGTGCTCGACAATGTCCGTGTTGAACCTTGGCAGCTGGTTGGTGAACTCGACCGTGGATTCGACATCGCACTGTATGGCGTCTCACTGGGCCGTGTTTATAACTCAGCCCGAGCAGTGGGTACCGCCCGATGGGGGCTCGATATCGGCTTTGATTATGCCGCCAAACGCGAGGCCTTCGGTAAAACCATATCGGAATACCAGGGCGTCACCTTTCCTCTGGCTGAATCCGCAACAGAAATTCACGCGGCCCATCTCCTGGGCATCAACAGCTGCATGTTGCTCGACCAAGGCAAATTAGCCATCAAAGAACTGTCCATGTGTAAAGCGTATTCCGTGCAAGTGGGTGTGCGGGCAATTGACCGGGTCATCCAAACCCACGGCGCAATGGGTTTTACCAATGAAATGGGATTGATGGATGCCTACCACGCTTTACGCGTGATCAACGTTGCAGATGGCACCAATGAGATCCTCTACAAAACCATCGTTCAGCGAATGCTCAAAGGCGATATGGACCTGTAAGCGCCCGTCGTTGCCCGGCCGCTTTGGCTGGGCAGTGGCCACCATCCGATAATCAGCGCCTCTTTCAATGACAACGAA
>DJFX01000005.1:845-33590 GCA_002432635.1 Halothiobacillaceae bacterium UBA5861 | reverse complement strand
AATGACAACGAACCCATGATTCGCTCCCAGGAGCAAGAAATAGATACCCGTCATGTTTCTGTGGGTGTGTCAATCGAAGATCGATACGATAGGTGTTAATTCAGACGATGAGTAAATTTTATAATCCATTTCAACCTACGTTAACTCATCACGGATTGAAGCAGTTTAACCTTTCGATGGAAAGTATTAGGCCTTGTGAATTTTTCAGGGGAAAGGTCTTTTCATTCTTGCAGATTAAGGCTGAGATACCTACACCATATCCTGTAATGCCTGATGGCACGCAGGCTGTATACATCTCTCCCAAAGGATCAATGATAGGTGGGGCGCAACTATCAGCGCAAGATATGCATTTGTTAGAGCCTGGGGAGTATTTTGGAATTTGGTTTTATCCCGGTGCTTTGCGACATTTCTTTGATTTGGATTTATCTGAAATTACAGGCCAGTTTGTTGAAAAGAGTTATTTCGCATGCCGATATTTTTCCCAGCTGCACAATGAAATTTATGAGAAAAATTCATTTAAGGAACGAGTCAATATATGCGAATCTTGGTTGCTTAGTCGATATTTGCCCAAGCCGATGACTAATTTTGACGCTGCCCTTCAGCTTATCTATCAATCATTTGGTAGTGATAGAGTTTCCTGGATTGCAGATAGGGTTGGATGGAGTTGTCGGCATCTAAATCGCCATTTTTTACGGCATACTGGGCTTACTACCAAGTCCTTCTCTCAAGTAGTTCGAGCACAGCATGCGTGCTGGGAACTGTATAAAAATCAACATAACTCCAAAATGACCACGCAAGAGATGGGATATTTTGATCAGTCCCACCTAATAAAGGACTTCAAAAAGCACTTTGCTTCAACTCCCGATGACTTCTTTAGTCGATTCATGTCTGATTTATACAATAACTAACATAAATATTCAGCGAAACTGCATCTTTTAGTATGAGGAGATTTGGATGCAGTTTTCAAACAAACAAATTTTAGAAATATCAGAAGGTGGCTTTTTCGGTGAGGGTAACGCTCAGCTGCCAAGATCCTTGATGCTAATGATTGACGAGATAGAAAGCATTTCTAATAAAGGTGGGAAATTTAATAAAGGTCAATTGGAGGCAAATCTTAAAATACTCCCGGATCACTGGTTTTTTGGGTGTCACTTTAAAGGGGATCCAGTAATGCCTGGTTGTTTGGGGCTCGATGCGCTTTGGCAATTGCTAGGAGTTTATCTTGGCTGGTCAGGGCTTGAAGGCAAAGGAAGGGCTCTCGGGGTAGGAAAGGTAAAGTTTACTGGTCAAATATATCCTGATGCTGGCTCTATTAAATATAAGGTAAACATCAAGCGTATATTCAAGAGGCCGATGCCGCTTGGTATCGCTGATGGCGTTGTAATACATAAAGATCACATAATATATGAAGCCTCTGACCTCAGAGTAGGTTTAATCAAGAGAGCATAAAGCAGACCTAACAAGGGCAGTTCAGAGGCACATGCCTTCGCGGCGTTAGGGTGGCAATCTCCCCAAAAAAGTAGACATCTCATTTGTATCTAACGAGGAGTCTAATGATCATGGGAAAGACAAGAAACAAATACAATCACTACCCCGAAGATTTTCGTCAGGAAACGGTTTGCAGCTCTGATGGCCCTAACACATCGGCTGCTGAGGTTGCACGAGAACTCGGCAGCCATCCCAGTCAAATCTACAATTCGTGACGTCAACATAAACAGTATTGATTATTCCAACAGGAAAGCAAACAGATCTGCAAGTTCAAACGAAAAATTGCGGATTTTAAGAAAAAGCGCGATGTTCTAAAAAGGGCCACGGCGTTCTTCTCAAAAGAAAAGTGGTGAGCTACGCCTGTATCAGGTCGCAGCGAGACCAGCAGGCCATCCATAAGGTGTGTGACGGGTTTAATGCCAGCCACTCTGGCTACTGCAAGTGGCGCTGAAGTGCATCGCTGATAAAAATGACATCACCACATAATTGATTGAAATACTAGTAAAATTATTTACCGGATGACGCCTTCTAACGGGGAGCCCAACTTGCTACCCTAAAGCCGACTATGTTTTACTGGCCGCACGCCACCCTAATCCATCACATCGAGGCGCTGCTATGTCCTTCATCAAAAAGCTTGTTTTACTCGCTTTCATCGGTTTCATTTCCCTTCCCATACAAGCCAGAGCCTGCGGCGATATCACGATCGCAGAAATGAACTGGCCTTCCGCTGAGTTTCTTGCCAATCTGGATAAAATTATTCTGGAAGAAGCCTATGGCTGTAATGTCCAACTGATTCCCGGTGCAACAGAAACCACGTTCGCTTCCATGGAAGCAAAAGGCACACCGGATATTGCGCCCGAACTCTGGACCAACGGATTGGTTCAGCGCCTGGAAAGTGCCGTCAAAAATGGTGACGTCGTTGTTGGCACGCCTTTAATCGAAGGTGCCAGCGAAGGCTGGTTTATTCCTGAGCATATGCACCAGAAGCATCCAGAGCTGAAAACAGTGGATGATGTCCTAGCGCGGCCTGACCTTTTCCCCAACAAAGAAAACCCATCCCGCGGGGCATTTTACGGCTGTCCTTCTGGTTGGGGTTGTCAAATCAATAATATTAATCTGATGAAAAAAAGCGCCTTTGATGCAGACGGCCACGGGTTTGACGTGATTGACCCCGGCTCAGGTGCAGCGCTAGCGGCTTCCATCGCCAAAGCGCACGCAAGAAAAGAAGCCTGGTTTGGCTACTATTGGCAACCAACGGCTGTTCTTTACAAATACCCTATGTACAAATTGGACTGGGGCGTACCCCACGATAAAGAAAACTGGGATAGCTGTATTTCGAAAACCCCGGATTGTCCGAATCCCAAGAAAAATGGCTGGGCGGTGTCCAAAGTACACACCGCTGTCACCACGCCTTTTAGTCAATCCAATCCTGAGGTGATGGGGTACTTGAATCAACGGACTTATGGTTTGGAAACCGTTGGCGTTGTATTGGCTTATATGGCCGACAACCAGGCGAACGGTGAAGATGCCGCGTTTTATTTTCTTAAGAATTATGAAGATATCTGGTCGAAATGGCTCTCAGCCGAGCAGATAACCAAGGTGAAAAAGTCACTCTAATTAAACTAA
Organism: Halothiobacillaceae bacterium UBA5861; assembly: GCA_002432635.1. GTDB lineage: Bacteria > Pseudomonadota > Gammaproteobacteria > UBA5861 > UBA5861 > UBA5861. Next base: position 30,476 of record DJFX01000005.1, on the reverse strand, counting down.
ACGGTTTAAATCTGTGACCCCAAAATACCTTTTGCCCAACCAACAGTGAGGCCGCTATGACTTGGCTGACAGACTTCCCAAGCCTTTCGCGAGGCGAATTAAGGGAGCTCAGGAAAAGCATTGACGACTCCTTTCGGGATTTTATCGAAGCGTATGGAGAAAACCTCGAACATTTTTTTGACCCATTGCTGACTTTTCTCGTTGGGTGCGAAAAAATTTTACTGGCCACACCCTGGCCAGTCATTATCGCCGTCATTGCGTGCTTAGCCTGGATAGCCAGCCGCAGCAGGAAAATTGTCGCAGGTGTCGTCATTTCTCTTTTCGCCATTGGCTATCTGGGCATGTGGGATGACACCATGCGTACCCTGAGTATTATCACCGTATGTACCTTAATGGCGATTCTCATCGGCATTCCCCTCGGTATTTTAATGGCGCGCTCCGATCGCATACAAAGCTTCCTGACGCCTGTTCTGGATGTCATGCAGACCATGCCAAGCTTTGTGTACCTGATTCCTGTCGTCATGCTGCTAGGGATCGGAAAAATTCCCGGCACAATTGCCGTGATTATATATGCCCTGCCTCCCATCGTGAGGCTGACCAATCTTGGCATTCGCCAAGTTGACAAAGACATTATCGAAGCGACGAACGCTTTTGGCTGCTCCCCTTGGCAAAAGCTGGTGAACGTACAAGTCCCCCTGGCATTACCGTCTATTTTTGCCGGTGTTAATCAAACCATCATGATGTCTCTTTCCATGGTTGTGATTGCATCGATGATTGGCGTGACAGGTTTGGGACAACCGGTATTGAAAGCCATTACCAATCAATATTTCTCTCTTGGCTTACTCAATGGGTTAGCCATTGTAGCCATCGCCATCATTTTTGATCGCGTTTCCCAACAATACGGGATAAGAATACAAAAACATCGTGAAGGGTAATTAAGAATGCCTGAAAGCAAAATCCGTATTCAGGGCCTGACAAAAATATTTGGCCCCAAACCCCACACCGTACTAAATGACGTCAAACAGGGCATGGACAAGCAGACCTTGCTTGAAAAGTACCAGCATATTCTCGGGTTGCACAACGTCAGCCTCGACCTCCAGGGGCAACAGATTGAAGTGATCATGGGGTTGTCGGGGTCAGGAAAATCGACCCTGCTGCGCCATATCAACCGTCTGATTGAACCCACAGAGGGCACCATTCATGTCGATGGCGATGATATCCTTGCGATGGATGGCCCGGCATTGCGCCACTTCCGGCAAACCAAAACGTCGATGGTTTTTCAGAACTTTGCCTTACTGCCGCACAAAACGGTGCTGGATAACGTTGCTTTTGGTTTACACACTCAAAAAAAGGAAAAGCACTTCATCAAATCCCAAGCACGGTATTGGATGGAGCGCGTCGGCCTAAGTGGCTATGAAAAAAATTATCCCGCGCAGTTGTCAGGCGGCATGCAACAGCGCGTGGGTCTGGCGCGCGCACTGGCTTGTGATGCCGATATTTTAATGATGGATGAAGCCTTCAGTGCGCTCGATCCACTGATTCGCTCAAACATGCAGGATCTGTTGCTGGAGCTGCAATCAGAATTGAATAAAACCATTATTTTTATCACCCATGATCTGGACGAGGCCCTCAAAATTGGTGATCGTATCGCGATTATGAATGAGGGTAAGCTGGTCCAGCATGGCACCCCTCAGGACATTCTCTTAAGGCCTGCTGATCAGTATGTCGAACGCTTTGTTGCGGACGTCAACCGCACACGGGTACTGCTTGCAAAGTCCATCATGGTTGACGAAAAACCGGATAACCCGTCACCTTTTGTCACTGTGATGGAAGATGAAACGGTGGATACCGTACTACACACCTTACTTTCTGAGGACGGCTCTTACGTGATCGTCGAAAACGCAAAAGGACGAAAGGTGGGCTACATTGATAAAGAAACACTGGCCCAAACCGTGTTTCAGCTTGAAGCCAAATCAGCCGCGTAAGGCGCGTAAAACATTCAACGCCCTATAAAAAAGCCCCGAAATGGGGCTTTTTTATTAGCTACAAGGAAATTGCGTGTTGCTGATGATTAAATCGGATCCCAACTGAAGACATCAGCTGAGCGTTCCAGTGCAAAGAAACTTTTCTCCAGCGCCGGTATTGCCCGCTCTGAAATGGAATGAGGCGTCCAACCATCGCTGTTATGCGCTGAGCGAATCGGGCGCGATTGCCCCATGAGAAAAATTTCATTTCTACGTACACCGAAGATCTGTCCTGTCACATTTTCGGAGAGATCACTTGCAAGATACACCGCCATCGGCGCCTGATCGTCAGGTGTCATCTGTTTGATTTTTGCCAGCCGTGCCTGTTGCTCTGGCGTGTTATCAGGAATCGTACCGATCAAACGGCTCCACGCAAACGGAGAAATACAATTGGAACGCACACCGTAACGGGACATATCCAACGCGATCGATTTGGATAGACCGACAATACCGAGTTTTGCGGCCGCATAGTTAGCCTGGCCAAAATTGCCGATCAAGCCAGATGTTGATGTAAAGTGGATCATTGAACCACTTTGCTGTTTGCGGAAATGCGTTGCCGCAGCCCGGGCCACATTGAAACTGCCTTTGAGGTGGACTGCAATTACCGCATCAAAATCATCTTCTGTCATCTTGTGGAAGATCACATCACGCAAAATACCGGCATTGTTGACAATCACATCAACACTGCCAAAGTTACTCACAGCTGTTTCGATCATTTCATGTGCATCATCCCAACTGCTTACGGACCCACCATGCGCAACCGCTTTGCCACCTGCAGCGGTGATCTCGTTGACAACCTCCTGTGCAGGGCCAATATCTTCACCCTCACCGGAGGCTGACCCACCGAGATCGTTAACAACCACATTCGCACCGTATTTCGCCATTAAAAGCGAAATTGAACGACCAATACCTCGGCCAGCGCCGGTTACAACAACCGTTTTACCGCCTAATAATTTATTTTCTTGAGACACAAATACCTCCATCAAATGGTGTGAAAAAAACAGTCTATAATGGCTGTCACAGTGGTAACCGCAAACTTATCTCATTTTACCTATAAGACGATAAAGTACGGTATAATTTATTAGCTTGCTACTGATTCCTCCATTAAGAAGATATTATATGACAACACCACAACATTTTGGTCGAACAATTGCTGACACCGCTCGCGCGTGGCGCCGGGAAATGGATAACCAACTGAAACCAATGGGAATGTCCCAGGCCCGCTGGATGGTGCTCTTCACACTTTCTCAACGCGGTGAAGGCATCGCCCAACGAGATTTGGCCGCCTATTTAAGTATTGAAGGTCCCACACTGGTCAGAATTTTGAATAAATTGGAATCCGAGGGTTGGGTAGAACGGCGTAATCACCCCGAAGATAAACGTTGTAAACTCGTATATCTTTGCGAAAAGGCCAACCCCATACTGGACCAAATCACAGGCACGGCCGCAAAGCTCAGAGAGCAACTGCTGCATGGGATTCCAACCGAAAACCTGGCAACCTGCCTTAATGTGATGGAAACCATTAAATCCCGACTTGAGTCAATGAATAAATGACAACAGCCTCAGAGCCCGCTACACCCAGACAAACGTCGCCAAGAAAAAAAAACCGGCTGAACCTATTACTTGTCGGATTGCTGTTGGTTTTTCTCATTGCGGCTTACTTCTGGTACCAAGAACGACGCAACCATGTTTACGAGGTAGATGCCCGGATCACCGCAGACTCTTTAACATTGAGCAGCCGGATTTCCGGTTGGGTCACGGCCTTTCATGTCATCGCCGGTGATACCGTGCGCCAAGGCCAACTTATTGCTCAGATCGATGATCGTGAGACTCAACTCAAGCTAGAAGAAACAGAAGCAAAAATTCGCTCTCAAACCGCACTGATCGAAAAGCTGGATGCTGAAATCAACTTGCTGACCGAGCAAATTGAAAATAATTACCAACGTGCACTCAACGACCGTATTGCTGTTTCGTCCAAATTATCCATTGCACACGACGGCTTGACACAGGCCCGCGAAGACTTCAATCGTGCTGATAGCTTACTCAAACAACAACTGATCTCCAAGCAAGAGCGCGATCGTGCTTATACTGCCTTCAAGCAAGCGGAAGATCAGGAAAAAGGGCTGCAAGCGGAGCTCGCCGCCAGTGAGGCTGCACTGGCTTCAGCACGCGCCGAACGCAATCAAATCACAGTGCTTAAAAAAGAGCGCATCCGCCTCTTCCGCGAACAGGAAATTTTGCAGACCGTACTGGAACAGCAAAAGATCTTTTTACAGGATCACCGCATCGCCAGCCCAATCAGCGGTGTGATTGACAAAACCTTTGTTTCGGAAAACGAATTTGTCAGCCCCGGCCAAAGGCTGGTGTTGATGCATGACCCCATGCAGGTGTGGGTGGAAGCCAACATTAAAGAAACCGCCATTCGCAAACTGAACGTAGGCCAACCCGTTAAACTGGCCGTGGATGCTTACCCCGATTGGGATCTAGAGGGGCGGGTTTTCCGCATTGGCAATGCCACAACCAGCGAATTTGCACTTTTACCCTCCCCTAATCCGAGCGGAAACTTCACAAAAATCACCCAACGGTTGCCCGTCCGCATTGAAATTAATGACATTGAGGAAGAAAAACGGGCCCAGCTGAGACCAGGGATGATGGTTGAGGTCGACATTGCCGTCAAATAGCCCTGCTGATTCGAGTCACTTGGAGCCCGCCGTACAGGCACTATTTGTCCAGTACGGAGCGATCTACAAGTGGCTAGTCACGGGAACCGTTATGATTGGTACGCTGAGTACCGTTCTGTCGATTACGATGATCAGCGTTGCTTTCCCGGATATTATGGGCCAATTCGGCATTGGACAGGACCATGCTCAATGGCTGGTAACAGGCTTTCTCGCGGCCATGACGGCCACGATGCTCCTGACAGCATGGCTGGAACAGACTTTGGGCGTACGCAAAGCTTTTATTTTCTCGCTGCTCTTATTTGCCGGAGCCTCGGTCATCAGTGGGCTTAGCCCAAGTGAAGATGTTTTAATCCTCGGTCGTATCCTTCAAGGTGCGGCGGCAGGCACGGTACAACCCTTGACCATGCTCACGATGTTCAAAATATTCCCGCCGAACGAGCGGGGCCGGGCTATGGGTTTCTTCGGGATGGGCGTGGTATTGGCGCCCGCGCTTGGCCCAACCGTGGGAGGACTACTCATCGATGCCTTCAGTTGGCGCGCGGTTTTTTACGTTGTACTGCCATTCTGCTCTTTGAGTATTATGCTGGCTTCCATTTTTTTACCACCTCAAGACAAAACAACCAGGAAGGTCAATTTTGATTGGACCGGTTTTACCTTACTCTGTCTGTTCCTTGGCTGCATTCTCACTGCACTTTCAAATGGGCAAAGTAAGGGTTGGACATCCAACTGGATTCTCTTCTTCTTTGTGGTCTCAGCGATCACTTCCATTGCTTTTTTGCGCTGGCAGCTCATCACACCCAGCCCATTATTAAACCTGCGTTTATTCCTCAACAAACATTTTGCCGCCGCATCGGCACTCGGCTTTGTTTTTGGTATGGGTATCTTTGGCTCAACTTATCTCATCCCATTGTTTGTACAAACCATCCAAGGGTATACACCGACAAAAGCAGGGCTGTTACTCATGCCGGCCGGGTTTATCATGGGCATCATGTTTCCACTGGCCGGGCATTTAACCGACCGCTACCCCGGCCACTGGTTAACGCTTTCCGGCCTGACACTGTTCGGTTATTCCTGCCTGCTACTTGGCGTTGCAGATTTTTATACGAGTTTCTGGCTGGTCGCCTGGTGGGTTGTCATGGGGCGAATCGGGCTTTCATTAGTGATGCCACCCTTAACAGCCGGTGCCATGAGAACGCTCCCTCCCGAGCTACTCAGCCAGGGAGCCGGCGCGATTAACTTTGTCCGCCAACTGGGTGGGGCGTTTGGTGTGAACCTTTTGTCAGTCTTTTTGGCATACCGCACGCAGTACCATAGTGATCACTTCACCACATTATTGGTTGAAAATAATGCCACCACAGAAGCTTTTCTCACGCCGATACAAGATTTACTGGCTCAGGGTGGGGTAGAAAGCAGCCTGCAAACACCTGCGGCTATGCACTACCTTGGCAGTACACTATTGCAGCAAGCTGCTACTGTCGGGTTCCAGGATGGGTTTATCGTCAGTGCAATCGCATTCTTTTTGGCGCTGATCCCAGCATGGATCATGCGCCAAAAGAAAACGGTTCACTGAAAAGCCAGTGGAGGCGCACGTGCTCCCAAAGAATATGCCAGAGCAGATAATAAGTCAGGCGAAAAGCATCCAGAAGGTCGACCCCAAGGATCACGATTCCAAATGGAAGCGAAGCTAACGCAACAAACCTTAAGCTTCTATCACTATCCGATGGGCAAAAAAAGCACCCTAGGCTGAGTAAAAAAAGCAACGTCACAACACCCAGAGTGATGATGAATAACATTCCCTAGATGGGATGAGTCGTTCCAAAGAAGGGACGGAACACCTCGGAAGCTGTGAAATGCAGAACACACACCGTACCGAAAAGAAGCAAAGATCAGCCAATAAAACGGGTAACCCCGTGCGGTGATTTTGCCGAATAATGGCTCTTCTCTCGCCAGTTATGGCAATTCGTCAAAGATCGAAGCCTCCCGAGGGCTATCATCAAAGTACCATACAGACCTTCGTCTGTTAACGCGTAAAAACCTCCAAACGACTTTCAGAAAGTGTGACAAATAGCGGATAGGCTGTGTAAACTTGCTGGCATAGTCAAACCCACGGAAACAGGTTTCATCCGGTGGGATCATAACGGCAATGCGTTAAGAAAGGAGGGAGATGTGGCCACACAGCGGGAAGCAATTTTTTGGGGCGCTATCGCAGGTGCAGGTACTTTGCTCGCAGAGGCATTAACACTCGACCCGGCCTCATTGTTTGTTGACTTCGACCTGCTCACCTTTCTGGGTTACTGCGCAAAGGCGTTGATACTCATGGCCCTCGGCGCCATCGTGGTGAAGGTCAACCAGGAGACCAACATCCAAAAAGCCTTTCAGCTGGGTGTGATGGCACCGGCTCTCATTATCGGCCTTCAGTCTGGCGCCAACCTGAATAAGGCGAATAGCCAGCTCGACGTCGCCCGTGAACAAATCCAAGAGTTACAAGCAGGTCGACCTCAGCAGGGCAGCGGTATTTCATTTGAAGAACAAAGTCAGGGCTTTTTTATCCGTCAGGCCTATGCGGCAGATGCTCCCCGAGGGCGCCATGAGGATATCAGTGCCGTAAGCCGTTTTTTAAAAGGCCTGAAAGGCAGCAACAATAAAAGTTGGTTTGTTGTTGCCGGTGCACACCGTAACCGGGACAGTGCAGAACGGCAAGCCAGCAAGTATCAGAAGAAGGGCTGGGATGTCAAAGTGGGTAGCAAAATCTCGTGGGATGGCTTTTATGTGGTGTTACTTGGGTCCAACCTAACAAAGTCTCAAGCCCTTGCCATTCGTGATCGAGCAATTCGTGAAGGGCTCCCACGTAGCACTTATGTATGGAAAAAGTAAGCCTCTTTTTTATTGATCAACAAGCTCTGCAGTTTGTTTTTAGATCTATTAGGCCACAGCAAAAAGTTTGCTTTGCTCCTTGTATAAGTGAGCTTTTCGTAATCAAAAAATACTTAGCGCTCAATACTCGCTGAACACCAATCCCTCAACAAATGGTTAGGGGATTGGCGACAGCCGTATTTTTTACGGATTTTACTGCCTGAACACACCAAAGGTCGTGGACTCGCCGGGTACCCTGCCTGCCAGATCCAATGACATGGCAATCACATCCCGGGTTTCCAGTGGGTCGATAACATTATCGCACCAGATATGCGAAGCAAAATTGTAGGCATTGGAAAAGTCTTCGTAGATTTTTCTGATTTGCCCTTTGTAGGTTTCCCGTTCGTCATCTGGCCAGGTAGTCCCCTCTCGCTGATGTATTTTCTCTTGAACCAGAGAAAGTGTTGTGGCCGCTTGATCAGGCCCCATGATAGCTGCCCGGGCATTGGGCCACATGAACATAAAATCAGGTTCAAAAGGCCGCCCACACATAGCAAGATAGCCTGCCCCATACGAGCCACCGGTAATCAGGCTGATACGTGGTACTTTGGCAGAGGCCATTGCGGTAATCATTTTAGCGCCATGCTTGGCAATGCCGGATTCCTCGGCTTCGCGGCCAACCATAAAACCATTGATGTCGGCACTGAAGAGAATCGGGATATCCCGTTTGCAGCATAAATCAATGAAGTGCGCGGCTTTACTCGCACTTTCTGAAAACAATACACCGTTGTTCATCAAAATACCGATTGAGAAACCTTTGATGCGCCCAAAGCCACAGATTAAGGTGTCACCATACATGGCTTTAAATTCATGAAATTCACTGCCGTCCAATAAACGGGCCAAAATTTCCCGGTTATCTGTTGGCAGTTTGGGGTCGTGGCTGATAATGCCGTAAATTTCTTCCATCGGGTAAAGTGGCTCAGCCGGCTGAGCAACGTCCCAGCGCATCTTCGGTAGCGAGCCCAGGTTTTCAACAATGTTGCGGGTGATCGCTAAGGCGTGGGCATCATCTTCTGCAATATGGTCGGTGACACCGCTAACACTGCAGTGCATTTCTGCACCACCCAATTCTTCCTGTCCAACCACTTCACCGGTTGCGGCAAAGACTAATTCGGGGCTGCCAAGAAACATTGCACCTTGTTCGCGGATAATCACCGCTTCGTCACACAGTGCAGGAATGTAGGCACCGCCCGCTGTAGACGGGCCATGAACGAGTGCAATTTGGGCCGTACCTTCGGCAGACATCAGCACCTGGTTGCGCATGATCGTCCCGCCATGACCAATATCCGGAAAGATATTGGCAACATCGGGTAGAAACGCACCGCCGGACTGGACCATCGTAATACAAGGCAGCCGATACCGGCGCGCAATTGTTTGAGCACGCACGTGCTTTTTACAGGTAATGCCGAATAATGTGCCACCTTTCACCGTTGGATCATTGGCAATGATCATACAATTGCGGCCTTTGACCCGACCCACACCCGTCACCATGCTGCCGCCCGGCGGCACACCGTCATACATATGCAAACCTGCCAGCTCCGAAATTTCAAAGAAGGGTGAACCTGGATCAATTAAGGCATGGATACGCTCTCTGACGGTCATTTGTCCACGATCTTTATGTAACTTTCGCGCCTTTTCCGATCCCCCCTGTCGTGCTTCTGAGCGGAGTTGATAAAGCTCCTCCCGACGCTCCAGGGATGCTTTGTAGTTCTCCTGGTATTCGTTTGAACTGGTATCTAGTGCTGTTTTTATCGTATCCATCGTCTCTCATCTTTTAATATTTTGAAATTTGTAGGACGCGGTTCTATCGCCGCATTTTAATACACAGCCATGGCATGCTATTAGAGATCCATAGGAATTTCTTCTGAAACATCCGCCGGATCAACATCAATACCTTCGTAATAATCAAAAATTGCATCAACCACTCCCTGCGGATCGTCAATCATTTCAATGAGCTGCAGGTCTTCAGCCGATACCGTTCCCGATGCCAACATGGATTGATGAATCCAGTCCATCAATCCTTTCCAAAAATCTGATCCCACCAGAATAATGGGAATGCGCTGTGTTTTACCTGTTTGAACGAGCGTCATGATCTCTGCCAACTCATCCAGCGTACCGAAACCACCGGGCATGACGACATAAGCCGAGGCATATTTTACAAACATGACTTTACGTGTAAAAAAATGTCGGAACATCAATTCTACGTCTTGGTAGGGGTTGGGCTTTTGCTCCATTGGCAGCTCAATATTGAGCCCAACGCTCGGCGATTTGCCCATCTTGGCCCCTTTGTTGGCCGCTTCCATGAGCCCAGGCCCCCCACCACTGATCACACCAAAACCGGCATCCGATAATTTGCAACAAATCTCTTCAGTCAAAGCATACCAAGGATGATCCTTCGGGGTCCTCGCCGAACCAAAGATACTGACTGCCGGACGGATAACCGACAGTTTTTGAAACCCTTCCACAAACTCGGCCATGATCTGGAATATTTTCCACGATTCCGAATGCAGCGCTTGGGCATCCATCATAGTGCTCGATAAAGATTCGTGACTATCCTCGCTCATTGATCAATCCTGTTCTTTTATCACGGCAATACTACAGAAACCGCTCATTTTTTACGAGCGCCCTTAAAAACGAAACAAACTTAAAAAGCGGTACGGCTGCACACCTGGCTAAACAGGCGCTTTTGAACCAGTATTAATACCTTTCGAGACTCTCTGAAGCAGTTCGCCAATGTCGGTCGCAGGCAGAGGGCGGCTGAAAAAATACCCCTGAAACTCATCACAATCTTGTTGCTTCAAAATTTCAATTTGCTGCCTGGATTCAACACCTTCGGCGATTACATCAATCCCCATGTCATGTGCCATGGTGATCATGGCATGTGTCACAGCGGCATCCGCTTTGCTGGCGACAATATCCAACACAAATGAGCGATCAATCTTGAGTTGATCAATGGGCAGGTTTTTTAAGCGGCTAAACGAGGAATAGCCAATGCCAAAATCATCCAGCGAGACTTGTCCCCCCAGCGCTTTGAACTGAAGCAAGGTCTCCAATGCTTTAGCGTAGTTCTGCATAACCGCACTCTCGGTGATTTCTATTTCCAGATACTTTGCATCCAGACCGCTATTCGCCAAAGCCCCTCGGATCACAGAAACGACATCGTTACTCATAAACTGCCGGGGCGACAAATTCACGGCAATGCGCACAGGTGGAATCCCCTTCTCTTGCCAGATTTTTGCCTGTCGGCAGGATTCTTCGAGTACCCACTTGCCCAAGCTGTGTATTAAGCCTGTTTCTTCTGCAACGGAAATAAAAATGGAGGGTTCAACAAATTTCCCATCGGAGCGGCGCCATCGTGTCAAGGCTTCCAAACCACGGATGGCCCCTGTTTCAATGTCGATCTGAGGCTGATAGTACAATTCCAACTCGTTGTTTTGAATCGCTGCACGCAGATCCTGCTCCAGATGGAGTGTCTGTGACAAAAAGTAATCCATCTCAGAAGAAAAAAGCTGAAAGTTATTGCGGCCCAGTGTTTTGGCATGGCGCATGGCCACATCGGCTTTCGAAATCAGCATCTCGTCGTCTTGTCCATCATCCGGATAAAGACTGATGCCGATACTCGCGCTCAGGTGAAGCTGGTGGTTATCAACATTGATACGGTGACCAAGCCTTTCGACTAACTCACCGGCAAATTCAAGCGCTTGTATTTTATTTTTAACATGGGCAAATACGAAAGCAAATTCATCACCACCAAGGTGTGCAACAAAGTCGTTTTCCTGGCGCATGGCTTTTAACCGCTTAGCCACAATCCGGAGAATACGATCCCCAACCGCTCTTCCCAGCGCATCATTAATGCGTTTGAAATTATCCAGATTGATAAAATAGATACTCATTAACTGATCAGGGTTGCGGTTGTGCTTCATCACACGTCGAATGTGTTCTTTTAGAAGACTTCTGTTTGGCAACCGGGTTAGCTTTTCATGTGACACAAGGAAAGCCACTTTTCGGGCTTCACGTTTGACTTCTGTCAGGTCGCAAATGGCGAGTACCATCCCTTGGACGCCCCCTCGGTCTCGCAATAAGCTGGCGGATATGGAGACGTTGTAATCCCGGCCTGAACGGCTTTTTAATGCTGTCTGCCCTAATGACTTGAGACTGACGGTGTTTCTATGTTGGCTGTTTTTTAACCACGACATTAAATGCTGCTGCTGGTTATCGTCCAGATGTAAAACCTGGTCAAATGACTGGCCATGGACTTCATTGAGTTTCAAGCCGGTCATGTGTTCGGCGACAGGGTTTAAATAAACGACTCGTCCACTGGCATCTGTTGTAATCACGCCATCTGCAATTGACTGCGCTGTCAATTTAATCTGGTTTTGTTCACGCGAAAGGTCGTGCCCTACATGCTTGAGCCGCCGCCACCCCCACAGCGGATAGCTGAGCGCCAAAGTCACCAGAACCGGCATCGGCGGGAACCAAAGATTAAAAAACTTTAAGGCCACAAAGCTAAACCCTAGTGCAACAACAAATAAACTACCCGTTGTGATAATGACCCATTCATTTCTAAAAACGTAATACAGTAAGACCGGCGTCAAAATAAACAGGGCAGTTAATGCCAGCTGCATGGATAAGGAAAAAGGTGTAACAACCTCGCCACTGATTAAGACATCCAACGCCAGGGCTTGAAAAACAACACCGGGGATCGCTTTTTTGTCCCCAGACGTAGGTGTCATGACAAATGGGGAAAGTCCCGCCGCTGTCGGTCCGACCAGGACGTATTTATCACGCAGCGACAGTTTTTCAAGCTGGCGGTCCGTTGATTTTAAAACGGTAGTATAAGAAAGCGCTCTGAAGTACTGGTCTGGGCGTGAAAAGGGAATCATGGCAGACGATTCGCAAAAGCCACTTTGCTCTCCACGAATAAACGTCAGTTGTTTGGCCGAAGGCCCTTGATTGGCTTGCCAGATCATCGCTTGACCTAAACTTGGCCACTGGCCAGATTGCGTGTTTGTCAGCAAACATGTCCGCCTTGCAACGCCATCTGAGTCAAAATCAACATGGGTATGACCAAGCACAGCACCCGCTTTGATAAACGGCTCCAGCGGTTTGCTCAATATAAACCCTGCTTCACTTTTTTCCCAGAATACAGGGAGTACCACGCGCCCGTTACGCTGAATGGCCTTGGCCAGCTGATCATCATGCTGTCCCGGCTCTGAAAAATGAATATCAAACGCCACGACCTTGGCGCCCGCCCTTGTCAACTTATCGAGTAATTCCGCATGAACCAATCGTGGCCATGGCCAGCGGCCAATTTGCCTTAAGCTCTGCGCATTAATTTCAATAACAACAACGTCACTTTTATGAATTCCAGGCAGCGACACTTTCTGAAACCAGTCATAAACCTGGTTACTCCAATGCTGCGTCACCCCTGTCCAGACAAAACCCAGACCGACAAGGCAGAGCATGAGCGCCACACCAAGCGCATTCGTCCAGCGCTGCTCTAAACTCGCATACAGGGAATTCATACTAGAAGGTGTATCGAATGTTTATGTTGAATAATGATTTTTATGGAAAAATTTGAAAGCTGCCAACATCACTAAAAGCCCCCCATGATTGCCCCTTTTCCTGCGCAGCCACGCGCCAATAATAATGGCCTGGCTCCAGCCTTCCGTCTACTGTGTAACGGAAAGTAGAAACATTTGTTTCATCGACGATCAGTTCATCAAAGTCCGTATTTTTCGAAATCTGAACGCGAAACCGTTCCATCTTCTGCGGTGTATTCCAAAAGAGACTAATGTAACCACTTTGCTGACGCCCTGACACTCTATTAATTTGAGGCACAATTTGGGTTGCTGACATTGCCGTGGGTGTTTCGGGGTTTAACTGCATCGCCAGGGTTTCTGTCACGCCAAACTCATGGTAGCCATCAAAACCGGACAAACCATTTTTCTTGACGGCGCGCACTTTCATCCAGTAATGCCCTTCATTTAATGCCACATTTTCGAGTACAACTTCGTTGTTTTCCAATACCGCTTCAATCAGTGAAATCGAAGAGCCCAAACTGCCTACTCTTAGCTCATAGGCAGCGGCTCCTGTCACAGCAGGAAAAGGTAACTGGGCAGGTAGCTGGTCAATGACGGAGGGAAACCCCGAAAGATCAGGAGAACGCAAAAGCGATTCAGGCTTTTGCATCCCGGTTGCTTGATCCGCAATCAAGCCTGATCCCGAAACTAAATCGATCAGATCATCGCTATCACCCACCGCAACAATACCTTCCGTCACCATGATTCTGGACAGCTTTCTAACAGCATCAAACTCTAGCCGGTAACGGGTACCTCTAACACTGGTCACCAGTGATGGGGTTTTGATGTCAAATCCGGAACCCGCCTCTTTCTGGGGAGCTACTTCAACGTCCGTTTTACCGTAGGGCAACTTCAACTCCGAGCGATTCATCTCCGTATTTTCATAATGCTGCATAGCCTGGAGGATCAGTTTCCCATTCGATTGCAGGTAAATTAATGAACCGTCTTTCAAACGAATACTGACAGCACTTTCATCATCGGTTGTGACCACCTCCCCTGTCTGGAGCCGGTCCCCAACTTTGACTGCCCGTGACGCCCTATTCACAATGTGTTCAGGTGCCCCTCTGACTTCAACAACAACAGCATAGCTTTCTTTTTTCCTCATCCAGGACAGAGGAATTTTTAAGATTTTGCCCACTGGCAGTTGTCTTGGGTTCTCGACCCGGTTATACGTCCTCAATGTTTCGGCTAGGTATTCATCGTTTAAAAAGCGTTCGGTCAACAACCACAAGGTATCGCCCTTTTTTACTTCGTATTCCCAGTCACTCAATAGTTTGGGCAGCTCTGCGCGACTGTTGACCGGGAATAGAAATAAAAGTGACAAAAACAGAGAAAACCCAAATGCCGGCATAACGATTGAGTATCGTGGGAGCTTGATATCAATACCAACCCGCGAACGAACAGTGAAAGATAAAGTTGATAGTGTTTCTATGATCATTTAGTAACAGCTGAATAATTAACCACTTTTGTAATGCATAATATATATTATTTTGATCAAATAGCTAAAAATAATTAAAAAAACTGGCGGTATCGATATGTTTTCTCTACTAAAAATAAATAACCCAAAAGTAATTGGCTATTATCATTCCAGACAATCCCGCCTGATTGTGCTTTTATTAATACTCACCCCTTTGTGTGGGCAAAAGACTCTGGCTGAAACAGTCCCTGAACCTGTTTTTGGAGGCCAAGTTTATATTGAACAAGCCGGCACGCCCGGCAAGCCAGCGGTTGTCCTGATTCATGGCTTAGGGGATGAAGCCGCAACGTCCTGGAATACAACAACAACCTATTTGGAAAAGGACTATGCGCTCTTCAAATTTGATTTACCCGGCTTTAGGCGGTCGAGTAAAGCCAATGAACTTTATTCGCCCGAAAATTATACTAAGCTTATTCGCTTTTTAACTCAAAAGTACGTGGAATCACCTTTTCATCTGGTTGGGCATTCAATGGGAGGCGCCATTGCCTTAGACTATGCGGCAACCCACCCTAATGATGTTAAAACGCTCACGCTGGCCAATCCGGCCGGTATCCTTCACCGGCTGGCCTACAGCCAATTTCTTGTGCCGCTGGGTATCGACTTTATGACCAATGGTTCGTTACCCGCCAAAGATCGTTTGAGTCAATTCGCCGGAAAAATTATGAGTTCCCTGGACCAGAGGCTGCCAGTTAATCTGGAAACCATGATGCCACTGCCAATCTTCAGAGCACAATTTTTAGGCGGCAACCCCAAAACAATTTCAGCGATGGCGTTGGTGCTGCATGACTTCAGTCAGATACCCGAACAAGTTACGGCCCCTACGCTTATTGTTTGGGGCGAGAACGACTCAATTGCACCTGTACGCACCGGGCATGTCCTTAATGCACTCATTCCCAATTCACAACTGGAAATTATTTCAGGTGCCGGCCATGTTCCCTTTGTTGAAGCTCCAAGAAAATTTCACCAGTTTCTGCTAAATCACCTCGCCCACCCCAAGGTCAATGCTACGCTCTCGTCACCCAGACTTCCGAATCGAGTCCAACACACAGCACAATCCTGTGAAAACGAACAAAATAAGGTATATACCGGCACGATTGAGCAGCTGTCGATTCGGCATTGCTCGAAGGTCCTCATTCAGGACGCCCGCATTACACAACTTTCGATTATCGATTCAACAGTGGAGATCAGAAACAGTCACTTAAAAAGCGACCGAATTGCGCTGATCAGCCAATCATCACACATCACCCTCACCGCCGGGACAGTAGAAGGCGATATCGCAATTAAAGTTTACCAAAGCCAGTTAGACGTAGCCGGCACATTGATCATAGGAAAAACAGCGGCGATCACCGCACCCGTAGAATCCACAGCGCTCTTTTCACTGGGCCGGATCGACAGCCCTCATCAACCCGGACACATCATGCACGGGCAAACCCTCATTACCCCACACAAACCGTTATAAAAGTACTCGCGTCTAACTAAATCAGTGCCTTAAAATGCCGGAAAACGGCAAAAGCCAAGCCTGTCACAACCAGAAACAACCCGACCTTGATCAGGCCTCGAAGCCGGGGACGGGTTGACGGAACCGTGCGCAATAAAAAAAGGCCAAGTACCAATAAAACACCAAGGAAAAGAAAAATACGCACGGCTCACCTGTCACTGCGATTGCATCGCACCTAAAATTGCGGACTTAACCGGTGCCAGCTCGGCTTTCACTGTCATAACTGTATCGGTACACTGATTAATGGCTGTGTCCGGGTCTTTAAGGCCGTGGCCGGTCAGGGTGCATACCACTTTGCTGCCTTCCGGAATTTTCCCAAGCTTGATGTCGCGCAGCGCGCCGGCAACCGAAATGGCCGATGCTGGTTCACAGAAAATACCTTCCCGGTTCGCCAGCAACTTTTGTGTGGCCAGGATTTCGCTGTCATCAAACTCATCAAACCAACCGCCAGACTCCGTTTGTGCAGCCGTTGCTTTATCCCAGCTTTGGGGGTTGCCAATACGAATGGCTGTTGCAACCGTTTCCGGGTGTGCAACCGGTTCCCCGCGTAAAAATGGGGCGGCACCGCTGGCCTGATAGCCGCACATGACGGGCCTTTGATTACTAAATCCTCGAGAAAAGTACTCGCAGTAGCCCATCCAGTAAGCAGAAATATTCCCCGCATTACCCACGGGTAAACAGTGATAATCCGGCGCGGCGCCCAATGCGTCGACAATTTCAAACGCAGCCGTTTTCTGCCCATGTAAACGGTAAGGGTTAATGGAGTTGACAATGGCTACGGGCGCTTCCTGAGCAACCTCTTTGACCAGCTGCATACCCGCATCAAAATTTCCCTTGATCTGGATGATTTTTGCACCATGCATCATCGCCTGAGCCAATTTTCCCATTGCAATTTTGCCTTCAGGAATGAGCACAAATGCTGTGATCCCCGCACGTGCTGCATACGCAGCCGCAGAGGCAGACGTATTCCCGGTTGATGCGCAAATAATGGCTTGTGCGCCTTCGTCGACAGCCTGAGTGACAGCCATAGTCATGCCTCGGTCTTTGAATGACCCGGTGGGATTCAACCCTTCGTACTTAACATACAGATCAACCTGCTTACCAATATCCCGTGGGATATTGTTCAACCGGATCAGCGGCGTATTGCCTTCTCCAAGGCTGATAACCCGCGTGTCGTCACGCACCGGCAAATGATCTCGGTAACGGTCAATAAGGCCTAAATATCGAGTAGTCGATGGCATAATGTTTTCCTAAGCAAGTGTCTCAACACGGATACGGGTAACCCGGCTGGTAACGGATGATAAAGCTTCAATACGCTCAATGGCCTGATTCATAACGCCTTCGCGCACCCGCCGACTCAACAGGATAACCGGTACGCTGGTACCCTCTGATTCCGGTTCTTTTTGAATGATGGCTTCAATGCTAATGCCTTGATCACCCAAAATTCGGGTAACATCCGCCATCACACCCGGTCGGTCTTCGGCCTCCATCCGCAGGTAGTACTCAGACCAAATATCTTCAATGGGTAATACTGGCACATCCGCAAGCGCTCCTGGCTGAAAAGCCAGATGGGGAACACGGTTGAGCGGGTCTGAAGTCAAGGTTCTCACAACATCAATAACATCTGCGACAACAGCGGAGGCTGTCGCAGCACTGCCCGCACCGGCACCATAGTAGAGAGTAGGCCCGACGGCATCGGCTTGAACCATTACACTGTTCATCACCCCATCGACATTCGCCAATAAGCGCTTCTGGGGTATTAGTACGGGATGAACACGTAATTCAATACCAGAGCCGTCAAACCGCTTCGCGATACCTAAGTGTTTGATGGTGTAACCCAGTTCTGAGGCATATGTGACATCTTCCTGAGCAATGTTGGAAATACCTTCTGTAAAGACTTTGTCAAATTGCAGGGGCACACCAAAGGCGATTGAGGCCAGAATAGTCAGCTTATGCGCAGCATCAATCCCTTCGATATCAAAGGTTGGATCAGCCTCTGCATAGCCCAAGGCCTGGGCTTCTTCCAGGACATCTTCAAAGCTTCGGCCCTTATCACGCATTTCCGAAAGAATAAAATTGCCGGTTCCGTTAATAATGCCTGCGAGCCACTCAATTCGATTGGCGGATAACCCTTCACGAAGAGCTTTTATGATAGGAATACCACCGGCCACGGCCGCTTCGAAAGCCACCATAACGCCCTTTTCCTGAGCTGCGGCAAATATTTCATTGCCGTGCAGCGCAATAAGTGCTTTGTTAGCCGTTACGATATGTTTGCCATTATCGATGGCTCTTAATACCAGGGTACGCGCAGGTTCCAGCCCACCCATGAGCTCGACCACAACAGAAATACTCGGGTCGTCGACAATATCCGTGGGTTCGATGGTCAAATCGAGATTTTTGATGCCTAACGCTTCTGCCTTGGGTAGGTTGCGAATAGCAGCATGGGTCACCAAAATGCTGCGCCCCGCTCTGCGCATGATCTCTTCAGCATTCCGACGCAGTACCGTGACCGTTCCCTGGCCAACGGTCCCTAAGCCTAATAGACCAATTTTAACGGGCTCCAACGGCTTCTCCTCTCATAACGCCATCTTTTCGAAACATATCTTTAATACCTCTTACCGCCTGACGTGTACGATGTGTATTTTCAATCAAGCCGAAACGCACATAATCATCACCATAATGACCAAAGCCGATACCCGGTGCTGCCGCCACTTTGGCATCTGTAATGAGTTTTTTGCAAAATTCCAATGATCCCATTTCCCGATAGGGCTCAGGCACTTTTGCCCAAACAAACATGGTGGCTTTCGGTTTTTCTACAGCCCAACCTGCCTGACTAAGTCCATCGCACAGCACGTCGCGACGCCCTTTGTATAAGTCACAGATTTCTTTGACACAGGTTTGATCACCTTCCAGCGCGGTGATCGCGGCGACTTGTATTGGGGTGAACATGCCATAATCGAGGTAGGATTTTATCCGTGCAAGCGCTGCAACCAGATCTGGGTTCCCGCACATAAAGCCAACTCGCCACCCGGGCATGCTGTATGATTTGGACAGCGAAAAGCATTCGATGGCGACATCTTTTGCGCCTTTGGCCTGTAAAATGGAGGGGGCTTGATAGCCATCAAAAACGATATCGGCATAGGCCAGATCATGCACTACCCAAATTTCATTTTGCCTCGCAATTTCAACCACTTGTTCGAAAAAATCCAGTTCTACACAGTCTGCCGTTGGGTTGGACGGGAAGTTCAAAACAAGCATTTTTGGTTTAGGCCAGGTGTCTGCAATGGCTTTTTCCAGCTCACTGATAAAGTCCCCACCGGGCACCATGGGCACATGACGGATGTCCGCACCAGCGATGACAAAACCATACGGGTGAATGGGATACGTCGGATTTGGTACCAGTACCGTGTCACCAGGACCTGTCGTTGCCAGAGCCAGGTGTGCCAGCCCTTCTTTCGAACCAATGGTGACAATTGCTTCTGTTTCAGGGTCCAGATCCACCTCATAACGGCTTTGATACCAATTGCTGATCGCTTTGCGCAGGCGTGGAATCCCACGCGACATGGAGTAGCGGTGCGTGTTACTTCGCTGCGCCACTTCAATCATTTTATCGACAATATGCCTGGGTGTCGGCTGATCCGGGTTTCCCATCCCAAAATCAATAATATCTTCCCCGCGCGCACGGGCTTCTGCCTTTAAGGTATTAACGATATTAAATACATAGGGAGGCAACCGTTCTATGCGCTTAAATTCTTTATCCACTCGTTTCACCTGTTATCACAAAGAAAAAGGCGTAAATGCTCGTTACGCCGTTACGGTAATTGATCAATTATAACGAATACCATGGCCTGTGACAGACACAGTTACCGTTCGGTATTACGGAGCAGACGGTGGCTTGGGCTGAAACCACTGCAGCGTTTTATGTAAGCGCACCACTTCTCCAATGATGATCAATGTCGGAGGTTGAATTTGCTCAGCCGCTACACGTGCCGGTAAATCTTCCAACGTACCCACCACGACTTTTTGCTCAGGCGTGGTGCCCTGCTGAATCAAGGCAGCAGGCATATGCTTTTCCAGCCCGTGCTCAATCATTTTTTCACAAATGATGCCAACACTACTCAAGCCCATATAAAACACGACCGTTTGATCTTTTTTGGCCAGAGCGTCCCAATGCAAATCGGCGCCTTCACCCTTCTGATGGCCTGTTACAAATATACAAGCCTGGGAGTAGTCACGGTGAGTTAAGGGAATCCCCGCATATGTTGCGCACCCAGACGCTGCGGTAATACCCGGCACAACCTGAAAGGTAATCCCTTCATCGACAAGGGTTTCGATTTCCTCACCTCCGCGGCCGAAAATAAACGGGTCCCCCCCTTTTAAGCGCAGAACCCGCTTACCTTCTTTTGCCAAGCGGACAAGAAGTGCGTTAATGCCCTCCTGCGGGATGGTATGATTGGAGCTCTTTTTCCCGGCATAAATCTTTTCGGCCCCCCGGCGAACCAAATCCAATATGGGTTTAGAAACCAGGCGGTCATAGACTACGACATCGGCCTGCTGCATCAAGCGCAGTGCACGGAAGGTCAACAAGTCCGGGTCCCCAGGACCGGCTCCTACCAGATAGACTTCCCCTGAAGTGACGGTTTTATTACGCCAATCGTCCAATTGACGCTCCAGCATTCGCTTTGCGTCGTCTAAAAAACCAGACAATACCAGCTCCGCCACCGGCCCTTCGAGGATGCTCTCCCAAAATTTTTGCCGTTCATGGGGTGAATGAAGGGTTGATTTAACGACTGGGCGATACGTGGAGACGAGCTTTGACAACTCTCCAAAAGCTGCGGGAATATACGCCTCTAAGCGGCTACGCAATGACCGGGCAAGTACGGGTGATGCCCCACCCGAAGAAACGGCAACTTGCACAGGATCACGATCTACCAGCGAACCAAAAATCACACTTGAAGTATCCCGTGAGTCGACAACATTCACAAGAATATTCCGCTGTTTACAAGATTGGGCAATGGATTGATTCAACGCAGAATTATCCGTCGCAGCGATCACCAGATCGATACCATCAAGATCAGACAGACTGAATTCACGTGCGGTATAAGCCACTTGGCCCCTGTTGACCGACTCTTGCAGGTTTCTGCTCAAACGCGGTGAAACGATACTCACGGATACACCACACTGCAATAACAGCGAAACTTTACGTGCAGCAACATCACCACCGCCAACAACCAGACATTTACGGGATTTAGGGTTCCAGAAAAGGGGAAGCATAGAACTGGCCTATCAAGAAAATACAAGGATGCCAATTGCCATCGCAACAGGCGTGATCAAGGTGGTCAACACATTAAGGCCCAAGTATGGCAACAGGTTTTGATTACGACAAAGACTGCGATGAAGACCCAACCCTATCCATAAAGCCAGTGGCGCACTGACTGCACCCAAAAATGCGCCTGGAGGGACCTCGGAAAAAAAAATGGCAGCCACCATACTGAGGTAAGACAGACCCATAAAAACATTATAAATTCGAATACTGAAACGTTGGCCATAAACAACAGGCAGGGTTTTCCGACCCACACGACTATCAGGCTCTGTATCCGGCAACTGATTCAACAAAAGTAAATTATTCACCAGAAAAAAACAGGGTAACGACATCATAAAAAAATGTAAGGTATACGCACCGGTTAAGACATATCCCGTTCCCAGAATCATCAGTGGCCCAAATGCCAGGCCTGGAGCAACCAGGCAGAACCAGGGTGACCGAACAACCCAACGCGAATAGGTCAATACGATGGCCAATCCAGGCAGGCCCACATATAACAAAGGGCTTCCGGCCTCTAGCAATAAACTCACGCCAACAGCAATCAGCAATAAAGTCGAAAAAACGGCGAGTAAGCCCGTCCACGAAACCAGCTCCGGGTATTGAGGCAATGCACCACTGCCACCACTGAAAGGCGTTCTCTGAGTCATTAAATCCAGACCGTTACGGAAATCTTCATATTCATTGAAGGCGTTAACCGCAATGTGTGCAGCAATCGCCCCGATCACAATCAAAAAAACGAGGCCCACCGGTATGGTGTTGAGTTCGTGACTCGCAAGTGCGAAAGGAATGGATAAGCAGGCAGGCGTCAGGATTAAAAAATTGGGGCGGGCTGTTTTCAGCAAGCCCATCATCTGCGTCGCTGTTTTCATCCGGCTATTCTACAAAAATACAGGCGTTTTGCGAGTACTGCACGCCGGCTCGATCCGGTGAGAAACGTGAAATCTCACGTGAATACTGCCGGCGGCACAAGCCAATCTGCACCCGGCTCACCCCGCAGGCAGGCCACCACACTGAAAAACTGATATCTCGCAATACTTAGAAATGCACACCCAGCGTGAGCGTTGTCGTATCCGTATCTTCAAACTCATAGCGAGTTAACTCAAGTTCAAAGCGAATGCCCGTACTAAAGCCAACCCCAACGCCATAAGCCACGCCTGTATCATCAACCGATCCACCGGAGTTGTAATCGACTTCTGCAGCGATCACGCCGGCCCGGCCAATGACATAGATGGGCCCAATACTCCTGGCAGACAAATAAAGCGCTTGGGAGGCATAGCTGTAGTCACCACTGTCCGACTCACCGTCTGAGATGGAGCGAGTGATCTCAAGCTCTGTGGCAATGTCAGCGGCAATAAGGTCAAGGAACTCATAACCCAGCTGGCCTGAAACGATCGTTGTTGGGTCAATGCCATCCGCGTCAAAATCAACCCCACCCGCTTTTACTCCAAAAATAATTTCACTGGCAGAAGCCGTGGACAAGTTCAGCCAGCATAAGACACTCAGCGCAATCGCAGCAGATACGTTCCTGTAATTCATGAGTACTCCTTAATCTTCACTTAAATAATAAAATTCCACGAGTATTCCAGCTCCTTCGTTGCAGGGTCTAGGGTGAAACCCCCGCCATTGAAATGCCTATGCGGCCAGTGTTTTCAACCACCAACCACCTGATCACACTTTGGCCCGTTATGAACATCAGAATTGTAGCAGTACAAAGGCGTCAATTGCGGAATACCTTCAGCAATTTTCACAATTTAACAGGGAGGAACGGGTGACTGAAGCCTTATTAAAGAAAGAAGCGCTCCAATTGGACAGCTTGCTTTCTCTGTCAGCGAACATCCCGTCGAAAAATAATCACCGGGCTTTCTTGGTAAATGCCAAAGGTCGCCACCGCACTCGGATTTTGATCCACGCTACCTTTCCAAGGATACTGGAGATACGTGGGCACGGTGTAATCAACCTGAACCGAACCCGTTTGACCCGCACCCGGCGCAGACAACGTTAATCGGAATTCACCCGGCGCCACACTGGAAAACGCACCGCTCAGGGCAGCGGCATCCAGCGAGCCATCGAGAGGCGTCAACATTTCAGCAGGCACAGGCGTACAGCTATCCGCTGAGTGGCGAATGAAATCGCCAATGGCCGCATCGTAACGTTGCAAAATAACCGGCAAACTCAAGTCCTGAAGTTCTGATCCGTGAGCACTTTTAGCGAATGCACGCCCGTAAACCAGCTGTGTACTTACTGGCTCCAGCGTGTTGCCGCTGGTGAAATGCGAACTGACGTCTCCATCGCTCACGCTTGTTACTCGCAGCTGAATATCGGCATTGAATGGGTCCACCAGGGCCTGATCCGTTTTATCAAATTCATAACGATCATCGCCGAATGTAAATTCAAAAGTGCCGGCTGACGAAGGAGTGATCACCCGCCCACTGCTGTCAACTGTCTGGGTGATTGCCAGGGGAAAGCTGTCTGTCCCCAACTGCGTATGATCCGCCGTGACAGGCGCCACGCTCACACCGGCTTTTGTGAGGAACGCAAACGCTCCCTCATAGTTTTGCGTGGTGTCCCCAAACGCATTTTGAGCTGTGATACTCAGCGATGGTGGTGTTTGATACCCAAATGTCTGACCAATATAGGTAAACCCCGCCGAGCAGGCGTCAGCGAAAGCGCCGCCGTCAATCCCGGATAAGGCAAACTGAGCGGGTGTAAAACGCCCAACCCGAGGCAGTACCGCGCTGATATCGCCTGCACCTAAATAGCTCCCATCGGCAACGTTCGCCGTCAAGCTGAGAATACCCACTTCTGACCAGGAAAAAGTACCCGTAAAGGTCCCTGCATGCTGATTCACCAGAGAGCCGCTCAGTGTGCCTGCTTGCCCACCAGAAGGCTGAACCAGTTGGTGAGACAATACGATAGATTCAGGATTTTTTTCCTGACCATAATTGGGAGTGAGATTACCGTCCCGGTCAACCGCTGTAACCGTCACCTCAAATGGTTTACCTGCTGCGGTAAACGCCGGGCCGGTGGCATCGCTCGCCTCAGGGTTCACCATACTGTCTGGCTGACGCAGAACGTGTGTCAATTCAAACGCGGCCGGTTTGACAACAAAGCCATTGCTGTTCCCGATAATCACATCAGCCTCATTGAGATCATAGACGCGCAAGCGGATTTTCCCGGCATCACGGTACTTGACGTTAACAGACGCCTTGCCCTGATCAAAACGGACGGTTTGGGCACGCTGGTAGGTACCCATACTGATCACCTGCCCGTCAATCGTCATCGAAAGACTGCCGCTCACAGGATCCAGGTATTCCCCCCACAGCCGCAACGAGCGATCACCTGTGTAACTTTCGATAACGCCACAAACCGGGTCAGTCGAGGTTGTACCATAAGCGGTGATAGAAATCGGAAAATTTTGCCCCGCAAGTTGTGTTGATACAGGGTCCGAGGCGGGTGGATCGGTCACCGGATTAGCCGTCAGTAAAAAACCACTGGCGGAGAACACAAAATCATCTTCGCTATCATCATCACGTACAGCGCCATCATACGCATCAATGTTAAATGTTTTAGGTCCATCCGGATATTGCAGGGTAAAAGCAACCTGCCCTTGGTCAGCTGCTACAAAGGTATAAGTGGCCATACCGTCACCGGGGATGGCATCGCGCAAGAATCCAGCGCCAGTCGTTGCTACCCAGCTCCCCGAGCCGGTTTGTGTATCCAGTGTTACGGTTCCCGTATAGGTAGAGTGGACATCACCGTAGTTATTCCTGGCTTCCAGAAGCACCGTTTCTCCAGCCGAGCAATAGATACCGGCGCCGTCGTGAGACAACGTAAAGCGCTCCAGCGTTGGCGCCTCACAATAACGCACCTGCTCTTTTAAGACATTAATTTGTGATGAGGAAAGCGCCTCGTCATAAATCACTACCTCATCCAAAAAACCCTTTAAATTGTAAATATCTGGCCGGTGCCCCATGGCACCAATAATCGGATCAAATGAGGCCGGCACCCCCATTTTTCCGGTGAAGGACCGGCTGCCTGACAAAGCACCATCGACATAAATCTTCATTTCAGCGCCATCAAATACACCCGCAATGTGGTACCACTGATCAACAGTAATCGGCGTGGTACTGTGCAACCGGTTTATATTCCCATCAGCATCCCAAAGGGAAAAAAGCACTCTGCCGCGCCTGATGCCGATCTCAAATCCACGATATGGACCACAGCAGTCACGCGTATTGGAAAAGAGATAGTCATAGGCAGAAGATTCGGTCACTTTGATCCAGCCGGCCACTGTGACCGCATCTTCGATTTCATTAATTTGAGGAGCATTGTTCAATTTAATATGTTCGTCCGGGCGCAACGAATGCTCTTCGATCTTGGCATACCGGCAAGTCCCTACCGTGCCTGGAATAGCAGGTGACGCGGCTTCGGTACTGGCGCCATTTTGCGCCGTGCCATGAAGTTGATTACCGCTGCTGTCCAACACTTCATTAGCCGTGCCGTTCCACCCTGTTTCCTCAAAGTGCCATTGTGCAACCGGGTCTGGAAGCGAGAGGTAATCCCCATAAACTTTTACATTATCGTAAGCGATGCCCGAGTCATTATCGTACGTATACAAACCGAATGTTTGTATGGCCGGGCGCTCGCCACTGGCCTGCAAAGCATACTGCTGAGTGTCACAATCAACCCAGGCCGTAATGCCATCGGCTTCGTCCACAACAACCGACAAGGTAAAAGTTTCCGGCAAGGCTATATTTTGCCGACGGTCTAAAATGGTTCGCGCACCCCGGGTTACTTTAAGTAACTCAAAATCCCGCGAGGCTCTGGACCAATCACCTTCAGAACCCGAATAAGCCGTTCCGTAATTCTTCCAGCGCACCATGTAGTAATTGTCGTGATCAACATAGCCGAAGATGAGCCCTACACCGTTGTTTCCGCCGGTGATGTTGGCATCAATATCGACCTGTAAGGTATAACTTTGCAAATACCGGTTTTGGTGGCTAAGGTCATTGCCTAAAAAGCCATGGCAGGCATTGCGCCGTTCGCTCAACACGCCGTTATTCACTGACCAATTACATCCTTTGTCATTAAATCGTTTAACGTCCCAACCGGCATAGTCGTTATCATCAAAGTTATCCTCAAATAACAACGCCTGGTCTGAGTAAACAGGGCACGTTGGCTGACAAACACGCGGCTGACCATCCCAGTTAAGGCCTTGGGATTGATCAAGATAAATGGCTCGGATATCCGAATCATCCAGCCCCTGGTCAAACAGGAGTAATTCATCAAGCCGGCCATCCCAGTCCTGGTTGCTCACAAACCCGCCTTCAACCGAGTCTTGTTCCTGGCCAATAATCAAACCGCCATCAACCATCGAGATGGCCTCACTTGGCAAATTAGCGCAACCCTGTTTTTCAGCATTAATAAACAAACAGTTTTCTCCGCCGCGGCGGCGCCATACCAGGTGCTTCCACGCGCTATCATCGATGGAAGTGGTTGAGATTTTACTGGACGTGCCTTTCACAAACGGCTGAAAAACCCTGGCCGAGGGCCAATACCACAAGAACTGGTTATATTGCCGAGGCACCGCAGCGGATAAAATACTGGCCTGCTGAGAAATGGCCCCCGTTTTAGCCCAAACCGAGACCGTGACATCTTCGGTACCATCCAACACAGCCGGATCAAGGCGAATATAATCTGTCACCCCATTTTCAGACAGATCTACAGCATTACAGACCAGCCCCTGCACCGGGTGAGCACTGCCGTGTGCGGATCCGTGGCGCGCATGACGACTGTTGTCGCTGACTTCCTGCTGCCCGGATGCCCACTGCGTTTCGTCAAAAAACCAGGCGCCTTGGAGCTGGGGTGTTTCGGCTGCGCAAGCATGTGTCTTGTCTTTGAGCTCAACAATTTCAGTGCCACTCAAAGCCCGGTCGTAAACGGCCACCTCGTCTAAAAAGCCCTGTAAGTTATAGGCGCTCGGATAAGCGGCTAATGCGCCAATAACCGGATCGAACGAAGCCGGTGTCCCGATTTTGCCCGAAACTGCCCGGCTTCCTGACAAAACACCATCCACATAAACCTGCATGCTCGCCCCATCCAATACACCCGCAATGTGGTACCACTGATTCAAGTTGAGCGTTGTCGCGCTGTCTAGATTCTTTCGTCTTCCATTTTCATCCCAAATACTGAAACGAGCCTTATTCTGGCTGACGCGCAACTCAACACCTTTATATGAGCCACAGCAATCACGGGCCGTTGAAAAGAGATAGTTGTAGGGAGAGTAGTGAGTGATTTTGATCCAACCGGCAACGGTAATGGCATCTGCAATATTTTTAAGTACATCAGCCCCCTGCAAGGTCACATAGTCCCCTGCACGGATACTGGCATACCGGCAAGTCCCAGTGCTGCCCGGTATCGCAGGCAACAAGTTACCGGTATTAGCACCCTGCTGTGCAACGCCGTGTAAACCATTCCCGCTGCTATCCACCACTTCATTGGCCGTACCACGCCAGCTGGCTTCCTCAAACTGCCAAATGGCAAGGGGGCCGGTGCTTGCCTGCACGGGCAATCCTGGAATAGCCAGAAGCGCAATGAGAATTGTGGTAAAGGATCGTTGTTTGAACAAGGCGCGCCTTTATTGTCATAAAGTAGATAAATGCTCAGAGAGGCAAAATTCATGCCGCGTCAAAAAAATGACAAAATAAAACCGCTCTGAACAAGACATCCCCCCATGAATCCATTACTATTTCCCTTGCCTTTCCTAAACCAACAACAAAAACCGGAAAAAACACTCGTATGTCATCGGCTCGCCCCATCCCGCTGAAACCACTGCACATCAGTATTTTGATTTTTGGCTGCTTGATCGCCCTGTTGAGTTTTGGCCCACGCTCGACAATGGGCTTTTTTATGACGCCTGTCACCGAGGCACACGGGTGGGGACGGGAAATTTTTGCACTGGCCATTGCCTTGCAAAATTTGTTCTGGGGAATAGGGCAGCCCATCGCCGGTATGGTTGCTGACCGGTTTGGAACCTACCGAACCTTGGTGGTTGGCGCGCTGTTTTACATGAGCGGGCTCTATTTGATGGCCGAGGCCACGACGCCACTGGCTCTGCAACTCACCTCAGGTGTGCTGATCGGGTTGGGCGTCTCCGGCACCTCGATGATGTTGGTCCTGGCCTCTTTTGCTCGCCTGTTGCCCGAAAACTTTAGAACCATTGCGTTTGGTATTGGCACCGCATCCGGCTCGCTGGGGCAGTTTTTATTTGCTCCCCTCGGGCAGCATTTTATTCATCAATACGGCTGGCAAACGGCCTTGCTGCTCTTTGCCTTGAGCCTTTCGATTGTACCGTTGCTGGCCATTGTGCTGAGAGGCAAACCGGGCAATCCCACAGAAACATTACAGGTTGCCGATCAAACCATTCGCCAAGCACTGGCGGAAGCTTTTGGCCACCGCAGTTACTTACTCCTCGTCGCTGGCTTTTTTGTTTGCGGGTTTCACGTTGCCTTTATCACCACACACTTACCGGCATTCATTACCGATGTCGGCATCGATGCGAAGTGGGGCGCCTGGGCGATCGGACTCATCGGGCTGTTTAATATCATCGGCGCACTGAGTTCTGGCTTCTTATCCAACCGTTACACCCTACGCTACTCGCTTTGTTTTATCTATTCCGCCAGAGCTGCGGTGATTGCAGTCTTCATCCTGTTACCCGTCAGCACAGGTTCAATCCTCATCTTTTCAGCTGCGATGGGGCTTTTATGGTTATCCACTGTGCCGCCCACCCAGGGGTTGGTCGCCGTGATGTTTGGAACGCGCTATCTGGCGACACTGTTTGGTTTTGTCTTTTTGTCCCACCAGATCGGCGCATTTATTGGCGTCTGGCTGGGGGGGGTTCTGTATGACGCAACCGGGGCTTACGAGGCTATGTGGTGGCTTTCAATACTGTTAGGACTCATGGCCGCTGTGTTGCATTGGCCTATTAAAGAGCAGGCCATCGACCGGGCTCCAGTAACCCTTTGAGTCGCTCATGCCGGACTTTCAAACACCGTTTGAACTGCATATCCGAGTAAGTGCCACTACCGGCACGATCAGCGAAACACTGGCGGGCGCAACGGGGCTCTCTAGAAC
>DJFX01000005.1:501-641 GCA_002432635.1 Halothiobacillaceae bacterium UBA5861 | reverse complement strand
TCAACGGGGCTCTCTAGAACGCGGCTCAAACAGGTGATGCAAAAAGGTGCCGTTTGGCTAAGCCAGGGGCGTCAAACCAAACGTGTTCGCCGGGCAAAAAAAATTCCTCCAGCAGGCTCGATCATTCATCTCTATTACAA
>DJFX01000005.1:0-203 GCA_002432635.1 Halothiobacillaceae bacterium UBA5861 | reverse complement strand
GAAGCCTTACTCGATCAGGTTCCTCCTGCACCGAAGCTGATTGCTGATGAAGGTTTATATTCTATCTGGGAAAAACCTTGCGGATTATTATCCCAAGGGAGTAAATGGGGCGATCACCACAACATCCATCGCTGGGTGGAACAACATCATCAACCACAAAAACCGGCTTTCGTCGTTCATCGTCTGGACCGGGCCACCCGAGG
>DJFX01000019.1 GCA_002432635.1 Halothiobacillaceae bacterium UBA5861 | reverse complement strand
CACCCGAAAACCGCCAATCTCGATGAGATCATTGGCAGGCTTGAATACTTATGGCATAACAAAAAAGAATGGGCTCCTGTTAATCTCCAAGATCCAGCACCCAATAAATCTAATACAAGGTTGTATTCATTAGTAATACGATTGTATTCCGTTTCATCTCAAGACATAACATTATGCAGAATACTCGGAAAAAGTTGATTGTCGTACTTGGCATGCATAGAAGCGGGACAAGCGCTGCCACCCGCGCCTTAAAAACACTCGGAGTGAATCTTGGCGATCATTTGATGCCCGCCGACAAGGATGCCAACGCAAAGGGCTACTGGGAAGACCTGGATCTATACGAACTCAATAACGAAATGCTTCATTCGATAAATAGCGACTGGCATCATATTAGCCCCCTCAGCAGATACGATATAAACCAACTAGTTGACGATTATGCTCAGCGCGCAATGAATTTACTGGACGAAAAGCTAACCAGCACAGATATTTTTGGTTTTAAGGATCCTCGATCCGCAAAACTAGCTGCGTTCTGGGAGAGCGTGTTTGACAAAAGCAATTTTGATATCAAATATTTGGTGGTTATACGAAACCCTATTAGTGTAGCCGAGTCCCTTAGCAAAAGAGACGGTTTCCACCGAGAGAAAAGTTATTTTCTTTGGCTCGATTATGTTGTTTCTAGCCTAAAGTTTAGTAAAGAGAATGATCGTATTATCGTGGATTACGATCTCTTAATGGAGGATCCAGACCTTGAAATACGTAGAATCGCGAAATTTTTTGATCTAAATATAAGACAGGAAGAGTTTGAAGAATACAAAACTGATTTCCTAGACAAATCTCTTAGGCACTCTATTTTTGGTTCACGCGATATTGAGGTTAACGATAGTTGCCCGCCGATCATACAAGAGATTTATCCGTATCTAAAAAAAATTGCGTCGGATGACGCGCCATCACACTATTCAGAATTTCATGACAAATTAGGCCGCTGGTCACACGAGTTAGCACGCATCAAGAATGCATTAATTCTTATTGACAAGCTGCACGAGGAAAACGCCAAAACTACTATTTCTTTCGAAAACATTAAAACAGAACTCAACGACCTAATGGACTCAATAAAAGACAAGGATATAGAAATCACTAAACTGAAAAACTTTATCGACTTTCAAAACAAAAGAATAGATAGTCTAAAAAGTACAATTTCAGAACAAAACATCATCATCAAAAGGCTCAACCACCAAACAACTGAGCATAAAGCAAAAATTGGCATTCTCAATCAACAGCTTTCGGAAGCACAAAATACCGATCTTTGGAAGCAAAGCAAAAATCTTCAACACCAAGTAACGGATTTATTAAATTCTCGCTCTTGGAGACTTACAGCCCCACTTCGATTTGTCGCCAACACTATCCGATTCTATAATTTAAAATTACGACAAACATCGATGACCGTCGCGCGTAACAGTTATCAACACTTACCAATGTCGTCCGCCCAACGTCATCGCATCAAAGCGTGGCTCTACCAGCGGTTTCCTCATTTACTGTCTCGAACACCCTTCACCAACACTCCGGGCACCCAGATATCCAGCACAATGCCGGACACTGATTTAATGGCGTTAACAGATGTTTCAGAAGGAGATATAGAGCTTGCGCAGCCTCATAACCCTCTTATATCTATAATAATTCCTGTTTACGGGAACATTTCATATACGTATCGCTGTCTGCGTTCGTTGTCACTATACAACTCAAAATTCAGCTTTGAAGTTATCGTTGTGGATGATTGCTCGCCAGACAACACTCAAACAACACTTCAATCGATAAAGGGTATTCGGTTACTAAGCAACCCCGAAAATAGAGGCTTTATCTTTTCTTGCAATAAGGGCGCAAGCCACGCCAAAGGTAAATTTTTGGTCATGTTGAATAACGATACCGTTGTACGGTCTGGCTGGCTTGATGAACTTGTACAAAC
Source organism: Halothiobacillaceae bacterium UBA5861 (assembly GCA_002432635.1). Taxonomy (GTDB): domain Bacteria; phylum Pseudomonadota; class Gammaproteobacteria; order UBA5861; family UBA5861; genus UBA5861. The sequence goes on along the minus strand of DJFX01000019.1, from coordinate 1,054 downwards.
TTTTCACGAATTTCCTGGAACAGGTCTAGTGGGTTCAAAGTTGATTTATCCTGATGGCAGCTTACAGGAGGCAGGCGGAATTATTTGGGAAGATGGGAGCGCGTGGAACTTTGGTAAACTGAAGGATCCGCTTTCGCCCGAGTACAACTACGCCAGAGAAGTCGATTATTGTTCCGGAGCATCTATCATGGTCCCAAAAGATCTATTCGAGAACCTTGGAGGCTTCGATGAACACTATGCCCCGGCCTACTGTGAAGATTCTGACCTTGCCCTAAAAATACGAAATGAAGGGTATCGAGTAATCTATCAACCTTTATCGAGCGTGGTTCATTTTGAGGGCATCACTTCAGGAACAGACGTCAGTCAAGGCATTAAGTCATATCAGATCGAAAATACAAGGAAGTTATTTACGCGATGGAAACACCTCTTGAACACACACGAAGTTCCAGGCACTAATATCGATAACGCAAAAGACCGCAGAGCCAAGAAACGTGTTTTGGTCATCGACCATTGCACTCCCGCTCCTAATCAAGATGCCGGCTCGGTCACCGCATTTAATCTTATGCTACTGTTAAGAGAGATGGATTTTCAGGTTACTTTCATTCCTGAAGACAACTTTCTCTATATTTCAGATTATACTCCCATTCTACAACGATCGGGCATTGAGGCTCTCTACGCACCTTATGTCACGAGCGTAAAGCAGCACTTAAAAGCTTACGGAAAACGATATGACCTAGTGTTTTTATTTAGGCCTGCGGTATTTGAGCGACACGAGAAAACTATTCGACTCCACTGCCCTACAGCTAAATTGCTGTATCATACTATCGACCTTCACTTTATACGGCTATCGCGTGAGGCGGAACTGGAGCCGACCAAAACCAAGGTGATTGCCGCAAAAAAAATGGAAAGTATTGAGTTAGCAGCAATTCACTCTTGTGACGCTGCTATTGTCCATAGCACCGCTGAACTAGATATCCTTCGCCCAATCGTCCCAGCCAATAATTTGCATGTATTCCCTTTAATTATTGATGTTACGGGGTTGCTTCCGACTATA
>DJFX01000012.1:72671-89232 GCA_002432635.1 Halothiobacillaceae bacterium UBA5861 | reverse complement strand
GCCGGGTAGCTATGTGCGGACGGGATAACCGCTGAAAGCATCTAAGCGGGAAGCCCCTCCCAAGATGAGATCTCTCTGAACGTAAGTTCCTGAAGGTTCGTTGGAGACTACAACGTTGATAGGCTGGGTGTGGAAGCGCAGTAATGCGTGCAGCTAACCAGTACTAATTAACCGTGAGGCTTGATCATATAACACCCAAAAAGTTGATATTGATGCAATGACGTCAGGTTTTTAATTTTAATGGACCAGTTTTTCTGGCGGCCATAGCGAACAGGAACCACCCGACTCCATTCCGAACTCGGAAGTGAAACTGTTCAGCGCCGATGATAGTGTGGGGCTTCCCCATGTGAAAGTAGGTCACTGCCAGAATTTAATGTATAGCCCCTTCCTACCTGGAAGGGGCTTTTTTTATGGGTAATAAAAACTGATTAACAGCCTCAAGCTTGCTGAGCGGTCGTTTGGTAGAGTTGCTCAAGGGCTTCAAAGCTGAGCGGAGGGGCTATGTAATGACCTTGAGCGCCGTCGCAGCCTAGTCGTTCTAACTGCCTTAACTGGCTTTCTCGTTCGACTCCGGTGGCTATCACTTGAATCGAATAGGTGTGTGCCAGTGCAATGATGGCTTTAACTGTTCTCAGTTGTTGTGGATTATTTTCTATCTCATCGGTTAACGACGGCGATATCTTGATACGAGTTATGTAGGATACTTCCAGCGCTTTTAACGACACACTCCCTCTGCCAAAGTTGTCTAATGATACGGAAAGCCCTAATTCCGATAACTCTTGTAATGCCTTCGCCGCTCTTAAAGAGTCACTTGGATATATCGACTCGTTAAGTTCAATAACTATATTGCTGGGAGAAAATTTAGACAACCTTATAATGTCTTTTATTTTTTGACTGATATTTTCTGTTTCAAGCTCGTGCAGGGAAGTGTTTATTGTGAGCTTGATCGCTGTTTTAACTTGAGCATTAAGACTGTTCAGTTCGCGGCATGCTGTTAAAAGAGTCCATCTGGAGAGTGCGTTCATCTGCCCACTTGACTCTGCAAAAGGTATGAAGTCTTTTGCAGATAGTTCGCCCAGATTGGGGCTTTTCCACCGTATTAATGCTTCTGTATCAGAAAAATATCCGGTTTTAAAGTTAAGTTGAGGTTGGTATACAAGTGAAAATTCGTCTCGATTAAGTGCATGATTAAGATGATTTTCTATTTGCCTTTGTTTATCTGATGCCTTATTCAAATCTTCAGTAAAGAACTGGTAATTATTTCTTCCCATATTTTTTGCGTGATAGCAGGCTATATCAGCATTTGTTAACAGAGTATCAATATTATTCCCGTCATCCGGAAAAATAGATATTCCAATGCTTGTTGTGATGATTTGTCGAGTATTTCTTATCGAGACGCCTGACTTTAAGGATTCGATAATTCGTGATACAGAAGTCGAAACCTCTTTCCAGGTACTGATATGCTCAAACAAACCAATAAATTCATCTCCCCCTAAACGCGCTATTGTATCGTTTTCTCTAATACATTCCCGAAGTCTGTGAGCCACACCTTTGAGTAGCTCGTCACCACCTGAGTGACCATAGATATCGTTGACCTTTTTAAAGTTGTCGAGATCAAAAAAGATCACAGCAAGCTTTGTATTGAGTCGCCGACTATCGGCTATAGCGCTACGGAGACGCTCTATAAAGTAGCTTCGATTAGGTAAGCCAGTTAAATTGTCGTGGCTTGCAATGTGCCGGAGTCTTTTTTCAGCCTGCTTTTGTGGTGTAATATCTGTAAATATGATGACACGATTTCCACTTTTTTCGAGCTGGTTATCAATAAGAATAACTCGTCCGTAACGATCAGTAATTTCATAGGGTTCAACCGGTATTTTGTCGTCAGTAGAATCCCTCTGTTCCGAACTTATTTTGGATTTTTTGGCTACTGCCTGATGCTTTGATTCACAGGCTACCGAAGGTTTAAAGGTATGCCAAAGCTCTGAAAATCTCTTGCCCAACAGTTTGTTTCTTTGTTCAGGTGGGTACATTTTTTTATATTTTTCATTGCAGACTACAAGTTTTTCCTTTTTATCGAATAATGCAAACCCTTGGTTCAGGTTTTTAATTGTATCTTCTAGTCTTTTTCTTGATTTAACTTCTTTATTTTTTAAAATTCTTAATTTAAAGTAACCAACCCATAAAATAATAGTCATTAATGAAAATATGCTGACATAAATAATCAATGTTTTTTTGAATAAACTTGATTTATTAATTTGTTGGTCAGTTAGTTTTTCGAATGCCTTCGATGCATCGTTGAGGTCATTCTGTGCACCTCGGTTTGCGTCATGGATACGAATATAGGCACTGTATAAAAGCAGTTTAAAATTATTGGAATCCGCGATGTTTTCCTGGGTAGCTTCCTTCAGAATTTTTTCAACGTCCTGTAATGCATAAAATATCGGAGAATGAAATTTGGCAATACCAACCTTTTGATTGAATGAGTAATTCGTTCTGGCTTGTTTGAGTCTAAAATTGGCAATTTTTATATTTGTTTGTATGTCTTTGATGAGTGTAATGCTCGGCTTCAAGTAGGATGCTTTGAGACTTGTCTCTATTGCCTGTAGCAGCTCTTTAATTCGAAACATATCTTGTTGTTGAAGCAATGCCTTTTCTTGTACGAAGTCGTTGCTTTCATCCAACTGGATTTTAGTTTGCCAAATAATTGGCAAAATGAGCATCAAAATTCCGATAGGGACTATGAGGTCAACGAGTTTAATTTGCTTACTGCTGAGCGTTAAAATTTTGGAAAGGAAACGGTGGCTAGACATTAGGTTAAACGATGGATCACTCACAGTTTTCCATGCTCTCGGTAGAAACGTGCAGCGCCAGAGTGAAGTGGAATTGAAGAGGCCTTTAATAATAAATTGGTCGATATTTCTTTGCCGACGCGGTGTGTTTTTTGTAGCGCTGCTTGTGTTTCATGAGACCAAAATGTTTTAGTAATAAAGTACACGAGTTCTTCAGATAATTTTTGATGAGTAATGAGTTGTGCGGCAACCGCGATTGTGGGGATGGCTGTTTCTGTTTGGTAGCTGTGGGCAGGTATTACTCCCATGCTCAAATGAGGGGAGGTACTAATCAGAGACTGTGTTTCTTTGCTGTTTATAGCTACGATACGCGCTTTTTTGGTTTCCATCAGTTCCAATATGCCAGGAACCGGGAAGCCTGCGGTGATAAAATAAGCATCTATTTTTTTTTGAACAAGCAGGTTGGATAAAAATTCTGGAGCAAAATAATGAGCTTCAATGGATTTATCCAAGTTCATACCGTGGACATTGAATAGCTCCTGGACAGTTTGCAATGTGCCTGACCCTGGCTCGCCTATTGACACGTGGTGCCCCTTAATGTCAGTAAAGGTTTTTATTCCACTTTCCTTTAACGTCACTAAGTGGGTTGTTTCCTGGTAAAGGTTGGCGATTAATCTGAGTGAAGGGTCTTTGCCTTTTCGTTTTTCGGTAGTAAAGGTGCTATGTATGACATCTGATTGCGCAAACCCCAGCTCTAATCGGTTGGCTGAGATGTCTTCTAGGTTGGCAGTTGAACCGGTAGATAGCTGAGTAAGAAATCGAATATTGGAATGATGTGCGCAGTGAGGTGCTTCCGTGCATGTAAAGTTTGGAAGTGCTTTATTGAGTTCTGCAGACAGAATTTCTCCGATTTGATAATAAGTGCCAGAAGCGCTGCCGGTCCCAATCCGAATAATGATGTGCTCGTCATGCTCAGCTTGACTTAATGAGGGTGTCACGAATGCGAGAGCACAGCAGAAAGAAAAAAGCACCAAAGAAACGCTGTCTTGACGACGAGCCAAGGCGTGAGTCTGCTGAAGGTGCGGTAACGAGGATTTTTTTACCGCGTGCCGGTAAATAGCATCAAGTATATGCATCGAGTTAGAGCGTTCAGTAATTATTGTTTATTAGCAATATATTATTTCCCTTCAATTACGGGTCTCATGTTTTGTGAGTCATGCAGGTTTAGTTCTGTAAGACATCACAAACCGTCGTTGAGAGCTTGGGAAGAGGTGCCCAAAAGGGCTATTGTAGTTGAATATTCTTCTGTGTTGGTGCTCTCCTCGCCTGTGCAGCGTTTAAGATAGCTCGCTATGAGAGAGCATTCACAAAAAAGGGCTCAGAATAGAGCCCTGGAAATGGAAAATACATGTCCTTATGTAGTATGTATGACCTTCTTATTCCTTAAGGTTGAGTTAGAAAGAAAGTAATAGATGACATCCTTGTCAGAATACTCCGTTAAACGTTGTCGCCCGTGTTTTGATACTGCCGGATCTAGGGGGGATAAGCTGTGAACTGGTTCAAGCTTATTAAAAAATCAGCTGCTTAACTCGTAGACTTGATGTGGGTTGTGAGTATTTTTATAAAATTACTTCACCAAAGGCTTCAATTAAGGCAGTCTCAGTGCTCCGTTTTTTATCCTTTGTTGTCTAGTGCGATTTTAAACGGATACTCTAGTACATTTTGTGCTTTGCAAATTTAATGTGATAACGAACAGGATAATATTTTAGCCAATGAAAGCATTCTTCTTGGAGGTTATTCTCAGGTTTTTTGCCGGAATACCCTTGCCCTTGAGTCAACGTATTGGTAGGTTTTTGGGGCAATTGCTAGTTTTGTTTCCCAATCGTTCTCGCAAAGTGGCTCAAAAAAACCTTTCACTCTGCTTCCCTGATATGACAAAAGAGCATCAGCATGAAATGTTGAAGGGTTCATTATGCTCTGTAGGGCAGTCTATTACTGAGCTCGGTGCTTTTTGGTGCTGGAAGCCTGACAAGGTTTTGTCTTTAGTGAAAGACGTTCAAGGTGAAGAACTTTTCAGCGAAGCCCTGCGCGAATCTCAAGGTCGAGGGCTTATTCTGTTAACCCCACATCTGGGCGCCTGGGAATTGGCGGGGTTGTATGCGAGTTCAGGGCGTGACATGGCGATTATGTACAAGCCCCAGGAAGACCCCAAAGTGGACCAATTGATCGCTAAAGGGCGTCGGCGTGTTGGTGCTACCTTGGCTCCTACAACGCTGGGTGGAGTCAAGGCGGCCAGTCTGACACTCAGGCGAGGCGGTGTAGTCGGAATATTGCCAGACCAGGAGCCAGACTTGGGTGAGGGTGTCTTTGCCCCTTTCTTTGGTATTCCCGCTTACACCATGACGCTAGTAACACGGTTGGCGAGAAAAAAGCGCCTTCCGATCGTTTTTTTGGTCATGGAAAGGCTGGCTAAGGGGAAGGGTTACCGTGCGCATTATATAAGAGCGCATGAAGGGGTCTACGATGGAAATGAAAGCCGCGCTGTTGAAACGATTAATCAGCTCGTTGAGCAATGTGTCAACATAGCGCCCAAGCAATACATGTGGAATTATAAGCGCTTCCGTCGACGTCCGGATGGCTCAAAAATGAATTACCGTTAAAGTCTGGCTCAAGACAATGAGCACTGAGGCCGGAATGAGATAGCAATGCATCAGCTTTCTGTACGGCCACAGTGGGAGCATCTGCTCATTACTGATACACAGAACATCCGTCTTGAATTTTCGTTGAGCTGGCGTTTTATTTTAAGCTGCAATATCGATAAACCTTTTGCTGATTTTTCTGGGGTGAGTCGGGTGCTCAGACAGACCCTGGGCAACAAAATTAAAAACATTCTAAGTAGGAAAGTAACATGAGAAGAAGATTCATCCCTTGTTTGGTAGCGGCTATATCCATTGTGGGTGTGACAAGTTGCTCCTTTGCTCCCGTCGAGACTCCAGGAGAAAAAGTACGGGCCCTTTCTTTGGCCGAAGTGGAGTCTTGTCGAAAGCTGGGTGTGACCAAAGTATCCGTTCTACCGACATTAGCCGGTATTAAACGTCCACCAGAGACAGTCGCCAAAGAATTAGAAAACTTGGCGCGCAACAGCGCAGGTCAAATGGGAGGGGACACGGTGGTGGCACAGACGCCTATTGTTGAAGGAGAAAGAACGTTTGCTGTCTACAAATGCATCGCTCCAAATCAGTGATTCCCCTGAGCTTCAATACCCCGCTTTTTAAGGTATAACACCGTAGTACGCTGCATTGAATAAAAAAGAAGAGTTACCTCAGCCACCTGATAATAAAACTGGGTTATTACGTTCAGGCATCCTGGTGAGTGCTTTTACACTGTTATCTCGGGTATTTGGCTTCATCCGGGATCAGGTGATTGCCATCGTTTTTGGGGCGAGCATCGTCAGTGATGCCTTTCTGGTCGCTTTCAAAATCCCCAATTTTATGCGCAGGTTATTTGCTGAAGGAGCCTATGCACAGGCTTTTGTGCCTGTTTTCATGGAATACAAAGAAACACGCTCCTTTCAGGCGTTAAAAGATCTTACAGATCATGTGATGGGAACGCTTGGCGGCATTTTGCTGGTGGTGACAGCTGTGGGTATGCTGCTGGCCCCGGCATTGGTTTATCTCTTTGCTCCGGGGTTTCAAGGAGAGCCTGAGCGGATTCGCTTAACAGAAGAGATGCTCAGGGTTACCTTTCCGTATCTGTTTTTCATCTCCCTAACCGCTTTTTCAGGGGGGATTTTAAATAGCTATGGGCGGTTTGCAGTTGCCGCATTCACGCCCGTTTTATTAAATTTCACGCTGATTGCTGCGGCGCTTTGGGGAACCCCTTTTTTTGAAGAGCCCATTTTTGCTCTGGCATGGGGGGTATTTTTTGCCGGCGCGATACAATTAGGCTTTCAATTACCACAGCTTGCCAGGCTTGGTTTGCTGCCGCGTCCCCGGTTGGGGTTTCGCCACGAAGGGGTGAAAAGAATTTTTAAACTGATGCTGCCAACACTATTTGGATCATCAGTGGCTCAAATCAATTTGTTGCTGGATACCGTGATTGCGTCTTTTCTTGCAGTTGGGAGTATCAGCTGGCTTTACTATGCCGACCGGCTGGTTGAGTTTCCACTGGGAATTTTTGGCATCGCTTTGGCAACGGTCATCTTACCTAACCTTTCCGCCAAGCATGCACAAAAGTCTGAGCGTGAATTTGCGCAAATACTCAAATGGGCTCTGAAACTGGCTCTGCTGATCAGCTTGCCGGCAGCGGTTGGCTTATTAATGCTGGCTCACCCGATTGTCGCAACTCTATTCGAGTATGGCGCCTTCAGCGCTTACGATACTAAGATGGCTGCATACAGCTTGATGGCCTATACCCTCGGCCTGCCTGCTTTTGTCGCAATTAAGATTTTGGCGCCTGGTTTTTTTGCTCGTCAGGACACCAAAACACCTGTTCGGATTGGCATCATAGCGCTGGTTGCGAATATGGTTTTCAATTTGGCGATTGTTGTGCCAATGGTGCTTTTAGGCAGTGAGATTCCTCATACAGGATTAGCTCTGGCGACGGCGGCATCCGCGTGGTTACAGGTTGGAATGTTAGCGTCTCGGCTGAGGTCTGATCAGTTATTGTCACTTCAAACCGGGTGGGTTTGGTGGTCTGCAAGATTACTGGTCAGTGTTTTGGTAATGGGAGTTTGTATTGGTCTTCTATCGCCAGATCAAAGTACTTGGTCGAATCACACGTTTTGGGAGAGATTTCTTTTCTTGTCCGGCATTATTTTGGCCAGTATTTTGGCTTTTACAGCTGTGCTTTATCTTTTGGGCTTTCGGTCTAAAGAGCTTCATCACTCGCCTAGTGCAACGGGAGAGTGAAACAAAATGTGACGCCGGCTTGTGCCGAGGGCTCGGCCCAAATCGTTCCCTTGTGAGCGTGAACAATTTCTCTGCAGATCGCGAGCCCCAGTCCAGTTCCTCCTGCGCCACTTTTGGTTTTACTGCTCTGGATAAATTTATCAAAAATCGTTTCAAGTTCCTCGTTAGGAACTCCGATACCTTCGTCAGTGATATGCGTGGTAATCATGGTGCCTGGTGCATGGGTCGCACTTTCTTGTGCGATATGACTCAACGAAAAACGAATATGGATGGATTTTCCCTGCGGGGTAAATTTGATTGCATTGGAGAGCAGGTTATTAAGAACCTGGGAGATCTTTGCGATGTCAGCCTCTGCGACCGCATCAAAATCCGGTTGATCAATGATTACCTGCAGTTCTTTAGGTTGAATAATAGATTCCAGTTCTCCCACCATTGAGGCCGTCAGCGTATAAATATCCACGGGTTGAATATCCAGCTCCATTTTTCCGGATTCTAGTTTTGATAAGTCCAGTAGTGCGTTGAGCAGTTCCAGTAAACGAGCGCCACTGGATTGGATACGGGAAAAATAGGTCCCGAGTTTTTCGAGAGGCACTTCTTCAAGTCGCTTTATCCCAAAGTCTGAAAAACTCAGGATGGCATGCATAGGGGTACGCAGCTCATGAGACATGTTGGCAAGAAACTCGGATTTTGCCTCATTTGCCTGTTCCGCAATGGTTAGGGCCTCTCGCAATTCCTGCGTTTGATGGTCCACCAGTTCTTGGAGCGTTTCCCTTTGTTTTTTAAGCAGGTTTTCTGCATTTTTAGTGTCTGTGATGTCACGGAAAGTGCCTGATGCGCGAATCACTTGCTTGTCACTGTTGTAAATTGCCATTGCGCGTGAGTTGTACCAGCGGTACTCTCCGCTTTCATGTAGCATACGGAAATTTTCATCCAGTGGGGAACCGGTTTTGACCAGGTTTCGCAAGGCGGTAATATAGGCAGGCCGGTCATCCGGATGAACCAGTGTGTGAAGCCAGCGATGTGTCCGTACATCCGAGTCCCCAACCTGTTTGCCAAGCAGCTCGTAAGAACGCTGGTTGAAGTGGGTTTCCCCTGAGTTAATGTCCCAGTCCCACAAGCCATCTTTGCTGCCCTCCATGACAAAGCGTAAACGTTCTTCATTTTGCCGGAGTTCCGTTTCTGCACGTTTGCGCTTGGTGATGTCAAAGATCCAAATCAATCCGGCCGGCCCTTCAGCCAGCTGAATAATATTGCTGTGGATGATAACGTGTCGAACCTCGCCATGCTTTGAAATAACTTTGGCTTCATAACCATTCGCAGGCTGATCTCCGTTGAGTCGCTTTTGGAAGCGTGCGAGAATCGTATTCAAGGAGTCGGGGTGTATCCAGTCCTCATAAGGAATGTTGAGTAACTCTTGTTCAGAGTAACCCAGCAAGATACTTGTTTGCTGATTGGCGTAAAGGCAATGAGTGCCTGATGCAACAATGATTGCGATCGGTGATGTTCGAATAACATGTGCGTATTGTTCCGGTAACATGGAAAACGGATTCGCATTTACCGTGTTTTTTACGCTTTTTTCTCGAGATACTTTCTTCATAGATACAGTCGTTGCGCAATGAAACCTATACTTACAATAGCCTATTCGTTCATGTAAGGCATAGCGGCCAGTTTGCTTAAAGCTGCAACGTAAATGATAAAAAACGATGCTCGAAAGGGGGGACCATGAAATACATTTTGGCGGAAAAAAAAGGTGCTATTGGCCATATCACATTCAATGACCCGGATAATATGAATGCACTAACGCCTGAAGCAATGCAGGAAATTATCTCGGTATTATCAATGTATGAGGAGGACCGTGATATTCGGGTTGTGGTGTTTACAGGTTCTGGTAAAGCGTTTTCTGCAGGTGGGAACTATGATTTTTTGAAGCGCCTCTACAACGCCACGCCGGTAGAAATTAAAGAGGCGGTCTATAAAAATTTTGCGGGGGGAGTAAAAGCAACCAAAATGTTTCCAAAGCCGACCATTGCCGCCGTTAATGGTCCTGCAGTCGGGGCCGGTTGCGAGCTGGCGATTGCATGTGATTTCCGTATTGTGAGTGAACGTGCATTGTTCAGTGAAATATGGGCCCGATTGGGTGTTATTTGTCCACTGGGGGGTATGTTCTTGTTGCCTCGCTTGGTCGGCCTGTCGAAAGCGACTGAAATGTTGATGTTAGGAGAGACCGTGGATGGTCAAGAGGCCGCTAAAATTGGATTGGCCAATCGATGTGTGCCGCATGAACAGTTGGAGGATGAGGCCATGCGGTGGGCAGGCAAAATCGCAGCGGGTGCACCGCTTGCCATGTCTGCCATGAAAGAAGGTCTGCGCCGGGGTATGGAGTCCACCTTGGCGCGCGAATGGGAATATAACGTGTTTGCCCAGGCGACCTTAATTAGCTCCGAGGACTGCAAAGAGGGGATTACTTCTGTCATTGATAAGCGTGCTCCGGTTTTTCAGGGCAAGTAAATGTCATATATGCTGTTATTCACAAAAGCCCTTGCTCAGCAAAAGAAACATCCTCTCCGGCGCCAATGATCACATGGTCTAGTACACGAATGTCAACAAGATCAAGCGCATCCTTCAATTGTGATGTGATCTGTAGGTCAGCAGCGCTGGGTTCCGCTACGCCTGAGGGGTGATTGTGTGCAAAAATGACAGCGGCGGCATTGTAGTTCAAAGCGGATTTCACAACTTCTCGAGGGTAAATGCTTGTCGCGTTAATTGTTCCCCGGAACAGTTCTTCAAACGCAATAACGCGGTGGTGGTTATCAAGAAAGAGGCAGGCAAAGATCTCATGGGGACGGTTTTTCAATCGTAAGGCAAGGTATCGACGGGTTTCTGTGGCAGAGGTCAAAACATCACCCTGCGAGACCTTCTCGAACAGATAGCGCCGGCCCATTTCCAAAACGGCCTGCAGTTGCGCGTACTTTGCATCACCGAGGCCTTTGCTGGCGCAAAAACGTGAGTGGTCTGCAGTGAGCAGAGGCCCCAGGCCATTGAACTCATCAAGCAGATCGCGCGCCAGGTCAACAGCTGTTTTCCCGGCAACTCCCGTTCTGAGAAATATGGCTAGAAGCTCTGCGTCAGAAAGTGTGCCTGCACCGCGTTTGAGTAGCTTTTCTCTGGGTCTCTCATCCGCCGGCCAATCCGTGATTGCCATCTAAAGATTCATCCTCTAAAAACGTAAAAGTGAGTCACAATACCGGCATATACCGATGTTTTTCAATGAACGTGTCATAAATTGCTTGTTAGGATGTAAGGTATGAAGCAACTGAATGGTAAAAAAATTCTCTTAGGTATCACCGGTGGGATTGCGGCTTACAAGAGTGCTGACTTAACGCGCCGACTGGTGGAAGCCGGGGCCGATGTGCGTGTTGTGATGACTGCGGGTGCCATGGCATTCATTCAGCCACTGACATTTCAAGCGCTGTCGGGGAATCCTGTTTCGCGTGATCTTTTGGATGAATCCGCTGAAGCGGCCATGGGGCATATCGAGCTGGCCCGGTGGGCAGACTGTATTTTGATTGCCCCTGCGACAGCAAACTGCATGGCCTCACTGGCACATGGCTTTGCACATGATTTATTAACGACCTTGTGTTTGGCCACAGAAGCGCCCATTGCCGTGGCGCCTGCGATGAATCGATTGATGTGGGCGAATCCTGCGACTCAGGCGAATATTTGTACATTAGAAAGCCGGGGTGTTCAGCTTCTGGGACCTGCAGAAGGGGCGCAGGCCTGTGGTGAAACAGGAGCAGGCCGACTTTTAGAGCCCGCTCTGATTGTTGAGGCACTTGTGCAAATGCTGTTCCCCTCAAACCCTGAGTTGGGCGGGGTAAAAGTATTGATTACAGCCGGCCCAACCCGTGAAGCCATTGATCCGGTGCGTTTTATCAGTAACCACAGCTCTGGCAAAATGGGGTATGCTGTGGCAGAAGCGGCACGGGCCAGTGGTGCCAAGGTGACGTTGGTATCAGGCCCGGTCAATCTTTCTCCTCCTCATGGTGTGACCTGTCTTTCTGTGGAGAGCGCCCAGGAAATGCACGATATGGTGATGAGATTCATTGCTGATATAGATATATTTATTGGCGTTGCCGCCGTGGCAGATTTTCGGGCAGCGTTACCGGCCGAGCAGAAAATCAAAAAGAATGGAGAGGCTTCTCTGGTGCTGTCATTAATTCAAAATCCAGATATCCTGGCATCCGTGGCTGGGCTCGAAAACCCTCCCTTTACGGTTGGGTTTGCGGCAGAAACGCATGATGTTGAACGTTATGCTCGCGACAAGCTAAAACGTAAAAAACTCAATATGATTGCGGCCAATGATGTTGCGGATGAATCGATTGGTTTTCATTCGCACCAGAATGCATTGACCGTTTTTTGGGGAGATGACGGCGTTGAAAAGCTGGCATTAGCTTCAAAAGCACACATCGCCAACCAGTTGGTTTCCTTAATTGCGACACGTTACAAAGAGCAATGTTCATGAATCGATACGCTTTAGACGTTAAACTGCTTGACCCACGCTTGGGTGCAGAGATTCCCCTGCCTGAATATGCAACATCAGGCTCGGCGGGCCTTGATTTGCGTGCCTGTCTGGAACGCCCTTTAGTCCTGCAACCGGGCCAGTCCGAATTGATTCCGACAGGGATGGCTATTCATATCAAGGACGAGCAGTTGGCGGCAGTGATCTTGCCGCGTTCGGGCTTGGGTCATAAACACGGTATTGTCTTGGGTAACCTGGTTGGCTTGATTGATTCCGATTATCAAGGGCAGCTTTTTGTTTCTTGCTGGAATCGTGGTCAGGTAGCGTTTACGATTGATGTGGGTGAGCGAATTGCACAACTGGTGCTGGTACCCATTGTTCAAGCAACTTTTAATATTGTTGATGATTTTCATGCAACTGGCCGGGGTGAAGGTGGTTTTGGTTCGTCCGGTCGTCACTGAGTCTATTTTACAGTTCAGATAGGGATAGAAAAGATGGAAGTTTCCCCAGCTATTTTTCGCGCGTACGATATTCGAGGCGTTGTTGATGAGGTGTTGACGCCCGATGTCGTTCGAGAAGTTGGCAAAGCCTTTGGTAGCGAGTGTGAAGCGCAGGGGCAAAAGCGGGTTGTTGTCGCCAGAGATGGCCGCTTGTCGGGCCCTGCATTATCTGAGGCTTTAATTGACGGTTTGATGTCAACAGGCCGACAAGTGATCGACATCGGAATGGTCCCCACCCCGGTATTGTACTATGCGACTTACAAGCTGGAGACAGGGACCGGCGTCATGATTACCGGCAGCCATAATCCGCCCAATTACAACGGATTGAAAATGATGATGGCGGGGGCTTCCTTATACGGTGAAGCGATACAACGATTGTACCAGCGGATTGCCGGTCACGAGGTTTGCACGGGCGAAGGGACTTTAGAAAGTGTTGGGATTTTGGATGAGTATATTCAGCGCGTAGTAGGGGATATCCAGCTCGCAAGGCCAATGAAAATCGGTGTCGACTGCGGTAACGGTGTGCCCGGTTTGATCGCTGCAGATTTACTCAGAAAACTGGGTTGTGAAGTAGTTGAGATGTTTTCAGAGGTGGATGGTCGCTTCCCTAACCACCATCCGGACCCGAGCAAAGTCGAAAACTTGCAGGACCTGATTCGGGCTGTTGATGAGCACAAGCTTCAGCTTGGTCTGGCCTTCGACGGTGATGGTGACCGAGTGGGTGTGATTGATAACACGGGGCAAATTATCTGGCCAGATCGCCAGATGATCCTCTATTCACGGGATATCTTATCGCGGCACCCTGGCGCTAAAATTATCTATGACGTTAAATGTTCGCGGCACTTGGGCCAGGCGATACAAGAAGCCGGTGGTGAGCCGGAGATGTGGAAAACAGGGCATTCTATTGTCAAAGCCCGGATGAGAGAAACCGGGGCATTGCTAGGCGGTGAGATGAGTGGCCATATCTTTTTTAAAGAGCGCTGGTACGGTTTTGATGATGCGCTCTATACGGCCGGCCGTTTGTTGGAAATCCTTTCGAAAGACAACAGACCCGTCTGTGATATCTTTGCAGAACTGCCGGATAGCCTCAATACGCCAGAACTGAATGTTAGCTTTGAGGAAGGCGAGCATTTTAAGTTCATGGCAAAGCTTGTTCAGAAAAGCCAGTTTCCGGGTGCAAAAGTGACGACCATTGACGGGATACGTGTTGACTTTGATGATGGCTGGGGGCTGGTTAGAGCGTCCAATACAACTCCCTCGCTGGTCATTCGTTTCGAGGCGGAAAATCAGCAGGCACTGGAACGTATTCAAGCGCAGTTCAGAGCAGCCATGTGGGCGGTTGATAGCCATTTGACATTGCCTTTTTAGGCCATTATTGAAAATACAGCAGGTAAGTTTATTGTGGTAAGGGAAGAAGCACACGAAACGGCCCGTGTTTTGAATGAGGCCTTGCCCTACATTCAGCGTTTTGCCGGTAAAACCATGGTGATTAAGTATGGCGGCAACGCCATGACGCATAAGGATCTTAAAAACAGCTTTGCAAGAAACATTGTTTTAATGAAGCATGTGGGTATTAATCCCGTGATCGTCCACGGTGGCGGACCTCAAATTGGTGATTTACTGGGGCGCTTGGGTATAGAGAGCCGGTTTATTCGTGGGATGCGAGTGACCGATGCTGAAACGATGGATGTTGTGGAAATGGTTTTGGGCGGTCAAGTGAACAAAAGTATTGTGACGCTCATTAACCGGCATGGAGGAAAAGCTATTGGCTTGTCGGGCAAAGATGGTGGCTTAATCAAGGCAACTCCTTTGCAATTAACGCCGTCAGATGTCGAAGAAGACCTTGAACTTGGGCAAGTGGGTAAGATTCGCTCGGTTGACCCTTCTATCATTGAAACTTTGGACACAAATGACTTTATTCCTGTGATCGCGCCGATCGGTGTGGGCGAGGACGGCGTATCTTACAATATTAATGCGGACCTGGTAGCAAGCCACATTGCTGGCGTATTGGGGGCAGAGAAACTCCTTTTATTGACCAATACCCGCGGTATTCTGAATAAAAATAACGAACTATTGACTGGGTTAACGCCTCCTGACATAGCAGATCTGATTGCTGACCAAACCATACAGGGGGGCATGTTGCCCAAAGTTCAGTGTGCGTTGGAAGCGCTGGAGATGGGTGTTAATACCGTAACGATTATTGATGGCCGGGTTAATAATGCCGTATTGCTGGAGCTTTTTACTGATCAGGGGATAGGTACACAAATTAGACAGCTATAAAGTATCCATAAGCGCAAGCAGGAGGAATATGGGTATGAATCAAACCCACCGGGATTACCTTTATAAAAATAATTCGTATTTGGCCCAATCTCGAAAGACTAATGTTGCCAATTTGTTCCGTCATCAGGTCAAAATATCCAAGAATCAGCGTGCTGTTGTTGATGGCGATGTGATACTCACTTACCAGGAATTGAATCAACGCGTTAATCGGCTCGCTCACTTTTTTCAAAGTGAAGGTTTGTTGCCCGGAGATAGGGTAGCCATACTTGCCAGTAACCGTTATGAGTATATTGAGGCCGAGTTAGCCGCAGCAAAAACAGGCGTGATTTTGTGTGCGCTTAACTGCCGCTTGATAGCAGCAGAGCTTACCCATTGTATTAACCTCGTAACGCCAAAATTGCTGATCGTTGAAGATGAATTTGCAGCGCAGGTCAGCGATGTTATACCTGCACTCAAGCGGCTTTCACTGGATAAAGATTATCATGAATTAATGCTGTCACAGGCAGAGACGGAACCCGGTTATCAAGGTGACCCTGAGGACGGGCTGGTTATTTTGTATACCAGTGGCACAACAGGCTTGCCAAAAGGTGCTCTCATTAGTCACCGTGCGATGATTGCTCGTGCGGCAGTCTTTCAGGGAGAACTCGGTGTTACGCGCGATGATGGATTTATTGCCTGGGCGCCCTTTTATCATATGGCCTCAACGGATCAGTCTCTTGCAACATTATTGATGGGAGGGACGGTCTTTGTTGTGGAGGGGTATCAAGGAGAGACAATTTTGGACCTTCTCGAGCGAGAGCAGATTGGTTGGCTAGTACTTATCCCAGGTATGATCGATGCCTTTATTAAGGACCTTAAAGCGCGCGCCCATGGTTTTCGGCCTAAGAAAGTGAGTTGTACCGGGGCAATGGCGGATCTTGTGCCGCCGCATCAACTCCAGGAGGTTACGCGTTTACTGGATGCACCTTATGTCAACTCTTTTGGTTCCACGGAAACGGGCCTGCCTCCTGCTACAAGCAGCCTGTTAGCCGTTGGTGAACAACCGGCTTCTTTGGCAAAACGTTTGTCGAAACTGTGTGAGATCCAATTGGTAGATGAGGCGGATACCCCAGTTCCCGTGGGTACGCCCGGCGAGCTGACTTTGCGCGGGCCTACCTTGTTCAGTGGTTATTGGAATGCTCATGATGTAAATGAGCAGGATTTTCGAGGTGGTTGGTTTCATATGGGTGATGTTTTTCGTCAACATGAAGACGGTAGAGTTGATTTTGTAGACCGAGCCAAGTACTTAATTAAGTCAGGGGGAGAAAATATCTACCCGGCGGAAATTGAGCGGGTCTTGTTTACGCATCCTCATGTTGTAGAAGCCACCGTTGTTAAACAAAAAGATACAAGGTGGGGGGAAACCCCGGTAGCTTATGTAGCAACCAGTGAAGAGGTTTCTGAGCAGGAGCTGTTGGATAAATGTAGACAAGCACTAGCCGCTTATAAATGTCCGAAAGTCATTTACTTTATTCCTTTTGAGGCATTTCCGCGGAGTACTGCAGGGAAAGTTCAGCGACATAC
>DJFX01000012.1:66295-72485 GCA_002432635.1 Halothiobacillaceae bacterium UBA5861 | reverse complement strand
GGAGGGAAAGTTCAGCGACATTACTTGGAGAAAATCAACAGTGCATCTCAATCTTCTAATGAAAATTAAAGCAATAGATTAAGTAAAGAAATCATCTGTGATGGGCGTTATAGTTTTGTAGTACTAAAGATTTAAAATAATCTTTCAATGTGGGGTGTTGGTTTTCTTTTGTTGTCGGTGTTTTAAGTGTTAGGGAGCCTGTGCCAGCTAGGTTTGTCGATGGAGATTTTGAGAGTGTATAGCAAAGCAATTCTGATAGGGATTTTGAGTATAGTTGGATTGATTGGCTGTGGACGTTCCACAGTGGGTGTTGTCAGTGACCCTGACGAGTTATCGCTATTGAGGATACAGGACCCCAGAGTTGAGCTCGTTGATACTTACCGCATTGGTGTTGATGATCGCCTCCAGATCAGCGTTTGGAGGAATCCGGAACTATCCGTGACAGTGCCTGTTCGGCCTGATGGCAAAATATCTATGCCGCTCGTTGGTGATGTGCACGCTGGCGGCTTGTCTCCGGATGAGGTGGCGAAAAATATTGAAGCGCAATTGGCCAAGTATATTAGAGACCCTAAAGTTGCTGTCATTCTGACAGACCTTGTTAGCCACGAGTACCTCTCAAGGGTGCGTGTTACTGGAGCTGTGCGCAACTCGATATCGATGCCTTACAGGCCGGGTGCGACAGTACTTGATTTGGTGTTATCAGCAGGTGGTGTAAATGAATTTGCTGCCCCCAATAAATCCGTTTTGTATCGTTCAACAGAGGATGGTGAAAAAGCCTATCGGGTGAAGCTCGATGATATTTTAAAAGAAGGTCGCCTGGAGACTAATTATTATATTCAGCCTGGTGATGTTATTACCGTGCCAGAAAAAATATTCTAAATTAATTTAGCATCATTAAATTAAATCCTATAGTGAAGGCCTGAAAATGCAATTAACATCTGACGAGCTGGTCAAATTAATAGTTAAAGAGATAAAAATAAGGAAACTCACATTTGTTATTCTGTTTTCTCTAATAAGTCTGAGTTTTCTGTCTTTAGGTGCTGTTTGGCCTAAAAAATATGAATCTTCAGTATCTATTCAATATGAAGATGATGACATTATTATGCCTTTGATGCGTGGAGCTGCGGAAGCAACACAAATTAAAGATCAGGCTCAGAATGTAAGGAGTATTATATTCGGGCGGTCAGTAATGAAAAAAATACTGGAAGTCGGTGGCTGGTTAGGTAAAGACTTGTCTGCAATTGAGCAGGAGCAGCAAATAAAAGAAATTATAAAAAGCACTAATGTGAAAAAAGAAGGTAGGAATATTGTTGTAATAACCTATACCGATAAAAGTGCTGAAAGAGCATATGTGGTTACGAAAAACTTTGGCGAGCTGTTTGTAGACACGAGCTCTCAAAATCAGAGGAAACAAAGTAGGGATGCTTATGATTTTATCAACAAGCAAGTTGAATCTTATAGAAAGAAGCTAACGGAAGCGGAAAATAATTTAAAAATTTTCCAAAGTGAAAATGCTGATGCGAAGCCCGGCATGAAAGTTCAAGTCGATGAGAGGATCGTTCATCTAAGGCGTGTTGTCGATACGCTAACGTTAGAGCAAAGCGAAGCTGAAATTAAGTTAAATTCCTTACAACGGCAGCTGTCAGGAGAGGCTAGGGTAACGGCAAATGTTGCAGAAAAAGGTGAAATTTACGCAAGAATAAGAGCGTTGCAGGCGAAGCTCGATCAACTCAGGTTAAGTTATTTAGACACCTACCCCGACATTATCCGCATTAAAAGGCAAATTAAAGACCTGACAGATGAAGCAGGAGCTTTGAGTGTTTCAAGTTCTGATACTGAAAAGACTTATGTAGGTTTCAGTGAGCCTGCGGGTGACGTTAGAGTGAGCTCTTTATACGATGAGTTGAAGGCTCAAATTTCATCCGTGAAAACAGATCTCTTAACCCTCAATAACCGGCTCATTCATAATAGAAGACTTCTCGAAGAAGAGAAACTCAGAGCAGAAAGAATTAACAATGTTGAAGCAAAGCTTGCAGAGTTGACCAGAGATTACGAAGTCAACAGAGATATTTATAAAGATTTACTCCGCCGGAGAGAAAATGCACGTGTTTCACTGAACCTTGATTTAGAGCGCCGCGGTTTAAGTTTTAAAATAACAGAGCCGGCAAATTTTCCCATTCTGCCTTCAGGTGTAAGATTCATTCATTTTATGCTGATAGGTATCATCATGGGAATATTGATCCCTGTCGGATTGATCTTTTCCTTGCTCTATTTTGGTTCAAAACTTCGGCTAGAGCGGAATATTTATGAAGACTATGATATTCCACTTATAGAGACCGTGCCAAAGCTATACAGCCCTGCTGAATTAAATACTCAGCGAGTAGGTATGTTATTGATCGTGGTTTTGTTGCTTGGTGACTTATCTATTTTTGTTGGTGTTGGTTGGATGAAGTATCTAGGCGTACCGATCCTAGATACACTAGGTTTGGGAGGAATGTGATGATAGACCGATCCGATGATTTCCCAAGCCGTTATTCCGGCTCCGGCGTGGAAGCTAGTGCAAAAAAAGGGAGTCGAGTTATGGATATAGGAAAAGAAATCAGCCAGAAAACGAGGGAGTCTATTGCCCAGCCCTCTTCTCTTAATTTGCCCATGAATGCTGATCTCAGCGGTAGTGAGTTAAACAGCTTGGTTGAAAGCCGGTTGCAAATTAAACAAATGAAAGAGCTTAACCCTTTAAGCCCCGCTGAGCTCTCGAAGAAAAAGATTATCCATCCTGAAATGAAGGAAAAACAAGTTATTAACAAGTTTAGAAGCCTTCGGACCAAACTTTTCGGGCATGACTTCAGAAATAACTCAGTTGTACTTGTCTGCACAACTCATGAGGGTG
The DNA here is from genome assembly GCA_002432635.1 of Halothiobacillaceae bacterium UBA5861. Classification (GTDB taxonomy): domain Bacteria; phylum Pseudomonadota; class Gammaproteobacteria; order UBA5861; family UBA5861; genus UBA5861. The sequence continues at coordinate 69,595 of DJFX01000012.1, read as the reverse complement.
GAGGCAGTACTTTCTTTGCCATAAACCTGGCTGCAGCTATCGCACTGGAGGAAAGCAAAACTTCCTTGTTGATCGATTGTAATCTCAATAACCCATCGATAACGGAAACCTTTGGATTGAAAGGTGAAATAGGGCTAACGGACTACCTTGAAGACCCAAATGTTGATTTAGAGAAAATCATATACCCTTCAGGTATTAGCCGTTACCGAGTTATTCCGGTAGGTACATCCTTAGAAAGCAGTAGTGAGTTTTTTACATCAGTTAGAATGCGTCAATTGCTACAGTTGGCGAGAGAAAGGTATTCGGACAGATACGTAATTCTTGATACGCCTCCTGTCCTAGGTTCTGCAGATACCAGCATTCTCGCCCCTCTCTGCAATAAAATTTTGGTTGTTGCGCCATATGGTGAAGTCAGTGAGGATGACTTTTCGCGTACCATTGAAACTGTCGGTCCAGAAAGAGTCACAGGTGTCATTTTAAATGAGAAGCTGATTTAAGTTGTTAAACTTCATCCTAAGAGAATGTTTATGCGTGTCGGCTGCTCAGATTCTTTAAAATTTCTATTAATATTATCCTTAGTACTTCTCTCTTTCTTCTCTTCCTCGCATGCTTTTGAGTTTAAACAAAGTGTCAGCCTGGAAGAAAGGTATGATAGTAATCTATTTCTCAGAGAAGAAAATGAAGGTGATGAAATCTCTTCATCAATCACGTATGAATTTTTGGGATTTAGCAAAACAAGAAAGCTTGATTTTTCAATAGATTCTGCAATTGGTTATCGGTCATATACAAATGATTCCATTGACCCAGATTATTTTGGGAGGATGGGTGTAAAGTCAATATATACGTTTGATCAGGTAGGGCAATATAAGTGGGTTGTGCTCAATAATTTACGCCAAGACCTTATAGACTCTGATGGTGCATTTATTAGTGGGAATCTTGAGCACAAAAATAAGTTTTCTACAGGTCCGAGAATCAATTTATCAATTTCTCAAAGCAGTCAGCTGTTAGTAGATTTTTTATACGTTGATGAAAGAACAGAAGATGAAGATGAGTATACAGTCAGAAAAAAGGGAAATGCAGCAGTTAATAAAAAGTTCTCAGATACGCACAATTTTTCAATAAATTTCAGTGCGGAAGAGGCTTCAGTGCATGATACTGATCCGAGCCAGAATAAAGATTTTCCGATTCACCAGACTGCTTATTTAAAATTTGATAATACTAAAGCTACCAATAGCTATTATCTCGCTGTTGGAGGAACTGCTCTCGATTCGGAGTGGGAGCCTTATGCGGGTTTAGGCTGGGCTAGAAGCTTAAATAGTTCTAACCGAATATCTTTCGACTACTTAAGGGACTTTAACCTTGACGAAGAAGAAGTCGATGATGAAAATTTGCTCGACCTAAACGGTGAAGAGTTTCTTGATGACCGGTTAAAGTTTACTTATGAACATGATGCGGCAGATATTTCTACATTTTTTAGTCTCACTTATCGTCGAAAAGACTTTGTAAACAATACTGTAGAGGATCAGAGCTATTATGGTTTTCGGGCAGAAGTAAGGGATTATTACTCTAACCGATCAATGTTCGACTACTACCTTCATTTTACTTTGTCAGATAAGTCCAATAATAATAGTGAACAAAAAGATGCGTTGTTAGGAACAGCATTAACTTTAATTTATAGTCGTGGTCTTAATTTCGTTTTTAGAGGGGAGTACGATACTCGGTTTGACTCAAATAATAACGATTTTAAAAATATAAGTCTCTTTTTATTGATAAGACTTAGCTCTTGATTGTACTCAAAAGACTACCTTGAAATGGCCATTACACGAAGAAAAAAGCCTGAAGTTGATTTATCTGATCTCAATATACAAAAATTAAAAAATACTTTTTTCATACTGCTTGTCCCTGTTTTTTTAGTTGGTTTTGGAATTCTAACGGATTGGTTGTTGCCAAAGTTTCTTATCTATGGGGTCGTGCTTTTATTAGGGCTTTTTATCTTTTTTAAAGGTCTTAGTGATCCAGAGCTTCTCATAGCAGCATTTATTATTTATTTGCCTATGGCAAAGGCGTTCAAGTTTAATATTGCGCCTATGGTTAATGGTACAAATGTTTTCTTTTTTGCGATATTTCTTTGTCTTGTTTTCTCCTCCAGAGAAAAAAGCAAAGAAATTTTTAAGCGGCCTATTCATGTTTATGTTTTATGGTATGCTGTTTTATCTACATTTTCTGGTTTAACAACAATATTATTTATTCCTGATGGTATTTCTTATTTACTAGGTGAAAGCCTTTATGAGTACAAAGCCTGGGTTGATCAATTTGTTCTGTATTTTTTAATTTATAAAGGTATAGATAATAAGGGTTTTGCAAAAAGAGTCTTTTTTTATATGATTCTTGGTAGTATTTTGATGGAGCTATATGCCATTGAGGAGTTACTTAAGAAGATAGGTAGGAGCTCTATTGAGAAATCTCGTGTAGATGGGCCTCTCTACCAGCCGAATGATTTTGGTGCTTTTATTGTTTATACATCATCAATGTTGATAGCTCTTATTGTTGTTAATATAAAAAATCTGAAAGTATGGATTTTAGCACCTTATTTACTTTTTATAGTCCGACTATTACTTTCTACTTTTTCTCGTGGGGCTTATCTTGGATTTGCTGCAGTGGGTTTAGTGTCAGCTTACGTAAAAGGTAAAAGCTTCTTAATATCAATGGGCCTGGTTGCCGTTTTAGCAATCATGCTCTTCCCTGAGCTGGTTCCTAGCTCTCTTAAAGATAGAATGAGTCAGACAACAGAAAATGACGGTATTGAAGAGAAAGTCGATCAAAGTACTGAAAGCCGTTTTGTTTTGTGGGATGCCGCTGTTGAAATGACAAAAGAAAGCCCTCTAATAGGTAAGGGTTTTAAAGCTTTCAGGTATTTAAAAGCAGACTATACCAAAGAAGATGTGAGAGAGTCTGATACACACAGTATGTATTTATATCTCAGTTCTCAAATGGGAATTCCTGTTTTGGTTTTATTCTTACTGATTTTATGGAAACTTTTCATAAAAGGGCGTAATTTATATCTCACATCTGATGATAAAGTAGAAAAAGCGATTGGTTTAAGTGCCGCGTCCATGGTTGCAGGGGTGGCAGTAATTAACGTTTTTGGCTCTAGGATGGTCAATATAGAGGTATGCGCTTATGTTTGGATCATGGTTGTCATAATTGACGTGTTGACACGAGAGAAAGTCACTAAAGGTAAAAATAAGTCGAGAGCTTTCGATAAGCAAAAGACTGAAGGTCTAGTTGGACCTGATTTGC
>DJFX01000012.1:0-66020 GCA_002432635.1 Halothiobacillaceae bacterium UBA5861 | reverse complement strand
TAGAACATAACTTTTTATTTAGATCGTCTAATCGGACCTAAATAGATTGATGTCTCTTTGGGATATTAGAAGAAAGAAAAATCAATAATTTACCTGATATAGCTAATAATTTTATGCAGTCCCTCGGTTTAGTTTAACCAAATAAACCGTCATTAAATAAAAACTTTCTATCTTTTACTAAGATCGGCGCTGAGGGGTGTTAAGCGCTATAATTTACCTTCTGACTTTATATAAGGACTTCCGTTATGCCTGAAGACAATACACCAGGCTCCGAGCTTTCGCTCTCACTGAGGACCACAGCAATGCCAGCGGACACGAACCCTAACGGCGATATATTTGGTGGGTGGTTGATGTCCCAAATGGATATTGCCGCAGGTATTTTTGCGGGCCAGCAAAACGAAGGGCGATTCGCAACAGTGGCTGTTGAAAAGATCACTTTTATTAAACCAGTGTTTGTGGGGGATCAAGTCAGTTGCTATTGCAAGCTTCTCAAAACCGGTTCAACATCAATCACGATGAAAGTAGAAACATGGGTTTGTCGTTTTCGTGGCAGGGCGACTGAAAAAGTTGCTGACGGTGATTTCATTTTCGTCGCGATTGATGAAGATCGACGCCCTGTTGAGCATGGTCTTTGATTGTGGGGACATTGTGAATTGTGAGTCTATTATTTGATGAAAGCAAAAGACCCTGAATCCCTACTTGCACAAGTAGAAGAAACCAAACGTCCCCCAGTACAGGATTGGCATCCTGAACTCAGCGGCGACATTGATATTCGCATCGCCCGGAACGGAACATGGTTTCATGAAGGTACACCGATCGAACGCAATCGTTTGGTTAAGCTTTTTGCAACCATTCTCAGGCGTGAGGGTGATGAATACTTTTTGGTAACACCAGTAGAAAAGTGGCGTATTCAAGTTGATGACGCGCCTTTCGTGGTTACGCACTTATCGATACTGGGGGAAGGAAAAAGTCAGCAATTGTTGATGGCCACAAATGTTGATGACAAAGTTGTCGTTGATAGTGAGCATGCCATACAGGTCAAAACAGACCCACAGACTGAGGAGCCTTCACCGTATGTTCATGTCAGGGATCAGCTCTATGCTTTAATTAACCGAAATGTTTATTATGAGTTGGTGGCAAGTGCGCGTGAGGAGGAAGGTCAGATTGGCATTGACAGTTGTGGGACCTTTTTCCCGATGGGATCTGCAGAATAAAGCGCTATTTTGAGTAACGATAAAATCGTTGGTTATGCTTGTTGCTTGTACCTGCTGCGGGTACTCGTCGCAGCAGGTAGCCAAAGAGGATAAGGTTATACGACGCTATCAATAAAATCGGTTAACTGGGATTTAGACAGTGCTCCGACTTTTGTCGCCTCAACCTCACCCTTTTTAAAAACCATTAAAGTTGGAATACCACGAATACCATACTTGGGTGGCGTGTTGGGGTTCTCGTCAATATTCAGTTTGGCAATTGTAATCTTTCCTGCATACTCGTCAGCAACTTGCTCCAGAATCGGGCCAATCATTTTGCAAGGCCCGCACCACTCGGCCCAATAGTCAACAAGTACGGGGGTTTCAGAATGCAGCACGTCCTGCTCAAAGCTACTGTCGGTGATGTTAATGATGTTGTCGCTCACAAGTGTCTCCTTTAATAATTCGATCAGGTGCTGTAAATAGCCTCTGAACTAATGTGGGGGCTTTTTTCATAATACCAATGTTCGGTGTTTTAGTAATCAACAATGAAAAAATATGCTAAGAACGATATGAAAACGACACCATTGAAATCTATTTCATCATGCACAGCCGAGACCATCTGACATCAAAAAGTGCCCGAGCCCTCTACTGAAAGTATGTGAATTGATCAGTGACGAGCAGCCAGCTTGGTTGTATTTAAGCGCGAGTAGTGTGGATTAGCCAATATTCGGCAAATGGGCTAATGAAGCTTTGATTGCTTCCTCTGGGTATTCAAAATCTTCCAGACTGCCATCAAAAAAGCGATCGTAAGCCGTCATATCAAAATGGCCGTGCCCGGATAAATTAAATAGCAGCGTCTTATTTTCGCCGGTATCAATACAGCGTTTGGCTTCGCGGATGGTAGCGGCAATGGCATGGGTTGACTCCGGTGCAGGCACGATGCCTTCTGATTGAGCAAACAACACACCAGCTTGAAAGGTTTCCAGTTGAGGGATGGCGACTGCGCTAATCAAACCCTCGTGGTGGAGCTGGCTTACTAAAGGGGAGTCGCCATGATAGCGTAACCCTCCGGCATGGATCCCCGGTGGCATAAAGTCGTGTCCCAGCGTGTACATTTTCATGATTGGTGTTAGGCCTGCTACGTCGCCATAATCGTATGCGTACGTGCCTTTGGTCAGCGTTGGACAGGACGTGGGTTCGACGGCCACTAATTCAATAGCTTTGCCCGCTGCCTTGTCCGCGAAAAAAGGAAAGGCGATGCCGCCGAAGTTAGACCCGCCGCCGCAGGGTGCGAATACCGTATCAGGATAGTCACCCACCATTGCCAGCTGTTTTTTGGCTTCTTCGCCAATGATTGTTTGGTGCAGAAGGACATGGTTGAGCACAGAGCCCAGCGAGTAATTTGTGTCCTCTCGCCCAGCAGCTTCTTCCACCGCTTCTGAAATGGCAATACCTAAAGAGCCGGGTGAGTCAGGGTCTTTTGCCAGCACATTGCGGCCGGCTTCTGTCATGTTTGTGGGGCTGGCAAAAACTTCTGCTCCCCAGGTTTTCATCATTGAGCGACGATAAGGCTTTTGCTCATAACTGACTTTTACCATATACACTCTGACATCAAGCCCAAAGATCTGGCCCGCCAGCGATAATGAACACCCCCATTGGCCAGCGCCTGTCTCCGTTGTCAGCCGCTTTATCCCAGCCTGTTTGTTGTAGTAGGCCTGAGGAATCGCTGTGTTGGGTTTGTGTGATCCAGCCGGGCTGATAGATTCGTTTTTGTAGTAAATCTTTGCTGGTGTGCCCAGCTTCTTTTCGAGCCGGTGGGCTCTGTAAAGTGGAGATGGGCGCCACAAATAGAGGGCTTCTCGCACAGGCTTGGGAATCTCAATCCAGCGTTCTGAGCTGATTTCTTGTTGAATAATGGCTTCTGGGAAAATCGCACTGAGCATTGCCGGGTCAACGGGCTGGCCATCCGGCCCCAAAGGAGGGGAGGGCGGAGTAGGCATGTCAGCGACGACATTGTACCAGTGCGTGGGCATATCTGATTCGGCCAGTAGTATTTTGGTGTCCATCTGCTACTCCAAGTGGATCTTCTAAAATAACCGGGGTTTTGCAAAAAAACGGTTGCTCTAAACCCTGCAAATCATGAGGTCATTGTGGCACAGAAGCATGCGTTATGGGAGCAATTTTGTGTTATGTTTGTCGTGCGAAAAATGGTGCATGCCCATCATTTGACGGGCAAATTTCTTTCTCGCCCAGGGTGAAAAATCGAGAGAAATCAGTCCAAGTGCTCGCATAGGGCCTAGCCACTCTACCCCTTCCTTGAAGAGGCGGGCAAGCCCATCAGTCAAGTAAGTTGTGCGGCTCTGGTCGCTTTGTCTCATCTGTGTGAATCGAGTCAATTGTGTACTGTTGCCGAACTGGTGGGGGGCGTTTTCCAGCAGGCATGTGGCCAAGGCGTCGACATCGCGCAGAGCCAGGTTAAATCCTTGTCCGCCAACTGGATGAAGGCTTCTTCTGGCATTACCAATAAAAACAATTCGGCCGGTAAATTGTGTTTCGCTTTGAACAAGGTAGAGCGGGAAGGCCGTGCGTTTCCCAATAGACAGAAAACGCCCCAGCCGATAACCAAACTGAGCGTGTAGCGTTTGAATAAACTCGGTATCTGTTGAAGACAAGATCGCCTCGTCAGCCGTATCCACCGTCATAACAATGGAGCATTGTCCATCTTGCATCGGCAGGATGGCCAGTGGTCCTTGTGGCGTGAAACGTTCATAAGCCATATTTTGGTGAGGACGTTCCGTCTGGGCTACGGTGATGATAGCTGTTTGCCTGTAGTCGGTGTGTTTGGCATGTACACCGGTCATTTTTCGAATGGACGAGTGGCTACCGTCTGCGGCGACAAGCAAGCGGCAGCGGATAGCGCTGAGGTGGCCATCGGTTGTTGATACGGCAAGGTCAACTTCAGTATGAGTCTGAGATAAGGCGGTGACGCGAGTTGCGCTGAGTAGATCGACGTTTTCTTGCGACTGAAGGCGTTCCAGCATGATGCGGTCAAGTTGCCGGGCTTCCACGACGTAACCAAGAGCGGGTGTGCCTGCGTCCTGCTGGCGCAATTGGCAGGTGCCAAAGCGACCTTTTTCCGAGACGTGGACGGTATGAATTGGTTCGGCGGATGCCGACAGAGCCGACCACACGCCAAGTTCTTCCAGCAATAAACGGGTGCTGTAAGACAGCGCGAGCGTGCGGTCATCGTCATGCGGCTGTGTATGGTCGTTAAAGGCGTGAGCATCAATCATCGCCACCTGCAGTGTCGTGTCAGCTAAACGGCAGGCCAGTGCTGCGCCAACGACCCCGCCACCGACAATGACGAGGTCATAATCCACTGGGGTGTTCATGGCGTTGAGGCCATCAGAGCTTCGATCTCCTCAACAGACTTGGGTGCAAGGTCTGTCAGTACCTCGTTGCCATCACGTGTGACGACGACATCATCTTCAATGCGGATACCAATGTTGGCCAAGGGCTTGGGGACGCCCGATTCTGCCGGAAAATAGAGGCCAGGTTCAACGGTGGTAACCATGCCCTTCTCCAGAAGCCGCCAATCATCCTCCAGCTTGTAGTCGCCAACATCATGCACATCCATGCCAAGCCAGTGCCCTGTCCGGTGCATGTAGTAGGGCTGATAAGCATTTTTCTTAATCAGCTGATTGACATTGCCTTTTAACAGCCCGAGATGAACTAAACCTTTGGTCAAGACTCTGATTGCGGCCTGGTGAGGATCATCCCAACTGTTACCTGGTTTGACTTTATCAATGGCTTTCGCTTGTGCTTCCAAAACGATTTCGTAGACCTCGCGCTGGATACTGGAAAAGCGGCCATTAACTGGAAACGTACGGGTAATGTCGGCGGCGTAGCCCTGGTACTCTGCTCCGGCATCAATCAATACCAGATCGCCGTCCTGCAAAGCATCGCTGTTCTCGGTGTAGTGCAAAATACAGCCGTTCGCCCCACCACCGACAATAGAAGGGTAAGCTTCGCATGCATTGTTCTTGGCAAACGTATAAGTAAATTCTGCCGCGAGTTGATATTCCGTCATGCCGGGTTTGCACGCCTGCATCGCCCGCATATGTGCTTGCGCGGATATTTTCCCGGCTTTGCGCATCAGCCCGGTTTCCAGCCGGCTTTTGTACAGGCGCATTTCGTGCAGGATATGATCAAGCGAGATGAATTCTTTGGGGGGGTGGCTACCTGCGCGAATATTGGCACGAACCTGATTGACCCAATGCATCACTTGAGCATCAAATTCAGGGTTAAGGCCCATGCTGTAAAAAATGCGCTCCCCATGCTCCATCATTCCCGGCAAAATTTCGTCGATGTCGTCGATAGGAAAGGCATCGTCAGCCCCGAGTGTTTCTGGAGCGCGTTCAACCCCGAGGCGGCGGCCGTGCCAGGTTTCTTGTTGGGGGTCACGCTGTCGACAAAAAAGAATGAATTCACCGCCTTTTCGACCAGGTGCCAGCAGAGCGACGGACTCGGGCTCCGTAAAGCCGGTTAAATAGAAAAAGTCGCTGTCTTGGCGGTAAGGGTAGTCCACATCGCGGTTACGCGGTTTAACGTTGGCTGCAGGAATAATGGCGATTGCGTTGTTGCCCATTGCTCGCATAAGATTCTGGCGCCGGCGGTGGTATTCTTTCAGTTGTGTTTTGTTGAGCATATCCGGTGTCTGTGATGTGATGAGTCTGGTGTTAGTGAAGCCGATGGGTGTTCGCCGTTGACAATTGGAGCTCGTAGTAGATCAGTTGGACTCCCGTGCGGACATATTCTTCGATTTCAACATAGTCCGATTCGTTTTCATTGGTTTCATCCGGCGTACTGCTGGACAGACGGGCAATTTTAACAAAGTCACTGATCAGCTCGGTGCTGTCTTCCGGCAAGTGTTTAAACGCTTGGAGACCGCCTTCGGTGACGCCAATAATAAAGCCTTGGCACCAATGGCTCAGTGCCTGGGTTCGCAAGTCGAGTGGACTGCCCGGATCTGGGAGCAGTAGATGAAAATCAAAGGATTCCTCGCACAGAGACTGCGGCAGTTCTTTGCTGATCTCGGCGATGAGGTGGTAAACCTCGTCGGAATGTTGCTCATCATCGGAGGTGGGGAAAATATGCTTTTGCCAGATCGTAGGGTCGGCCTCGTTCTTGGCGCAAAGGGTGCCGACAAGAATGCCATGGCATTCTGCCGCGGATGCGGGGGAGCCGCATTGCTTGAGGGCTGTCTCCAGTTCGTCGTACATATATTATTTTGCAAGCCTGTCTGGGCGAGTATTGACTCGATACTCAATAGATTGGTTTTTTGTCCGAAACAATGCCTAAGTATAAGGAAGTTTGGGATTCATTCCAGCATGGGTGATGCATTTCGCAAAAATTATTTGTTTAATCAATATCATGCAGGTTTCAGTTGGGCGTTGTATTAAACTAATTAATTGACCCAACTAGGATCGGCACCTACTATTGGAAGCGTTATGGAAAGTGTTTCAAAATCAACAGATCAACAGCTTGAACAGCTGGCAGAAGAGGTTCAACTGCTTGCGGATTTGTGCGCACGCTTAAAGTCTGACAACCAAACGTTACAAGAGCAGAATCAGTCACTGTCACGTGAGCGTTCCGATTTGATTGAAAAAAATGAGCTAGCCAGGAGCCGTATTGAAGCGATGATCGTACGTTTGAAAGCTATGGAAATACCGCGGTGAGTGAAGAAAATATTCAGGTCAAAGTGCAAATACTCGACCGTGATTATCAGCTTGTTTGCAAGGAAGAGGAGCGTAATGACCTTATCGCTGCAGCACGTTATCTTGACGACAAAATGCGCGAAATGCGGGCACGGGGGGGCGTGGCAGGTACCGATCGGCTGGCTGTTGTAGCAGCGTTAAATATCGCACACGAATTGTTGACTTTACGAGGTGAACAGTCGACACTTTCATCACTGTCTTCACGGGTCGCTGAAATCAGTACCATTGTTCAGAAGGCATTGAAAGAATAACCGAGTATTGTGTTTTGGGCGCAATCTGCGGTGTTTGCTAGTTACTGGGGTACTCTTGAGCCTAATATCGAAACCCGGGTGCTTGATGCAGTCTGTTGTTGTGCAAGTCCGCTACGAGCGGAAAGCCTGATACAGGCCATTGGCTCCCACCTGAACCGACTGGTTCAAGGTCAAAAGTAACGGCGGCACGCGTGGAGAGCGTCCTCCTCCCCCGCTCCAGGCTTAAACTTCTTCCGTAATGACTTATGCACCCACAGAGCCCGGCGCTGATGCGTAAGCATATGCGCACAAAGCGACTTGATTTGAGCGCATCTGAGCTTCAGCAGCATGCCGAGGCTGTGTGCGAGCGGTTGGTCGTTATGGATGTGTACCAATCGGCTCAACATATGGCTGTTTACTGGGCCGTGAACGGTGAGATGGCGTTGGACCCTGTGATTGAACATGCCTGGGGGAAAGATAAGAGTGTTTATTTGCCCGTACTTGAAAACAAAGCACTGCGTTTCTCACCGTATCGTCCGGGCACCCCTTTAAAAAAGAACCGCCTTGGTTTGCCGGAGCCCGATGTTTCCTCATCAGCCGTACTTTCTGGTCAAAATATGGATCTGGTGCTCATGCCACTGGTTGCTTTTGACCCACAAGGCCACCGAATTGGTATGGGCGGAGGGTTTTATGATCGCAGTTTTGCTTTCCGGTTAACCTCAAATGTGAAGTGTCGGCCGGTCTTGCTCGGTATTGCTCACGATTTTCAGTGTGTTGACAGGGTTCACAGGGAACCCTGGGATGTGCCGTTGGATGGGGTTATCACCGAGTCTGCCACTTATCTGAGTAAGGCCTGATAAGCTGGGTTTTGGGTTTCCTCCCAGTAGGCATACCCCAGTTGTTTGAGTGAGGCTTCAAAGGCCGAACTTTCTTCAGCAGGGACTTGAATACCCGCCAGAACACGGCCGTAAGCGGCCCCGTGGTTGCGGTAGTGAAACAGGCTGATATTCCACATACGCCCCAACGTATTTAAGAATACGGCAAGCGCTCCGGGCCGCTCTGGAAATTCGAATCGGAATAAGCGCTCGTCAGAAACGCCAGTGGCACGGCCGCCCACCATATAGCGAACATGCAATTTGCTCATTTCATCTCCAGTCAGGTCTGTTACCGCATAGCCTTTGTGCTCTAATTGCTTGAGTAGATCCGGCAGCTCGTCCGGTTCCCCCCGTAACTGAACGCCAGTAAAGATATGTGCTTCACCGTTATTCGCAAAGCGGTAGTTGAACTCCGTAATATTCCGCTTTCCGAGAGCCTGACAAAACTGGCGGAAACTGCCCACGCGTTCTGGAATAGCAGCCATCAGCAGTGCTTCGCGATTTTCGCCGATTTCCGCACGCTCAGCAATGTGCCGAAGCCGGTCAAAGTTGACATTCGCGCCACTGGTAATGGCAATCAGCTGTTGTTTTTGAAGGTTATTTTTTTCAACATACTTTTTGATACCGGCAACACTAATGGCGCCGGCCGGCTCCATCAGAGTGCGGGTATCCTCGAAGATATCTTTGATGGCGGCACAGGTTTCATCGACATTGACCTCAATAATGTCGTCCACATACTGTTGACACAAATCAAAACAGTTCTTTCCGACTTTTTTGACGGCGACCCCATCGGCAAACAACCCCACTTGATCCAACGTGATGCGCCGGCCTGCGGCCAAGGATCGATTCATGGCATTGGCGTCAGTAGGTTCTACGCCGATGATACGTGTCTCTGGTTTTAAATACTTCATAAACACAGCAATACCGGCAGCCAGCCCGCCACCACCGATCGGGATGAAAATTGCGTGTATATCATCCGGATGTTGGCGGCAAAGTTCCAGGCCGATCGTGCCTTGTCCGGCAATGGTGTCTGGATCATCAAAGGGGTGAATAAAGCTGTAACCTTTTTCAGCTTCCAATTGGCGGGCATGGGCATAGGCATCATCATAGGTGTCACCGAAGAGAACCGCTTTGCCGCCGAGCATTTTGACGGCGTTGACTTTAATTTGCGGTGTTGTTCTGGGCATCACGATGATTGATTTAATGCCCAGTTTCGCGGCGGCTTGGGCTACTCCCTGCGCATGATTACCTGCGGACGCGGCGATGACACCTTGTAAATCAGGCTGTTTTTTCAAGGTATTGAATATTTTGTTATAAGCGCCACGGCATTTGAATGAAAACACAGACTGCATATCTTCGCGTTTCAGCAGGATCTCATTACCCAGACGTTTGGATAGTGTAGGCGCATGTTCCAGGGGGGTCTCGATTGCAACGTCATAGACGCGTGCCGAGAGGATTCTTTCGATGTAGTTGTCCATGAATTTCCTTGGGCGTTGCCCAAAAAGGCCGACTGTACTAAACCGCCGGAGGTATTGCCAGATTCGGTCCTTTTATTCCCGCTTGATTGGTATTGAAAGTGCGATTCAACATCATCTGACTTTTTTGATCTAAAAAAATGAATATTTGTATCAGTTTAATCAGTTTTATTAACTCATGAGGGTGTTTTATCGTAGACAACATACCCACACAGGAGATCACCATGAAGGTTAATATCGGTATTTCGGAAGAAAATCGTGAAGCGATTGCCAAGGGCTTAAGCCACCTGTTGGCCGACAGCTACACCCTATACCTAAAAACACACAACTACCACTGGAATGTGACCGGCCCCATGTTCAATACATTGCACTTGATGTTTGAAAATCAGTACACCGAGCTTGCTACAGCCGTTGATGAGATTGCCGAGCGGATTCGGGCGCTTGGATTTCCGGCACCGGGTTCTTATGCTGCGTTTTCGGCACTGAGCTCAATTGAAGAGGCCACCGGTAGTCCTTCGGCAGAAGAAATGATCAAGCAGCTGGTGGAAGGGCAGGAAGCGGTTGTCAGAACCGCACGGGGAATTTTCCCGTTGGCCGATGAAGCCAGTGACGAACCCACGGCGGACTTGCTGACACAGCGGATGCAAGTCCATGAAAAAAATGCGTGGATGCTACGCAGTTTGTTGAAATAAAGAAGACTTGGGAGATCAATCATGTTAGCAAACAAAGAAGGGCAAAAAGTACCCGCGGTTACGTTCCGTTTGCGGGAGAGTAATGACTGGGTATCACGGTCCAGTGATGCACTTTTCGCAAACAAAACCGTGATTGTTTTTTCACTACCCGGCGCATTTACACCGACGTGTTCCTCGTCGCATGTACCGCGCTTCAACCAGCTTGCGCCTTACTTTAAAGCGCACGGAGTGGATGACATTATCTGCCTTTCTGTCAACGATGCTTTTGTTATGAATGCCTGGCAGAAAGAGCAGCACGCCGAACACATCCACTTTATTGCTGATGGCAATGGAGCCTTCACAGAAGGGATGGGTTTATTGGTGGATAAGGACGACCTTGGTTTCGGCAAGCGTTCCTGGCGGTACTCCATGCTGGTGCGTAACGGTGTGATCGAGAAAATGTTTATCGAGCCTGATCAGCCTGGCGACCCATTTGAAGTTTCAGATGCTGATACCCTGTTTGAATATTTATATGGTGATGCAGAAAAACCACTGGACGTCACTCTATTAACCCGGGAGGGTTGCCCCTTTTGTGCAAAAGCCAAGGCACTTTTGGCAGAGCGGGGAATTGAATATGAGGCGCTTGAACTGAATCAGGATTATTCCTACCGTAGTTTGCGGGCCCTGGCCGCAGCTGACTCCTACCCACAAGTCTTTATCAACGGTGAGAAAATTGGAGGATGTGATGACCTTGAAGACTGGTTGAAAAACCGGTAACAGCATATACATTGGGCTCTGCTTCAGGCCAGTAAGTAGAGCCCAATACCACCCAGTAATGTGCAAGCCAGAATATAACGGCCATTCCACTGGTAAGCCACTTGATGAGCGGTTTTGCCCGCCACCTGGGCCACAATCAGATTACAGATGGTGTAGGGCGAAGTACTGACCCCGACACCCCACCCGGAAAGATAGGCCAGACCCATGGAAATGGGCGAGATGCCCAAAGACTCCGGCGCGGGCATAGCCGTGCTGAGAATAATCACAGACAACATTGGGTGCAGGGTCAAATTGGCCATGACAATAATCAAGAGAAAGACCAGCAAAGGTAGCCACCCCACCGAAATATCAAAGTAAGTGATGGCATCTGCGATCAACGTGGGTGGCAAGGTCTCTTTGATCAAAACCCCATAAAACCCGGCGCTGAACATCACAATGATTTCGATTCGATAGCGAGGGAAAGTCTCTGTCATTTGAGTGATGAGGCGCTTGCGCATCCAGGCGCAACCCAGCTTCCAACCCAATGGGTATGACTGCATCAACATCCAGACCAAAGCGGCAATCGGGGCACAGGTCATCATGCCGACCACCATGCGAGTCTCTAGGGTTTTCTCCATCAATACTGAGGAGCCAAAAATAGCGGCAATGAGTAACAGGAATGGCAAGTGCACCGACCAGTTCAGTGGTGGGCCATCACTTTGATAAGGCGGAGCGACGCGCCCCCGGAAGGTGATGCGATCATCCAGCCAGCCCAACAGCAAAAGTAGAATCACCGCCGCCAGTGCAGCAGGCACAAGCTGTTCCCACGACAGGCTTGGGATCGCCAACAGAACAATCGGTACCGAAATCGACAGCGGTGACCAGGCCGGGACCATCGAAAAGCCACGCTGGATTGCCATCAAAGAACGCCGTTCTCGGGTTTTCAAGGTTTGGACACTGCCGCCAACAGAGGCAAGCGTGTTGCTCTTTTTGACCATTGAGCCCAAGAGGTTCAAAACGCCAATGCTTAAAATCAATCCAAAAAGATTACTGCCCACCGTTAAGGCGAGGTAGCGCCTTGAAGGGGGCTGCGTGAGCAGGTGTCGGCCTGAAAGCTTGATGCGTTTGGACTTGTCCGAAGCGGCGCGTACAAAACCGAGTGCGACAAAGAACGTACTCAAAAAGGCCCCGAAGGCGATGCCCTCCTCGACAACGGTCCACGGCGACGTCATATGTGGCCAGAGCAACACTGCCAGCACGATAGCAAAGGCAATCATGACTTTCGTCATCATCGGGCTGGGCCAAATTTCAAGCGCCACATAGACCAGCATGGCCGCATTGGCGACGTGGTAGACAATGGGTAAACCCCCCGAAAGCTGATCAATCAATGTTGCAATCGCAACACAAGCCAATGCAAAGCCTGAAAGAGCCCGCCCTTTATTCATGACAATCCCAACCCGTCTTACCTGATAATTATTATTTTGCCCAATGGCGGCGTGTATTAGCTTATGCCGTGTACGAATAAAATACTACCCGCCCCTTGAACGTTTGTGGGCGCAACCGAGTGGGAACGATTTAAGCCAGTAATTCTGTGAATAACGCTTCAGTCTTTTCAACCAGTTTTGCTGTTGTGAATTCATTGTCCAGTCGGGCTTTCCCGGCGCGGCCCAGGGTGGTCCGTAGAGAAGCATCCTGAAGCAATTTACGAAAGCAATCGGTAAATTGCTCAACTGCGGCATCCGGGACGATGAACCCCGTTTCACCGTCAACAACCAGTTCCGCGCATCCGCCTACATCACTGGCCACAACTGGTTTGTGACAGGCCATATATTCCAGAATGACATTCGGACAGCCTTCCGAGTGACTGGCCAACACACAGATATCCATGGCATGGATCAAATCCGGCGCGTCGGTGCGCTGGCCGGTTAAAATGAAGCGATCGTCCAGTTGATACTCGTGAATCATGGTCTGCAACTTCTCGTGTTTGTTGCCATACCCCATCGCCAGAAAGTAAACATCGTGGCCTTGGTTCTGCAGTTGAGCCATAGATTCAATCATGGACTCGTGATCTTTTTCGAACGTGTAGCGCCCCACCATGCCAATGACCATGGCATCGGCCGGAATGCCAAATTCAGCCCTCACTTCATCGGCCGGACGAAAATGATCGAAACGGCTGATGTCCATTCCATTGTGAATAGTCTTCACTTTGTTTTCATGAATACCCCAAACTTTTTTCAAGTGCGGGATGACATTGCCAGCATTCACAATGACGACATCCGTCACTTTCAACAAAATTTTGTCTACCCAAAAGTGATGCTTTTTTTTCCACGGGTCCATCCCGCGAATTGAGCAGATCACTTTCGGTCTTCCAGCCAGCTTGGCGGCTAAACGGCCATACGTATCGGATGTGAATAAATAGGTTTGGACAAGGTCTGGCTGGATGTCTCTGAACAGCTTCACCAGCGTTTTGAGCGTTTTCATGTTAAAGAAGCCACTGTGCTCAATGTGATGAATCGGGATATTGAGTGCCTCAATCTGGGGGGCCAGCGTTTTGATCGTGGCATCCAGATTCACGAGATGAAAGTCAAAGCGGTCGTGGGATGCGCCTTTTAAATATTCAATGACCTGCCGTTGAGCACCACCGACACTCAAGTTGTCGATCAGAATAACAATGCGTTTTTTTTCAGGCATAGGAAGCAAAACCTTGTCGTTTTTGAAGAAGTTCATTGTGGTCGATCAGGCGACAGCACACCAAGGCACCTTAAAGCCTGGCAGGGTCCCGCTGATATCTTGCGTCTCTGCATGGGAACCCATTCAGCGCGCTTGGAGAAAATCGCCTCATACAGATAAGCCTCTGCTATTTATAGAGGTTTTCGAGAACTTTGTACGTGAACCTTGCAGCGTATTGGGATAATCAAACAATCGATTATCGAGAAAATACCCCGTATCTTTCCGATTAAGGCTAAAAGAAAAGCGCCTGGCAGGATACCAGGCGCAATAAGGAAGCCGAATGACATTATGCCGCTTTAGGGGAGCACGGTATCACTTCGGGCTGAGAGGTTCTGAATGCGGGTGTCTTCCGCCATGGGGGTATCGGCCGCGCTGAAGGGGCTGGCGTCGGGGAATTGCATGAGCAGGTATTCCGCCAGTGCGTCCTGCTCGGTGCCGTCGTCGGCAAAGGTGGCGTCGCCGCTTTGTACGCCTTCCATTTCCAGGTCAACCAGGCCAGTCGCGGGGAAGGGATAGCCGTCACCACCGCCGGCGAGAAAACCCAATGTCACCATGCGAAATGTGCGGTTGGGGTCGCCCTGCAGCGTGCCGTCCTGAACAATCACGTCAGCCGTTTCGCCCGCCTCTGCGCCGTTGCTGTCGTGCACGATCAGCGAGCGAACACGTGAACCAGCGGTCAAGCTGGGGTCAAAACTGAATGCCATGCCGGAAATCTGTGGGAATTGCCCTGGCGTGGCGCCATCGGCTGTGGCCGCGACGGCGTGTTCCACAATGGCGTGTAATTCCTGCGCGGTGACGGTAAGCATGGTCAGGCTGTTGTTGAATCGCAGTGAGTTCTGGATGTCGAACTGGGAAATCTGGCCTTCTTCCTTACCAGCTGCAGGGATCGCTTTGGGTGGCAGGTAAACTGTGTCGTTAGGGTCCGTCGAGCCTGCGGGTACTTCCGTCGCGCCAATGGCTGCGCGGATACCGCCGCCGTTTTTCAGCGATACGGCCACGGTGGTGTCGCTTTGCTGGGCATACCACAGGTTGGCGTCGGCGGTGAGGTTGCCGAGATTGGTCTCTTCGGTGCGCACGCTGCCGCGGATGCCATTGAGATAAACCGTGGTTTGGCCGAAGGTATTGCCTTCGCGCGTTAACAGCACATCACCCAGGGCGTAAGCCAGCACGGCCACTTCGGCATTGGCATCGGCGTAAGACAGGTTATTTTCGATCAGCCCTTGCTCATCGGTGGCGTAGGCGCCGCTGATGGCCTCGTCGACACTGGAGTCGATCACCACGCCGTTCGCATCAAATGCCACCACTAAACGCCCCAGGTATTTGTAATCGCCATCGGTATTGACGATGGCAACGGGTTGGTTCGTTGCGGAGGTTTTCCACAGCGGATACGTATCCGCCGCGGTGTCATCGATGCGCAAGCGATCGGTATTGTCCGCCAGTAGAGTGTTGGAACCACCGGCGACGATGATGTCCACATCACTCAGCTTTTCAGCGAGGGCTTTTTCGATGGCGATTTGTTGCATGTGCGCGAGCAAAACCACTTTGTTGATGCCGGCTGCTGTCAGGGCATCCACGGCTAGCTGGATTTCCGCCGCGAGGGCGTCGAGATCCGTGGCATCAGCAGGGCTGATTACGATGTCAGAACCCGGCGAGGAAATGGACGCCAGTGTGGGGGTGGTCGCGCCGACGACACCGATGGACTCGCCGTCGACATCAACCGTCACATAACCGGCAATCTTGCCGGGCATTGTCGACGCGATCGCGCCGTTGGTGCCCACCAGTGGGCCGAGATCCGCATCGGCGGAAAAGTCCAGGTTCGTCGACAGGTAGGGAAAAGCGGCGCCAGGATAATCACCCTCGGCGGCAAGCAAAGTGGCGATCTCATCCGGGCCATTGTCGAACTCATGGTTACCGAAGGCACTGGCCTGTACGCCCATCGCATTGAGGAGGAGGATGTCACCGCGACCCGCAGACGGCACGCCCAACAAATTGGCCATGCTGTCGTCATCACTGGCAGAATACAAGGGGCCGGGGATGTAGTTGTCACCCGAGGACAGCACCAAGGTATTGTCCGGGTATTCGTTGCGGAATTTCTCTAAAATCGCGGAAAAGCGTGGCACGTTGCCCACCACATCACCACCGCCATCGGCATCGGCCATATGCAGCAGTTGCAGGGTGAAGGTCTGGGGATCCTCATCGGAAACTTCGTCATCATCATCGTCGCTACAGGCCGTCAAAAACAGCGCAAGAACAGCCGCGCAGGAGAGCTTGAGCATCTCTTTAGTTGGTATCATTATCCTTCCTCGGTGGTGAATTATGTGATCTCTTTAAATAATCCAGCCCGATTGTTACTGGAAGATGAACGTTGTACACAAAATCGTCTGCCGGGTGTTCAGGCAGGATCAAGTACCAAGAACGAGCATGCCCCACGACGTGCTGTGTATAATGCAAACCGTAAAAATGGTTGGGCCTGCCCACACCACCGCAACAGATAACCTCGAGAGAAATAATCCATGCTATTGAAATTAGCCCGACAGGGCCTTGGAAGAATCATTATGGCAATTGACCACCTCACCCGTTCCGCACAAAAAACACGTAGCCCTGATGAACAAGCCAGCGTTAACGAAGCAGCCAGGCACCTCACGCTTTATCAGTTTACTGCCTGTCCCTTTTGCATCATGGTGCGCCGTGCCATGCATCACCTGAACGTACCGATTGAACTACGCGACGCTCAGACCTCTCCGCATCGGGAGGACCTCATCAATCAGGGGGGTAAACTGCAAACGCCCTGTCTGAGAATTGACGATAACGGCCAAACGACCTGGCTTTACGAATCCCGCGATATTATTGCCTACCTTGAAGAGCGTTTTGGTTGAGCCGGTCAGGCTGGCATGCGGCTCATTTAAACTAAGATCGGATGTTATGAAGGAGGAAGCATGATCACACTGTACGGATTCCCTCAAACCCGCGCCATGCGCATCAGCTGGTTGTTGGAAGAACTGGATTTGGACTACGACTACCAGCTTATCAACTTCAACACCCTCCAGCATCGTTCGCCGGATTACCTTGCGCTTAATCCCGGTGGCAAGGTACCTGCCGTGCGGGTGGAGGGCCAGCTCATAACGGAGTCGGGTGCGATTGTGACTTTTCTGGCAGACAAATATGCCGAAAAAGGTTTCATCCCAGCAGCTGGCACACTGGCCCGTGCTACGCATGACCAGTGGTGTTACTTTGTGCTGAGTGAGTTGGAGCAGCCTCTGTGGACGCGGGGCAAACACAAGTTTGCCTTGCCCAAAGAACAACGGGTGGCCGAGATCTTCCCCACGGCTGAGTGGGAATTCCAGCGCGCGCTGTCGCTATTTAGCCAAGGACTGGGTGAGCAGCCCTATATCCTGGGCAGCGACTTTCAAGCAGTGGACGTTTTAATGGGCCAGACCTTATTTTGGGGGCTGTCGGCTAAACAGCCGATTGAACAGAGCAACTTGCAGGCCTACGTTGAACGCTGCAAAGCACGCCCGGCCTTACAGCGGGCACAAGCGCGGGAAAAAGCCTTATTGGACAGCCTGAGCTGATTTCGGTGTTTAAGGTATTCGTCCAAGTAGCGGGCTAAAGACTGGCTCGGGGTTACGGTGTTTGGGTCTCATTTGGGGCCAGCAGGTGGTTTTGTAGAAATTGCCCGGCGCGTTCAACGGCAGCTTGTCCTTCCTCCAGCATGGGGGCATAAGCGTGCCACACATGGATCATGTCTGGCGCAATTTCCAGGGTGACATCTACGCCCGCCTGCCGGGCTTTGTCGGCGAGGTTGGTGGCATCATCCCGCAGGACTTCGCATTCCCCCACCTGAATCAGCAGTGGCGGCAGTTCGCCAAGTTCGGCGAAGACAGGCGAAACCAGTGGTGAGTCTGCCGGTGTACTGGCGTGATACCAGCGCGCGACTGTGCGGATGGCATCGGGAGCGATCATAGGGTCTGCCTCGTGCTGGGTGGTGTAGCTTTGTGCCGTGCCGGTTAAATCGGCCCAGGGGGATATGCAGAGGGCTGCGGCGGGCAGGGGCACGCTTGCATCCCGCAAGGCGACCAGCGTGGCGACGGCCAGGCCCCCACCAGCCGAATCACCTCCAATAGCGATGGTGCTGGGCGCGTGACCTTGTTCCAGCAACCACTGATAACTGGCTTTGGCATCTTCGAGTGCGGCAGGGAACGGGTGTTCCGGAGCCAACCGATAGTTAATACCCAGGGTGCGGCAGCCACTGGCGCGTGCGAGGTTTTGCATGAGGTAACGGTGGCTGGTAATCGATCCGGAAGCGTAGCCTCCCCCGTGAAAATAGAGCAGGGTTTTACCCGTGTCGCTGGCCGGTGTGCTGATCCATTCGGCATTCATTGCGCCAATTTTGATCGCTTTGGTGGTGACATCGGCCGGAGTTTTGAATTTTCCGCCGCCTTCGTCCATAAATTGTCGCGAGGCTTCGATGGCTTGTGCGCCAAGCGGGGTTTGTTTGGTGATGATGCCGATCAGTTTTTCCAGTTGTTGACGTGACATGATTTCCTCCCGAAAGCACTCCACTTACGCTGCACTGGGTTATACTTTGTCGCGGGTCCGCAGGTGGTTTTGCCTTGTGTTTTGGGCCCTGTGTACGAGCCTTTATTTGATTGTTTGATTCGCACAATATGACAGGAGTGTTTGCGATGTCCAGTATGGTTGATATGAGTTCAGAGCAGCTAGTCGCACTTGAGAAAACGTTAAAGTCGCGCTACGACACCCTTAAGTCTCAAAACCTGGCACTGGATATGACGCGGGGAAAACCGGCTCCGGAACAATTGGATTTATCTGATGGTTTGCTCACCCTGCCAGGGGCGGGTCAGTTTACGTCCTCCGATGGCACCGATTGCCGGAATTACGGAGGGCTGGATGGTTTGCCGGCGATGAAAGCGTTGTTTGGCGAGATACTGGATGCACCCGCCGATCAGGTCATCATTGGTGGTAACGCGAGTTTGAATTTAATGTACGACGCCTTGTTGCGGGCCTATGTCTTTGGCGTGAGCGGTGGCGAGCGACCCTGGAAGGATGAAGAGAAAGTCACATTCCTTTGCCCCTCCCCTGGGTATGACCGGCATTTTGCGATCACGGAGGAACTGGGGTTCGACATGGTCACGGTGCCCTTGGATGACGATGGTCCGGATATGGATGTGGTGGCGTCTCGGGTCGCTGAGGACGCCTCCATCAAGGGCATTTGGTGTGTGCCCAAGTATTCCAATCCAACGGGCGCGGTTTACAGTGATGCCGTGGTTGATCGGCTCGCCAGTATGCCGACCGCCGCGCCGGATTTTCGCATCATGTGGGACAATGCCTATGCCGAACATCCGCTCGGCCCAGAGCTGGCCGTGATCAAAAATATTTTGCAGGCATGTGAAGTGGCAGGCCACCCTGACCGAGTATTGATGTTTGCTTCCACCTCAAAAATCAGTTTTGCCGGTGCGGGAGTGTCTGCTCTGGCGGCCAGCCGCAATAATATTCAAGACATTAAGGCACGTTTGTCAAAGCAGACGATTGGGCCGGATAAGCTCAATCAGCTTCGGCATCTTGCCTTTTTTGGCGACTTAGCCGGGCTGCGGGCGCATATGCAAAAGCATGCGGCAATCATGCAGCCCAAATTTGCTTGCGTAGATGACATCTTAACCCGTGAACTGGCCGGAACAGGATGTGCGAGCTGGTCCAAACCGGAAGGCGGCTATTTCATCAGCCTGGATGCGATGCCCGGCTGTGCTAAGAAGATTGTTGCTCTGGCCTTGGAGGCGGGCGTCAAGCTAACGGCTGCAGGTGCCTGTTTCCCTTATGGACAAGATCCACAGGACAGCAATATCCGCATTGCACCTTCGTTTCCTTCACTGGCGGATATTGAGTCGGCGATGGATGTGTTGGCGGTCTGCATTAAACTCGCCTGTGTACGCAAGTTACTGGCATAGCTACTCTCTGTGGAGCATGTGATGAAACCGTTCTGGTTTTGCGTTTGGCTCGCCTGTGGCTGGCTGGCGAGTTGTAGTTATGCCCGGCCACCTTTGCCGGAAGATCAACCGTACGCGGGGGAAATTGATTTTATCCGTGACCGTGAACTGCCGGAAATCAGTGGTATGGCGCCATCGTTTTACCTCGCTGACCACTATTGGATGTTGAATGACAGTGGCCGTTTGCCACGCGTGTTTCTTGTCAGTGCCCGTGGAAAAATCATCGCCCGGGTTGATGTGGAAGGCGTTAAAAACACAGACTGGGAAGATTTGGCTCGCTTTACGCACGGAGGCAAATCCTATCTTTTGATTGCAGACGTGGGGGATAATCTGGCCCAGCGTTCGTCAGTAAATTTGCACTGGGTGGAAGAGCCTAATATGGCTCATGGTGCATCGGCGGATGTGTTGGTGGTTAAGCCTGTGCGCAGCATTCGTTTGCGCTACGAAGAAGGTCCAAGGGATGTCGAGAGTGTTGCTGTGGATGAGGCTGCCGGTTGGATTTACCTGCTGAGCAAACGTGATCAGCCACCGCGATTTTATCGGCTACCGCTGGCGTCAACGTCTTCGGGTACGGTGGTTGCGACGTTCGTAACCGAATTAAACAAGCACCCGCAGCCAACGGTTGAAGAGGTAATGGCCGAGCCGCGACTAGGGCCTTTTCGTTATAGCCCGACCGCGATGGACTTGAGCCCGGATGGTCGGCAGCTTGCTGTACTGGGATATAACCAGGTTTTTCTTTATTCACGGAATCCTGATGAAAACTGGCAGGAGGCGTTTGCCCGTTCACCGGAGGTTTTGATCAGACACCAACTACGGCAGGCTGAGGCTGCCAGCTATTCGAGCGATGGCAAAAAGATCATTTTCACCAGTGAAAAATTACCCGCGCCAATTTTGAGTGTGCCCCTGCTGAAAGCGGCAAGTTCAGATTAAATGCCATATGCCTTGAATCAGATTTAGCAATAAGAATAAAAGAGCCGCACTTTGCCAGAACAGGAGCGGGTTGCGCTCAATCAGGGGTTTGGCGTGTGCCTGGGTGAATTTCTTGTTTGGGGTTTTCAGGTCTTGCTGGAATTCTGACAGGCTGTTGTAACGGAGGTCCGGGTTTTTCTGAACAGCTTTGGCCAGCGCGCCGTCTAACCAGACAGGTATACTGGGGTTTGTCCGGTGTAAAGGGCGGTATTCGAGGCGGTTGAGGTTGTGTCGTGTTAAAGCTTCGCCGTAGGGTAATTGACCGGAAAGCATTTCATAAATAATGGTCCCCAGTGAATAGATATCAGAGCGGAAGCTGGTGATTTGTCCGGCCAGGTACTCAGGAGCAGTATAGCTTTCTGTGCCGAGGAGGGCTTCCCGATCAAGGGGTGAAACCAGCTCGGCCAGACCAGCCACTTTGGTTGAGCCGAAGTCGATAATCTTTAAGGTGCCGAAACGGTCGATCATGATGTTTTCCGGCTTTAGATCCTGATGGATCATTTCCATGCGCTGGAACGTTCGTAACCCTTGGATCAGCTGGTCAGCAATACCGAGTACAGTATGTAAAGCCGGATTGGGATTGCGGTCTATCCACTGGCGCAGTGTGTCGCCTTCAATATATTCGGTGATTGTGTACAGAGCCGTGCGCTGGCGCCGGGGCGCCATGACCTGCATGACGTGGGGATTGTTGATACGGCGGCCAATCCATTCTTCATGAAGGAAAAGGTCGATATAAAGTGGGTCGTCTTCGAAGTTAAGGGATGGGGTCTTCATGATGAAGTTTTTGCTACTTTCTTCATCAGAGACAAGGTATACCTGTGAACGTTTGCTGGCGTGCACTTCTCTGACGATGTGGTAACCATCAAGCTGCATACCTGGTGACAGGGGGGGAGGAAAAGGCAGGGTGGTAAGTTCGCGGTAGAATGAGTCTTCATCCAATAAGGGTAGGGCATCTACCGAGAGAAACAGGCAGCTGATGTTGTCGTTGCTGCCCTTTTCAAGGGCGAGATCAACAATCTCCTGGCTTAATGTTTCCAGATTGGTTGATTGGACGATAGCCTGTGTGATGTGTGCTTCGTCGACGAATTCATACACACCATCGGTACAAAGAAAAAACAGATCACCAGCTTCTACCGTGAGCGAGTGGTAGTCGATTTCAATTTCCAGCTCGACACCCATAGCGCGGGAAAGGTATTCGCGCTCATTGGATATGCGAGTCCGGTGATCGCGCGTCAGCGGTTCAAGGCTGCCGTTGCGATAGAGATATATGCGACTATCACCGATATGAAAGATATAAGCGCTGGTGGATTTAAGAATGAGAGCACTGAGGGTACTGACCAGGCCGCGCGAAGTGCCGTACATGCTGTGACCGCTGCCGTAGAGCCATCGGTTTAGCGCCGTCAGAATGGTGTGGGCGGACTTTTTGACAGTCCAGGTTTCCGGCGTCGCGAAGTAGTCTGACAAAAAATTATTAACGCAGACATGACTGGCTTCACGGGCAGAAATAGCGGTGCTGACCCCGTCTGCTATGACCGCCGCCAGCCCCTTGTTGTGAAGCAAGGGGGCTTTGGGCACTCGGATGCCTACGGCATCTTCATTAACATCTTTTACCCCCGCGATACTGGCTTGGCCACTGGAAATTTTCAGCTCAGTTGTATCCGGTATCATGATTTAACCTGCATGATTAAAGTACAGCGTGCCGATTTTTGGTGCCGGAGACAAGTACAGCGGATGAATATGTCAGGTGACATCAATCATTTGGACCGTGCCGTCGGGCATGATTTCTGCCATTTGGCCTTGAGGCTCATCCATAAATATGGCAACGAGCAACAGGATGACGATAGCTGATCCACCAATCACCAGGAAGAAAGTCTGTGGAGAGACAAAGGACAAGACTGTTAAAAAGCTCACGGCGCCGACATTACCATAAGCACCTGTCATACCGGCGATTTGGCCTGTCAGCCGGCGTTTGACTAATGGCACCATAGCAAAGACAGCCCCCTCACCAGCTTGCACAAAAAATGAGCAAAACATGGTCGCAATCACAGCAAGAGGAATCCACCAACCGCTGTTCAGCTGCCCGAGAATAAAGTAGCCCACCGACAAGCCGCCGATCAAAATTAACAGTGTTTGTTTACGGCCAAAGCGATCACTGATCCAGCCGCCGCCAGGACGTGCTGCCAGGTTCATGAAAGCGTAGCCTGCGGCCAGCATTCCCGCTGTTTTTTGAGTGATGCCAGAATCCTGAAAGGTTTCAAAAAAGAACAAGGGCAACATCGAAACAACGGCCAGCTCAGAACCAAAGGTGACAAAATAGGCCAGGTTCAGGATTGCCACTTGCTTAAATTGGTATTGATGGATTTCAGGCACTTTGGTTTTGAAAATATCCTTATTGACTTGCCAGATATGCCAGAACTGGTAACAAAAAATAGTAATGAGGATAAGGTAAACAATATTGGTTGCTGTGGATGACAGCATGCCAAAATTAGAGGGACCCAGGCGCCATGTCAGGATGCCCAGCGCGATGTACATTGGTACATTCATAATCGCGTAGAGAATGAAATCACCTTTGCTAGTGACTTCCATGGCCCCGCTTTTCTTGGGTTTAAAGTAAGTTGAGCCTTTGGGTGTATCGCTGACGGAGAAAAAGTAAATGAACGAATAGATCAGCGTCAGGCCGCCGGTGGTTGCAATCGCATAGCGCCAGCTATCATCCCCACCGTAGAAGAGTGCTAAGCTGGGAAGTGTGAGCGCGGCGGCAGCTGAACCAAAGTTACCCCAGCCTCCGTAAATGCCCTCAGCGAGCCCCACCGTTTTTGCAGGAAACCATTCACTGATCATGCGAATGCCAATCACAAATCCCGCACCCACAAAACCTAACATAAAGCGGGCGATAGCCAAGGCCTCATAAGTTTTGGCAAATGCAAAAAAGAAGCAGATTAAACTCGAGAAGAACAGTAATGCGGAGTAGATACGCCGAGGGCCGTATTTATCGACCAGCATGCCGATGATGATCCGGGCCGGGATTGTTAGTGCAACGTTAAGAATCAATAAGGCCTTTACTTCTTCTGTTGACAGATTGAAGGTTTCGCGGATGGAAACCATCAGTGGCGCGCTGTTAAACCAGACAACGAAGGTAAGAAAAAAGGCAAACCACGTCATGTGTAAGATGCGGTTTTGCCCAGAAAAAGAAAAAAGATTAATGCGTTCTGTCGACATGTAAGAGTTCCCTCGATATTCATCAGCCCCATATTGGAGCAAAAATGGTGCCGTAGAGGCTTTTTTGCTTTATTTGGGGTGTTGCGCCCTATTTCAGGGATAGAACGCCGAGTAGGTGACCTTAATTTGGGCGAATAAATTGCTGGCGCACTTTTTTGGGTCGTTTTAGGGTGGTTGGCATGAGGTATGACAAGGCAGCGGGAGGGCTGCCTTGTCGTGTTTTGAGCGAGTACGATTACCCGCCGGATAGTTCCTGAAGGATCATGATGCCCAGTGTATCGGGTTCGGCTTCCGCTGATTCCCCAGCACGGACTTTGAAAATGCCAGTGCTGCCATCTGCGTTGAATGAACCAATAGCTTTCAGAACGGAGCCATCTTCGAAGGTCAGCGTGATTACTCGCTTGCCGGGTCCATCATTTGGTTCAATCGTAATACTTTGCGGTACCAGTATTTCGCTGCTGGCTTCTACATCAGCGGTGTAACTGTCCTTGGCGGCTTCCCGGATGTGGAGATTTGCGGTGGCGCTCGAACCTGTTGCATCCACTGTGAGCATGGATGAAAAGCCTGTGGTGACGGATGCCGTTGCATTACCTTCCCATCGCTGAGCGAGCATCTGCACCCGATAAGTGTTGCTGGCAATACTGATGGTACTGGCCGGCTGTTTGAGTGCCAGCATCAGCTCATATTCAACCTGATTAACAGCGCCGTCGTCTGGGTTGCTGTCGTCAATAAATTCTGACTCATAGATAGCCATCAGGCTGCCATCAGCACTGAAAAAGCCATCGGCGTCATCGCCACCGATTGCAGTGATCTCCCCGGATGAGGAAACCTGCAACTGGCCGTCTCCTCCGGATTCTGTGTCGGTACCGTTCGTCAATTGGAAGGTGCTGAATGAGCGTTCAAACTCATCGTACTGGGATTGTGTGGCGCTGAAGGTCGACGTTCCCTCAAAAGTGATTGAAAAAGTAGCGACTTTGAAGTGCTGCATGCCGGATTGATCTTGCTCGATAGCCAGCTCAACTGCACCATAGGTGCCGCTCATGTCACTTGCAGAAAAGTCGGATGGGGCTTTGGCCAGAATATTTAACTCTCTGAATACTTCATCTCCTTCACGCTGGTTGGGATCCAGTGCGTCTTTGATGCCGTCATTGTTGGTATCAACGGTTTGATACCGGACACCGGCATCACCAAAAATACCGAAGAAGACATCGGAAGTGGCTGCTTTTTGGAATTGAAGGGTACTCGCTGGGAAACGCCAGGCGTAGTCGCCATCAATATCTTCTTCAAATTCACCTTCGACGGTGAGAATACCGCTACTGCTGAAGGTGCCGGGAATAGTCTCGTTCTCCGTCTCAATGTCCGCGTAATACTCCAGGTTAACGGTATTATCAAACACCGTGAAATTACTCCAAGCTGACTCGCTACGGGTGAGTTGGATGTTGACAGAGCCTGTGCCGCTACTCGTCACATTGAAGTCATCTCGGTACAGGTCCGTCCCCAGTGTTCCGACGTTGTATTGCATATCATCATCATGCAAGCCCAGGCTTAAGCCGATCAAGCGATAACTACCGGCGAGAGCTGTTGTATCGCCAGCGACTTGAGTGATGGTGTCGATGCTGGTGTCAACGAATTCACCAACTTCTGTCTCCAGTTGCGCAAGCATCGAGCTGAGATCTGCTGTGGCGGTCAGATCAAACTCTTCAACTTCTCCGGTGAGTTTGACGACAGATGCGGTTGTCAACTGGTCCAGATCGGTATCGTCAGCGATAAATTTTTGAAGCACGAATTCGGAAACCGGGGTGATATCCACCGCTTGCTCGACGACTTGTGCGCGCATTTCAGTGTTGCCGTTCCCGGTAATGCGGACAATCAAATTCCCAGACAGCGTGACGCCGGAAGGTATGGTTAAGGTGTAGCTACCGGTAATGGAGGTTGAGGTGGTGGCGATCACTTCACCCACCTGGTTGCCATCATCGTCAATTTCGATCAGCTCGACAGTCGCGCCAGTGACGGGTTGCAGACCTGTGATGGCCGCAATTGCCGGGCTGAAAATCAACCGGCTGGTCCATGCAAAGAGCGGATGGGTTGCCGAGTGAAACGAAGCGACTGAACCGTTGGGCGCATAGGCAGATCCGGTGACCTCTGTGGTATTACCGTTGTTATTGTTACCCGTATTGCTATCGGACTCATCATCGCTGCTGCTGCAGCTTGTGAGTGCGAGCGTGATGGCGCTGGCCAGCACCAAGGGTTTGAACACATCTTTTTTCATAACGTCACTCTTTTTAGCTGAAAAATAAAAATAGTGTAGTCAATAGAATGAACGAATGGAGAGAGATGTATGAATTATTCGCAGGTCTTTTAAAAATCCTGGCAGGCGCCGGTTTCTATGGATTTAACGGTCATTTCAATGGAGGCCTCTGGCCGGCCACTGAGTGTGAAAAAGGGTGTTGCAGCGTAATCTTGTTGATAGTCATCACTGGGGCAGAGTTGCTTGTCGCCGTTGCCATCAATGCTGATCACAAGGTAGTAGGTTGCTTCATTTGGGTGATCGACCGGTGGGTTTTGAATCAGGCGGTACGCATCATCTGGCCAGCGCGCAGTGATCGTCCTAGGCAGTTGGGTGAGTGTGTGTTCGGACGTTGCGATCACTGTCGCTGTATTGTCGGCCACATACTTGTGGGTACCATAGAGGGTGACTTTAAGTGAGGCCTGGTTGAGATCAAAGGCCGAGTGGTGAGAGACAGATATTTGATAAGGCGATGTGTGCGTTGGCGCGGATTCGCTTTCCTGCTCGCAGGCGCTCGTCAGAGTCAGTACACACAATAGTGCAGAGAATATGGGCAGACGGGCCACCGAGTGCATCAAGGGTCTCCTTGCGCCTTTTTGAAGGTGCTTGCCAAAAACGGCCGTAAGTGAGTGAGTACTTCGGAGACATTGTCGTGTTGAATCATGTGTCCGGCATTTTTAACGTCAATGAGCCGCGTTTGGCCTGGCCACTCACCGATGTCAGGGGTATCGCAGTGGGCTTCTGAGTCCAGTCCTCGGAAGATCAGTACGGGCTTATCGAAGTTCATATTAAAGTACTTCACAATATCTAACGTAACAGGTAGTGGGCTTTTGCTCATGTGAAGTGGGTCAAACTTCCAGCGGTAGCCGGCAGTGGTTTTTTCCGTGCCGTGGGTCGCCAAGTCAAGCGCCAGCGTATGTTCTAATTTTGGGTTGCTCTTTTTCAGGCGCTCAGCCGCTGCTTCCAGTGAAGGCAGTGTTTTTCGTTCTTTTTTTCGGACATGTCGTGTGGTCTCAATCCAGCTGCGCATCAGTTGGGGGTAGGTTTCTCCTTCGGTTGTTTGAGGGCCAGACCCCTCAATCAGAACCAGGCCCAGGCAACTTTCCGGGTAGGTTCCTGTGTAAATCGAGGCAACTCGCCCCCCCATTGAGTGCCCCATCATCACAAAAGGTTCGGGTACCAGTGCGCGGATAACAGCATCCAGATCACGCACGTATTCCTGAAAGTGATAGTAGCCTCCCTGGCCGACCCAGTCGCTGTCGCCGTGACCGCGCGCATCGACAGCAATCAGACGGTATTCATCAGCTAGGGCCAGTGCCATTTTGTCCCAGGTGCGCGAATGGTCGAGAAAGCCGTGATGGCAAACGAGGGCTTTAGGGCCTTGTCCCCACTCGACCACATGGAGAGTAAGGCCATGTGAGTCAACAAAATGCGAGGTTGGTGTGAAAAGGTTTTTTTCATTCATATAAGACTTTGAATATTCTTTACTTTGCTTAATAATGCTTATTAATAAAAATAAGAAATGGCGTTAGCCTATCAGAAAAACTGGGTTAGGAGTTGGTAGTATGCAGAAAGTCGCTTGGGTGACTGGAAGTAGCCGGAATATCGGCCGGTCGATTGCAGTGGCGCTGGCTAAATCGGGCTATGATATCGCCTGTTTTGCCCGTCGCCGGGAAATGCTGGAAGAAACGGCTGAAATGATTGTCGCAGAAGGCCGGCGAGCTACAGTGCATGTTGGAGATGCCGGTGATGATGCGGCCCTTGAACATTTTGCTCAGGAAGCCTTTGCGGAACATGGCCGGGTTGATGCGGTTATCAACAACGCTGGCATCACGCATGAGGCGAAAGTGGCCGATATCACTCCCGACCAGTTTCGTCAGATTATGGATGTCAATCTGGTGGCTTACTACACATTGTCTCGTGCAGCGTACCCTTTTCTTTGTCAGAGTGGCGAGGGTGTGATTGTCAATATCGGCTCTGTCTACGGTTCCCTTGGTGTACCTTATAACGCACCTTACTGCACATCCAAAGCCGCGATTGAGGGGTTGACACGCTCGCTGGCCCGGGAGTGGGCCCGGGACCACATTCGGGTTGTGTGTGTTGCACCAGGCTATGTGAAGACGGACATGCTCGACGCGGTGGCTATGACGCCCGAGCTTGAAAAGCTCATTCTGGGGCGCATCCCACTGAAGCGCTTGGCGCAGCCTCAGGAAATAGCTGATTTTGTGGTATTCCTTGCTTCCCCCAAAGCCTCATTTATTACAGGCCAGACGCTGGTTGCAGATGGCGGGCAATTGATGTCCGTGTAATTAATCTGGCCCTTTTGAAATAAAACCAGACGGAGGGTAAGAACGTGGAGGAGAAAGATAAACGCATTGAAAAGGTCTTTGCCGAGGCGGCTTATGACTCTCCCGATGTCACGCATTTGCTCTTGGCAGGGCAAGGGACGCGAGTCAGCTATGCGGAAACGTATTACCGGGCCCGGTGCCTGGCGGGCGCGCTACAAAAGCGGGGAGTAGGGCCTGGTGACCGTGTGGCCAGTTTTCTCTATAACGCGCGCGAAGTCTATGAGCTGTATATTGCCTGTGGCCTTTTGGGCGCCATCACCGTTGCTGTCAATACGCACAGTAAATCCCGAGAACTGCAAAAACTATTTGCTGATTGTGAGCCGCGAGCACTTATTTGTAGCAACCTTTATCTCGACCGCATGATAGGTAATGTGCTACCCGCCAGTGTTCAAGTACGCGTTGTCACTCACCTGCCAGAGAATACTGGTGTTGCAGGTTGGTTGAATTATGACCTGCTCATGCAATCGGCCCCCTGTATGCATCCGGTCAATCAAGGCAGGCCTCAGGATCCGGCGGTTATGATTTATAGCTCGGGTACGACGGGCGAACCTAAAGGTATTTTGTTAAGCCACCAGGCGCTGATCGACAATGCTTTGCTGGCTTCCCAGGCATTAGGTTTAAATCGTAGCGATCGTTCGTTGACGTTGCTGCCCATGTTCAGTAGTTTCGGGTTTGCGTTTGACTTTTTACAGATGGGTTTGCTCAGGGCCTCGGTCGTGATTTTGCCGACCTTCTCGGAAACAGATGCGCTGGATGCCATTGAGCGTTACCAAGTGACGTTTCTCGCCGGTGTACCGGTCATGTTCGCGCGTTTGTTTGCTCCTGATTTCATTGAAGCGCGTCGATTGGACTCACTCCGGCTAATGGATGTCGGAGGTGGGCCGGTTTCACCTCGGCTGAAAAGTGACCTGAAAAAAACACTGGGTGCTACGGTGTGTGAAAGCTATGGCATGACGGAGATCTCCCCGGTTGCCAGCGTCCAGTCTTTAAACGATGACCCGGAAAGTAGCTCCTGTGGACCGCCCTTGCCGGGCTTCGATGTTAAAGTGGTGGACAGTGAGGGTAAGCCCGTTCCCAGAGGTGAACCGGGAGAGCTGTTGTTCAAATCCCCCACCTTTATGTTGGGCTACTGGAATAAACCCGAACAAACGGCGGAGGCGCTTGCCGGTGGCTGGCTGCACTCCGGGGACTATGGCTATTGGGACGAAAAAGGCAATATCCACATTCTTGATCGAACCAAAGACATGATCGTGACCAATGGCTTTAATGTATATCCCAAGGAAGTAGAAAGCCTCATTATGGAGCTGGAAAGCGTCCAGTCAGTTGCTGTTGTCGGGATAAAAGATGAGATACGTGGAGAGCAAGTCTTCGCTTTTGTTGAACTCCGCCCTGGCCAGCATTTAGATCCCAGTGATGTCATTCATTACTGCGACCAGCATCTGGCGCGCTTCAAAGTCCCCCGGGAAGTCGTCGTGATTCCTGAAATACCGCTGACCGCTTCGGGCAAAATACAGCGGTTCAAATTGCGGGAACTGGCTCTTCAACAACAAAAAGAACCTGGTCAAAAGCACATGGAGTTAGTGGATGCCTAAGCCAAATAACAGAGAACAAAAAAGATGAATGCCCACTTTTTAACAGAAGACCAACAAGCGTTCCAAAACAATGTGCGGCGATTTGCTGAAGAGCGAATCCAGCCTCAGGCGGAGCAAATAGACCGAACAGCGGCGTTTCCTGCCGAGCTGTTTGCCGAGATGGGTGAACTCGGCTTTTTAGGCGCGACGACACCTGAAATGTGGGGGGGATCCGGTTGTGATGCCGTGATGGTTTGCCTATTGCTGGAAGAAGTTTCACGTGCCTCCGGCGCTGTAGGCAGCTCCTTGAATGCACACATCAGCCTGGTGGCCACTGTGTTGGCCGAACACGGTACTGATGCACAGCGGGAACGCTATCTGAAACCATTGGCAAGTGGTCAGGCCATCGGGGCTTTTGGCTTGACCGAGCCCGGTGGAGGCTCCAATGCCGCTGCCTGCCGCACTCGGGCGGAAAAGCGTGGCGACCATTACATTATTAATGGCGCCAAGTGTTTCATCACGAATAGTACCGTTGCGGATACGTTTGTTATTACCGCACGTACCCAGCCGGGAGACACCTCAACGGGGGTTTCTGCGTTCATTTTAGAGCGGGATATGCCGGGATTCAGCGTGGGTCCGGACAATGAAAAAATGGGGATGCATGGTTCGCCCACCGCTACATTAACCTTTGATGAGCTTGCCGTTCCGGCAGAAAACCTATTGGGTAAAGAAGGTCAAGGCTTCCGCCAGTTTGCCAAGGCATTAGATCGAGGGCGAGTGAATGTAGCCGCTTTGTCGACCGGTTTAGGTCAAGCGGCGCTGGATGCCTGTATTCCCTATGTGAAAACGCGCGAGCAGTTTGGGCAGCCGATTGCCGCTTTTCAGGGTGTGCAGTTTCCCATTGCCGACATGGCGACAGAGATCGAAATTGCTCGAGTGATGACGTTACACGCTGCCCGATTGTATGACGCTGGTGAATCGGTCAAAAAAGCGGGCGCCATGGCAAAATATTTTGCAGCAGAAGCATCCATTCGTGCCACCAGCCAGGCAGTGGAACTCTTGGGAGGGTACGGTTACATGCGCGCCTACCCGGTCGAGCGTTATATGAGAGACGCAAAAATGTATCAAATAGGTGAAGGGACCAGCCAGATCAACCGACTTGTCATTGCTCGAGAGGTGTTAGGTCGATTTTAAACGGCGCCGCACGCCAGCGGGCGCTATCTGAGCAGACGCTGATGTGGATCAATTTTTATCGCCCGGTTTATATGCTTTTATGATGTAAATCAAAAGGCATGTCGGCCAGGTGGGTAGTATTAAAACCGTCTTTTATAGAAGGTACCAAGTACAAGTGCGAACAAACCTTAAACACATTGTATGCACGTTCCAGTAACCATAAATGTTAATAAACATTCAGTGAGGTGAGTATGGCTCTTCAAGATATCATCGTACATATTGATAACAGCAATAGTTGTCAAAAGCGTCTTAAAGCAGCAATTGCGCTGGCGCAGACACATCAAGCGCACATAACCGGCGTTTATAATATTCCTCCTGCCTATTTGCCTCGTTATGCGGCAGCTGAAATCCCCTTCGATATCCGAAAAAAAGAAGCAGAAGCAGCAGCCGAACAGGCTAAAAAAGCCGGTAAAATTTTTCAGGAAACGGTTGACCGGGAAGGTCTCCGGAGCGAATGGCGCGTTTCCGAAGGTGACTTTGTGACAAACCTTTGCATTCACGCACGTTACACGGACTTGATGGTGCTTGGACAACACGATGAGCGGGATTCAAACGACAGCGACTTTGCCCCGGATGATGTCATCCTTCGCTGTGGACGGCCTGTCCTGCTGGTGCCTTTCATTGGCCCTCAGGAAACACTGGGTAAGCGCGTTATGGTTGCTTGGAATGGCGCCAGAGAGGCAGTACGTGCCGTGAACGATGCGCTGCCTATTTTGCAAAAAGCGGATAAGGTTGAAGTCGTTACTGTCAATATCAAAACAGATGGAAACAGTGATAACCAAATTCCTGGCGTGGACATCGCCCATCATTTAGCCCGGCATGGGGTTAATGCTACCGCTTCTGCAATGGAGGGTGTGAATATCAATATTGGGGATACGCTGCTGTCTCACGCCTCTGATATGAGCGCAGACTTGGTTATTATGGGGGCTTACGGGCACTCCCGGTTACGAGAGTTAATCATGGGTGGAGCAACCCGCTCGCTGCTGCATCAAATGACCATTCCTGTCTTAATGTCTCACTAGTGCTTTTCTTAGCCCGGTTGATTTAATCGGGCTACTTTTGTTCCACAGGCTGAGTAGTGGGCGCCTGTACTGAGCGCTGGGCCGCCCAGGTTGACAATACCAGCCCGCTGGCAATGGCCGCGACCCCGAAAAGATGGAAGGTATGCAATGATTCGCCCAGCAAGACAATTGCAAAGATTGTTGTGAATATGGGAATCAGATGGATGAACAGCCCGCTGGTATTGGGGCCCAACGCTTTCACGCCAAGTCCAAAGCAGAAATAACCGATCAACGAAGCAAAGATGGTGGTATAGCCCAGTGAAAAAAGGGTTAACCCACTCAGTGTGATTGGTCGGACAAACGTTGCTTCCCACGTATACAGTGGCAGCACGAACAGTGCGGCCAGTGCTGTAGTGGAGGCAAACAGCATCATGGGTGCTATGTCAGCCGGTACGCGCTTAAGCAAAACGGTGTAGGCGGACCAGCAAAATGTGCAAAAAAGCATAAGCAAATCGCCCCAGGAAAAGCTCAGTTTCAACAGCGTTTGTAAATCACCCCGGCAAATGACCACCAAGATACCAACCGTGGAAATGGCGATTCCAAAAATCTCCAGCGCACGTACTTTAGTGCCCAAGAGCCATGTTGCAAGAATAGGCACAATCACGGGTGAAATGGCGACAAAGAGTGCGGCATTAATGGCCGAAGTATTTCGCAACGCATAAAACTGAAAGGCGGGGTAGATGCACACGCCCGTCAGCGCGACCAGGGCAATCAGCTTCCAATGCGCTCGTAAAAGGTGCCGCTGGCGGCGAAAGAGAGCAAAATTGAATGCGATCAACAGAGTAGTTACGATTGTCCAGCGCCAAAAGGTAAGTCCAAAGGGCGGTACATCGGCGCTGATGGCTCGGCCCAGAGTGATATTCCCTCCCCAGCACATGGTAGCGATAACCAATAACAACACCGCTTTGAGTGTGTTTTTATCCATTTTGCTCACACGGTTTTTATCATTATGTGCGAACAGCATGAAGTAGTTTTTATGTGCTTTCAAGCGTGATGAGGATCATAGAGAAATACCACCTGCCTGCTCGGCTGTGACGCAGCAGTGCTGTGCGAATGGTGGTAACGCGTCAGCGGAAGAGGTCCGTTGTTTTCAGCGCCGTCATGGTCGGGCCACCACCAGAGCCCGATCATATTTTGTCGGACAGCGTTAACCGATTCTGGTCCAAAAAGACATATCCACAGAGCACTCATCCAGCAATGTCAAGTATGCTTTTGCTGCCACATGACTCAGCCATAATTGGCAGATTTCTTCAGCCCTGGTTTGTGTTGTTGCAAAGGTCACGTCTGCATAATGGCCGGCGTTCCCTCGCAACAAGAAGCGGGCCAATAGCCCCTCCTGATTCGCTAGGAACATATTATCTACTCGTTCAGAAAAGGCGAGTAGCTGCGCTTCGCTCACGTCGTTTTTCAGACGAAAAAAAGCAAGTTCAACACCTCTAAAATCAGCTGTTGTTCCACGTAAGATCATGCTGTACTCCTCATTCATATTGAAAGCACAAGTATGAGGGTGTGATCTGACAGCACTCTGTCAGTGTCGCTTTGGGAGGCCTTCTTTTTGAGTGTGCCGGGTGTTGTGTACAGTATTGGCCAGAGGCTTAGATAAAGGGCTGTATATGATGAGCGCTGGCTTTATTGCCAGGTTGTGTTGACTCACACGTCGAATGGTTTTTTCTCAATTGTTTCCGTCGATACATTTCTGCATCACCTTCTGTGAGCATTTCCTGGATGGTTGAGGGTTTTTGATGATCAAACGCGACGATGCCATGTGAAAAAAGAATATCGTATCCACGATTGACGGATTCGTTGTAGGTGTCTACTGACTCTTTGAAGCGACTGATAAAACCTTCGGCGATGTCCAGAGTTGTATTGATTAACAGCAAGGCAAATTCATCGCCACCTAAGCGTACAGGGATATCCGAATCCCGGCAGGCGCCTTTCAATTGATCAGCAAAGGCAACCAGGGCTTTGTCGCCTTCTGCGTGCCCGAACCGGTCATTGATCGGTTTAAAGTTGTCAAGATCAAAGTAGACCAAGGAAGCAGGCAATTTTTGGCGGGTGCAAAGCCGCAGGCAGTGACTTGCCAGTAGAGAGAACCCTCGCCGATTGGAGACTCGCGTTAATTCATCCACTGTGGCCAGCTCAATGGCGGCCAGCTCTCGTTCGACGGTTGAAGCTAGGTCTTTTAGTGTAGCAAGGTCTCCGTCATCCAAGGTTCTCGGCTTTCGGTCAATCAGGCACAGCGTTCCCAACTGCTGGCCATTGAGCGCTTTTAACGGGTAGCCTGCATAAAAGCGGATGTAGGGATCTTTAAGCACTAAAGGGTTATCAGAAAAGCGTTCATCTTCCAAGGCATTAGGAACGATAAAAATACCTTTACTCAAAATAGCGTGCCCACAAAAAGAGATATCCCGAGGTGTTTCGGAGGCTTCGAGCCCAATACTTGATTTAAACCACTGGCGGTTTTCATCCACCAGGCTGACGAGCGCGATAGGCACATTAAACAAGCGTTTAGCCATGCGTGTGATGCAGTCAAAACGGTTTTCAGCGGGCGTATCTAGAATGCTCAGCGAATGCAGTGTTTGAAGCCTGAATTGCTCATCCTTGGGAATATTGGGTTTTTGCATTCACATGTCTCCTTTGTAGGATGCTGAAATCCTTTATAAAGTCCCATTAGTTTTCCCGCTATCTCGGGTTAGGGCATAAAAACAGTCGCACTTAAAAAGTGTATAGCTGGTTTCAAAAAAAATACCAGTTTCCAAGTGGGTTATTACGCGATTACAGCTCCCAAAAAGGGTATTTATGGCATTGACGGTGGCTCAATAGGTCAATGACAAAATAAGCCTGGCCGATCATTAATCGTACTGCGTCCCGTGATGTCGCAGCCAGCCATGCGGATGTTTGTTTTTAGGGTCCCGATGCGTCCAGTGGACAACGCCGCCTTTGGCATTCCACTCGTACTCACCATAAAACAGAACCTCATCGCCCACGCGTAAATCCGGAATACGGGGTGCGAGATCAATATTGTGGGCGATTAAAACCGTCAAATCTGGATGAATGCGAAGAATAAACCGCTGATGTCGCGAGCCGTGGTTATCATCCGGTAGCCGTTTAACGACCGTACCCGTGCCCTGGACCTGAACATCACTTTTTTGGGCGAAAAATGCATCCCGAACATCACTACTGTTGGCACAACCTGTAAGCAGCAACAAGCTCAGTAGAAAAAATAGGCGTAAGCCAGGTAATTTCATCAATCTTCCTTTGAGTGCTTTAAGAACAGAGAGAATAAACAGGCCGAGGCCATTTGGCGAGTGTATAGGTTTTGCAATAGCGTATGACCCGAGGAATTTTGCAATGACGGGCTCAATTTTTTAACCAATATCCCAAAACCGATCTGTTGCGTTGATAAAGCCCATTCGCGGTGCTTTATGCGGCTTTAAAATACGTTTTAGGCTCGGCCGAGTTTCCCTGACTCTCGCTGTTGTCTTGCGCGTTGTGCATTGGCTATGGGTTTTATATCATGTGTCTCACAACCATCATCGATGGTGTTTCAAGGTACTCAGCCGCTGCCGCGGCTGGCCTTGGCCTGCACGGTAGTCGCAACAGGGGGTGAGCGATGAGTATCCGACATTTTGACCGTGTGTTTAAGCCCCGGTCGATTGCGGTGATTGGTGCGTCTAACCGCTCGCGATCACTGGGGAATATTGTTTTTAAGAACCTTTTGCAAAGTGATTTCAGCGGCGTGCTCACGCCGGTCAACCCCCATCATAAACAGATTGAAGGCGTTTCTGCTGTTCCCTCAGTGGCTGACATGCCCGAGGTACCCGAGCTGGCGATGATTTGTACCCCGGCGAAGACAGTACCCGATTTACTGCAGGCACTCAGTCGCGCAGGCTGCCAGGCGGCGGTCATCCTCAGTGATGGGTTTCGCGTCCGGGGAGATAAAAATGTCTTGCAGGATGAAGTGCAGGCGTTGGCGCGCAGCCAAGGCATTCGTATTTTGGGACCGAACAGTTTGGGGTTTATTTCTCCTCGCACCGGTTTAAATGCCAGTGCGGCGCATTTATCGAAGGTGGCGCCAGGCAAGCTGGCATTTGTTTCTCAATCCAGTGCTTTATGCAGTGCCATTTTGGATTGGGGCCATGCCAACAAGGTCGGCTTTTCTCACGTGGTGTCGTTGGGTGACAGCGTGGATATCGATGTGGCCGATGTGCTGGATTATCTGGTTAATGACTACCAGACACGAAATATTCTGCTGTATGTGGAGTCGTTTGGGCATGCGCGCAAATTTATGTCTGCCGCACGGGCCGCATCCCGCAATAAAACTGTGCTGATCATCAAGGCCGGGCGGGAAGCCAATGTTCAGGCTGCCGGGTCATTGACGCTGGATAGCGAGCAGGTGGCCAATGCCGCTATCACTCGGGCGGGGATGTTGCGTGTGTATTCATTGAGTGAATTGTTTGATGCGACAGAGACGTTAACCTGGTCCAAGCCCATCAACGGCCAGCGGTTGGCCATTCTCAGCAATGGTGGTGGTCCGGCAGTGATGGCGACAGACACCCTGGTGGACCGGGGCGGACGCCTGGCTGCCCTGGAGCCCGAGACCATTGCGCGCTTGGATCAGCTGATTCCGCGCACCGGGCGCCATCAGAACCCGGTGGATATCACCGGCGTGGCGACTGCAAAGCACTATGTACGAGCCTGTGAGGCCCTGCTGGAAGATGCTGGTGTAGACACTGTGCTGGTGTTACATGTTCCCATGGCGGGTATTTCCAGTACGGATATTGCCCTGGCGCTGAGTGACACCATCAAACACGCCAAGAAGCCAGTGCTAACGTGCTGGATGGGTGGGGATTCTATTTACGAAGCGCGGGATGTTTTCCACCGCCATAGCATCCCTTTTTATGACACGCCCTTTAAAGCCGTACGTGCCTTTTTGCACCGGGTAGCTTACCGCAGGACACAAAAAGTCTTGATGGAAACACCGCCAAGTAACAAGCAGCGTATCACGCCGGA
Source organism: Halothiobacillaceae bacterium UBA5861 (assembly GCA_002432635.1). Taxonomy (GTDB): domain Bacteria; phylum Pseudomonadota; class Gammaproteobacteria; order UBA5861; family UBA5861; genus UBA5861. The sequence goes on along the minus strand of DJFX01000012.1, from coordinate 28,610 downwards.
TGAAAAAAAGGCCCACCAAGTGATTCAGCAAGCATTAGATGCCGGGCGAGACCAGTTGGATGAAGAGGCGTCTCACCGTGTATTGGCGGCTTTTGGCTTACCGGTTGTACCAACGCGTTGTGTGCCGACGGTTGAAGCGGGTTGCGAAGCTGCCCGGGTTATGACGTATCCCGTCGCAGTGAAAGCGAATATCGAAGGCTTTGACAGTCGTACCGGGGTGGGTGGTATTGCACTGAATGTTGAAGGTGAGAAGGGCTTGAAACAAGCCTTTGAGTCTATCGAACAGCGTGTGGTTGCACAGGCTCCCGACGCGGTGATCAGCAGTTATACCGTGCAAAAGATGGTGCGCAGGCCGGACGCACTGGAACTGGTGATGGGTGTGCGGCAAGACCCAGCCTTTGGGCCAGTGATCTTGTTTGGACAAGGTGGGTTGGCCGCTGATGTCGCAACGGATATCGCGGTTGCCTTGCCACCTTTGAATTTAAAGCTGGCGCGCGACTTAATGAGACAAACACGTATGTACCGGATTTTACGGGGCGACAGCCAGCACCCGGCGGTGAATCTGGAAGCTCTCGATCAGGTTTTGTTCAACTTATCGAAGCTGGTTGTGGGGCTGCCTCGCGTCACCGCGCTGGATATTAACCCGCTGGTGGTCGATGACGCAGGCGCTGTGGTAGTGGGGGCGCGTATTTGGGTGCAAGATACAGCAAAAACGGGTGAGGAGCGTTTGGCGATCCGCCCGTATCCTGCGGATTTGGAAGAGCGTATCACACTGCCCAATGGCCGGTCGGTTTTGCTCCGTCCGATCCGTCCGGATGACGAGCCCATGCACCAGGCATTCTTCAATCGTCTGGATCCAGAAGATATTTATCTGCGGTTTTTTCGTGTCGTGAGGGCATTGAATCACGAAGATATGGCCCACTTTACACAAATTGACTACGACCGTGAGATGGCGATTATCGCGGTTGGCGAAACCGACGAGAGTGAGCCAGAAATTCTGGGTGTCGTGCGAGTCGTGAACAGTGCTGACAACCAGGATGCTGAGTTTGCGATCATCATTCGGCGCGATCAAAAGGGCCAGCAGTTGGGCCGTACGTTGATGGAAAAAGTCATTCGTTACTGCCGGGAAAGTGGCAAAAAGCGGGTGATTGGTGAGACCCTCTACGGTAATAGCAAAATGGTCAAGCTGGCGAGGCGGCTGGGATTTAAAGTGACGACCAACTTAACCGATCGCTGTTACTTCATGGAGCTTTCGCTGCGCGATGATTAAATCGGCGTATAGTTTGGTGGTTTCCTGTTTAATTTAGGCGCAGAGGCTTGTGAAGGTTCCATCCACAAGCTTTTGTAAATCATCTGGCTTAAGTTCAATTTCGAGCCCGCGCCGTCCCGCGCTGATATAGAGAGTTTCGAGCGTTTGCGCGGAGCGGTCAATCAGTGTCGCTAAACGTTTTTTTTGCCCCAGTGGGCTGACGCCCCCCAAGACATAACCGGTTGTCCGTTCGACATCGATGGGAAGTGCCATGTTGGCTTTTTTAGCGCCTGCGGCTTTTGCGATGGCTTTCATGCTGAGCGTGGTCGAAACAGGGATGACTCCCACAGCGAATGCTTGCTTGTCCAGCTGTACAACCAGGGTTTTGAAGACGCGTGTTGTGGGAATGCCGAGTTTTTCGGCAGCTTCGAGGCCATATGCATGGCTCATGGGGGCATGCGTATACCGGTGTACCCGGTGTTCAATACGACGTTGTTTGAGGAGCTGTATGGCCGGTGTCATGTGATCAAAGGATGTGCGCGTATTTGCTAGCGGTGTTGGTCCACCAGGATCGTGTTGCCGTCGGGGTCGGCAATGACAAAGCTGGCGGGGCCTGTGGTATTTTCATCGGCCTCGGTCGCAAAGGTTATGCCTTGTGCTTTGAGCTGACGTTGCAGTTCGCGAACATCGGTAAATGTATTCAGAGGTTGGGCGTGACTGTCCCATCCAGGATTGAAGGTGAGGATGTTTTCTTCAAACATGCCTTGGAAGAGTCCAATCGTATGGTCGCCATTTTTTAAAATGAGCCAGTTTTGTGTAGGGTCTCCACCAAAAACAGTAAACCCCAGTTTTTCGTAAAATTGTTTTGATGTATTAAGATCTTTTACCGCCAGACTGATTGAAAAAGCGCCGAGTTCCATAACAAGCTCCTGTTGTATGTGTCTGTTCCGTGGGTATTAAACCAGCTCTTTTTCAAGCGCAGCGTTTGCCATCGCTCTCCAAGCTGGGAGTGTTCCGTTTGGTCCAGATGAATACTATCTACTTTGCTTGAGAAAATAACAGTGTTCGAGTCAAAATAATGCACACTCGGTTCGTGGCAGAGTGTACGCAGTTGGCTCTCTAGGCCCCCAAATCTTAACTCGGCGGAGGCAATATGTCTGTAATGGCCGGTTTCGTGGTGAGGTGAGATTAAGGCCATGCGTTTTATTTGTTTTGAAAGTAAGCTGCTGGATAGGGGTAGGGATGTCAATAAATCAAACGTACCCGTGAATGGGCAATGATCAGCGTGACCCCGTTCTGTTTTGTCGAGATTGGGGGAACCAACGGCAGGTGGGAGGCTTCGCTATTTTATTGCGCCGTGCAGGTATTAGTGGCAGATATAGGAGCCGGTTTGTTTTTTGGCCAGGTACATTTTCTTATCGGCCGACTTTATCAGTGTATTTTCATCACTGTATTCTTCCGATCCCGTCTCAGCAATGCCGATGCTGAGCGAAAATTCCGGGTATTTTTCAGAAAATGAATGGATGATTCGATTGGAAACTTCCTGCGCATTTTCAATGGTACAGTCTGGCAATATGATGCAAAACTCATCGCCTCCGTATCGGCAGGGAATATCCATTTCACGAATGGTGTTGAGTAGCGTTTTACCGAGGTGTTTGAGGACTTCATCGCCTCTGATATGACCGTATTCGTCATTGATTTTTTTGAAGCAATCAATATCAAGATAGATCAGTGAAAGTTTACTTCTCCGTCGCTTTGCCGTGGCCAATTCCCGTTTGAAGGCATCTTGCATTGCGCGTTGATTATATAAATTGGTCAATGGGTCAAGTTTGGCCTGCTCCTCGAGCTGCTTCGTTCTTTCTGCTACTTTGTCTTCCAGGCTTTTGGCATATTCTTCGGTTCTTTTTTTGGCGGTCTCTATTTCCCCAACCAGGCTGTCAATGTAAGTGTCAAAGACAAGTGTGGTGTCAAAGTAAAGGAGTTTGTCCAGTGCATCAGCGACTTTTAGGAATGTTTCTTTTTCGATATTTTCTTTTAAGACCCTCAGGACCAGTTCTTTTAGTGTTTTGACTGCGGACAGGTAAAGTTTGGGCTCCACCCCAATACGCTTATGAACCATTCCAATACGTAGGCGATTGTTAACATATTCGCTGTTGCAGTTCCCTGAGAAGAGGTCGATGACATACTGACGTTGAGCGTTGCGTAAGCGTCTTAATGTGTCGGCATCACCGATGAGTAGTGCAATTTCGTCAATTTCTGTTTGTCTTTTGTAAAACTCTTCGACGATGGCATCAATATTTTCTTCAACAAGACGTTGCTGGCCACACAACAGGTCGAGTGCGTTTTTATCGAGATTTAACAACTCCATACGCCGTGCAATTTCCACGTCGCTGATCTGCATTTGCTCCAGTAAGGTTTTCTCTGTGCGTCTCAATTAGATGTCCCCGTTAACTAATGGTGAACGTTCTTTCATTTCAATGAGCGGTCAATCCTGTATAAGAATGATTGACCCAACAGGTAACTATAGCAAATTAAGCGAATAAGGTACTTAGATGATTGTTGTCAAAGGAGTTTTTACAGGGGAGCTTTTAACGCCTTCGCTTTTAATCGTTTGAGTGAGGCGGCGTTAGCATGGGTGGTGATGAGCGATGAGGTATTAAATGGATAGCCCTTCGGGTTTTTCTTCCTGGTTTTTAAAGCCTTCTTCAATTTTTTTACGGATTTCATCAAGTTTCTGTTCAAGCTCAGGGAGTTTTGCCTTGGTTTTTTCTTCCAGTTCTTCGAGTTGTCGTTTGAGTTCTGGCCACTGCTTGTGAAGTTCCTGGACCGAGCTGTCGATGCTGTCGCTCAATATTTTTCCAAGCTCCTTGATGTTGCCGAGCATTTTTTCTTTGGAGTCCATTTGGGCAAGTTTATTGATCGTTCGATCATAATCGACTTTCCAGGCGCCTTCTGTTTTTTGAAGCTGGGTTTCCAGCTGGGTGCGAAAGGCGGTGTCGTCCTGGATTGTGAGCATGGTTTCTACGGTCGCGGCATCTCCGTCGATAACAATTTTGCCAAATGTGATGTCTGAAACAGCCAGTTTTTGTGGTTCATCGCTCAGTGTTCCAGGCGACATTACATAAAGTTTGAGTGTGGCCATATCACGTTGCTCAATGGCGCGCCAAAAGTGTTGGCTGGTCTCCAGGGGAGTGAGTTGAGCGTCACAGGCAAGAGGGATGAAAAGCGCCATGATCAGCGCAAGAAGAGTAGGCTGTGTTCGCATTGTATATCCCATGATGTTATTCGGCCACAAATGGCAGCTTGAGTGGGTTATTGGGGTTGATGCCGTCCATAAAAGGTTTTTTCCGTTCACGGTGGGTCAGTTGGTAGACGCAGCCCATCCAGTTGCCAATCACAGCGGTGGCTGTATCCGTCCATGTGTTTTGTAATCGCTTGGCAATTTTGGTTTCAGGAAAATCAGGTATTGCCTTGTGTTTGTCGTGTCGGGCGTCTGTCAGCCGGCCGATGTATTCCGTTAATATTGCTTTTTCCTGTGTCTTGAAATAGTGCTCCGGAAACGCGGGAGGCATTTCTACCTCGCCACGGGCATAGCGCTGTGCTTCGCGCTTGTACTCTTTCAATAAAGAGATCGTATCGTATTCGGGGTGCCCTTGGAAGAAGACCGTACGGATCCCGTCGGGGCTGGTGGCAAGGTGTACACCTGTTTCACTTTCGACAAGCGTATGCAGGCCAGCAGCATCGAACTGGCTGCGCGTGACCGCGTTCCACCGGGAGTGCGGTACGTCGAAGTGAGTGTTGATATCACTGACCAGTGGGTGTTCCTTGTTGGTGACCCAGTGAGGGAAGACGCCCCAGGCTTTTTGAACCAGGGGCTTGCGCATCTGTTGGTAGCGCCCCTGAAGTATGGCGTGCGTGGTCAGGCATGAGCAAAGTGTTGATGTGACATTTTCGTGCGCCCAGTCAATGACTTCGAACAGTGGCGACCAGAAAGGCTCATTGGGTAATGATTCGCTTTGTGGTGCGGCCCCGGTGATAATCAGTGAGTCCAGTCCTCGGGACTGAATGTCTTCAAAAGATTCGTAGTAGGCATCAATGTGCTGCTGAGCGTCCTCACTGCGTTTGAGTTCAGGCAGTGTGAATAAGTGGACATAAAACTGGGCAATGGGGTTGCTTTTTCCAATAAGGCGCATGAATTGGCGCTCTGTAGCGGCCAAGGCGGTGTCTGGCATGATGTTGAGCAGGCCAATGTGCAGGTCCCGGATGTCTTGATTGAGTGCTTTGTCGACAGAGAGGACGGTTTGGCCTTCTTTATGAAGCTTTTCAAACGTGGGCAGTGCGTTATGTGCGACCAGGGGCATCTTGCTTTCCTTCCGGGTTTTCCAGGGCGGCTTCAACCAGTTGTAAAAAGTCTTGCTCGTCCCGTAAAGTCGCTATGTCGCGTGATGTGACGGTATAGCCATAAGCCTGAGTGATCGCTTCGTAGCGAGGTAACCGGGACCGGAACAGGTGCGGGAAGATCCAGCGGGTGAAGTCATCAGGGTCCATCTCCGCAGCGTACAGGAGCCCCTTTTCATTTAAATAGTGTGATAAATACTCCTGTAAAAAGGCAGGGCGGTAGTACAGCGGTTTAGGGTCTGACTGAGCACGCTGGATTAAAACCTCCTCTTCTTGAGGCCCCGTGGTTTTGATATAGATAATCAATGTGTGTTTTGCTAGTAACTCAATGATGCCCGGTTCATCCAGTTCACACAGGCTGCCGCCAACATCGTTGACAAAATGTTGATAGCCGTACACCGTTTGTGCCTTTTCTATAAATGCGGGTACATCTCGCATGGATTCAATTTCAGCACAGCGGTATTGGGCCTGCCGACTCATGAATTCACTCAATTCAACGCCCCCTTTTTCAGGGTTACCCAGTTTGCCTACAAAGCTCAGCACAGGGCCAAGGTCATCTACTCGAATGTTGTTGCGGATATAAATCCAGTCATTGCGCAGCAGTTGCTTTAAAAAAGGCGTTTTCATTGCTTGTTGTTTGATTAAGTCGAGAATCGCCTCGTCAAGATAGCGGGTACCTATCCGGTAATCACCTGAGTAATGGAACCAGTTATACGATCTGAGTTGGGTGGATAGGTGGGTTTTGCCGACACCCGACATGCCCAGTAAGGTGATACGTTTATTGCGCCAGGCGCGAAATGCTTGAGCGGTTAAATGCATAGGTTAATGAGTTTTGTCTGTTGTTATCGTGGCATATTAAGTTAATGGGTGGTGGCCAGTTTTGACCAAAGCGCCATAGATCACTCCACCGTGATGATTAAAAAAGTACAAACGTGCATTTTATCAGGATAAACGTTTTCATGTGTCAGATAGCAGATGCTTATATGTTTTCCAATTATCGATAATAGTTGTCTATTATTAGAATAGTGTAGAATTGAGCGGTCAGTTACTTGAAAAACAATAATATAGGCTGGTCTAGCATGGACGGTGGGCACCTGATCATTCGGCTTTTTTGACTGAAGAGGTGAAAATTTGTGTTGGGAAATGAAGTGTGTTGCCAGTTTCACAGTGTCGAGAGCATCTATTGCTTCCATTCATTGCCAAAGCGCCCACTTCTGTGGCGTAAAATCAGAGTGGTTGCGTCTGGGCCATGACAGATAAGCTTCTGTGTGGGTCGGATCAGGTGGACCTCATTTTTGATCAAATGTTTGGCTGTGCCAGCGATGTTTATTTGTTGGTAGATTCGGCATCCGACCGGGTACTCTGTGCGAGTCCAAGTGCAACCCAGGTGCTGGGCCTGGAGATTGCGCAAATAAAAGCGCGCCAATTTCAATCATTTTTCCCGGAAGACGCGCAGTCGTCGGTAGCGTCAATGCTGGTGACTGCCATTCGTAGAGGCTGCTCAGGCCGGCGAGTTGTCGAGTGCTTGAATACCGAGAGCCATCAACGGCTTAAGGTTGGCATGACTGCGGTGAGAATAAAAGAGGGAAAGCAGTATTGTCTCCTGCTTTGTTTGAACAATGAAGATGCGACACTTCAGGAGCGGGATATCCTGGCGTTAGAGAAAGAGCGCTTTCAGTTGATGTGCCAGGCGGTCAGTAGCGGGATTATTGCCACCGATACACGCGGACAGATCCAATACATTAATCCGGTGGCAGAAAGGTTGTTGTCAGTATTGGCTGATCAAGTCAGCGAACATGCGATTGATGAGGTGATGCACCTGTCAGCAGAGCCTGGCGGTGCAAAAATTGACAGCCCGGTCATGGCGTGCCTTTCGCAAAGAAAAGAGATTAATTGTGGCACCGTTATCTTGCTGAATCGGGAAGGGAAAGAATACGCGATTCAGCAAACAGCTTCTCCCATGTTGGATAGCCAGGGTTCATTGCGCGGCGTTGTGTTGCTCTTTTCAGATGTCACTGAGTGGAATGCGATCGCTAATAAAATTGCTTATCAGGCCACTCATGATTCTTTAACGGGCCTGGTAAATCGTGAGGAATTCGAACAGCGGTTGCAAGTCGCCATCACTGGTGCCCGCGAGCGGGGGTATGAGCATGCCTTATGTTACATTGATCTGGATCGCTTCAAGCTTGTCAATGACACTGTGGGGCACTTGGCCGGTGACGAACTCTTGCGCCAGCTTACGGCGCTTTTGTCAGGACAGGTCCGTGGACGGGATACCTTGGCCCGGATCGGGGGGGATGAGTTTGCGTTATTGCTGGAGCACTGCCCCCCTGATCGCGCGACTCGTCTGGCGCAGGGCTTAATTGAAACCGTCAGTGACTTTCGCTTCACGTGGGAAAATTATTCGTTTGAAGTGGGTTGCAGTATTGGGCTGGTTACTATTGACGTGTTGGCAAAAGATACAGAAACCTTGATTCACCAGGCCGATATAGCTTGTTACCAGGCAAAGGATAAAGGCCGCAACCGCTTGCAAATTTACACCCCTGACGAGCCGGTGGGGAAAGTGAGGCTGACAGAGAACCAAAAAGTTTCTGACCTCAACCGGGCGTTAAGAGACAACCGGTTTGAATTGTACTGCCAACCGATTAAGTCATTGCCTGAAAAAAACAACCGAGTGGAGCTCTACGAAATACTGCTTCGGTTGAGCCCCCGTAACGATGGCAAACTCTTGCCTCCAGGGTCCTTCATTCCTGCTGCTGAGCGATACGGGGTGATGACAAAAATTGATCGCTGGGTGATTGACAAGGCATTTCATCATTTCAATGAGGTGATGATGCATAAAAGGCCGGTCAGTAGCTTGTCGATTAACCTTTCCGGAACCGTCGTGAGCGATAAAACACTTCCCAGTTTTATTCATCAACACCTGAATAAATATCAAGTTCCTGCGAGCAAAATTTGCTTTGAAATCGATGAAACGGTCGTTGTTCGTAATATGGCTTCTGTTCTGCCTTTTCTCACAGAGCTAAAACAGTTGGGTTGTCGGGTTGCTCTGGACGGTTTCGGCACGGGTTTTTCCTCATTTGGCACATTGAAAAAATTACCGGTCGATTACATCAAAATTGATGGCCGTTTAGTACAGTCGATCACACACAGTGCAGTGGATCGCTCTGTGGTGGAAGCCATTCACTCGGTAGCATGCACCTTGGGCGTCAAAACCATTGCTGAATATGTCAGTAGTGAGCCAATCATAAAAGCGCTGCTGGAAATCGGCATCAATTATGGGCAAGGGTACCGCTTAGGCTTGCCCCATCCCCTCACGGCTGAAAGCGAACCCGCTTGATCGCACAGCGTTGCTACCTTCCCACCTCGTTAAAAAGGAACTTTTTCAGCTGGTCTGAGTCTCCATAGAAAAATCAATAAACATCCCAGCTGTACTGGAGCATTTATGCATGATACCTACCCGTTACTCAAAGTCTCTGATTTTCCTCCGATCAAACGATCACATTTAGAAGTCATACAGGTCAATCTTGGTTATTACTGCAACCTGTCATGCTTGCATTGCCACGTCAATGCAGGACCTAAACGCACAGAAATGATGGACCGGAAAACGGCCGATCAAGTGATCGAGTTTATGCAAGCCAGCGGTGTAAAAACGCTCGATTTAACCGGAGGAGCGCCCGAGTTGAACTCGCAGTTTTACTACTTGGTGGAGGCCGGGAAAAACCTCGGTATGCACATTATCGACCGCTGTAATCTGACAGTGCTCGAAGAGCCCGGACAAGAAGCGTTGGCTGAGTTTTTGGCCGAAAATTGCATCCACATCGTTGCATCGCTTCCCTGCTATTTGGAAGAAAATGTAAAAGCGCAACGAGGTAAAAATGTGTATTGGCCGAGCATCCGTGGGCTACAAAAATTGAATCAGTTAGGCTACGGTAAAGCGGGTTCCGGGCTTGTACTGGATTTGGTTTATAACCCTCAAGGGCCGGTGCTGCCTCCCGGTCAAACAGGTCTGGAGGCCGATTATAAAAGCCATCTGTCAGAGCATTTTGATGTCACATTTAACTCCCTGCTGGTGCTGGCTAACCTGCCGATTCAGCGTTTTGGCAGCACACTGGTTTCCCGCGGCCAGTTTGAAGACTACATGTCCCTGCTGAAATCGTCTCACAATGACGATAATCTCGAAGAAGTCATGTGCCGTACGACGATCAGTGTGGATTACAATGGATATGTCTATGATTGCGATTTTAATCAAATGTTAAACATGCCTCTGTCGGGTAATGCACTTAAGCGCAGGCACATTAAAGAATTAATTGAGGCGAAGCTGTACGGGTTGCCGATTGCCACAGCGGACCATTGCTATGGGTGTACGGCAGGCCAGGGGTCGAGCTGTGGCGGCGCGTTGAGTTAACAGGCAGGAAAGAATGCAAATAAACACGACGGGCGTAGCCTGGTTTGAAATTCCCGTGGAAATATTCTCCCGTGCCAAATATTTTTACAGCCGTGTGTTTGAATGCACGATACCCACACAACAAATTGATTCGCATTTCGTGGGCTTATTAACCTTTGGTCGGCCACAAGCTCAGGGTGCGATTATCTGTGCGGAAGGCTACATACCATCTGAACGGGGGCCATTGATTTTCCTCAATCCAGGGTTGGCATTGGCGCCCCTGCTGGAGCGAGTTAACGAATATGGTGGCGAAGTGTTGGCTGCTGCTGTGGCCATACCGGGAGGTGCGGGTCACTATGCCATTATCAGAGACTCAGAAGGCAATCGTCTTGGTATAAGCGCAGCAGATGAGTGAATCATCATGACGGTGAGTTTCATCATCCCCACCTTGAATGAAGAGACCGTGATTCAGAAAACCCTGGACTGCTTGCAAGCTGAGCGGGCAAACGGGCATGAAATTGTACTCGTCGATGGGGGCAGCCAGGATCAAACAATTCCGTTAGCCCGAGAGTACGTTGACCATATTATCCAGTCAGCGGCGGGCCGATCTGTGCAAATGAACAGGGGCGCAACCGCCAGCCAGGGCGATATTTTGTGTTTTTTACATGCCGATACACTAGCACCTATAGATTGTGCTGCCGTAATCGAAGGGGCCGTCACAAAAACAGGGCGACCTTGGGGACGTTTTGATGTCCGCTTATCTGGGAGCCATAGCCCGCTGAGGGTCATTGAAACCATGATAAATTTTCGCTCTCGTCTGAGTGGCATTGCGACGGGAGATCAGGGCATCTTTGTTATGCGGACATTTTTTGAGCAAATCGGTGGGTTTCCGCTCATGCCTCTGATGGAAGACATTCAATTTTCAAAGCAGGCCAAGGCACACTCTCGTCCCGTGTGTTTATCACAACGTTTGGTGACATCCAGCCGACGTTGGGAGCAGAACGGTATCTTCAAGACCGTCTGGCTGATGTGGCGTCTCCGCTTGGCGTTCTATCTCGGCGCTGACCCGCATCAGTTAGCTCAACGCTACCGGAATACCCGATGAACTGCCGATTAAAAGGCGCAAAAATCATTGTTTTTGGGAAAAAGCCCGAGGCGGGGCGGGTAAAAACCCGTTTATTTGAAGCTATTTCGCCCACGCAGGCGGCCAGATTGCATACCCAATTACTGGAAAAAACATTAAAGACAGCCAGCGAGGTATCCCATGCACATGTGGAAATATGGGGAGAAGGCGAACGCCGGGAGCCGTTTTTTGTATGCTTGGCACAACGCTATCAGGCTGCTTTTTATCGCCAGAAGGGTTTTGACTTGGGGGGGCGTATGCATTTTGCTTTCCAACAGGGGCTGAACGTTCATCGTAAAGTGATCCTTGTTGGATCGGATTGCCCGGCCTTAAGCAAAGCAACATTTCAGTCTGCGATTCAGTCGTTGGACCGCGTGCCTGCCGTGTTTGTCCCGGCAATGGACGGCGGCTATACCCTGATTGGCTTAAGGCAAGTGCACCCTTATCTTTTCTGGAAGATCGCGTGGGGAACACAACGTGTTATGGCGCAAACAAGAAGCCGGTTACAGGTTTTAAGGTGGCGCTGGGATGAATTGTCTGAAACGTGGGACTTGGATCGGCCAGAGGATTTAAAAAGACTGATGGATTCGGGAATTCAGCCAGTCAGCGGCGATTGGATTGACTGACTGAGACAAAGTCAGCGGGGTGGATGTGGCTCACACCCCGCTGGTCGGCAGCTATTGATCGCGAACAGTTGCCGTGCTGAGGATAAGCGGTTTGCCATCCTGATTCGTGGCAGACAGCGTCAAGTCAGCATAGGCAACACCATCTTTTTCATACGTTTTGGCGACAACGCCTTTGAATTCAACATTATCACCCGGCCAGAGACGTTCGCGGAACTGTACGTTGTACTTGTGGACTGTGGTCGGCCCAAACCATTCCACGGGCACGCGGCTTAAAATACCGGCGGTCAGTAGCCCCATGCCGAAGACCGTTTCCAGGCCTGCTTTCTCCGCAAAGGTCTGGTCGTGATGGATGGGGTTGAAGTCACCACCACCACCTGCGTATTTCACAAACTGTGTGCGGTTAAAGTCGTTTACGGTGAAGCTGTATTCGTCGCCTTCTTTAACAGAACTAATCGCTACTTTGCTCATTTGACGACACCTCCTGTTTGAATCACAGTGCTTTTGACATGCATGACAACATTGCCATCTTTATCTTTGTAGTTAATGCCCATGTCATAAAACTGCATTTCGCCACCACGTTTGCCTTTTTTGGTGTAGCCAACGGGCTCTTCGTGTTCAATTGTCAGGTGTTCACCTGCAAAGATCGGACGTTCAATGGTCCATTCTTGTGCGCCATGTAAGACAAAGCGCAGGTCTAGTCCAAGCAGTTCTACTTTGTTTTTTTGTCCCGCTGCGGGGAAAAAATTTTCTACCGTAGAGTATGTTGGTGGCATGACAACGGAAGGTAAGCCCGCTTCTTTTGCCGCAATTTCATCATGGTAAAGAGGTTCATCGCATTCAATTGAGTTGGCAAACTCATGAATTTTCCCGCGTTCAATGGGAATCCCTGGTGGGTTAATCACAGCCATATCATTTCTCCATAGCAATTGTAATTATTTAGTGGGTATAAAGCCTTAGAGTACGTGAAAGGTGACTCTAGAGTAAAACTTAAGTTTTTAGAGTCTACCAAAATTATAGGCCTGTCGGATACGCAAATGTGTGCTGATATTAAAGAGGGAAAGAAATGGGAAGACCTGCGACTAAAGACGAAATGGTAGAAGCCGCAAATATGAAATTTGCCCAGCTGTGGCAGGTGATTGACTCGATGTCAGAAGAGTCATTAACCGCCGAGTTTGACTTTTCAAACGATTCGAACAAGAGAGAAGCTCACTGGAAGCGAGACAAAAATCTTAGGGATGTCTTGGTTCACCTCTACGAATGGCATCAGCTGCTTTTGAATTGGATAAGATCTAACTTGGCAGGAAATAGATCAAACTTTCTACCTGAGCCATATACATGGAAAACATACGGTGAAATGAATAATGAACTTTGGAAAAAGCACCAAAAAACTAAACTTGCCGATGCCAAGACAATGTTTAAAGCGAGCCATAGATCTGTAATGGAATTAACGGAAAGGTTCTCTAATCAAGAGCTTTTCACTAAAATGTATTTTGACTGGACAGGCTCTACTACGCTCGGGAGCTATTGTGTATCCAGTTTGTCCAGCCACTACGATTGGGCTATCAAGAAGTTACGAGCACACGCTAAAAAATTTTCTTAACAAAAGGCTCACCCGAAAGCTACGCTCCAGGCTCACCAAGTGCTAGTGGGCCTCGGAACCTGTGATGTGAACCGATAGAATAACCGTTTGAATGAGTTGTTAAGGCTTGAATTATGTCTTCTGATGCGCAAAAAATAAAATCGTTACCGTTAGTGAGAGAGGGCAAAGTCCGTTGCCTCTACGCTGTGGATGAAAACCACTTTTTGATGGTTGCCACGGACCGGGTCTCGGCGTTTGATGTGATTCTGCCCACAGCGATTAAGGATAAAGGCCGCTTGCTGACGGAAATTTCATTGTTCTGGTTTAAAAAAACGCAACATATTATTCCGAACCATCTTGCGAACCTAACACTGGAAGAGGTTTTGCCTGATCCGGATGAATACGCTTGGGCGAAAGGCCGAAGCATGCTCGTCAAGCGTTTAACTCCTCTGCCGGTGGAGGCTATTGTACGTGGCTTTATTGCCGGCTCCGGGTGGAAGGATTATCAAGCCAGTGGCGTGGTTTGCGGGATTGATTTACCCGCCGGTTTGCGGTTGGCTGATCCGCTGCCAGAACCTTTGTACACTCCGTCCAGCAAGGCTGCAATTGGCGACCATGACGAGAACATCGACTTTCAGAAAACAGTGGACTTGCTAGGCCGTGCATTGGCGGAGCAAGTTAAGCAGGTAAGCCTGGCTTTATACCGGTTTGCCGTGGATTATGCGCGCCCACGCGGTATTCTGATCGCAGACACGAAATTTGAATTCGGTACGGATGAAAAGGGTCAATTGCGGCTCATGGACGAGGTGCTCACACCGGACTCTTCACGATTTTGGCCTGCCGATGCCTGGGTGCCAGGAGAGGCCCCGCCAAGTTTTGATAAGCAGTTTGTGCGCGATTACCTGGAATCTCTCTCGTGGGATAAAAAGCCGCCGGGCCCCTCACTACCTGCTGAGGTCATTGAAAAAACACGGCAAAAATATCAGGACGTTATTCAGCGGTTGACGCAATAAACGGGCCTCAGATTCGGCCTGCCATGTCATAAAAGGTTCATTCAGCTTTAGCTGTACTGTCATGTTTGCTCGCTAATCTTACCTAATGGAAAGACAAAGCGAAAACATACATATGATGACACCGCTCAAGTACCGGACGCTCTGGATTTCGGATCTTCATCTCGGAAGTCGAGGGTGCAATGCCGATTATCTCCTCGACTTTCTTCGTAATACACAATGCGACTATCTTTACCTGGTGGGCGATATTATTGATCTCTGGGCGATGAAGCGGGGTTTCTATTGGCCGCAGAGCCATAACGATGTCATTCGAACCATCTTGGGCAAAGCCAAGCACGGAACCAAAGTCATTTACATCCCAGGTAACCACGATGAGCCCATTCGCGATCACGTGGGCACAGAGTTTGGCAACATCGAAATCAAAAGGCGCGATATTTTTACAACTGCGACAGGCAAACGCCTGTTGATTTTACATGGGGATGAATTTGACAGTATTGTCTGTTACAGCCGCTTTGTCGCACATGTCGGTGATGTTGCTTATGAGCTGCTATTAAAATTCAATCGCTACTTCAATTATGTCCGCCGCAAACTGGGCTATCCCTACTGGTCGATTTCGGCGTATATCAAACACAAAGTTAAAAATGCCGTGGCTGTGATCAGCAATTATGAAGAAGCGGTCGTCAATGAAGCGCGTAAAGCAAAAGTAGACGGTGTGGTTTGCGGGCATATCCATCACCCGGAAATTAAAATCATGGATGGCGTTTTGTACTGCAATGATGGTGACTGGGTCGAAAGTTGCACCGCCTTAACCGAAAACTTTGACGGTAAGCTTGAGGTGATTCATTGGTCGGACCAGTGCAACACACTGCACACGCACAACGAAGAATCGGCTATCGCCAGTAATGCCTGACAGCTTGGCTGACATACAGTGAAGGTTCTGATTATTTCTGATGCCTGGCGGCCACAAGTGAACGGCGTCGTGCGTACACTGGAACAAACTCGGCACTACCTCCAGATGTGGGGGCACCAAGTCAACGTCATTGGCCCCGATCAATTCCCGAGCTTACCCATGCCGGGCTATCACGCCATTCCTCTGGCTCTTTTCCCGGGGCGGCGTCTTGCGAAAATGATTAAGGACTTCCAGCCAGACACTATCCATATTGCGACAGAGGGTCCGCTTGGTCTTTCAGCTCGGCGATTTTGTATGAAAAACGGGCTGTGTTTCAGTAGCTCGTACCATACGCAATTCCCGGAATATCTGCGTTTACGTCTACCGGTTCCACTGGGCATCAGTTATGCTTTTTTACGTTGGTTTCACCGGCGGGCCGTGTGCACCATGGTCAGCACTGACTCTCAGATGCAAGTATTAAAAGATCGTAGATTCTCAAATTTGGTCAAGTGGTCCAGAGGCGTTGATGTCAGCCTGTTTCGTCCGCAGGACAACACCGAATTGCCCGGAGATAAACCGGTTTTCATGTATCTTGGCCGGGTGGCGGTTGAAAAGAATATTGAAGCTTTTTTATCCTTGCCGCTACCAGGTACTCTCTATGTTGTGGGGGATGGGCCGGACAGGCTGCGCCTGGAAAAACAGTTTCCAAACGCAATTTTTGTTGGGGTAAAGAAAGGGCAAGAACTGGTTCGGCATTTAGCGGCGGCAGATGTTTTTGTTTTCCCCAGCCGGACAGATACTTTTGGATTGGTGATGTTAGAGGCTATGGCCTGTGGTGTTCCTGTCGCGGCCTACCCCGTGACTGGCCCTGTGGATGTTGTACGCGAAGGTGAAAATGGGGCGCTTGATGAAGACTTGTACGCAGCCGCAATGCGAGCACTGAAGGTGGACAGGAAGAAAACACTGGCTGCCGCCCAGTGCTATTCCTGGGAAGCGGCCACACGTCAGTTTTTGAATAATCTCCGGTCTGTCTCGGGCGAACGGATGGGAGAAAGTGCAGAGCCGGGCATGCAAAGCCATGCCCGGGGCTCATCTTGAGAGATACTAGCTGTGACCGGATGTAAACTGTTCCCGCAGTTTATTTTTTTGTACTTTTCCCATGCTGTTTCGTGGCAATGCGTCCAGAAAGAATACCTGTTTGGGGACCTTGTAGTTCGCCAGAGCCGCTTTGGTTGCCTGAATGATCACCGTATCAGTAGGGGGGGCTGAGGGGTCACTTGGCACAACAATAGCGGTGGTTGACTCCCCAAAGTCGGGGTCTGGCAGCCCAATCACCGCAGACTCCAGCACATTCTCAATGGCATCAATAACCTGTTCTACCTCTTTGGGGTAAACGTTGTAACCGCCACTGATGATTAAATCTTTCCCCCTGCCGACGATGGTGATCCGGCTGTCAATACAGGTGGCGATGTCTCCGGTCATAAAGAAACCATCTTCGGTGAATTCTTCACGGGTTTTTTCCGGCATTTGCCAGTAACCTTTGAAAACATGCTTCCCCCGGATTTGCAACATGCCTTTCTCCCCGTCAGGGAGCGCAACGCCGCTATCATTCACCACGCGGACCTCGGTACCGGGTAAGGGGAAGCCGACACTGCCGGCAACCCGTTCTCCTTCCAGCGGGTTAGAGGTGATCATGCCGGCTTCTGTCATCCCGTAACGTTCAAGAATGCGATGCCCGGTGCGCTCTTCAAAGGCTTCAAAGGTGGATTCGAGCAAGGGCGCTGAACCACTGATGAACAGCCGCATATTGCGGCAAACCGCTTTGTTGAAGCCATCCTGAGCCAGCAGACGCGTGTAAAAGGTGGGTACGCCCATCATTACAGTCGCTTCAGGCAACAGCTTGATGACGGTTGTGGGGTCAAATCGCGGTAGAAACAGCATGTTCGAGCCGTTTAGCAGTGAGCAGTGAAGGGCGACAAACAAGCCATGAGCATGATTGATAGGGAGTGCGTGCAACAGTACGTCACCGGGTTTCCACCCCCAAAGTGTGTGCAGCGTCTGCGCGTTATGTTTCAGGTTTTCGTGGCTGAGCATAGCTCCTTTGGAGCGGCCAGTTGTGCCGGACGTGTAAAGGATAACGGCGATGTCATCACCATGAACGGGCTGAGTGTCGCAGGCCTCTGTCATTTTGCTGGCTTGTGTTGCCCAGCTGCCTTGGCCCTGCGCATCCATGGTCTCAATCGTTTTGACCCCTAATTTTTCCGCAATGGGTGTGAGGGCCGTCTGATTGTCTGGGCTGCATACCAGACAGGATGGGCGAGCATTCTCAATAAAGTAAGCCATTTCGGTCGCCGTATAAGCAATATTCAGCGGAATGTAGATAACGGCGGCCTTTAAACAGGCAAGGTATAAAAAAACAGCTTCGGGTGATTTATCCGTTTGTACGGCAAGGCGGTCGCCAGGGCGAAGGCCAATTGTTGCAATGTATTGGCAGTAGCGGTTCACGATGACTTGCATGTCTTGGTAGGAATACCGCCTCTCAGGGCTTGTCAATGCCAGAGCTTGGGTGCCCGTGGGGAAGCGGGTTTCGAGCAGATGGTAGAGGTTTTCGTTTGTCATGTGTTTTGTACCGTGGTTGTACTTTTTAGAAAGTCAGCAAGCAACGAATAAAAGGCTTTTGGCTGCTCATTCATCACAAAATGCCCACATTCGCGGATTTTGTGCTGGGGGATGGCATCCAGTTGTTTGAGCACGTCTGAGTTCACGCTTCGATCACCATACACGTACAGTTTGGGTACAGTGAGCGCGGAAAAAATCTTAAGCAGTTGGCCACTGTCTGACCACTCGACCAGTGAGCAGCTCTTTGCATGATAAACCTCTGCCGGGCAGCGTTTGAGCTGTTCGGCCCAATAGCGGGTGCCTGGATCCTCCGAACGTGCTGCGCTGGCAATGAGTTTTAAATAGTTTTTTGTTTGGAAGGTTTCCAAATCCGTTTCTGCGGTGCGTCGGCTGAGCATCCCGGCATCTTCAGGCACCAGGTTGCCTTCGATATTAACGAAGGAAGCCAGTTTCAGTGGTGGCTTTTGGGTCAATAAGAGCCCCGGGGCGCTGCCCATACTGTGTGCGACGATATGCAGATGCTCAAAGGTGTAACCCGAGAGTAATTGATCAAGCGCCTCCGCATAAAAAGGCATTGTGGGTGTTTGATCGCTCGGAAGCGGGCTGTTGCCACATCCTGGCAGATCGGGTGCAAGTAAGGCGTAGCCTTGTAATGCTTCACTTTCCCAGGCTTCGTCAAAAGCGTGGTGATCGCACCCCAGACCGTGGATAAAAAGAATGAGTGCGTTCGTGTTTCCCGGCCGGTAGCGGTGATTGATCTCCATGGCATTTCCCTAGGTTGACGAGAGGCAGAGTGTAACTCATACAGCTTGGCAGCTAAATCGGTTATGCTTTTGATAGAACCATTAGTCCATTAACTGTAAGAGGGGAGAGGAATGGATCAATTTTTACCTGAAGAAATTCATCATTTACGGGAAAGCGTTATCCGTTTTATGGAGACAGCCGTTGTGCCAGAAATGGCCCGCTATGAAGAGCAAGGCGCGTTTCCCCGGGATTTGATTTTGAAGGCCGGAGAGGCGGGCTTGTATGGGCCGGTTTTTCCCGAGTCGCTGGGTGGGAGCCAGATGGGGTTTCTCGCTATGGCTGTTGTGGCAGAAGAGTTGGCTCGGTTGGATATCGGCTTCTCACTCTGCCACAACCCACAAGGGATGACGTGCCCTTACACGATTTATGCGGGTGGCAGCGAGGCGCAGATCAAACGCTATATTCCTGATTTATTGTCCGGCCAGCACATTGGTTGCTGGGCTTTGACTGAGCCAGGCGGCGGATCGGATGCGCTCGGCAACATGCGCACGACCGCCAAACGCCGGGGAGGCTCTTACTATCTTAACGGCTCTAAAATGTTTATTACGTTGGCAGATCAGACGGATACCGGCATTCTCTTTGCGAAAACCGATAGGAATGCCGGAGCCAAAGGCGTCTCGGCTTTTATTGTAGAGCCCAAAAAGTACCCGGGTTGGGAGGCTCGCCCCGTAGAGTTTGTGGGCTTGTCGCAGTCCTTGCGCAGTTGTGAGATCTTTCTCGATGACTTTGAAGTCCCCAAAGAAAACCTTTTGGGTGAGGAAGGCCAGGGTTTTCGCTATGCGATGCATGCCATTCAAGCGGGTCGGGTCTCAGTCGCGGCGCGAAGTGTCGGGCTTGCCCGAGCGTGTTTGGATGAGGCTATTCAGTACGTAAAAGAACGCGAGGTGCGCGGCAAGCCACTGGCAAACTACCAGTTTACACAGGGGATGATTGCTGATGCATTAGTCAACATTGAGTCCGCACGGTTAATGACGTACCACACGGCACAGCTGATGGATAATGACCTGCCTGCCAATCGCTTGTCAGCGCAGGCAAAATACGCTGCTTCACTGGCCTTGAAGCAGGCAGCGGGATTTGCGTCTGAATTATTCGGGGGGTATGCCCTGGCCAAAGATTACCGCATTGCCCGGTTGTCAAGTTATGCACATGTGTTTCTCGTCGGAGAAGGTGCGCCTTCTGTGCAGCGCGTATTGATAGCCGAAGATGCCCTGGGAATTAAAGACGCCGATCGTCATGCAACCCGTTATACCAATCCGCAGGGGTTAGTGATGGGGTTATGACTTGTTATTTTGTTGATCGTTGTCAGGATCGATATAGCTGTTTGGCAGTGGGCCAAGTCGTGCGAAATACCAGGTGCCCAAAGTCAGGAAAATTGCCAAGGTAGCGAAGACTGTTCGATAGGCAATTTCCGGTGTTGAACCATTGACTTCTGGAAAGGCGCCCACGATGAAGCCCGTCAGCATTTGCATGATGGCAACGCCACCCACGATGGCAATGTTCACCGTTGTAACGGCGCGCCCAGTCATGTGTTCCGGAAAGAAAAATCGGGAAACGGGTAATACCAGCATATTGTATCCTGCACCGCCGCCTAACAGTGTCATTAAGACTGTGATGAAAAATAGATCCATCTTAGGGGCGAATGCCAGCGTTAACAGTACCGCAACCGTGATGCTGGACCCCAAAAAAGCAATCGCGCGTGTGCCAATAATATTGTTGAGCCAGCCATAAAAAAGGGGAGAAACAATCGCGGCGATGGCCATGCACAGCAGAACATTGCCGCGTGCAAGGGTATCTAGGCCATAGACATCGAAGAGGAAAGGCCCTCCCCACAGTGCGAGAATCGTAGCCACAGACGGGTAAGCGACGGCTGCAATAGCGATAAGGTGTTTGGTCGCTGGATTTTTGATGATCACCCAAGTGCCTTTGAGCTGTTCGGATAAGCTTTGCTTGGGTACCGGTTTCACTTTTTTACCAGGTGGGTTGTCCTGAATAAAAAAGAAGACCAGGGCGGCAACGATGGCACAGAAAACCGCAACTACTGCAAATGCACCCCGCCAACTTAACCAGGCAGCCAGTGCAGCCAGTGGTGCTGTCGCTAACAGTCCACCGGCATTACCCAGAGCAATGAGAATGGATGTGGCATTGGCATACTTTTCGGGTGTGAACCAGCGAGCCAGCAAAACAAAGGAGCTAATGATTAACGCCGAGCTCCCTAAGCCCATCATCACGCGTCCTGCAATCAACATCCAGACGGAGTTGGCCACAACAAAAAGGCCACAGCCTACAATGGTGAAGAGCAAGAATGTGCTGACAACACGCCGAGGACCATAGCGGTCTAATAAAATACCCAGTGGAATCTGGTTGAGTGCGAAGACAAGAAAAAACAGCCCTGTCATAATGCCCAGCCACTCGGCAGAGAAGCTAAGTTCTTGCATGAGGTCAGGTCCAAGGACACCAAGCGAAGAGCGGAGTAAATGGCTGATGATGCCAGCCATCGATGCAACAATAATGATGCGTGCATAGGTGGCCAGAGAGGGCGGGTGGTTATCGGTCATTGTTTTTAGAGTGAACACAGGATCAATGTGTTCAGTCTATCATGATTTTGGCATGCCCTCTTTCAATCGTGGTGTGTGAAAGAAACGTTTGCTTGTAAAAATTAGAGGCGCCAGTACTTTTCCCACAGGCCTGTTTTGCAACATTGCTTATAACGGTCACAATCTTCCGCAAAGTTCTTTGTACTTAAGGGCATGGGCACGCGCGCGTTCGAAATGTATTCAATCAGTTGCCGTCCTTTTTCGAGTACATGGCAACCTGCGCGTACCCGCCGGTAATTACTCGTGTCGTGCATGGGCGGTGTCAGTGGTTGAAAATCCGAAATTTGCTCGCTTGCGGTTACGAACAAAGGCCAAATATTGAAGAACTCCGGATCCACTTTCATGGTCTCACACGCACAGTGAGAGGCTCCTTTGAAGTGTTTCAGCTTCGCTTCGATACCTTCAAAGGAGGTATCGCCCTCAAAAACAGTAATGAGGATTCCGATAATTTCATCAATGTTGTTAAGTGCTTTGGCAACTTTCAGATAACGGCTGGCGTAATAATCGGGAATGGACATGGTGAAGACTTTGAAGGGCTCTCCCCAAAGTTCGTCAATACCCTCTTCGCCGCTGTAGTGTTTGACGGTGCGGCCGAGTTCCAGTGCTTCTGCAAAGCATTCACCGCACATGACCATTAACTCATCATTGGTGCTGATGGTAATGCCTTTTTCTTCCAGTTCCACTAATGCGGTAAAAATATCGGCGGCCCGGTTGAATAAGGCGCCGGCAAGCATGGCCCCATTCACGCGTTTTTTGGCTGGGTCTGTTTGTTTTTCGTAGGCTTCTCTGGCCATTTCCAAACGAAAGCCCGGCGTGTTAATGCCATTTTCAGTGTGGTGAAAAAGCCGCTTTTTCAGGTTGTCGATGAGTTGTTTCTTAGACGCCAGTGTATCGGGAATGGGCTCATAGTAGCGTACCCATTGGCCTTCATAGTAGATGCACTGTTTTTCACCCAGAGAACGAATGGTGCCATTAACTGGGATGCTTGTGGTTTTTTGTTCGTCAGGTTCAGAGTGATCAATCATATAGTGTGGCTGTGTATTCATCGTAAGTTTGCTTCTCTATTGAGGTTGACACAAAAGTTACGTTATACAAATTTAGGTTCTTTTTTGGGGCTTTGGTTCAAACAGCCCCTTAAGTATTCGAGCCGTTCCGGTGTTCCGACATCGAGCCAGTGGCCGCTGTAGTATTCACCACAAACTTTTTTCTCGGAAATAACCTGTTTGAGCAGTGGCGCCAGAGGGCGTTTTTGGATCGTTTGGTTGGCAAACAGGGCTGGCGAATAGAGGCCAATGCCGCTGTAGGTGTATCGAGTGGGCTGGTCTGTCAGATAGCCTTGAGCATCCATACCGAAATCACCTTTCAGGTTATGACTTGGATTATTAACAAGCACGAGATGTGCCAGTGCATACTTGAGTGTCTTTTTTGTCATGAGCTGAGCCAGGTTATAGTCAGTCCAGACATCTCCATTAATCACAATGAAAGGCTCTGAGCCAAGTAGCGGAAGCGCATTAACGATACCGCCGGCTGTTTCCAATGCGTTGGGGCCTTCATTGCTGTAGGTGATATTGACGCCATAGCGTGCCCCATTGCCGAGTGTGCGGTGGATTTGTTCCGCCAGGTAAGAGGTATTAATAATGACTTCCTGAATGCCTGCTTGTTGAAGGGCATGCAGGTGGAATTCAATCAAATGCTGCCCGTTGACCTTTAACAATGGTTTCGGGCAGTGATCCGTGAGCGCTTCCATACGTGTACCGCGACCAGCAGCTAAAATCAGGGCTTTCATATTGAGAGCGGTTGTCTCTGTTTTGGCGTGAATACACTGGGGTCGTACTGCTCACACGCGTACTTATTAAGAAGAGTTAAAAAGTCTTCGAGGGGTTTGTAAAGGCGGCAGGTGTCAAAAAGATAACGAAGTACTCTCGGTATGTCGTTGAGGTAATCCGGTTTCCCATCGCGTAAGTGCAGGCGGGCAAAAATACCAATGGCTTTTAAATGTCGTTGTGCTGCCATGAGGTCAAACCACGTTATGAACTGATTGTGTTGCAAAGCAGGGCCACCTGCTGATTCCAGCTGTCGAATATAGTATGTAATCCAGTCGGTTATACGCGCTCTTGGCCAATTGATATAGCAATCTTTGAGTAAGGATGCCAAGTCATAGGAGACTGGTCCGTGAACGGCGTCTTGAAAATCCAGAACACCAGGGTTGTTGTGCGGCATCACCATAATATTGCGTGAATGATAATCCCGGTGTACAAAAAAGCAAGGTTGTTGTAAGGCGCTTTCTTTTAAAAATTCAAATGTCTTGACTAAAGTCGCGTTATCTTGTTGCGAGAGGGTCAGGTTCAGGTGCTTTTCAAGAAACCACTCTTGGAAGAGGTGCATTTCATTGTACAAAAGCTCCCCGCTATAGAGCGGTAATTCCTGGCTGGGGGTTTGCGTTTGCATTGTTACAAGAGTATCCATAGCCTGGTGATACAACGGATCAGCAGTGGCTTCGTTGAGTGCCTGCAAATAGGTGGTGTTGCCGAGGTCGCTCATTAACAAAAAACCCTTTTGAAGGTCTTGTGCGAAGAGGATAGGCACATGGACGCCTGCGGCCTGCAATCGTTTGGCTACACGGATAAAGCTAGGATTATCTTCCCTGTCGGGTGGCGCATCCGCAGCAATCAGCGTCCCCTTTGGATGATGCACCCGGAAGTATCGGCGAAAGCTGGCATCGGCCGAAGCGGGCTCAAGAGAGAACGGGCCTGGTGCAAAGGCGTGAATTGGCGACGACTGTAACCATTGTTCGAGTTGAGTTCGCCGAGTATCTGTCTTTGTATTTTTTTGCATTCTGACTGTGCGGGAGTAGTGGAAGTTTACTGGACGTTCATTGTACGAAATGTATTAAATTAATTGGAATTTTTAGATAATAGTCAGTACGATCCCTGTCAGAAAAACGATTACAAAATCGCCAATCGATCTTTGAGGAATTATATGTTTAAGCGGATAACAAGTGTTGTACTTTTTTTAGCGGTTAGCCATGTAGGTGCGACAGGTCTGGATATCAGCATCAGTGATGAGACAGCCGAAGTCATGTTTCTCACACATACATCAACACTTGGGCTCACAAAAAGAGCCGCTAATGCCGACACGCAAGAGCGTATCGAAGGTGCTGATATTGCTTTTGGTGCATTCTTTAACAGTAACAATGACTACCTCGCTCATGCGGAAGTGATGGTAAAAAGCCGCCCGGTTTCAGCAGAAGGCTCCGTCCAGTTCGGCTTGGGTGTTCGCGCCAGCTATGGTGAGCTTGATGTAGAGGATAGCCTGGCTAATCTTTCTATTGGTGGGGAAATCAATCTCCGTCCTTACTTTGCTCGAAAAATGACGGTTGGCGGAGAACTGTTTTATTCCCCTCTTATTTTAAGCTTTATGGATTCAGAAGAATTGCTTGAATATGCTGTGGACGTAAAGTTTGAATTGGTCCCTTCCTCCATTCTTTATTTCGGTTACCGAAAAGTCACGGTAGATACGCCCACCATCTCTGACCTTGAGTTGGAAGATAACTTTCACGTTGGTGTTAGGCTCACGTTCTAAGGCCTTGATTTGGATGCCGTAAACCGCTTGTTGGGTATTATGCGCGCGCTGCGTGACCCTGAGGCAGGGTGCCCCTGGGATCTTCGTCAAACCTATACTTCACTTGCGCCCTATACCCTCGAAGAAGCCTATGAGGTGGTTGATGCCATCGAGCGGGACGATACCGGCGACTTACGTGAGGAGCTGGGCGATTTACTTTTCCATATTGTCTTTTATGCGCAGATTGCCCAAGAATCCGGTCACTTCACTTTTTTTGATGTTGCAGAAACCATTGCAGAGAAAATGGAGCGGCGACATCCTCATGTTTTTTCAAATAAACGTTCGCGTGTTGATGAAGCTTCCATCGCACAGTCTTGGGAGAAGATAAAAGCTGAGGAACGTCGGGGAAAATCTGATGGACAGAAAAGCAGCCAGCTGGATGGCATTACCGAGGCATTGCCTTCGCTAATAAGCGCCGAAAAGATACAAAAGCGCGTGGCTCGTGTTGGTTTTGACTGGGGCTCGGTCGAGCCGGTTTTTGATAAAGTTCAGGAAGAATTAGAGGAAGTGCGTGATGCGGCGTCCAAAGAGCTAGGCGCATCCGATCAGGTGGCTGAGGAAGTGGGTGATCTGTTGTTTGCCGTCGTCAATTTGGCGCGGCATCTTAAGGTGAACCCCGAGGTGGCTTTGAGAGCCGGTAACAAAAAGTTTGTTAAACGTTTTCAGGCCATGGAAATATTGATCGACCAGCAAGGCGAAGTGCTTGAAGAGCTGCCGTTGGACGCCATAGACGATTATTGGAAAGAGGTCAAAAAGGCGCTTGATGAGGGTTTGTAAGCCACATTACAGCTTGGCTTTAAGTGTTTAAGATGTAGGACCTGCTGCTAGCGCATCGTTGCTGACAGGCAAGCTTTGTTTTCGCTTAATCCGATCGTCAATAATATTTTTCAACGCGATGAGTAATCCCAGCGAAATAAAGGCGCCTGGCGGTAAAACAGCGAGCAGAAACCCCTGATACTGATTGCCGAGAGAAAGCTCCATGGAGCGGGCCGTTTCACCAAACATCAGGTGGGCATTGGCGAAGAGTGTGCCTTCTCCGACCAATTCGCGCATACCGCCAATACAAACTAATACCAAGGTGAAGCCAATGCCCATTGCGAGTGCATCAATCACGGCGTCCATCACTTTGTTTTTTGCCGCAAACGCTTCGGCTCGGCCAATGATCAGACAGTTTGTGACAATCAAGGGTACAAAAATACCAAGGACTTTGTATAAGTCGTAAAACCAGGCATTCATCAGTAACTCAATCGCTGTCACTGTGGAGGCAATAATCAGCACAAAAACCGGAATCCGGACATCTGATTTCACGTAGTCTCTGACGAGGGAGACCAGCACGTTGGAAACCAGCAGCGTCGCTAATGTTGCCAGCCCCATGCCTAAACCGTTGATGACCGTGCCACTGACTGCTAATAAGGGACATAAACCAAGTAGCTGCACAAGCCCTGGGTTATTATCCCAAAGTCCATTTTTTATGATTTTTGTGTAGGCATTCATTTTTTTAGTTGGCTTTCGATATGAGAATTGCAAAAAATAAGGGTAAATCTAAACTCTAAGTTAAGCTCATTTTGAAGCAGGCAAGGGATTGTTATGTCCACGAGTATAAAGACTACAGGGCCTTTGATACAGCGAAGAAGCATTGACGAGCGTCGAACGGATGGACGTTTGCTGAACCAGTCTCGTCTTTACGTGCAGATTGCCCACTCCCGGGAAGACCTTTCGTTGAGAGGTCAGACGTTTGCCAGCAGCACGATCGATATTTCCCCGAAGGGGCTCCAGTTGCGGGTTGACCACCCAGTAATGATGGGGTGTGGACTGGACCTGT
Organism: Halothiobacillaceae bacterium UBA5861; assembly: GCA_002432635.1. Lineage (GTDB taxonomy): Bacteria > Pseudomonadota > Gammaproteobacteria > UBA5861 > UBA5861 > UBA5861. Next base: position 1,889 of record DJFX01000012.1, on the reverse strand, counting down.
GGGTGAATATCGAAGGGCATCATGGCAAGTTCTTTCTTCATGGGGTTGTTAAGTGGTCAATGCCATCCAACAAAGGGGCGGATTATCTGATTGGGATTGAACTGGTTGATGCACCCAAAACAGATCACCAAAAATGGCAAAACTGGCTGAGTAAATTTGTAAAAAACTATTGATCATTTGCTGTTTCTGCACTCAGAAGCCGCTCTTGATTGTTCTCAAAAAATTGCAGCGATCGGTAAACGGCGCCAACGACTGCGCGAGGCGTAATGGTCGCTCCTGTAAACTGGTCGAAGGCGCCCCCATCTTTTTTGACCGCCCAGTCGGAAGGGGACAAATTTAATAAAGACAGGCCATTAAACCCCAGTATCCAGTTGGACTTTTCGACCTCGATGGCATCACCCAGCCCCGGCGTTTCTTTATGCTGGATAACGCGCACACCAGAAATTTTGCCGTCTGCTTGTATACCGACCAAGAGCCGGATCCCTCCGTTGTAACCATTGCGGGCGGTGGCTGTCAGAATAACGGCAATGGGTTGACCGTCCTGGGTGGCTCGGTAAGCGGGAACAGGTGCTTTGCTACCCAGTAATTCCGGTGAGTGAACGGGTAGCGCGCTGGTGATAAGGTCATTGTCCAGCCCGCTTTGAGAGACAACTTGTGAGAGTCTGGCGAGTAGTTCCTGGCGTTCATTCACTTTAATTTGGTCACGTGTTTGTTTATGAGTCAGGGCAACCAACGCTGTGCCGATGATTGCAAATAAGCAGAGAATGAGTGCAGAGCCTAGGACTTGTTGTAGAGGTGTCTTCATTTGTGACCGAATGCACGGGGCTGGTAAAAGTGATCAATGGTGGGCGCGGCCAGATTCATAATCAGCACGGCAAAGGCAATGCCATCAGGGTAGCCTCCCCATGTGCGAATGACATACACCAGTACACCGATACCCGCGGCATAAAGTAATCGGCCGACCGGGCTGGTGGATGCGGTTACAGGGTCCGTTGCAATAAAAAAAGCAGCCAGAATGACGCTGCCACTGGCGAGATGAAACAGGGGAGGCGCAAAGTAGGTGTTATCAATGAGAGAAAACAGGCTCGCAATCAGTAACAGACTGCCGAGAAAAGCAACCGGAATATGCCAACTGATTACGCGTTTGTAGAGTAACCAGAGCCCCCCCAGTAGATAGCCGAGAGAAACCCACTCCCAACCGCGAGCGCCGAGCCAGCCATAACTGGCATGCGAAGCGAGTGCCGCCAGATCATCACCGAGCCGTAATTGAGTCTTGGTGTAATCCAATGCTGTAGCCATTGTGATGCCATCAAGGCGCACGGCCTCAGGCAGTATGCCCGTGAATAAAAACCGGACGGTTTCTGTAACGCTGAGCGTGTGCGTGAGCATACCACTGGGAGCAGGCCATAGGCTTAACTCCCGAGGGAAGGAAATCAGCAGCACAACATAGCCTACCATGGCCGGGTTAAAGGGGTTGTGTCCCAACCCTCCATAAAGATGCTTGGCCACAAGGATGGCTGATAAAACCCCAATGACGGGGATCCACCACGGAGCAATGGGGGGGAGTGACAGAGCCAACAAGCAAGCTGTCACCAATGCGCTGTAGTCTAAGAGCGCGGGCGCGACCGGGCGGCGTCGGAGTTTCATCACCGCCGTTTCTGCAAGGATGGCTGTCACACAGGCAATGGCCAGATTTATGAGCACTCCCCAGCCAAATAGCCCTGTCGAAATAAGCACGCCAGGCACCAGTGCATAGAGCACATTTTTCATGAGTGTGCCGGTGTGCGCCGCACCGCGGGTATGCGGGGACATTGCCGATTGAAAGTGCATGGCTAGGAGGGTCCTTTATGTGCCGAAGATTGACGCTTCTCTGCCCGTCGCTTGGCCGC
>DJFX01000011.1 GCA_002432635.1 Halothiobacillaceae bacterium UBA5861 | reverse complement strand
GCGTCTACCAATTTCGCCACCCGGGCCGGGCTGCTGGGAATGTGGAGGCGCGGGTCGGAATCGAACCGGCGTATACGGAGTTGCAGTCCGCTGCATAACCACTCTGCCACCGCGCCTGAAAACTGCCTGATGAAACAAAAAACCTCGGTCGTGCCGAGGTTTGGGGAATCTGGAGCGGGAAACGAGGTTCGAACTCGCGACCTCAACCTTGGCAAGGTTGCGCTCTACCAGCTGAGCTATTCCCGCGTAAGGCCGACTATTTTATGAATTGTAAGAGATTATGTCAATATTCACTGCTTGTTTTCTGCTCTAGCGGTGCTTAATTGCGTTCGCATAGGGCGAGACTCCTGCAGACGCATGTCGTGCTTGCATTGCTTTGAGTTGCGTGAGCTTATCTTCACTAAAAGAAGCTGTCTTGCGCGTTTGCATATTGACGTGGACAACGAGAAATTCTCCTGTTGCAGCAAGGTAGTCTTTTTCAGCGTGGTAAAGGTGGCAGATGTAGCGAATTTTATTGATGTCAGCCTGGAGTAATTGCAGTGTGACTGTTAACGGGTCTCCGAGTAAGAGTTCACGCAGGTAGTTCCAGTGGCTTTGCACAGTGAACATCGAATGTCCTGTGGCTGCCATGTAGCTTTCCCCGAGATCGGCTTCTTGATCAAACCAGAGGTTGATACTGTTGAGTATTGCATCAAAGTACCGGGGTACTGTCATGTGCTTGTTGTAATCAATCCATTCAGGTTTAACAACGCCGGCACTATGTTCAAATAATGAAACTTTGTTCATTATTGTTTAATCCTGATTCAGTTAAAACAGAAGATACTATCACGGATTGCTCATTGAAAAGCTCTGGCTTCTGCGTGTAGGGCTGGCGCAGGCGATGAAACCTACGCCGCAGTGGTGCATGCTAAATATCGTAGCCTCTTTCTTCGTGCAAGATAATGTCAAGTCCGTTGACTTCATCCTCAGTGTTGACACGAAGAGGTGATAGGATATTAACCAGTTTCAGCAAAATCCAAGTACAAACAGCTGTATAAAGCGCAGTCGCGACAATGCCAATCAGCTGGACTTTAACTTGCTCACCCATTGTGCTGATGCCTTCAGCAAAACCAAAGCCACTGAAAGCCCCTAGCTGGGTAGAGGCAAAAACGCCAGCCAATAAAGTGCCGAGCATACCGCCCACGCCGTGGACAGGGAAGACATCGAGTGAGTCGTCTATTTTTAGTGTGCGCTTGATATAAAGGGTTGCATTAAAGCATATGAAACCGGCTAGCAGGCCAATGATTAATGCGCCGCCGACACCCACGAAGCCCGAAGCGGGTGTGATTGTGCCTAGCCCGGCGATGACACCTGTGGCAATCCCCAGGGCACTCGGTTTACCGAAGCGTATCCATTCACAGAGCATCCAGGAAAAGGCCCCGGCTGCAGCTGAAATATGAGTGGCATACATCGCCATTGCGGCATTGCCGTCGCTGGCAAGAGCGCTGCCTCCATTGAATCCAAACCAGCCGACCCAGAGCATGCCGGCACCGGTTAACGTGAGGGTAAGGTTGTGAGGTGGGATCGGGGTGGTAGGGAAGCCGTTTCGTGGTCCGAGAACAAGGGCTGCAACTAGTGCGGCAACGCCGGCTGTAATGTGGACGACGGTACCGCCGGCAAAGTCGTATAAACCCATGGCGCCCAGCCAGCCGCCTCCCCAAACCCAGTGAGTCACCGGTGCATAAACGACAATCAACCATAAGACTGAAAACAGTAACATGGCCGTAAATCGCATTCGTTCCGCGAATCCACCAATAATTAAGGCAGGAGTGATCACGGCAAAAGTGAGTTGAAAGAGTGAAAACAGTGATTCCGGAATGGTGCCTGAGAGGTCCTCACGACCTATGTCCGCCAGCAGTACTTTGCTAAAATCGCCGATGTACGCATTGCCCTCGCCAAAAGCCAGGCTGTAGACGAAAAGAACCCATAGAATACTGACGACGCTGGCAATGGAAAAGCATTGAATCAACACGGAAAGCACATTTCGGCTCCGGACTAATCCGCCGTAGAATAAGGCAAGTCCGGGCAGAGTCATCAACAAGACCAGAGCGGTTGATGTTAAGATCCAAGCTGTGTCGGCTCCATTAAGTTCAGGGTTCGCAGCAAGCACAGCGGAGGGTGAAACAAGCAGCAGTAATGATGTAATAGCAATATATTTCATTATTACAATGCCTCGTTACCCGTTTCTTTTGTTCGAATGCGAATGACCTGTTCTAGGTGGGTAACAAAGATTTTTCCATCACCAATTTTACCAGTATTGGCAACATCCTGGATGGCTTCCAGAATTTCATCAACACGCTCGTCTGCGGCGGCAATTTCAATTTTCACCTTGGGCAAGAAGTCAATAATGTACTCGGCGCCCCGGTAGAGCTCGGTATGACCTTTTTGGCGGCCAAAGCCTTTGGCTTCTGTTGCTGTCATTCCTGTAATACCGATAGCTGAGAGCCTTTCTCTTATTTCACCAAGCTTATGTGGTTTAATGATGGCAGAAATGAGTTTCATGACTTATCCCCTTTTGATTAAATGACTTTTTTTAGTGCATTCTAAATCAAATAAAATGGTGAGGCACAGATTAAGTGCGTTTGATTCGCTGCCCACTATTCCGCGTCGCGGTGGAATAGAATAGTTCTTCTAACTGTGGGTCATGCAATCTGGTTATTTTTATCGGCGAGAGGAAAAATCGAATGATTTCTGAAGAAGTGTTTGCGGAATGGTCGCTTAAAATTGGCTTAGTTGTATTAGTTTCTTATATGGCCTTCATTATGTACCGTTTGGCTAAAGACTCTAAAGCCGGAAAAACAGGTATGTTATGGATTTTCATTGGTCTCGGGGCGGGCATCTTGGGTTTTATTATTAAAGAAATTTTAGTTGCAACGCTTGAAGTTTAGTCTGAAAACCAACACAAGAGTGACAGTTACTTAGATAAGGAGTAATGCGTTTTGGAGAAAAACCCACTTTTAGGGCTTAAGGGGTTGCCCCCTTTTTCGGCAATTCAACCAGCACATGTTCAGCCTGCCATACAAACATTATTGGATCAGGTGCGTTCATGGGTTAAGGAAAGGCTGGAAAGAGAAGGGGATTTCACCTGGGAGAATCTCGTTGAGCCCCTATCCTTACTGGAAGATCAAATCAATCGTGCTTGGTCACCTGTTAGCCACATGAATTCAGTGGTCAATAATGATGCGCTGCGTGAAGCCTATAACGCCTGCTTGCCTATGCTCAGTGAATATAGCACTGAAATGGGTCAAAACGAGTCGCTTTATGCCGCCTACCAAGCTGTCATGAATAGGCAAGAGGGGCTTAGTCAAAGTCAGAAAAAAGTCCTTGAAAATGCACTCTTGGATTTTCGTTTATCGGGTGTGGGTTTACCGGATGAACAAAAAGCACGATACAAAACCATTGCGCAGAAACTTTCCTCACTAACAAGCAAGTTTTCAGAAAATGTGCTCGATGCCACCAATCACTGGCAAAAACTCATCACAGATAAAGACGAACTTGCTGGATTACCTGCATCCGCATTGGCACTGGCAAAACAAACGGCGTCGCAACGGGGAAAAGAGGGCTGGATGTTGACGCTGGAATTTCCATCCTACCTGCCGGTCATCACGTACGCGGATAATCGTGATTTACGCCGAGAGCTTTATGAAGCATTTAGTACGCGCGCCTCAGACTGCGGGCCTGACGCTGGGCGTTGGGATAATAGCCACATCATGGAAGAAATACTCCAGTTGCGCACAGAGCAAGCTCAAATATTGGGGTTTGAAAATTACGCCACACTTTCCATCGAGAAAAAAATGGCGCCATCATGCGAGCGCGTCATAGCGTTTTTGACAGACCTGGCGGAGCGTTCGCACCCTCAGGCAGAGGACGAACTTAAAGCACTACAAACGTTCGCTCGAGAAAACTATGGCGTTGAAACATTGGAAGCCTGGGACATCACCTACTACTCAGAAAAGCTCCGGCAGCACCAATACGCGATTACACAAGAAGAGCTAAAACCCTACTTCCCGGAAACGCGTGTTCTACCCGGGTTATTCGGTGTTGTCGAGCGGCTCTACGGTATGGTGATTAGCGAAGTGCCGGATGTGGATGTCTGGCACCCGGATGTTCGTTTTTATGAAATCCATGATCAGGCCGGCAACCTGCGAGGGCAATTTTATTTTGATCTCTATGCCCGGCCCAATAAGCGGGGCGGAGCCTGGATGGACGTTTGCGTCAGCCGGATTCAGACCCAAAACCACCAGCAAGTGCCTGTGGCCTACATGGTTTGCAATTTTTCGCCACCGGTGGACGGTAAACCTGCACAATTCACGCATAATGAAGTGGAAACACTTTTCCACGAATTTGGCCACGGTTTGCATCACCTGCTGACACAAATCGATCAGGCTGATGTCGCAGGTATTAACGGTGTAGCTTGGGATGCTGTCGAGTTGCCCAGTCAATTCATGGAAAATTGGTGCTGGGAAAAAGAAGCACTGGATCTGATTGCCGGGCATGTGGAAACAGGCGAGCCATTACCTGATGAGCTGTATCGTCGCATGGTGGCCGCTAAAAATTTTCAGTCCGCCATGCAAATGGTCAGGCAACTGGAATTTGCCCTATTTGACTTCCGAATCCACCAGGAATTCAACGGTGAGGGAGTCGACTGGATATACGCGATTCTGGACCAGGTGCGGGCACAGGTCGCTGTCAACAAGCCACCTGCATTCAACCGCTTTGCCCATAGTTTTAGCCATATCTTTGCGGGTGGTTATGCTGCCGGCTATTACAGCTACAAGTGGGCGGAAGTGCTTTCGGCTGATGCCTTTTCCCTGTTTGAAGAAAAAGGGATTTTTGATAGAGAAACCGGCCAATTGTTCCTTGAAAATATCCTGGAGAAAGGGGGCTCGGAAGACGCCATGGACTTGTTTGTTGCATTCCGTGGGCGGGAGCCTACGGTTGATGCACTTTTAAGGCATACGAGTATTAACGCCAAGTAACCTATATGAAATAGATGGCATGCTATTCTTTTCAGGTTGACGAATAAAACGGAGTCTAAAAATAGTGAAAACAGGAAGCATTCAGGCCCGTCACATGCGTGGGTTTACCTTGATCGAGATTATGATCGTGGTCGCCATTTTGGCGATTCTGGCGGCGACGGTTGTACCCATGATTCTGGACCGCCCGGATGAAGCCCGGGTTGTCAAAGCCAAGCAGGATATCCGCGCGATTGAAGCGGCGCTTGACCTTTACAAGCTGGATAATTTTGATTACCCCTCAACCGATCAAGGGCTCGACGCGCTCGTGAGCCCGCCAACCACCCCGCCAGAGCCAAAAAAGTGGAAGGAAGGCGGGTATCTCAAAAACCTGCCGAAAGACCCGTGGGGTAATGATTACCAGTACCTGAGTCCAGGTGAAAATGGTGTTATTGATATTTACAGTCTCGGGAGCGATGGGCAACCGGGTGGAGACTCCTACGCAGCGGATATTGGCAACTGGAACCTTCAATAACGCGTACCGACCCATGCGCCAGCGCTCGCGGGGGTTTACCTTATTGGAACTTCTTGCCGTGGTTGCCATTATTGCCATTTTGGCGAGTATGGCCGTGGTCAACCTCAACTTTGGGGGCGATAGCGAAACCTTACGCGAAGAAGGAAAGCGCCTGCGAGAGTTAATGCGCCTGGCTGAGGACGAAGCTGTTTTTCAGTCACGGCAGCTGGGAATCCGCTTTAACGATGGCAGCTATCGTTTTCTGCTACTCGAAGGCAGTTACACAGAAGGTCAATGGGCTGACTTGAGTGGAGACAAACGTCTGCGCCGCCGGGCCTTGCCAGAGGGTATTGAGTTGACGGTCGAGGTTAGCGGTGTCCCCATCCTTTTGTCCTCCGAAGAGGAGGATGCTCAGAGTGAGACACCTCTTAAGCCGCAACTGATTTTTCTTTCCAATGGTGAACGCATGCCGGATGTCAGTGTTGTACTTCGCCTGCTTGACCGCGACGTTGCCGTGCGGTTGGAAGAAGATGAAAACGCCGTGTTAAAACTGACAGAACAAGCCTTTTGATGAAAGCCACTGCACAACAAGGGTTCACATTGATGGAAGTACTTGTTGCTCTGGCTGTGCTGGCGGTCTCCATGGCGGCACTCATTCAGACAGCCGCGAATAATGCATCGAATGCAGGTCATTTGCGGGATAAAGTTTTTGCACTGTGGGTGGCTGAAAATCGCTTGGCTGAATTACGGGTTGCCGATACCTGGCCCGACTTGGGCAAACGCAGTGGTGATGTTGAAATGGCCAATTACCGCTGGTACTGGACACAAAATGTCGTGAAAACAGTGACCAGTGACTTGCGCGAAGTTACCGTGGAAGTGCGAAAAAAACCAGACAGCGAGTTACCAGTTTCCTCATTGGTAACCTACCTTGGAAAGCCATGAGCGTAGGTATTCATCACCAACGCGGCTTAACGTTGCTGGAGTTACTGCTGGCTTCGGCAATTTTTCTCATCATCAGCGTGGCCGCTTATGCTGGTTGGCGTCAGGTCCAACTGGTTAAAACAAGCACTGATGAGCAAAGCCAACGCATGGACGATTTACAACGGACTTTTTACTACCTGGCTGATGATTTTGGCCAGCTTGTGAATCGCCCCGTCAGAGATGCGTTTGGTAGTGAGCTACACCCCCTGCAACTCAATGATATTGGAGAGAACCGCATTGAATTTACCCGGTCAGGATGGGTCAACCCTGCATTCGAAATTGTCCCGCCCAGGAGTACCTTGCAGCGGGTGGCCTACCGGGTAGAAGACAACCAGTTGTTTCGGGTCTATTGGTATCACCTGGATCGGGCAGAAGACCAAATCACCAAAAAGCGGCTATTGATCGGGGGGGTTTCTGAACTTTCTTTTCGGTTTTTCGATACGTCAAAACAATGGAAAGAAAATTGGCCGCCACTGAGCAACACAGGTGATGTGTTTAGTATGCCACTGGCCGTTGAGGTCACGATCACATTTGATGACGTGGGTGAAATAACCCGGCTGTTTCAGGTGAGAGGCTCATGAGACGGCAAGCCGGTGTCGCCATTATCACCGTATTATTGATGATTGCGCTCGCCACCATTGCGGCCGTCTCCATGGCAAAGCGCCAATATCTGGATGTGCGCCGAACCGGAGCTCGGGAAATGCTGGCTCAGGCAAGTCAAGCGCTCCTGGCAGCAGAAGATCTGGCTGTTATGGCGTTGAGACTGGATGATGCCAAAATGGATTCACCCGATGAGGATTGGACGAGAACCGTCAGTGCTCCCGTGGCCGGTGGTTTGATCACTGGTTGCCTTTTTGATCTTCAGGGCCGGTTTAACCTGAACAACCTTGTGGATAAGGAAAGCCGCCCGATTCAGGACGAAGTCGACCGGTTTGAGTTATTACTCAACGCGTTGGGTGTCGAGAGTAATCTCATTCCTAAAATCATTGCCAGCACCATCGATTGGATTGACAAAGACATCAACCCCTACAGCCCAGACGGCGCAGAAGACGACTATTATATGAATCAGACCAACGAGGGTGCACTGGCTTACCGCGCGGCTAATCGACCTTTTCTCAGTGTGAGTGAACTTAGAATGGTGAATGGCGTCAACGAACTGGATGGAGAGACCTATACTCAATTAGAACGTAATGTCAGTGCGTTGCCTGAGCAAACCGGTTTTAATGTGAATACAGCAACGGTTGAAGGACTGCGCATGCTAGCGGCGCATATCGATCAGGAAAAAGCGGAGGAAATTTTGCGCTGGCCTGAGGACCGGGTCCCAAAATATCCTGCGTGTGGCGATATCATACTGGACGACACTGACGTGGGCGCTGGTGAAGTCCCGGCACCTTTTGATACCATGGACACGCTTAAAAACGCCGTCAAAGAAGGGAATAACGTTTTACAAAATGAAACAGGGATTGTTTTTGCGAGTGAATATTTTCAATTGCGGACAGACGTTGCACTGGGCTCCGTTCAGCTCACGCAATTCAGTTTGCTGCACCGAAGTGCTGAGGGTAAAGTGCAAGTCCTCAGCCGGGCCCGAGGCGAGTACTAGCTTTGTCTGAAAAACTCCTGATACGTTTGTTGTCCTTTGAGACATCGCTGTGTGAATGGGCGCTTGTGACGGCACAAGGGCAACTTGCCGGAGACGTCACCCAAGGCTCGCTGGAAGAGCCACCTTCCTCACTATCAAACACAGCTGCAGGTCGGCAGGTCATCTTACTGGTGCCCGGTGAAGAGGTTTTGCTGCAAAGAGCCGCGTTACCTGTCAACAACACCAGCAAAGTATTACAGGCAGCGCCTTACCTACTGGAAGAAAGCCTTACCGAGGATGTAGAAACCCTGCACTTTACAGCCGGGGCTAAAATGGCATCGGGCGAATTTCCACTGGCGATCATTGCCCGCGAACGCATGCGACAGTTGGTGGATTGGCTGGATGCCGCTGGGCTGAATAATGTCATTGCTCTTCCTGAGCCTTTGTTATTGCCTCTCAAAACGGAGGGGGAAAGCGCTGAGTGGGTCGCTCTCGTAGAGGATTCCCGCGTGGTTTTTCGGGCCGGTCAGCATGCTGGCTTTTCCGTAGAACAAGACAGTTTCCCGCTTTTGTTGGAGCAGTTGCTGCAAGAAAGCGGCTCGACAAAAGGCGAAGATGAGCCCCAAGCTCAGCGGTTGCGGCTGATTGGGCACAACATACCGTCGCTCAGCTTGCCCGAAGGCATACATGCGTCGCTTGATGAAATCCCCTCCACGCACACCTTGGCTGCTTTTGCACCGCAAGTTCAAAATATCGACAAACCCATGAACTTGCTACAAGGTGCGTTCAACCGCCGACCTCAGTTAGGCAACGTTTTTCGGGTCTGGCGTTTAACGGCTGCGCTGGCATTCATATGCCTGCTTGTACTGATGGGGGGCAGTATTTCGGAATATGTCCAACTCAAGCAACGAGAAACCGAACTGAATGCGGCGATTGAAAATGTTTTAAAAACAACGTTTCCGGACATCAAACGCATTGTGAATCCACGTGCACAAATGAAATCCCGCTTGAATGCGCTCCAGCGAAATGCGGGCGGCGGCGGGCAGTTTTTGCCGGTTTTGTCAGCGGTTTCCCAAGGGTTATCTTCAATACCCGGGGTGACGCTCAATAGCCTGAACTATCGTGCTGGCCGGCTGGATGTTGAGTTTGACGCCAAGCAGCTGGGGGAAATCGATCGGCTCAAGCAAGCTCTGGAAAAGAACAGCCTGTTAAAAGTCACCGTGCAATCGGCTAATCAAGATAAAGATCGCGTTCGAGGACGGTTGCGGGTGGAGATGCAATCATGAATCTGAAAGATTGGTATCTATCAAAGTCGATTCGCGATCAGCGTATCCTTAACGCCATTGCGGTGCTTATTGTGCTGTTTCTCGTGTATGCCCTCTTGATCAACCCATTTAGGCAGTCGCTCCAGGAAAAACGGAGCCGAGTAGCTTCGCAGGAAAAAACGTTGGCCTGGATGCAGTCAGCTGCTGTGACTGTCCAGTCGCTGGGAGGGAGTCAGTCTACAAGCGCCTCGCGAAAAAGTAACAAAGCGCCTTATATTCTCGTGGATGAAGTCATTCGTCGGCAGCGGCTGCCCGCACCTACGCGGATTGAACCCGCGGGTAGCAATGGTGTACGCCTTCAATACCAGAGTGTTGAATTTGATCAATTGTTACCACTGCTCGATGAGTTGAAAGAGAAATACCAGCTTTCTGTCAGTACCACGAGTTTTAGCCGCAAAGAGCCTGGGGTTGTCAGTGCCCGTATCACGCTGGAGACAACACCGTGAAAGGGCGCTATTTGATTTTGTTGGGTGTCTTCACGTTTAGCGTGGCGTTTTTGTTTCAGTTTCCTGCTGCAACGGCTTTGACGTTATTAAATATGGATCCCGCTCAGGTGCAAAATGTGAGTGGTACCGTGTGGCGGGGGTCGGCCGACCGAATCCTGATTTCACCTGAAGAGCAGCTGGAAGATGTGAGCTGGTCTTTCAAGCCCGCTTTATTGATTCAAGCAAAAGCGGGGGCTGGATTGGATTTTACCTACCGGGGTGGGCATGGCTATGTGATTGCTGCTTACAGTTTGTTTGGTAAATCCTCACTTTCTGGTGGGCGTTATAGCACCTCTGCTCAGGCACTTGAGCCACTGTTACCGCTGCCGATTGCCGAGTTTCGGGGTGAAGTTACATTGCAACTCGAAGAGCTTTCAATGAAGGGGCAGCAGTTTCATAAAGCTGAGGGGACTTTGGTTTGGGACGAGGCTCGTCTTATCCGCCCAGCACCCGCATCACTTGG
>DJFX01000052.1 GCA_002432635.1 Halothiobacillaceae bacterium UBA5861 | reverse complement strand
ATGGTCAAAGGCAATAGGCCCAAGAATGAAAGCCAGGCGCGTCTTCTGCCCTCCCGTTACGCCGATGGTGGTGACGATGTCTTGCACCATATCGGCAACCTTCTCCTTCGGCGTGTAGACCAACTCGCCATCAAAAGGAATCGCCGGGTCTGGCCCGCCCTCAAACACCTGAAACGCCAAATACCGAAGCTCGTCGCCACTCAATGGCTCTAATGTTTCGACATTCATAGGATGGTCGGCTCTCACCTCGACACTGCCACTCCCGCAACCGACGAGGGCCAGTACCGAAATAAACGAAATGAGCTGACCAACAACTAACCTCATGAGTCCTCCAGTTGTGCTTGCGGATTAACGCCTGGCTAAGCAGCGCGCCTCGTTTTGCACGTCCGAGTGAGCGGGAGCGGGAGCGAATATCTTGAGCACTATGGTGCGCAATAATCAGGAGTGGCAAACCAATTAATAACTACAGATGACGGGCTTGTTTTTTATCACAGTCGCTTGTTAGATGGCTTATTTCTCAAACCAGAGCTCCGTTTCATTATGTTTTCTGTAACCTTCATATATTGCCAGATCTTGAAGTCCATTACCGGAGTGCGCAGAGGGAATAAGCCGACCAGAAAGGTCCCAAAAACCACGATGGCAAGGATCGATTAACCCTTTAAAGCCATATGCCTCGGTAGATTTTACCATACAGCCTAAATGCGTACTCAATGCTACATATATAAAATAATCAGGTATATTTTCTAATGTATAATCAGGTCCATTTGCAACTTTATTTAAAGAAATTAGATACTCAGCGTCGTCATGATCTGGCTTATAAATCATTATCGGCTTACCGCGTGATTCGACGAGCTTAGAGCCCCCTTCTGGAATTTTTGAGATGTCGACGACTGCAACTTGGACACTTTTTGGATTTGGTGACCAGCTTGCTACAAAGGGAATGCAAGCGAGTAGTACCCCTACTGCCATTAGAGCAAAAACACATATTGTTAAAAATTGCTTCCTAGTCATGGTTGCCATCTAACGCCGAGTTAAGGGGCGCGCCGACTAGGCGCGTCCCAGTGAACAAAGTGAGCGATCTTGGGCGCCATGTTAGTCATTTAGCTACCTAAGAAGCCGATAGTTTGCTCGGCGCCTGACATAAGCACATTATAAAATTCGGCTTTGCCGCAGTAGTTACACACAATTACGTGATACTTGTTTCTCTCCCAATCCAAAAAACTTTCTGCTAAACCACCAGATACCCGAATTTGTTTTTCGTGAAAATCCTTTTTCCCACAACGCAAACATTTCCAGTTGCGCCTGGGATCTCTACGATTGAGCTCTTCTTCCGCTCTATTTTTTAGCTCTTTTAAACCATTAGCCCATCGTTTATTTCTAATTCGCTGGAGCTCTTTCAAAGGTAAGGATTCTAGCTGCTCGTCAGTGAGCTCCCTTAAATCCCAATCATGATCACTTTTATCTTTTCTGAACATTCTGATACCTAACGCTTTGCTTTAGAACAGCTGGAATATAAAGAAGCGACGTGCAAGCTGTCCCAGCTACAAAGTGGCGACAACAGCAACTTGTTAAGTGTTTTGCACAAGAACATCAGCTGCATCCCGGCTATCTGTTATATTTGCTAATTCCAAGGGGGTTAACCCATCCTCGTCTTCTAGGATTTTGGCACCCAACTGAAGCAATTTGGCAACGGCTTCTGGACGATTTTGTTCTGCTGCACAATGTAATGGAGTGTAGCCAGTTTCACCTATTGCATTTATATCTGCACCTGCTGAAACCAATATGTCTATGGCCTCGCAATCGCCCCAGTTTGAGACGATATGCAGCGGGGTATCACCATACCTATTTCTATATGAGACATCGGTGATATTGTGCCCCATAAAATCTGGAACATTTTCTATTTCCTTGAATATTTCTCCGATATCTCTCATACACTTAACGCCAAGGCAATGGGCAACCTTGTGGCGAATCCACGCTTAAGGTTGTCCAGCCGCAGGCGGTCATTGAGCAATTTTTTATGTGTTTTTGTGGTGGCACAGACCTTACTGTTGTGGAAACATATCATCAAATTGTATGGCTTGAGAGTCAATGTGATCCCAAGTGGGCGCACTTTTAGTAAAGATTTCTAGCGTTGGCTGAAAGAGCTCAGGATTATCTAAGGTTCCGGCAGCTAATGCCGTAATATCCGGTGCGCCAACAGGGTTAGCCAGTATGTTTGAGCCGCAGTTCGGACAAAAAGCCATATTGATAGTATTGCCAGAGTCACTTTTTTACTGAAGAATTTTAAAGTTCCAGAAATATTGCAAAGAACCTTGGGGACGACGAAGATTGACAGGTGCCCAGTTCCACTTAGTCGTTGACAGTCTTTACAGTGACAACGATAAGCCATAACTATTTCTGTATTTGCTTCGTATCGAATGTTCCCGCAGAGGCATCCGCCTTCAATCTTATCGATTTTGATCCTCGTAATTTACTTTGACACATAACGCTTCATTGGATGATACAACTATTTACTCGTCTTTAATCTTTTTGGTTTGAAGCGTCCAAGCGTAATCACGATCAATAATCTCTCGCAGAATCTCAAGATCGATATCGTCGAGCTTATTGATGTAGAGGCAAGCGACCGATTTCTTGTATTTACCTAGACTGCTATACAACGCTTTTGCACTTTCGAACTCCTCACCAACATAAAAAGTTAGGCTTGCCTTGCGCGGAGAAAAACCTGCCGC
>DJFX01000003.1:168203-168351 GCA_002432635.1 Halothiobacillaceae bacterium UBA5861 | reverse complement strand
ACTTTGATATCGACTTTTGTATGTTAGGGCGGGACCGCGTGATTGATTATGTATCCCGCCAGTACGGAGCCGATAAAGTATCTCAAATCATCACATATGGCACGATGGCCGCCAAAGCTGTGGTACGCGATGTTGGTCGGGTAATGGG
>DJFX01000003.1:167246-167935 GCA_002432635.1 Halothiobacillaceae bacterium UBA5861 | reverse complement strand
TTTGTGGACAAAATTGCCAAAGCGATCCCCTTTGAAATTGGAATGACCTTGAGCAAGGCGATGGACGAGTCCGAGGACCTGGCCAAGCTTCATGATGCGGACGAAGAAGTACAAGAAGTAATCAAGCTGGCAAAATCGCTGGAAGGTATTACGCGTAATGCCGGCAAGCACGCCGGCGGGGTTGTGATTGCACCTTCGTCATTGACCGACTTTACGCCGCTTTATTGTGAAGAAGACGGTTCGGGGTTGGTGACTCAATTTGATAAGGATGATGTTGAAGCTGTCGGTCTTGTGAAGTTTGACTTTTTGGGTTTGAGAACGCTGACAATCATTGATCAAGCGGTCAAACTCATTAACAAGACACAGTCCGAAGCGCTCGACCTCAATAACATCCCACTCGATGACCCGGCGGCCTTCCGTGTTTTGAAGAACGCAGAAACCACCGCAATCTTTCAGCTGGAATCGCGTGGAATGAAGGAGTTGATCAAGCGGCTCCAGCCCGATTGTTTTGAAGACATCATTGCCCTGGTCGCGCTGTATCGTCCTGGCCCCTTACAGTCCGGCATGGTTGATGACTTCATCGCGCGGAAACATGGTCATGAACCGGTTGTGTATCCTCACGCGGACCTGGAACCGGTCCTCAAACCCACTTACGGGGTGATCCTTTACCAGGAACAGGTGATGCAGAT
>DJFX01000003.1:113853-167074 GCA_002432635.1 Halothiobacillaceae bacterium UBA5861 | reverse complement strand
TACCAGGAACAGGTGATGCAGATTGCCCAGGTCTTGGCAGGTTATACCCTGGGCGGCGCCGATATGCTGCGTCGGGCAATGGGCAAGAAGAAACCTGAGGAGATGGAAAAGCAACGAGCTATTTTCACAGAAGGCGCACTAACCCGTGGGATTGATGAAGAGACTGCGACCTACATTTTTGACTTAATGGAAAAATTTGCCGGGTATGGGTTCAATAAGTCGCACTCGGCAGCCTATGCGTTACTTTCGTATCACACGGCGTGGTTGAAGGCACACTTTCCGGCGGCTTTCATGTCTTCTGTGTTGTCTGCGGACATGGATCATACCGAAAAGGTAGTGACGCTGATTGAAGAATGCCGAAACATGTCCCTCGAAGTCTTACCCCCGCATGTCAACCACTCTGCTTTTCGCTTTACACCCGTTTCTGATGTTCAGATCCGCTACGGGCTGGGTGCGATTAAAGGTGTTGGCGAATCGGCGCTCGACCTTGTTCTCGAAGAGAGGGAAAAGCAAGGTGATTTCACCAGTCTGGATGATTTGTGCCAGCGTACGGACTCCCAAAAAGTGAACCGCCGCGTGCTGGAGGCACTCATCCGTGCTGGCGCACTGGACGGTTTAGGTCTTAACCGCGCCACGATGATGCACTGTTTGGCGCAGGCGATCAAAACGGCTGAGCAACAGCGCCGTGATCATGTGAGTGGACAGGTCGATATGTTTGGTATGCCGCTTAGCTCGGCTGCCGCCACAGAAACCTATGCGGTTAACCTGCAACCTGAGTGGCAGGATGATGAAAAACTACGGGCAGAAAAGGAGACGCTCGGTCTTTATCTCAGTGGCCACCCGATCTCTCAACACCTGCCGGAACTGAGTCAATACACAGACGGCAGACTGGCTGATCAAATGGATCGTTATCAGGCTCAATCTGCCAATAGCGGTTTCGGAAAAGGGCGCAAGCGAGGCGTCAGTGTGACAGCAGCCGGCTTAATCCTTGCGATACGAACAAGGAATACACAGCGTGGTGGAAAGATGGCTTTTATCACCCTGGATGATCAGGCTGGACGGGCTGAAGTCACTATCGGGCAAGAGCTGTTTGCTGAGCAAGGTGAGCTTATTCGCATGGATGAGCTGTTAGTCGTGAGAGGTGAGTGGCGGTATGACGATTTTAATGGAGGCTATCAATTAAGAGCGAATGCACTTTATTCTTTGGAACAGGCACGCGCTCATTTCTCCCGTTTTCTTGAAGTTAACCTACTCCAGCAAACGGCGCAAAACGGATTTATGGATGCTTTTAGCCAACTGATAGCGGAATACCGGGAAGAAAAAGAAGAAGCATGCCAGGTGCGGATCAAGTACCATACGCCGAATGCCTCCGCCTGCCTGGAGTTGGGGGAAACATGGCGGGGTCGTCCAGCTGATAATTTACTCATTCAACTCAAAAAACTGGTGGGTGAAAATCAAGTTGCTTTATTAACGGGACGTTGACACCATGAATTCATCAGCGTTGTCTGATTTATTTCAATAACTAATCAATTTTTGAATAAATTTATGAATGCAAACTTTTTGGAATTTGAACAACCTATTGCCGAGTTAGAAGCCAAAATCGAAGGCCTGCGCTATGCCACGGGCGACGTTGAAGTCAATATCGGTGAGGAAATTCAGCGGCTGGAGTCAAAATGTGAAGCGCTGACGAAATCCATTTTTGCCAAGTTAACTCCCTGGCAAATCTCGCAGCTGGCTCGGCATCCACTTCGTCCCTACACGCTTGACTACATTAAGCGTATTTTTACGGACTTTGAAGAGCTGCATGGAGACAGAGCATTTGCGGATGATGCGGCGATAGTCGGTGGTATTGGGCGGCTTGATGGGCAATCCGTGATGGTTATCGGGCATCAAAAAGGGCGGGATACCAAAGAAAAAATAAAACGAAATTTTGGTATGCCCAAGCCTGAAGGCTATCGTAAAGCCAAGCGGCTGATGACTATGGCGGAGCGTTTTAAAATGCCTGTACTGACCTTTATTGATACACCAGGCGCCTACCCGGGTATTGATGCTGAAGAGCGCGGACAAAGTGAGGCGATTGCGCATAATCTATTTGTAATGGCCAATCTTAAGGTGCCTATCATTTGTACGGTGATAGGTGAAGGGGGCTCAGGGGGGGCTTTGGCTATTGGTGTTGGGGACTGTGTCAACATGCTCCAGTATGCGACGTATTCGGTTATTTCTCCTGAAGGATGTGCATCGATTTTATGGAAATCGTCTGAAAGAGCAGCCGATGCCGCCTCAGCAATGGGTATTACTTCTGATCGATTATTGGAGATGGAACTTGTTGATCAGGTGATCAATGAACCGCTTGGCGGAGCACATCGGGATGTCGACGCGATGGCCGGATCAATCAAGGCATCACTGCTGAGTGCCCTGACAGAAGTAGGCGCTTTATCCGCAGACCATTTGATTGCCCGGCGGACTGAAAAAATTAACAGCTTCGGCCGATTCAAGGACATCGCATAGCTTTTGATGGGTTAGGCACAACACAATGTCTCTATCCATTAATGAGCCGGTGTCCCGTGCTATTTGTCAGGCTACTGAGTTTTCTCAGACGTCACCTTGGTTAATTGCGTATAGCGGTGGTCTTGATTCACACGTCTTGCTTCACGCATCGGCCAAACTACTTCAGCAAGGTCGTGCACCTTCAATTTCTGTGATTCATGTGGATCATGGCTTGCAGGCCGAAAGTAGGCAATGGGCAAAGCACTGTGCTCAAGTGGCTGCTCACCTTCATCTTCCGTTAGAACAATTCACTGTTACAGTGCCGCAAAATGCTGGAGAGAGTCTTGAAGCGGCAGCACGCCATGTCCGTTATGGAGTGTTTGAGAAGGTGCTGCCAAAGGAAGGCCTTTTACTCACGGCACATCACCAGATTGATCAGGTTGAAACTGTTTTTTTACAGCTGTTACGGGGGGCTGGACCCAAGGGGCTGGCGGCAATGCCGCTGCGTAAACCTTTTGCACAAGGCTGGCATGTGCGGCCATTTTTAATGCTTAATCGTACAGCGTTGGAAGAATATGCAGAGTATAACCAACTCCATTGGGTTGATGACTTCAGTAATGAGTGCCGTGATTTTGATCGGAATTACGTAAGGCACGAGATCCTACCCCGGATTCAAACACGATGGCCTGGATATGCCAAAACGATCAGCCGAGTGGCTCGTTTACAAGGCGAGGCTGTAGAATTACTCGATTTAAGTGCGACGCGTCTGCTTGGAGACATAGAAAGTCCGGATGATCAAACCTTGCAGGTTGATGCATTGTTGAAATTAAGTCTGTTGGAGCAAAAGAATCTTATCCGCTATTGGTTAAATGCCTTGAATTTGGCGATGCCGTCGGAAGTTAAGTTGCAAACAATTCTCCAGCAACTGCTTTTGGCCCGACAAGATGCGATGCCCTGTGTCACGTGGGGAGGTGGTGAGGTTCGCCGTTACGCTGGAAAACTCTATGCGATGGATCCTCAGCCGGTGTTTGATAGCCGGCAGCGTCTTGACTGGGAGTTAGGGAATAAACTTTTACAGGTTCCTGGGTTGCCTCAACCGTTGTCAATGGATGTTTTGCTGGAACAGGGTTTTACCTGGCCAGAGATAGGGCGTATCAACGTTCGTTTTCGTCAAGGAGGGGAGATCATAACACCCGCTGGCAGAGGTATGCGTAAGACCCTTAAAACGTTATTTCAGGAGTGGGCGGTACCACCTTGGGAGCGCGCCCGTACCCCTCTGATTTATGTTGGGAATACGTTAGCAGCAGTATATGGCTTTGCTGTGGACGAGGCTTTTTATACAACACCTGACGGTTTTTAATTGTACAGGGTATGGGCACCCGGCCATTGTTCGCATGGTAGAGTTTTGTTAAACTGGCGTCCCATTCTGGGCGGTTATTTATTTCCGCACCTCCCCCCATTTTCTTGTGGCATCAAAAACATATGACGCGTTTTATTTTTATCACTGGTGGTGTTGTTTCTTCTTTGGGTAAAGGAATCGCTTCGGCGTCTTTGGCGGCTTTGCTGGAAGCACGCGGCGTTAAGTTGACGATGCTAAAACTGGACCCCTATATCAATGTTGACCCCGGTACCATGAGCCCTTATCAGCATGGAGAGGTTTTTGTAACGGAAGATGGGGCAGAAACGGATCTTGACTTGGGCCATTATGAACGTTTTGTTCATATAAAGACTAGCCAGAAGAATAATTTCACCACGGGTCGTGTCTATGAAAATGTGATCCGGAAGGAGCGGCGGGGAGACTATTTAGGCGCAACCATTCAGGTTATTCCACACATCACCGATGAAATTAAACGCATGATTATTGAAGGTGCTGGTGGTGCTGAGGTAGCCCTGGTTGAAATAGGGGGAACAGTTGGTGATATCGAATCGTTACCATTTCTGGAGGCCATCCGGCAAATGTCGGTTGAGTATGGTCATAGCCGCACGTTGTTCATGCACCTTACGCTGGTGCCATACATCGCCTCCGCCGGTGAGTTAAAAACCAAACCGACGCAGCACTCTGTTAAAGAACTGCGCTCAATCGGAATCCAGCCAGATATCCTGATATGCCGGTCAGTACAACCTTTGCCCGAAGACGAACGGCGAAAGATTGCTTTATTCACGAACGTTGAGGAAAAGGCGGTCTTCTCGGCGATGGATGTGGATTGTATTTACCGCATTCCAGAAGTTTTTAAGGCCCAAGGCATGGATGCTTATGTGTGTAAGCACTTTGATTTGGATCTACCCGAGGCCGACTTGAGTGAGTGGGACCGGGTCGTCGATGCGATGACGAACCCAGAAAAGACAGTCACCATCGGTATGGTTGGTAAATACACCGAATTAACGGAATCTTATAAATCCCTGAATGAAGCCCTGGATCATGCGGGTATTCAATGTCGAGCGCGTATTAATATTGAGTACATTGATGCTGAACACATTGAATCTGAAGGTACCGCGAGCCTTGAAAAACTCGATGGTATTTTGGTCCCAGGTGGTTTCGGCATTCGGGGTATTGAAGGTAAGGTGATCGCTGTTCAGTATGCTCGAGAACAAAAAATTCCCTATCTGGGTATTTGTTTGGGATTGCAGGTTGCTGTTATTGAGTTTGCACGTAATTGCGCAGGTATTGCTAGCGCAAACAGCACAGAGTTTGTGCCTGAAACCCCGGCCCCTGTCATTGCTCTGGTGACGGAGTGGGAAGCATCAGACGGACAAAGGGAAGTTCGGGATGAGCACTCTGATCTCGGAGGGACCATGCGGCTAGGGGGACAAGCGTGTAAGCTGGTTTCGGGGTCTAAAGTGGCAGAAATTTATGGCACCACGGATATTGTTGAGAGACATCGTCATCGCTATGAGGTGAATAACAACTATAAAGATGTACTGACTCAGGCAGGTTTACGGATCTCAGGTTTTTCGGAAGGTGGTGAAGCACTGGCCGAGGTGATCGAACTTGCTGACCATCCCTGGTTTATTGCCTGCCAGTTCCATCCTGAATTTACCTCAAACCCCCGGGATGGTCATCCATTATTTACCGGCTTCATTCAAGCGGCTCTGGCCAGGCAGTCAGTTTGACTACATACACTTAAAAGCACGCCTTAAAGGCGCCTTGTACCAGATAAACGGGATGTTAAAAACCGCTTAATTACGAATAATAAAAACTTTTAATCGAGTCAGTCGGAGGAGGGATTCTAATGAGTATGCTTGATGGTGAAGTGATTGTTTGTGGGCAGAGCGCTGGCCCAGCGGTAGAACTGGTTATTTATGGGGATGAGTTTTACGCTCGGTATGAAACACAAACGGGTTATACCGTTGTTTATGATACCCAGCTTGGTCGATATTCTTATGCAAAATTACTCAATGGCGCTTTTATCTCCTCGGGTGTTCATATCAATAAGCCTGCGCCCTTAGGCATTCGCAGGCACTTAAAAGAGAACCCTGAGGTTCGAAATCAGAAATTTCAACGTCGGTATGCCGAACTCCGGCCGCCGGAGTCCCAACGCCTTTCGCACGAAGCACTGACCTTGGGGCCAGAAGACGGCCTACTCTCTGGACGCCGTTTGACAGAAGGCCACGTCACAGGTCTCACACTACTGGTGAATTTTGATGATGTCCGAACCAACATCAGCGGTGAAGATGTGAACGAAATGCTCAATGGCCAAGACTACCAGCGCAATGGCAACTTTTGTTCCGCCCGCGAATATTTTGAATTGGTGTCGACCGGCAAGCTGACTTATACCAATTATGTGGTCGGTCCATTACAACTGAGTAAACGCCGGAGTCATTACATCAATAATTTGCTGGTTGAGGAAGCACTGGATCTTGCACGTGTGGCTTTGCAGGCGGAGGGTAAATCGCTCAGTGATTTTGATTCGCGTGGGGAAGGGGTTATCGATGCCTTAAACATTCTCTATGCTGGGCGCACGCAATATTCAGGGAATCTGTGGCCGCACAACTCAGTAACCACATTGTTTAGAGATGGCGTAAAAACCCACTTTTATTTACTTACAAGTGCTGGGCGCGAACCGGTTGACTTGAGTATTGGTACGTTTTGCCATGAGAATGGTCACCTTTTGTGCCGCTTCCCGGATATGTATGACTACGGCAATCGGGATGGTGACGGTGAGAAAAGTCAGGGTATTGGCCAATTCTGTTTAATGGGGTCAGGCAACCACAATGATCAGGGTCGAATACCGTCTCCCGTTTGTGGCTATTTACGTGATCTTGTCGGTTGGGTTGATAATACTGTCTGGTTAAACCGGGTTGAAAGCGCAACCGCAAAGCATGCTGATTACAGCACGGTGCATAAGTATCCCACCAACATGATTAATGAGTACTTCATTGTTGAAAACCGCTCAAAAATGGGGCTCGACAGTGGATTGCCAGACAGTGGCTTAGCGGTTTACCACTGCGACACACTCGGTTCCAATGAATGGCAAAGCGGGACGCGCGAGCGGCATTACCAATGTGCCTTGCTTCAGGCCGACGGACATTTGGACCTGGAAAATAACCGCAACCGGGGAGATGCCGGGGATCTTTTCCCAGAAACACCAGGGATTGCGGTGTCTCATGAGACAACACCGAGTTCAAGGCAGTGGGATGGTTCGGACTCCGGCCTGGTGCTGAGCCAAATCAGCAGCCCGGGGCAAGAAATAACGTTCCAACTCGGGACGGTGACAGCGAACCAAGTGGTTCAACTCAGTATTACCCCTGATTTATTGATTCCTGATAATCTTGAGGAAGGGATTGCAAGCACCTTAACGGTATCACAGCCAGGCACTGTAAAATCTGTGAGTGTTTGGGTCGACATCATCCATACCTGGATCGGTGATTTGATCGTGACACTTAAGTCACCGTCAGGTGAGCACGTGATCTTACACAACCGTGAAGGACAAAGTGGCGATGATATTAATAAGCGCTATACACCGACTCATCTCAGCCATCTGAGCGAATTCAATGGCAAATCTATGATGGGTGGTTGGAAACTTCATGTCAGTGACCAGGCCGGGCAAGACGTTGGGCGGCTCAATAGCTGGGGACTTGAAATTGAGTACGATGACGTGAGTCATTCGTTTGAAGAAACAATTCAAGCAAATTTAGCCATCCCAGATCGAGATGTTACGGGTGTAGAGAGTCGCATGGTGGTTGATATGGATGCTGTGCTGGCAGATATTGAGGTCTCTGTCGACATTGCACACACATATATCAGTGACCTCCAGGTTGTATTGATTTCTCCCAGCGGGCAAAGTGCGAATTTACACCTTTATGAGGGCGGGTCACGAGATAACTTGAAGGCGGTTTATCACCCAGATACAACACCAGACTTAATGACGTTGATCGGTATCGGTATTAAAGGTGAATGGGTTCTTAAAGTGGCTGACAGAGCAGTAGCCGATACGGGAGAGTTAATCAGCTGGTCGTTAAAGTTAGTGTACTGAGGACGTGTGTACACACTCAGGGGCCCAGCAAACATAGGCAGTGAGGAGCGATATCCGCATCAATGTATGCGAGCCCCAGTTTGGTCAGATAATCCAGTCGATCGAGTTTAGCAGGGGCCGTAGTGGGTTGCTCCAAGCCTTTCATGTTGTAGAGGGCGGATAAAAAAGCCATATACTGTTCGCCTTCTTTCATCAATAAAAGGCTGGCCGCACCAACATCAGGTTTAACTCTTTGGTTAAGCTCATCAGAGAGGTTTAATTGGATAACAACTGACTTTTCTTCAAGGCCTAAGCGAACACGGCGAGTGTGTTTCTTTTGTTCGGCCCAATAATAAGCAAGGCTTTTACTGGGTGTAAGAAATACCGGCTCCCTGGATGCTGTGTAATCTGTCCCAATAGTGGCCATGGTTCGCTCGTTGACCTGGCGCATGGCTTCATCCCCAGACCGTTTTAACCCATTCGACAGAATGGCTTCTCCAAGGGCGGATGTCGTACCGTGGTACCACGTGTGGCTGGTCATGAACCCCTGTTTGGTCAATATGCTATTCATATCTTGGTAGAGGGAGGGGATTGTCGTCATTCTGAGTATTCTCTGGAGTTAAAAAGGCCACCTGGGAGGTGGCCTTTTTGAGTAACACGGAATTTTATTCAGCGCCTTAAAGCTTAGCCGAATTGATTCATGGTGTTGTCTTTACCCGCTGCTTTTAGTGCATTCTCACCAGAGAAGTATTCTTTGTGGTCGTCGCCCATATCAGAGCCAGCCATGTTCTGGTGTTTGACGCAAGCGATGCCTTGGCGGATTTCCTTACGCTGGACACCCGCGACATAGCCGAGCATTCCGGCCTCACCAAAGTACTCTTTCGCCAAGTTGTCAGTAGACAGGGCCGCCGTATGGTAAGTTGGTAATGTGATTAGGTGGTGGAAGATACCCGCATCACGTGCTCCGTCAGCCTGAAAGTTCTGGATGCGCTGGTCTGCCTCTGTTGCTAATTCGCTATTATCGTAATCGGCACTCATGAGATTCGCGCGGTCATAAGCCGATACGTCTTTGCCGGACTCGGCCCAGGCATCAAATACTTGCTGGCGGAAGCTCAGCGTCCAGTTGAATGAAGGGCTGTTGTTGTAGACCAGCTTGGCGTTTGGAATGACTTCACGGATGCGGTTGACCATGCCACCGATTTGTCCAACGTGTGGTTTTTCTGTTTCAATCCACAGCAAGTCTGCACCGGCTTTTAGTGCTTCGATGCAGTCGAATACACACCGGTCTTCACCCGTACCCTTGCGGAATTGAAATAAGCCGGAAGGCAAGCGCTTGGGACGCAGGATCTTGTCGCCCCGCTTGATCACGACGTCACCTTGCCTCATGTCGTCAACCGAGATTTCGTCACAATCGAGGAAGCTGTTGTAGATATCGCCAGAGTCGCCTTCTTCATTAACTACAGCAATTTGCTTGGTCAGGCCAGCGCCCAGGGAGTCTGTCCGGGCAACGATGACGCCATCATCAACACCCAGTTCAAGAAAGGCGTAACGCAGCGCACGCAACTTGGCGTGAAAGTCGGCATGGGGAACAGTTACTTTGCCGTCTTGGTGGCCACATTGTTTTTCGTCAGCAACCTGGTTTTCGATCTGTAGGCAGCAGGCGCCGGCTTCAATCATTTGCTTAGCCAGTAGGTAAGTGGCTTCTTCGTTACCGAAACCTGCATCAATGTCGGCAATGATTGGAACAACGTGTGTTTCGTGGTTATCGATCTTGTCTTGAATCTCTTTTGCTTTGGCGTTATCGCCGGCTTCGCGGGCAGCATCCAGTTCACGGAAGAGCATGCCCAGCTCACGTGCATCCGCTTGTCGTAGGAAAGTGTATAGCTCTTCGATCAAGCTGGAGACAGCTGTTTTCTCATGCATTGATTGGTCAGGCAGCGGACCGAAATCAGAGCGCAGTGCAGCAACCATCCAACCAGACAAGTACAAATATTTACGTTTGGTGGTGCCGAAATGTTTTTTGATGGATATCAGCTTTTGTTGACCGATAAAACCGTGCCAGCAACCCAGAGACTGGGTGTATTGAGCCGGATCTGCATCGTAGGCTGCCATGTCTTCACGCATGATCTTTGCTGTGTACTTGGCGATGTCCAGACCCGTTTTGAATTTATTTTGGGCACGCATGCGAGCAGCGGACTCAGGGTTAATGGCCCCCCAGGGGCTCCCAGCCGCTTCTTTTAGGGCGGTAATAGCTTGTATATCTTCTTTCAGTGTAGACATGGCGATCCTTAACTTAATAAAAGGTGGATGAGTTTGTACCGAGAGTGTAGACACTCCATAAAAATTAGTCTAATTTATAGTTTCTATATTCGGTATTTTTTCTATGAATATATCTCGGGTTGATCTGAATCTTCTGGTTTATTTAGATGTTCTCCTACGTGAAAGAAGTGTCACCAAGGCGGCAAGTCAGTTGGGTATTAGCCAGCCAGCTATGAGTAATGGTCTGAAGCGGCTGAGAAATCTGTTCGATGACCCGCTTCTGATCCGAACCAGTGAAGGCATGACACCCACAGAACGCGCAAAAAAACTGGAACCAAAAATCAGGACTATTTTAGCGGATTTAGAAAAAACGATACAGCCGCGGGCCGAATTTAACGCACAGGAAAGCCACCGTGTTTTCCGCATTATGGCCAGTGACTATGCGGAGTGTACTCTCATTCCAGCCTTGTTAAGCCATTTGCGCGAATTAGCCCCACATCTTAGTTTGGATATTATGACGCCCAGTGATGTGAGCTTTCTTGACGTTGAGCAGGGCAGAGTGGATATGGTGATCAACCGTTTCGACGCGATGCCCCAGTCATTTCACCAAAAAACACTGTGGCTGGACCATTTCAGTTGTATTCTCAGCAAAACTAACCCTGTTCTGAATCGTTTTAACCTGGATAGCTATCTTGAGGCACAGCACGTGTGGGTCAGCAAGACAGGAATGGGGGTGGGGGTGGGTGTTGATCCAGCTGATGTTCAACGCTTAGGCTGGGTTGATAATGTACTTAAAAGATTAGGAAAAAAACGTAGAATCACGGTCTTTACCCGGCACTATCAGGCAGCTGCCTTACTGGCCGAACAGAAGGACTTGATCGCGACCGTTCCCAGCAAACTCGCCCAACTCCAGTTGGCAAATAATCGTGTGCAAATCATGCCTCCACCTTTCGAAATTCCACCGTTTGAATTGAAAATGGTTTGGAGTCCTTTGTTGCAAAATAATCCAGAGCATCAGTGGATGCGACATTTAATCTCTGAAACGGCGGCTACTTTAGACCAGACTTAACTCTCTATTCATCACATGAATGTTGAGAATAAAATTGATAAATTAGCTAAATTATTTTTAGCTGAGCTAAACTCATGAGGTTAATTTTTCCTGGCACTTCAATGAATGGTTTTGCCCCATATTTACAGGCGATTAAGTTATGACAACAAGAATTCAGCACGGTGGCCTTCAGATCGCAGAAGCGCTCTATAACTTAGTAAAGAATGACATGGCGCCCGGTACCGGTGTCGATATTGAACATTTTTGGACCGAGTTTGAAATCGCCCTGGATGACCTGGTGCCGAAAAATAAAGCGCTTCTGGAAAAGCGCGAGCACCTGCAAACACAGATTGATCACTGGCATAAATCACGGGTTGGTCAACCACATGATGCACAGGCTTACAAAACTTTTTTACAGGAAATTGGTTATCTCTTGCCAGAGGGCGAGGACTTTAAAATCACCACAAAAAATGTGGATTCTGAAATTTCAGAACAGGCTGGTCCGCAGCTGGTCGTGCCCGTCAAAAATGCCCGTTTTGCACTCAATGCGGCCAATGCACGCTGGGGCAGTTTATATGATGCGCTGTACGGCACAGACGCTATTTCTGAAGAAGATGGTGCCGAGCGAGGAGGGGGCTATAACCCGATCCGTGGTAATAAAGTAATTGCATTTGGCCGTCGCCATCTGGATACATCAGCTCCGCTGGCGGTAGGCTCTCATGCGGATGCTACGGGCTATGCCGTCAAAAATGAGTCGCTTGTGGTGACACTTAAAGATGGCCAGACAGTGGGGTTACGCGAGCCGGGAAAATTTGTTGCCTACAAGGGACCTGAAGATGCGCCAAGCGCGGTGCTATTGAAAAACAATGGCCTGCATATAGAAATCCAAATTGATCCAAAGGGCAATATTGGCCAAACAGATGCTGCGGGCGTTCAGGATCTACTGGTAGAGGCTGCAATTACCACGATTATGGATTGTGAAGACTCGGTTGCCGCAGTCGATGCCGAGGACAAGGTGGAGGTGTATCGCAACTGGCTGGGCTTGATGAAAGGCACGCTCAGTGAATCCTTTGAGAAGAGTGGGAAAACAATAACGCGTGCAATGAGCCCGGATCGCACCTACCAAACGGCAGATGGCGCTAAACTGACATTACCAGGCCGTAGTTTACTGTTTGTTCGCAACGTGGGTCACCTTATGACCAATTCGGCTGTTCTGGATAAGGACGGCAATGAAGTGCCGGAAGGCATCATGGATGCCTTCGTCACGACGCTGGCTGCTCTGCATGACTTGAAAAACAATACAACACGTAAAAACAGCCGAGCTGGTAGTGTGAATATTGTCAAACCCAAAATGCACGGCCCTGAGGAAGTTGCCTTTACCGTGGAATTATTTGAACGAGTTGAAAAAGTACTGGGGCTTGAAAAGAATACGCTCAAAGTCGGTATTATGGACGAAGAACGCCGTACTACTGTGAATCTGAAAGCCTGTATCCGTGCGGCCCAGGAACGGGTTGTTTTCATCAATACTGGTTTTCTTGATCGGACCGGCGATGAAATTCATACGTCTATGTACGCCGGTCCGATGGTCCCCAAATCTGAAATGAAGCAGCAACCGTGGATTGCCGCTTATGAAGATTGGAACGTTGATATGGGTATTGCTTGCGGGCTGCCTGGGAAAGCCCAAATCGGTAAAGGAATGTGGGCCATGCCGGATGAAATGGCCGCCATGTTGGAACAAAAAATAGGCCACCCTCAATCTGGTGCAAATACCGCGTGGGTACCGTCGCCGAATGGGGCTGTTCTACACAGCCTTCATTACCATCAAGTGGATGTTATTCAGCGTCAAAAAGAATTAGCCACCCGACCTCGAGCAAGCCTTGATGATATTCTGACGATCCCGGTTTTAGACGATCCGTCGAGCCTGACGGCATCAAAAATTCAGTTTGAATTGGATAACAATGCACAGGGAATCTTAGGCTATGTTGTGCGTTGGATTGATCAAGGTGTGGGCTGTTCGAAAGTCCCTGATATCAACAATGTGGGGTTAATGGAAGATCGTGCCA
The DNA here is from genome assembly GCA_002432635.1 of Halothiobacillaceae bacterium UBA5861. Taxonomy (GTDB): domain Bacteria; phylum Pseudomonadota; class Gammaproteobacteria; order UBA5861; family UBA5861; genus UBA5861. The sequence goes on along the minus strand of DJFX01000003.1, from coordinate 153,764 downwards.
CTTTACGGATCTCCTCTCAGCATATCGCAAACTGGTTAGTGCAGGGCATTTGTACCGAAGAACAGGTGATGGAAGCTTTTAAACGTATGGCCGCTGTTGTAGATGAGCAAAATGCCGGTGACCCAGGCTATACCAACATGGCGCCAACCTTTGATGGCATTGCTTTCAAGGCAGCTTGTGACCTGGTCTTTCAAGGGAAAGAGCAACCATCTGGCTATACCGAGCCTCTTTTGCATGCTTATCGTATAGCACGCAAGGCACAGTTGGCTGGTTAAGCTGTTAAATTCATTTACACAGCTCATACCGTACTGGGCGAATGAGCTTGGTAAGCATACCTTGAAGGCAAAGCAAGTTTCTGCAAGAGGAGGCTAGGTGAATGGGGCCTTCTGCGGCGTTAGAATAAGTGGTTTATTTTACTGTTTTAGTGACGGCTTCTTTCGCATCAGCCTGCGGCGTATGATATGATCTCCAGCTATATTTGAAAAAGCAATGCATTCTATATTTTCTATAGGTCTGGGTATGGAGTGCGCCAGCGAGTCATGTCAATGTCAGATAAAGAAAGTTTTCACCGGCAAAACCGACTCCGTCAATTGAGGGCGTTTTGTCACGCCGCGCAGACGGGCAGTATTTCACGTGCAGCGGAACGCCTTAATCTCAGCCAACCTTCCGTCTCGTTACAGATTCAAGCGCTTGAAAAAGAGCTGGATACGGTCCTTTTTGAGCGCCGGGGTCCTCGTATCCGCTTAACACCTGCGGGAGAAATGTTGCATGAAATGTCGTTGCCGCTGGTTGACGGTATGGACCGCTTGGGCGAGGACTTTAAAGCCCGCTTGGGCGAGGTCACCAGTGGTACCTTGAATATTGCCTCCGGCGAATCCACGCTTTTATATTTGTTACCCGATTACATCAAAGAATTTGGTAGTCGCTACCCGCAGATCTCCGTACGTTTGCATAACGTAACTGGGCGGGATGGCATGGGCCTTCTCAGCCGGGATGAGGTTGATTTTGCGGTGGGTTCGATGAATGAAGTGCCAGAAGACTTCATTTACTACCCCATCTTTACGTATGAGCCCCGGTTGATTGTGCCGGTAGGACACCCACTGCAAGATAAAAAAGAAGTCAATTTAGAAGATATCAGCCCTTACGGTTTAATTTTACCACCACAACACTTAAGTACATGGCGAGTGGTTGATAATGCCTTCCGCCAGCACAATGTACCGTATGAAGTGACCTTAGAAGCGGGTGGCTGGGAAGTGATCAAGCGTTATGTTGAAATCGGTTTGGGCGTGAGCATTGTGACCAGTATTTGTTTGCGCGGATATGAAAAACTGGGGACGATCCCCATGGGTGATTATTTTCCCAAGCGAACATACGGCATTGTGGTGAGGCGTGGGAAATTTCTTTCACCTCAAGCCAAGCGTTTCCTGGAAATCATGTCGCCCCAGATTCTAGATGAACAGAACAATCTTGATATCAGCAAATCCCAGGCATCAGGCGTATTGCCACCAACCAGCAACGGTAAATTTGTCAAAGACCTCGCTGAACAGGAAGATGCACTTTTGTAGATTAAGGAGCGATCATGGGGGATGAACGGTGGAGGCCCTACGCAACAGTTGCGGCGATTATCGAACAGAATCAACGCTATCTTTTTGTTGAAGAATACCTGAACAGCAAGCCTGTTTTAACGCAGCCGGCAGGCCACCTTGAAAAAGGTGAAAGCTTAGTTGATGCTGTGAAGCGAGAAGTGTTTGAAGAAACAGGCTGGTACTTCGAAGCCACGCATCTGGTGAAGATTTACCGATATTATGACCCGGTCAAAGAGCGCGCAATGCTCAGAACAACCTTTACAGGTAAGGTACTGGATCACGATCCGCACGCTAAGCTGGATGATGGCATCATTGGCACCCACTGGCTAAATTATGAAGAGTTTATGAAGTTGGAGTCCCAACACCGCGGGAGTATTGTCAAGCGAAGCTTGGATGATTACCTTGCCGGGCATCGTCACTCACTGAGCGTGTTGGCTGATCTGTAGTGGGATACAGGTGCCATGCACGGCCACAACAAATGAATCAGGCTGATTAACACAATGCGTGTCATAGTTGGAATGTCAGGCGGGGTTGACTCATCAGTTGCCGCCTTCCTTCTCAAAGAGCAGGGCCATGAAGTAGAAGGTCTGTTTATGCAAAACTGGGAAGAGGAAGATGATGACTTCTGTACCGCCATGGAAGATCGCCGAGATGCCGCCGCCATTTGTGAAAAGCTGGGAATTCCACTGCACTCTGTGAACTTTTCTGGTGAATACTGGGATCGCGTGTTTCAACACTTTCTCAATGAATACCAGGCCGGCCGGACGCCGAACCCAGATATTTTGTGTAACAAAGAAATCAAGTTCCGTGCATTTTTAGATTACGCGAAAACACTGGGGGCGGAGGCCATCGCAACCGGTCACTACGTGCGTACGCGTCGTACTCAAGGCAGAGTTGAAATGCTTCGGGGACTTGATGCAAACAAAGATCAAACGTATTTCCTGTACACCCTGGATCAAGCACAGCTCTCTCAAAGCCTTTTCCCCGTGGGCGATTTGGAAAAAGAACAAGTCCGAGAAATTGCAAAAGTGCAAGGGTTTCACAATCATAAAAAGAAGGACAGCACAGGCATTTGCTTTATTGGTGAACGCAAATTCAGCGAATTCCTTTCCAATTACCTGCCAGCCAACCCAGGGGACATCATAACCACGGAAGGAGAGGTCTTGGGTCAACATAACGGTTTGATGTACTACACACTGGGGCAGCGGCAAGGGTTGGGTATTGGTGGCCGTGCTACAGCCTCTGACGAGCCTTGGTATGTGCTGGATAAACGGATAGAGAACAATCAACTGCTTGTCGGCCAAGGTCATGACCATCCATACCTGTTTCATACCGAGTTGCTGGCCATTCAGTTGCATTGGTGTGCTGGGGCGCCGCCTGACTTGCCATTTCGTTGCTCCGCAAAAGTGCGTTATCGGCAACAAGATCAAGTTTGCACTCTGTACCCGGATCGCGAGGAGAGTGTGACCGTTGTGTTTGATGAGCCCGTACGAGCGATCACACCAGGGCAATCGGTTGTTTTTTATGATCAGGACGTCTGTCTGGGGGGCGGTATTATTGTGAGAGGCCAAAACTAATGCATGCTTTGGAAAAACAAGTCCTGGCCTTGGCCGGGCTTTTTCAGGCGGTCTCCTCTGTGAAGCGGTTGGCCTGGGAAGGCCAACAGGATACGGAGTCGGTGACGGCACTACTCAATAGCGTTTTGTTTTTAGACGCGCCAGATGTCGAAACGATCTACGGTGGCGTCAACGGTGTGTCACAAGGGCTAAACATGCTGTCCCAAACAGTAGGTAACCGGGCATCAACAACTGATCGGGAAGTGATCCAGTATGCCTACACCATTATGCTGCTTGAGAAAAAATTGTCCAAAAGCCCAGTCATGCTGAAAGAAATCGGCACCCGAATTGAGGCCTTGAAGCAACAAATGGCCGTGTACGAATACACCGTTACGGATGAAAATGTCATTGCGAAAATGGCGGATATTTACTTCTCCACAGTCAGCAAATTACAACCTAAAGTGATGGTTAAAGGGGAGCATCTTCACTTGCAAAACACACAAAATGTCCACTTGATTCGTGCCTTATTATTAGCGGCCATGCGCTCGGCAATACTGTGGCGGCAGCTTGGAGGTAGCCGGTTAGGTCTCCTGTTTAAGCGGAAGAAACTCTTGCAGGCAGTGCAAAACCTCCAGAAGCGGTGTTTGTAAAAGGGCTGTTAGGTATTAGGGTAAATCAGTGTGCAAGCCAGTCGTACAAGAAGAAAATACCGGATGTGGCATCGCTTCAGTGGCCAACATTCTCGATAAAACGTATTCGGAAATGAAGGCAACAGCGAGTGCTCTGGGCATCCACGCTTCCGACAAGTCATTATGGTCAGATACTCAGTACGTCAGGCGAATGCTGTCAAATGCTGGCGTAACAACTTCAGAAGATGAAATGCCGTTTGAGTCCTGGGGTACATTGCCCGATCTCGCGTTGTTGTCGATCAAACACCACCAGGAAGATGGAATAAATTTCTGGCACTGGGTTGTTTTCAAGCGTATTGATGGTCAACCGTTCGTATTGGATTCCGCTGCTTATTTGTCATCTAATATCCGACAGGATTTTCAGGCCATGCAACCCAAGTGGTTTATTGAGGTCATAAATGCATAAACAATCGCCCAACTTTGTTCCGGTCGCAAAGAGTGCAGCCTTCATGGCCAACCTGCGTATTGCTTTAGCTGCTCATTAGAAATGGTTGAACCACTGCTCAATATCGCTGCCGGAACGTTACGTTTAACGCCCATAATATTCCAATGCTCAAATAGATAAATTGCTAAGATGTATTCCTTTGCCGTCAAGCACCGATATCTTTAATGCCTGCCATAACGCCACTGTTTGCTTATCCTAAATTCTGGGCTGAATGCTTTGGTACAGCCCCTTTTTTACCCACTACACAAGCGGAGATGGAGCAGCTTGGCTGGGATAGCTGTGACATCATCATCGTTACCGGTGACGCTTATGTTGATCACCCCAGTTTTGGCATGGCGGTTGTTGGGCGCTTGCTGGAAGCACAGGGTTTTCGCGTCGGCATCATCGATCAGCCTGACTGGCGGAATAAAGATGACTTTATGCGCTTAGGCAGGCCTAATCTGTTTTTCGGTGTGACGGCCGGGAATATGGACTCCATGATCAACCGTTACACGGCCGACAAACGCATGCGCAGTGACGATGCCTATACACCGGAGAATCAAGGTGGAAAGCGGCCTGACCGTGCAGTCATTGTGTACAGCCAACGCTGCCGGGAAGCCTGGAAGGATGTCCCGATTGTCATCGGTGGGATTGAAGCCAGCCTGCGCAGAATTGCGCATTATGATTATTGGTCCGACGAAGTGCGGCGTTCCGTTCTGGTGGATGCTCAGGCGGATATTTTGCTCTACGGTAATGCCGAACGGGCGATGGCTGAAGTGGCGCACCGTTTAGCACGCGGGCAACACATCAACACCGTCACTGATGTGCGAGGGACCGCGCTATTGCGAACGGATTTGCCGAAAGGCTGGGCTGTGCTGGATTCCAGCCGGATTGATCGAATTGGAAAAATAGATCCCATCCACAACCCTTATGACAGTGATGAAGAGTTGGCGGCTGCAACCGGCGGTAAATGTCGCGTCAGCGAAGATCCGGCAACGAAAGAGCAGGTGCTCACGTTCATTCCCTACCGGGAACGGCTGGACCGCAGCCGAACAGTGATTCGCTTGCCTGCTTATAACAAAGTCAAAAACGATCCGGTTTTATACGCCCATGCCTCGCGGGTATTGCACTTGGAAACCAATCCTGGGAATGCGCGTGCATTGGTGCAACGTCACGGCAATCAGGATGTATGGTTAAACCCACCCCCCATTCCACTGGATACTGATGAAATGGACGGCGTGTTTGGTCTGCCTTTTGCGCGTGTGCCTCACCCCAAATATGCCGGTAAGAGCATTCCTGCCTACGAGATGATTCGTTTTTCAGTGAATATCATGAGAGGCTGTTTTGGTGGCTGCACCTTCTGCTCCATTACGGAACATGAGGGGCGGATTATTCAAAACCGGTCCGAAGACTCGATCATTCAGGAAATTGAAAATATCCGTGATAAAACTCCGGGGTTTACGGGCGTTATTTCAGACTTGGGTGGGCCAACAGCCAATATGTACCGTTTGGCTTGTAAGTCCAAAAAAATCGAAGCCGCCTGCCGAAAACCCTCCTGTGTTTATCCGGGGATTTGTCCTAATCTGAAAACAGACCATACGCCTTTAATCCAGCTTTACCGGCGCGCAAGAGCGCTGCCAGGTGTTAAAAAAGTGCTGATCGCGTCTGGGCTTCGTTATGATTTGGCCGTGGAGTCACCGGACTATGTTGAAGAGCTTGTGCGCCATCATGTCGGCGGCTACCTGAAAATTGCGCCGGAGCACACGGAAGAAGGGCCTTTGTCGAAAATGATGAAGCCGGGCATTGGTACCTATGATCGCTTCAGTACCATGTTTGAAGAGTTCTCCCGAAAAGCAGGAAAAAAACAATACCTGATTCCTTATTTCATCGCGGCTCATCCCGGTACCTCTGAAGAGGATATGGTCGAACTGGCGCTCTGGCTTAAGCGGCATGGCTTCCGTGCGGATCAAGTGCAAACCTTTTATCCCTCACCGATGGCTACCGCAACGGCAATGTACCACTCAGGACGTAATCCACTGAAAAAGCTGAGTTACAAGCAAGGCGAAAAAGTCAGCCGTGTCCGTAGCCTGGAGAAGCGTCGCTTGCACAAAGCACTGTTGCGTTATCACGATCCGGCGAACTGGGCAGTCATTGCTGATTACCTGAAAAAAACGGGCCAGGCTCAGCTCATCGGGAATAGCCCGCATTGCCTTATTCCTTCTTCGCCACAAAGCACATCACCTAAGGCGGCGCGCAAGTCTCGGTCATTTGCGACCCAACACGTGAGAACCAAAAGCCGTTTGGGCAATGGTCGACCGGGCAAAAGACGGCCTCGCTGACCTCAAGGCAACATAATTCCATAGACAGGCTTCCTTACCCTTCCAGGCACGATGGCTTCATTGCCTCTGGTGTGACGGTGGGGTTGCTTTGCCAGTACGTGGCTCAGCTTCGGTTCGACATCAACCTGTCATCTGCGCTGATCAGAATGCAGTTTTTGATCATCACACGAGGTTGGGGGATATGTGGTTACGCAGATTTTTGTTGGCGATTATGGTTTACTGCGGAATGGCCGCAGTTCAGGCTGATGATGTTTTTTTCGAAGATTTTAGCTCAGGTTCCCTGGGGCAAATGGTCGGGTACAGTGTGAGTTCTCACGCGGATTGGGAGTATTCCAGTTTTGATACCGACCACTTTGCCAAAATGAATGGTTTTGGAGCTGACATGGCCAGTGACGACTGGTTGATGACGCCGGAAATCGCGCTTCCAAGTATCGAAAACGCTGAGCTGGTTTTTACTACCATCAATAACTTTGATGGTGGTGATCTGGAGGTTTTGATCTCTCATGATTACTCAGGCAGCGGTGATCCTTCCGTTGCCACATGGGAAACACTGCTCAGTGCATCGGCTAACAGTGATCAGTTTTCTTCCGGTGGTTATACCAAGCATACATCAAGCGCTATGAGCTTGCAGAGCTACGCGTCTGCTCCTGCTTACATTGCATTTCGTTACACAAGTACTGGAACCGGCGCTGGAGAGGGCGCTTTGTGGGAAGTCGTTGATGTGAAAATAACCGGTGATATCAAAACAGCCTTACCCTTGAATGCCGCATTAAGCATGACGCCGGAGTCGACTTTAACCACCCAGGTTGTTGAGTTTGAAGCCATTGTATCGAATGGTGTACCGCCTTACACCTATGCGTGGGCACTCGGTGACGGTACCCAGTCGAATGAGCCTTCATTTTCACACGCCTATCAAAATGCAGGGACTTATCAAGTGGTCCTGGTTGTGTCGGACTCTGAAGGAACACAAGTTCAGGTTGAAAAACAACTCACGGTGATCGCCATGGTGGAAACCGTTATTCCTGCGGCCAGCGGAGATTTTCGGGTTGCGACGTTTAATGCGTATCTCAATCGCAATGAGGAAGGAGTACTGCTCGCTGATCTGACAGCAACAGAGGTTGATCCGCAGGCCAGTGCTGTTGCAGAAATTCTTCAACGTGTACGCCCCGAAGTCGTCTTATTGAACGAGTTTGATTATGTTGCGGATGGTTCTGCGGTAGCAGCCTTTCAGAACAATTACTTAAAAGTGTCACAAAAAGGTGCGGAGGTGATTGAATATCCTTATGTCTATTTGGCCGAGTCCAATACCGGCATTCCATCGGGTTTTGACCTGAATAATGATGGTCATACCGGAACGGCGGATGATGCATTTGGTTTCGGTGCGTTTCCCGGACAATATGGCATGGTTTTGCTGTCCCGTTTTCCTATCCTGAATGAGGGTGTTCGTACTTTTCAAAAATTTCTCTGGAAAGATATGCCCGGTGCACTCTTGCCTGAAGACCCAGCCGATGCGGATGGCGATGGCAGTACAAGCAGCTGGTACAGTGATGATGAGTTAACGGTTTTCAGGCTCTCATCCAAATCTCACTGGGATATCCCCCTGGATATCAACGGCCAAACTGTGCACATATTGGCGAGCCACCCCACACCACCGGTTTTTGATGGTGATGAGGATCGCAATGGCCGTCGAAATCACGATGAAATCCGGTTTTGGGCCGATTATATTGCCAACGAAGATTATATTTATGATGATCAAGGGGAATCAGGTGGCTTGGCGCCAGGATCTGCTTTCGTGATTTTGGGGGATCTCAATGCCTCTCCCGTTGAGGGGGACGCAACCAATAACCCGATGGCCATGCTGCTCGATAGTGACGCTGTGCAAGGAAACTTTGCGCCGGAAAGCGCCGGTGGGCAGGAAAACGATCCCGACAATGTTCACAGCATTCATCATACCGCGGGCTGGAAAATGCGCGCGGATTATGTTTTGCCTTCTGTGGCCAAGCTCGAAGTGACACAAGGCGCTGTGTTTTGGCCGGCTTCGAATGAGTCTTTGCATCGCTTAACCGGCCTGAATGAAGTGATCAGTTCTGATCACCGTCTGGTCTGGGCCGATCTTAAAACGGCTCAAGCCAGTGATGAGGAGGCCTCTGACAGTGACTCAGGAAGTCTCTCTTCTCTCATGTTACTCGGCTTAGCTGGTTTATGGGCCTGTTTGCGCCGGCGCCGAAGCGCTTCAGCAGAGGGCTAAAATTTACATGCGAATCTGGCAGGCCGCTCTCATCCGGGGTGCCTGTCAGACCTAGCGCGGCTAGGGTGTTTAGACAATGTTTTATTCAAACGTTGCCTGCTGAATTTTGGCTTTCCAAAAAAGCCAGAAACCTTCAGGAAGGTGCCAGCCAACTTCAGCTTCTGTGGGGATTTTTACGCCGTCGACGGTTTGATAGTGCCTAAACGAGCCTTCCCAAGGATATTGTCGGTAGTGATCACCAAATTTCCCAAAGCGGTCTTCGGTGTAAATACTGATGATTTCACCCGTAGCGTTAAACCGGAATGTCAATGAGATTGAAAGGCCAAAAGCCGCCAGATGAGCAACCGCTTGGTTTTGATCAAGTGGAAGCCAGACCACACCGGATTCCGGGAGTAAAGAGGTAGGGTGCCAGATGGCTTCCGCAAGATAACGGTAAAAAGCACCTGAGTTCAGTGCAGGTTTGTTGCTTTCTTTACCCATTGTCAATACGGATAACAATGCGATATGGCCAGCGCCCACGCCGTGGACAAAAGAATCGCGAACCCGGATATGTAAGCCGGGAAAAAGGCTGATCTTTGCATCCCATAAAAAAGCAGCTGGGTTAGGCTTAGCCAGGTATAAGGCCTCAAACGAAGACCAGTTTTTGGCTGTAGGGCTCACTTTGAGAGCCCCTGTTTGTTTCAGCCTGGTTTGTGTGATGTAGGGTTGCCCATCTCTGAGGACATGATAAAAATACCGCTTAACCGGTTCAGGCAAGTTTTCGAGTGTGGAAAAATCAACCACCACATCGGTGTGGTGAGAGGTGTTGTTTAAAACCTGAGCTTGCAAAGCGTGGGTATCGGCTTGGTAGTTTTTATAAGCCACTGCCCACCATATGACACACAAAATGAGTAGCACGCCGAGTATGATAGCGGTGATCTTAAGTGCAAGCATTAGAGGCGCTTCAAACGGTTGAATTAAGGGCGTTTTTAAACAGTCGTTTAAGCACATCATCTTCAGATAAGCCCCGAATTTCAATTACTTTTTGGGGCGAATTTTTACCCGACACAATCACAACAGACCCTTTTGGCTGTTTCAAAAGGTCCGTAAAAAGAGACTCCACGGCTTTGTTTGCCTGGCCTTTGACGGGCGGTGTCGCGATTTTCACCTTCAATCGATCCTCTAGCCAGCCGGAAATTTCAGACCGGGATGAGCCAGGTATGACTTTGATTTTTAACCGGGTATTGATCGTGATTATCCGCTATTGGAGATGAGTATCTCGGCGATGATGCAGGTGCATCAAAAACACACCTGCATGATACGAGATGATTTAAGCCGTTTTAGCTTTGAGCTCTTCAACCGTTTCTGGATTGACCAGCGATGATAAATCGCCGGGGTTGCCACCTGTCAAGATCGCTTTTACAACCCGGCGCATAATTTTCATAGTGCGGGTACGGGGCAGGTCGGAGACGTAGATAATTTCTTTAGGGCGATAGGATTTGCCCATACCATCGACGATGGCGGCAGAAATTTTTTCCGACAACTCGGGTGTTACCTCGACTTCGGGACGGGGCACACACACACAGACGATTACAGAGCCTTTGACATCATCGGGCACGCCAACAACGGCGGACTCGGCAATGAGCCCGGTTTCCATCAGGATGCTTTCGATTTCCGAAGGGCCTGTCCGTTTTCCGGAGACTTTGATCGTGTCATCTGAGCGGCCAAGAATGTACCAGTTGCCATCTTCATCTTTGGAGACCCAATCACCATGTACCCACAGATTGGGAATGGTACTCCAGTAGGCATCGATATAACGGTCGTCGTTTTTCCATAAGCTTTTGGTTAAACCGATGGAAGGTCCGCGCAGGACCAGCTCACCGACTTCACCGGCGGGCAGGCTGTTGCCTTCGTCATCAACAATGTCGGCATTCACGCCTGGACAGGGGCCCGCAAATGAGCTCGGTTTTTCCGGGTGAATCACAGTACCGATGGCAATGGAACCACCGATTTCGGTGCCGCCCGACATGTTAACGATGGGCATTTTCTCATGTCCGACATTTTTGAAATACCAAAGCCATGGTGTTTCTGTCCAGGCCTCACCGCCAGACATGGTGACTCGAAGCTTCTCAAACGCATATTTTTTAACTTCATCGTCCCCATAGCGCATCATACCTCGGACGAGTGTCGGTGAGACGCCCAGAAAGGAAACGCCATATTGATCAATCACGCGCCACAGGCGGTCTGTTTCCGGGTAGTCCGGTGCGCCTTCAACAACCAACAGGCTGCCGCCATGGATGCTGGGCGTGACGGCACACATCGCGCCGACCATCCAGCCCATATCGCTCATGAAAAAGAAGCGGTCTTCGGGTTTGAAGTCACCACACAGGCCCATGTCTGTCGCCATGCGGGTGACAAAACCGGCATGTGTCCAGACTGCGCCTTTAGGTTTGCCGGTTGTGCCGGACGTGTAAAGTAAGACAGCGGGGTCCTCGGCGCTCATTTCTTCTGTCGGCGTGTCGATGGGAAGGTCCTGACATAATGCATCCCACCAGTAGTCACGGCCCGATGTCATCTGAGTGGGCAGGTTTTGTCCCAGATTCCGCACGACGATCACACTTTCCACGGTGGGAATATCGTCTTTGACCTCATCAAGCAAGGCCTTCATGGAAACGGGCGATCCCCGGCGCCAGGTACCATCAGCGGTAATAATGACTTTTGCACCGCCATCCTGAATGCGTGTGATTAAGGGGGAAGGACCAAACCCGGAAAACAAAGGCATGATAATCGCGCCGACTTTGGCGATTGCGAAAAAGGCGGCAAAGGTTTCGGGCAAGTTGGGCATGAAAATACCTACGACATCGCCTTTTCCAACCCCCAGTTTTTTCAAGCCGGCCGCCAGGCGGCAGACTTCGGCATCAAATTCTCGGTAGGTCAGCGTGCCGTTTTCCCCGGTTTCTTTTTCCCATATCAGGAAGTCTTTTTCGTACGTTGAGGTCCCACGGTGTTTGTCAATGCAGTTCATTGTCATATTCGTGGTGCCGCCGACGCACCAACGCGCCCACGGGATGCCCTTGGATGTGTCGAGTATGTTGTCGTAGGGTTTGTAAAAACGTATATCGCAATATTGGATGACTTGGTCAAAATACCAGCCGGGATCAGCATCTGCTTTTTCAATCAACTCTTCATAACGACTGATACCCAGGTGCTCCATGAATTGGGTGATATTGGCATTGGCAATGATTTCTTCAGTCGGATGCCAGTAATAATTGTCTTTATTGGCCATCGTTTTTTCCTTTTCTGACTTAGCCGAGAAGGGCTGCTTTGAGTTCTTCGACTGTTTCGGGGTTGACCAGTGCCGATAAATCCCCGGCGCTGGTGTTGGTCAGTACCGCTCGGACAACTCGCCGCATTACTTTCATATTCCGTGTGCGGGGTAAGTCGGAGACAAAAATCACCTGTTTGGGTCGGTAGGATTTACCCATGCCGTCAATCAGGGCATTGGAGATGGTTTGGATGAGTTTATCGTCGGCATCCACACCCGGTAGCGGAACACATACGCAATAAAGCACGGAGCCTTTTAACTCATCTGGAATACCGACTACGGCCACTTCAGCAACCAGGCCGGTTTCCATGATTACGCCTTCCAGTTCAGAAGGGCCTGTGCGTTTGCCTGAAATTTTAATGGTATCGTCTGAGCGGCCGAGTAAATACCAGTAGCCGTCTTCATCGCGCATGGCCCAGTCACCGTGCACCCACATACCTGGGATGATATTCCAATAGGTGTCCAGGTAACGTTCATCATCCTGCCATAGGCTTTTAGTCATGCTGATTGAAGCGTGGCGCAGCACCAGTTCGCCTACTTCACCGGTAGGCATGGATTCACCAGCATCATTCACAACATCAGCCCCCACACCTGGACAAGGACCGTAAAAAGCACTGGGTTTGATCGGTTTGGTGACCGGCTGGATCAGAATGTTGCCACCGATTTCAGTGCCTCCGGTGATGTTGACAATGGGATGTTTTTCCCGGCAGACATTTTTGAAATACCAAAGCCACGGTGTTTCTGTCCAGGCCTCACCGCCCGAGATAGTCACGCGAAGATTGTTGAATGCATATTTGGAGACGTCTTCTTCGCCATAACGCATCATGCCCCGCACCAGTGTGGGAGATACCCCAGGGAATGAAACGTCGTATTGATCAATGACCCGCCAAAAACGGTCTCGCTGGGGATAGTCTGGTGCTCCTTCGACTACGAGCAGGCTACCACTCAAAAGCGAAGGAATAATGGCGCACATGGCACCTACCATCCAACCCATATCACTCATAAAGAAGAAGCGGTCGCCCGGTTTGAAGTCTGAGCAGATGGCGATGTCAGTGATCATACGGGTGATGAAGCCAACTTGTGTCCAGACAGTGCCTTTGGGCTTGCCGGTGGTACCTGATGTGTACAGTAGGATGGAGGTTTCCTGAGCGTCCAGCACTTCTGTAGGGAAGTCCGACGGTTTGTCGGCGACCAGTTCGTCCCACCAGTAGTCGCGACCAGAGGTCATGGCCGTATCAATACGATCTCCCAGGTTCCGGGCAACAATGACTTTTTCAAGGCTGGGCACGTCGTCCTTGATTTCATCAAGCAGTGGCTTGAGGGGCAGTGGGTCTCCCCGGCGCCAGGTACCATCTGCGGTGATGACCGCTTTAGCCCCACCGTCGTTAATGCGTGTTGTTAAAGGTTGGGGGCCAAAACCGGAAAACAGGGGCATTACAATGGCACCGATTTTTAAGATGGCGAAAAAGGCAATGTAAGTTTCTGCGATACTGGGCATAAAGATGCCGACAACATCGCCTTTGCCAATCCCTAAGGATTTAAGGCCTGCGGCAAGTTTGCTGATTTCGGCATCGTATTCCCGGTAGGTCAGCGTGCCGTTTTCCCCGGTTTCCTTTTCCCAAACCAGTGCGGGTTGATCATAAGTGGGTGTGCTTTTATGCTTGTCGATGCAATTCAAAACAATACTCGTTTTGCCACCGACACACCACTCTGTCCAAGGTTGGCCTTTGGTGTTGTCCATGAATTGACGGTAAGGCTCGTTGAACTGTACGCCGCCAAACTTCATCGCGGATTCGAAGTACCAGGCTGGATCTTCGTTGGCTTTTTGGATTAAGGCGTCATAGTCAGGAACGTTGACGTATTCCAGGAACTTCTTCATGTTGGAGTTTTTCAGGAACTCCTCACTCGGTGTCCAATAAAACGTTTTGTCTTGAGTTGTCATGAAATATCGTCCTTATTCTATTGTGTTGATCGTCTAGGGTTAATGGCCTTGTTTGGCTTTTAAATCAGGGTCAATCAGGTCGGCTGCACTGTGTGAGACATTGAGTGTTTCGCCACCATCGACATAAAACTCTTCCCCGGTAATAAAGTCACCCAGTTCTGAGGCAAGAAAAGTGATCATGCCAGAAATGTCTTCCGAGCGGCCCATTCGGTTGAGCAGGTTCCTGTTAGATTTTTCCCAGGTGCCCATGGCGATGGGGTAGTGCCCATCCGGGAACGATTTGACGGTGCCGGGGGCAACGCAATTAATTAAAATGCCGTACCGAGCCCATTCGTGAGCCAGTGTTTTGGACAGAGCCACAACCCCGCCGCGAGCAGCAACACTGTGTGCAAACCCCGAAAGTGCTTGTTTGACAACGGCTGTGACATTAATGATTTTTCCGCCATTTTCAAACATGAAGTTATCGGCCGCCAATTTTGTCATATACCAAGTGGCGTACAGGTTATTACGAATAACGGCGTCAAAACCAGTGAATGTAATGTCTTTGGCCGGTGAAACATATTGGCCCCCCGCGTTGTTGACCAGAATATCCAGCCTGCCCCAGTGTTCTTTGATTTGGTCGTGAGCGGCTTGGATCTGTTCAGTTTCCCGTGTGTCTCCTTGGATCGGGAGCACGTCGCCGCCGGCTGAGCGAATAATTTCCGCTGTCTTCTCTAATTTTTCAGGTGTTCGACCATAAAGTACGACTTTTGCGCCACAGCGAGCCATTTCGATGGCCGTTGCCTGGCCCATGCCGCTCCCGCTGCCTGAGACTAAAGCAACTTTACCGCCCAGTAAGTCGTCAGCAAATCGTTTTTTTGCAAGATTAACGTCCACCAGTTTCCCTCCACCTTGAAGCATTGACGAACTATGTGTGTTCGTTTGTATGAAGGGAGTTTACTTGATTACAAGAAGAGAGAAAACAGCCTAACAGGCGTTAGAATTTGATGGGGATAAGTCAAGTCGTGCTGCATGATTGCCGCACGACTTTCTCTTCAGTTTGAGAGTAAAGAGTTGTCTTTGACAATCTTGGGTGTAACAAAAACAAGCAATTCGGTTTTATCATCTTCACGCTTGGTGTTTCTGAACAAACGGCCGACCAATGGTAAATCTGACAGGAAGGGCACTCGAACCACTTCATCCAGTTGTGCTTGTTCATAAATGCCACCAAGGACAACCGTGTCACCATTGCTCACCAATACTTGGGTTTGCACTTCACGGGTATCAATACTGGGAATGCGCTGGCGCCCCTCGCCATAAAGTTCACCAACACTGTCTTTGTTGACGGTGAGATTCATAATAATACGGTTATCTGGTGTGATTTGTGGTGTAACACGTAATGCCAGTACCGCTTTTCGGAAAGAGATTGTGGCGGCACCACTGGATGAGGCCTCCAAATAAGGAATTTCGACACCTTGTTCAATAAACGCCTCGCGCTGATTGGCGGTGATCACGCGAGGGCTTGAAATAACCTCGCCTCGTCCCTCCGCTTGCATTGCGGATAGTTCCAGTTCCAGCAGGCTGCCAAATGGCATCTTGGCCAGTGCCAGTGCAATGGATCCTGCTGCGCTCGCCGCGGGCAGGTTGACATTAAACCGTTCATCGCCGAGCGGATCATTATTGCCTAAGTTGGTAATGCCGTCTCGGTTGCCACTGACAATAATACCGGAACCGTCGTTAGTGGTGTCTCTGTTCACACCGAAACGTACGCCCAGTTCTTTGTTGAAATCGTCGGTTGCGATCACAATGCGCGACTCAATCAATACCTGTCGAACAGGAATATCCAGTTTGGCGATGAGCCTTCGGATTTCTTCGAGTTTTTCATCTGTGTCGTGGACGAGCAGGGTGTTGGTGCGTTCATCGGTTGTTACCGTCGCCCGTTCAGAAAGGATGCTGCTTTCTTCCGACTTTAAAATTTCAGCCAGCTCGGTCGCTTTGGCGTAGTTGACTTGAATGAAAGCTGTACGCAGTGGTGCCAGCTCTTCGATCTGTTGGTGTGCTTCCAGTTCAATCCGTTCCCGTGCGGCAATTTCTTCAGTGGGAGCAATGAGCAAAACGTTTCCACTTTCACGCTTGTCCAAGCCTTTGGTTTTAAGGATGATATCGAGCGCCTGATCCCAGGGCACATTTTTTAACCTGAGTGTCAGCTTGCCCTCAACCGTATCACTGACCACGACGTTCAGATTGGTGAAATCGGCCAAAAGTTGTAAGACCGAGCGTACCTCAATGTCCTGAAAGTTGAGGGATAAGCGTTCACCGGTGTAACCGAATTTTTCTTTTATTTTAGCGTCCAGTTCCTCTTTGGGAATATGTTTAAGTTCAATGGTGTAAAGGTTTTTTGTCTGGTAAGCCAGTTGTTCGTAATCACGCCCCGTGGGTTCGATGATGACCTGAGTATTTTTCCCACTTCTTTTCGCGCTGATGTAACGAATCGGTGTCGCGAAGTCGAGCACATCCATGCGCCGCGCCAGCGATTTGGGTAGTTCGGTACCCAGAAACTCAACAAGGATTTTACCGTTCTCCTCACGAATGTCGGTGGGAATACCGGTTTCTGATAAGGTGAACACGACACGGCCTTCACCCTCTGCACCACGGCGAAAGTCCATGTCTTTAAGTGAGCGACTTTTCCGAGCCAGTGTACTTTTACGATAGGTTAAGTTCGATTGCGCCGCATTTGTCTGGTGAGAGGTTTTAGGGGCGTCCAGTGTTACGAAAATCGTATTGCCTTCTACTTGTGTGGTGTAAGGCGTAGGCATTGTCAAATTAATAATGGCCCGAGTTCGATTGCCTGCGTTAACCGCAATGAGGCTGCGAACATTGCCTAACCCAATCGAGGTCACTTTAGAGGCGAGATTGCTTTTTGTGTTCGCCAGGTCCAGTGCAATTCTGGCAGGGTTATCAATTGAAAATCCCCCCGGTTTTTCAGCCGGCCCTGAGAGTTTCAGGGCAATTTGCACCCGGTTACCAGGTAGCGTCTTATAGTTTACGCTCTCCAGTGTATTGGACGTATTTGCGTAGGTCAGATTGGTTAGGGACAGCAGCAATAGGCACAGTCCAACCATTTGCAGGATAAGCGTGTTGAGATTGAGCGATATTGAGTTCCTTTTCATCATTCTTCACCTAAAGACAGTTTTGCTTCACGTTTGACCCAGTTGCCAAGTCCGTCTGGAACGAGTTCAACCAGTGCAATTTGAGTTTCGTTGACGTTTTCGATTTTGCCGTGGTTTTTACCGGCATAATGTCCTTTTAGAACACGGTGTATGGTGCCATCTGGCGCTTTGACTAAACCCCACTGTGTTTGTTGTTGACGCAGAACACCTACCATTTTTAAAGAATCAAGTGGGAAAAATTCGAGTGGTTGTTTTTGCCGTGCTGCATCCGGTCTTGGCCCCGTATCCTCTGGTTGACCTTGTTTTTGGGCCAGTTTAGACAGTTCTTTAAAGGGGTCTCGCAACTGGGTAGAGTCATAAATGAAACTTTCATATTTGGGGAATTCGGGCAAAGGTTCCACATCACCCGAGCTGCGCTGTTTGGTTTGTGTAACAAATTGTTGCAGGTCGGTCATACTGGTATCGCAGGCGACAAGCACACCGGTAACCAGTAGCAACAGAAAGGGGTTTTTTCTTAGCAGGATGTGAGGCTTCAGTCTCATCTTAACTGTCCTCTTCAAGATAGCGGTATGTCATGGCAGTGAGTTGCATTTGCATCAAGGACGGATTTTTTTCGACCGGCGCGATGGCAATATCATGCAATGTCACAATACGCGGCAAGGCGGCCAGGCCGCTGGCAAACTGCCCAAACTCGTGATAGGTGCCCGTCACCGTTAACTTGATGGGGTAGGCGGCATAAAACTCTTTTGGAACTTCTTCCTCCGGGAAAAACGATACAACCTCAAGCCCAGCTGAGACGCTGGTTTGAGATAAGTCGATTAAGAGGCTTTCAATGTCGACGGTGTCAGGCAGCTGGCGGAGCATCGTGCCGAATGACAGGCGCATTTGATCCAACTGTTTTTTATAGGCCTCAAGGTTGGCGACTTTTCTTTGCTCTTCCTCGAAGGTTTTTTTGAGAATTGTTTCTTGATATTTGATGTTTTTAAGTTCATCAAACGTGGGAATGATCAATAACCAGAAAGCCAGGCCAATGATAATGGCCGCCACAAGCAATTTGATGACATACTGCACCGGTTTGGGCGCGAGCCCTACTTTTTTGATGTCTTCAACATCGAAGTTTTTGAGTGTCTCAAGTTTTGCAACAATATCCATGGCGTCAGGCTACTCTAGGTTATCCGGTGTGGTAGGCGTGGTTTGAGCCATGTGAAGCTTAAAGACATTAATGGTTTCGTCTTTTTTAGCTTCGATAGCTTCCAGTTTGGGTTCTTTTAACCAGTCAGACTGGTCAAGGTTACGCATGAATGCAGATACACTGGCATTGGAAACAGCTTGCCCTTCCAGTGTGATTCTTTCTTGTTCCTGTTTGATTGAGGAAAGGTGTACACCTTCTGGCAAAGTTGCTGTCAGCTCGTGGAAAAGGTGCACGACTTGAGGGCGCTGGATCTGCAGTTGTTGGATGATTTCCATCCGAGACAGCAGTTTTTCCTTGATGGAATCAAGCTCGTTAATTTCTTTGAGTTCTTCGTATAACACGGTGATTTCGTGTTCAAGATACTTGTTGCGGTTTACCTGGTGGTCAATGCGCTGTTGCATGGTAAAGTAACCCCAACCACTGACAACGACCGCCAAGCCTGCCACTAAGGCCAGATTCATCAAAAAGGTTTTATTCTTTTCTCTGCGAACTTCTTCACGCCAAGGGAGTAAGTTAATGCGAGCCATCAGTCGAAGCTCCTGAGCGCCAGTCCGCAGGCAATCATAAGTGCGGGTGCGTCTGACGTGATTTTGGGGGCCAGGCTTTTGTCTTTAATTTTCATTGATGCAAAAGGGGTAGCGATGAGGGTAGGTGTGCCGGTATGGCTTTCAATAAAACTGTCAATTCCCCCAATACAGGCGCAACCGCCAGAGAGCACAATTTGGTCAATATGACTAAAAGCGCTGGCGGAAAAGAAAAATTGCAAGAAACGACTGACTTGTCTGGCCAATGTTGTTTTGAAGGGGTCTAAGACTTCGGTCTGATAACCGCTTGGAAGCCCACCTTCACGTTTTGCTTTCCCTGCATCTTCATAGGAAAGCCCATAGCGGCGCATGATTTCTTCGGTGAGTTGTTTACCGCCAAAATTCTGTTCGCGTGTATAGATAAGCTCCATATCATGAATAACGTTCAGGCACGTCATGCTGGCGCCGATGTCAAACACGGCAATCGTTTTTTCTTTACCGTGATCAATCAGCTGGTGACTCATCGTTTGGATAGTGTGCTCAATGGCATAAGGCTCAATGTCGACAATCATGGATGTCAACCCGGCGCGTTCGGTTGCGTCAACACGGGCGTCCACGTGTTCACTTTTGGAGGCAGCAAGCAAGATGTCTTGTGTCTCCTCATTTCCTTCAGAAATACCCAGCATTTCAAAGTCGAGATTGATTTCTTCCAGCGGATATGGAATGTACTGATCGGCTTCTATCTGGATCTGTTCCTCAATTTCGGATTCGCTCAATGTCGCAGGCATAGTGATGGTTTTTGTAATCGCGGCAGAGCCGGCGACGGCGACGGCTGCTTGCTTGGCCTTACTGCCCGATTTTTTGTAAGCCGTTTTAATGGCATTACTCACAGCTTCTATGTCTTGGATGTTTTTTTCCAGAACCGCATCTGCAGGCAGAGGCTCCACGGCATAGCTTTCAATACGGTAATTACCACCTGATTCACTGAGTTCAAGCAGTTTGATAGACGTTGAACTGATATCAACCCCTAAAAGTGGTTTGTTTTTACGGTTTAATCCAAACACGATGCATGACCTTTTAATAATTATTTTCAGTATCGTCACAATCTTGGTTGGACTTTAGGCGTCGTTCTGGAATAGACCGAATCGGCGACAGGCGGATGGAATTGCCGCCTGAGCCGTTTTGACTCAGTGATCTGATTCGCTTGAAAAGCCGAGACTCTTTATAATCAGTTCCTTTCTATTCATTCAAAACGTAAAGTAAAGTATGTCCAATCAGCGTAGTCGATTCATCTGGTTTCTTAAGTGGGCCATCCTCACCGGGGCTGTTTGTGTTGTGCTGGGCGTTGGTGGCATTTACCTGCTTTATCAGAAACTATCGCCAGATCTGCCTCCCGTTGAAGTGCTCAAGGACGTAAAGCTACAAGTGCCACTGCGTATTTTTACAGCGGACGGGAAGTTTATGGCTGAATATGGCGAAAAAAGACGGATTCCTTTAGCCATTGAAGAGGTTCCTCAGGACTTAAAAAATGCTTTTCTTGCCATTGAGGATGATGGCTTTTACGACCACAGAGGCGTTTCACTTAAAGGGTTGTTCAGGGCGGCCTATAATCTGGTCAAAACAGGGAGAAAAGGACAAGGTGGCAGCACGATTACTATGCAGGTTGCAAGAAACTTCTTTCTTACGCACGAAAAAACCTATCTGCGTAAAGTCAACGAAATTTTACTAGCTTTACGTATTGAGCAAGAGTTAAGTAAAGATGCTATTTTTGAACTTTATCTCAATAAAATTTATTTGGGCAACCGTGCCTACGGGGTGGGTGCGGCGGCTCAGGCTTATTACGGTAAAACAGTCGGTGAGTTGACGTTGGCAGAATCTGCGATGATCGCAGGCTTGCCTAAAGCTCCCTCACGATATAATCCGATTGCCGATAGTGACCGTGCGCTTATCCGCCGAAACTATATTCTTGAACGCATGCATTTGCTGGGTATGGTTGATGACGCATCATACGAAATGGCGGTCAAGGCACCCGTGACAGCCTCACAATATCGCACGGCAGCGGAAGTTGAGGCCGGCTATGTCGCTGAAATGGCGCGAGCTGAAATCTACGAAAAATATGGAGCAAGTGCCTATACCGCTGGACTGAATGTTTTCACAACGATCGACTCGCGCAAACAACAAGCCGCGAATCAGGCGCTTAGAAAAGCGCTGATTAACTATGAACATGACAATGGCTACCAAGGCCCGGTGGGAAAAGCGCCTGAAGCGACATTAATCTCGACAGAGAAGCTACTGGAAATATTGGAACCCTATCCTCACTATGGCGAAATGTTACCGGCTGTAATTGTCAGCCAAGATGAGGCTGGCATCGCTGTGTTTCTGCCTTCTGCCGAGGTTCGGGAAATTTCAAGAGGAAGTCTGGCGTGGGTTTTGGGGGATAACGCGAGCCTATCCGAACAACAATCTGTATTCTCACTTGGAGATGTGATCTATACCTCACCCACTGATGGTAGTCATCTCAATCTGATTCAACTGCCTTCTGTCGAAGGGGCGCTTGTTTCTCTTTCTTCTGAAGATGGCGCAATCGAAGCACTTGTGGGTGGGTTTGACTTCAATCGAAGTAAATTCAATCGAGCGACGCAAGCTCGTCGGCAACCAGGGTCAGGCTTTAAGCCTTTTATCTATTCGGCGGCATTGCATAGAGGCGATACGGCAGCGACAGTTTATAACGACGCGCCCATTGTACTTAAAGATGCCATATTAGAAGGTGACTGGCGACCTGAAAACTACAGTGGTAAGTTTTATGGTCCAACTCGCTTAAGAGAAGGCTTGGTCAAGTCGCGTAATTTGGTCTCGATTCGTGTGCTCATGTCGCTGGGTTTGAAAGATGCAATCGACTATGCCAGCCGATTCGGCTTCGAAAAAGAAAGCATGCCGAGAAACCTCTCCCTGGCGTTGGGAAGTGGCGCAGTTTCCCCCTTGCAAATGGCCTCTGCTTATGCAGTTTTTGCCAATGGGGGTTACCGGATTGAGCCTTACTGGATTAAGCGAGTCGAAGATATTGAAGGAAAGATAACCTTTCAGGCAAATCCGGTTTCGGTCTGTCATGCCTGCGATGACAACCCCGCTTTATCCGAACAGGGTGAGAGCATGCTGGCGCGTCGCGCAATACGTGTTATTGACCAGCGAAACGCATTTATTATGCGCTCCATGTTACGCGATGTCATCAAGCGTGGAACGGGGCAAAAGGCGTTAGTATTAAAACGAAACGATATTGCTGGAAAAACGGGGACGACAAACGATCAAAGAGATGCCTGGTTCAATGGCTTTAATGAGCAGATCGTGACCAGCGTATGGGTTGGCTATGATGATCACAAACCCCTTGGCTCTCGCGGCACAGGAGCAGGGGCCGCATTGCCCATGTGGATAGATTATAT
Organism: Halothiobacillaceae bacterium UBA5861; assembly: GCA_002432635.1. Lineage (GTDB taxonomy): Bacteria > Pseudomonadota > Gammaproteobacteria > UBA5861 > UBA5861 > UBA5861. The sequence goes on along the minus strand of DJFX01000003.1, from coordinate 131,374 downwards.
GCGTATAGCACTGCAAGGTAGCCCTGAACAGCAGGCGGCTTTACCGAACAATATGTCAACTGTACGGATTAGTGACCAGACAGGAGAAGCGCTTGCGCCTGGTGAGTCCGGTGGTTTTTTCGAAATATTCCGTGCTGAAAACGCTCCTAAAATAGAAAACCAGTCCTTCTCAGGCACTGGACCAAATCGTAAATCGGGTTATCGCAGGCCCGAACAACACTTGTTCTAGCGCCTAATTTTATCTATGTGACCTGGTCAACAGGCGACTTTACGATTGCATGAATAATTCATGATATAATGGTTTGTTTATTCGGCATGTTGGGATACAGGTAGAGGTGGTATAGCCAGATGGCTGATTTTGCAAAAGAAGTGCTTCCGGTAAATCTTGAAGACGAGATGAAACAGTCCTATCTGGACTATGCCATGAGTGTTATCGTCGGACGTGCTCTACCGGATGTGAGGGATGGCCTAAAACCCGTTCATCGGCGCGTACTTTATGCCATGAGCGAGTTGGGAAACGACTGGAACAAAGCGTATAAAAAATCCGCGCGGGTGGTGGGTGATGTCATTGGTAAATACCACCCCCATGGTGATACGGCTGTGTACGATACGATGGTGAGAATGGCCCAGCCGTTTTCCATGCGCTATATGCTGATTGATGGCCAGGGCAATTTTGGTTCTATCGATGGTGATGCGCCAGCAGCGATGCGTTACACCGAAGTACGTATGGCGAAGATTGCGCATGAATTGATGGCGGATTTAGACAAAGAAACCGTTGATTTCACCCCCAATTACGACGAAACAGAGTTTGAACCAGCAGTCTTTCCATCACGCGTTCCTAACCTTCTGGTAAACGGTTCCACAGGTATTGCGGTGGGTATGGCGACTAATATCCCTCCGCATAACCTTGGAGAAGTCATTAATGCAGTATTGGCATTGCTGGACGTTCCGAGCATTGATATCGAAGGGCTTATGGAGCATCTACCCGGCCCGGACTTTCCAACAGGCGCTGTCATCAATGGAACGGCAGGTATCCGCGAAGCTTACCGTACAGGGCGTGGGCGCATTTATGTACGGGCCAAAGCGCACTTTGAAGAAACCGATGGACGTGACGTCATCGTTGTCACGGAACTTCCCTATCAGGTAAATAAAGCCCGATTACTGGAGAAAATTGCCGAATTAGTGCGCGAAAAGAAACTGGAAGGTATTACGGAACTGCGCGATGAGTCGGATAAAGATGGCATGCGCATGGTGATTGTCTTGCGCCGAGGTGAAGTTCCTGAGGTCATTTTAAATAACTTGTACAAGATGACGCAGATGCAGTCTGTTTTTGGGATTAATATGGTTGCATTGTCGGATCGGCAGCCTAAAGTTCTGAACCTCAAAGATGTACTGGAAGCTTTTCTGCGACACCGTCGGGAAGTTGTAACCCGCCGGAGTATTTTTCTCCTTCGCAAATCAAGGGAACGTGCGCACCTTCTCGAGGGTTTAGCCATTGCGCTGGCTAACATTGATCCGGTTATCCAGTTAATACGTGAGTCTTCCAGCCCCGCAGAAGCAAAAGCTGGGCTATTGGAAAGGGCTTGGGAGCCGGGCGTGGTTACCAGTATGCTGGAAAAAGCCGGGCAACATGCCTCTCGTCCAGAGGATTTGGAGGATGCATTTGGATTGTTGTCCGATGGTTATCACCTCTCGGATGCCCAAGCACAAGCGATCCTTGATCTAAGATTGCACCGTTTGACAGGGCTCGAACAAGATAAAATTGTCAGTGAATTCAGTGAGGTACTGGATAGAATTAAAGAGCTTTTGGATATTTTAACTGACCCTGATCGGCTGAAAGCCGTGATTCGTGAAGAACTTGAGGAAATCAGAGAACAATATGCGGATGAGCGCCGGACAGAAATCGATATCGATTATGCCAACTTGTCACTGGAGGACCTGATTGCTGATGAAGGCGTGATTGTGACATTGTCCCACGCAGGTTATGTCAAGTCGCAATTATTGTCTGAGTACAATACCCAGCATCGTGGTGGGCGAGGGAAGTCGGCCACAGCCATGAAAGATGAAGACTTCATCGAGAAGCTCTTTATAGCCAATACCCATGACAGCGTTTTGTTCTTCTCAAGTGCCGGGAAAGTCTATTGGAAAAAAATCTACGAATTACCTCAAGGCACCCGTAGTTCTAAAGGTCGCCCTATTGTCAATTTGCTGCCACTTGAAAACGGGGAGCGCATTAATGCGGTACTGACGGTCAGAGCCTTCCCTGAGGATCAATATGTTTTTATGGCAACCCGTAATGGTGTTGTTAAGAAAACAGCCTTATCCGCTTTTTCAAGGCCTCGCTCGAATGGCATTATTGCGATCGATCTGCGCGATGGTGACTGCTTGGTTGACGTGGCGCTCACAGATGGTGATAGAGACATTTTGCTTGTTTCTAATGCAGGTAAGGCAATTCGCTTCCATGAGTCGAATGTACGTAAAATGGGGCGTGTAGCATCGGGTGTTCGGGGAATTAAACTGGGTGAGGAGCAGGAAGTCATCGCACTGATTGTCGTCGATGACGGCGACTTGCTCACAGCGACTGAAAACGGGTATGGAAAGCGAACCCGGATGTCTGAATACCCGACCAAAGGTCGCGGTGGACAGGGTGTGATTGATATTCAAACAAAAGGGCGCAACGGCAAGGTGATTGGCGCCTGCCTCGTCAATGAAGGTGATGAAATTATGTTAATCACAAAATCCGGCACATTGGTGCGTACCTCGGTGGAGCAAATATCGATTGTTGGCCGGAATACTCAAGGCGTGCGGCTGATCCGTCTGGATGAGGGCGAGCACCTCGTCGAAATGGAACCCGTCCTGTTACTGAATGGTGAAAATGACATTGAGCAACCTGAGAGTGAGCCGCCTTCTACTGCTTAACCCGCTAACCTACTAAACCATTAATCAACTACCTGGAATTATTGATGAATCGACCTTACAACTTCAGCGCCGGGCCGGCGGTATTGCCAGAAGAAGTTTTGCGGCAAGCTCAACAAGAAATGCTGGACTGGCAGGGCTCGGGTATGTGTGTGATGGAAATGAGTCATCGAAGTAAAGAGTTCATTTCGATCGCAGAGCAGGCAGAGACAGACTTTAGAACACTGCTGAATGTGCCCGATCACTACAAAGTACTATTCATGCAAGGTGGTGCGACGGCACAGTTTTCGCTGGTGCCTTTGAACCTGCTGGGTGGAAAGGCGAGTGCTGACTATATTAATACCGGGCAGTGGTCGACAAAGGCAATCAAAGAAGCGCAGCGCTATTGCGATGTGAATGTGGTGGCCAGCAGTGCTGAAGAAGGCTTTACGTGTATTCCGGCGCGCGGCACATGGCAAGTAAATGCTGATGCTGCCTATTTCCACTACACCCCGAATGAAACGATCGGCGGCGTTGAATTTTTTGATACCCCTGAGGTTGATGTGCCCCTGGTGGCCGACATGTCATCAACCATTCTTTCCCGGCCTGTTGATGTAACCAAGTTTGGTGTGATTTATGCGGGTGCGCAAAAAAATATCGGACCCGCGGGGTTAACACTTGTGGTGATCGATGAGGCCTTGCTGGGAAAAGCCGCCGCCGCGACGCCCTCGATCTTTGATTACCAGAAAGTGGCAGCTGCCGACTCGATGCTAAACACACCCCCTACTTATACGTGGTACATAGCCGGGCTTGTGTTTAAATGGTTGCTTGATAAAGGTGGCCTTGAACAGATGGCGATCACGAATAAAGAAAAAGCTGAAAAGTTATATGCCGCCATTGATTCATCAGATTTTTATGTCAATAAGGTCGATATTACTTGTCGTTCTTGGATGAATATTCCTTTTATCTTAAAGAATCCTGAGTTGGACGCAGCGTTTCTAAGTGAAGCCAAAGAGGCAGGCTTAACGACACTGAAAGGGCACCGATCCGTGGGTGGGATGCGAGCCAGCATCTATAACGCTATGCCCGAAGAAGGCGTGGATACACTGATCGGTTTTATGAAAGAGTTTGAACGAACCAAAGGCTAGTTTTACATGTTTAAAGTTTTAACATTGAACAATATTTCTGCGGTGGGCCTTAACCAATTACCGCGGGATTTATACGAAGTCGCTTCCGAAATCAAAAATCCGGATGCGATTATGGTGCGCTCTCACCCTATGCATGAGATGGAAATCCCTTCGAATTTGAAGGTTGTGGGGCGCGCAGGCGCTGGGGTTAATAACATACCAGTGGAGTCAATGACGCAAGCCGGTATACCGGTTTTCAATGCACCGGGTGCCAATGCCAATGCCGTTAAAGAGCTTGTTATTGCCAGCTTGTTTTTAGCCAGTAGAAACTTATGTCAAGCCTACAACTACACGGCCTCACTCAAAGGGGAGAGTGGTTCACTCAAAAAGAAAGTTGAGGCAGGTAAAAAACAATTCGTCGGGTTCGAACTACCCGGTAAAACCCTGGGTGTCATTGGTTTAGGTGCAATCGGCGTTTTAGTGGCGAATGCAGCCTCATCATTGGGTATGAAGGTGATCGGCTTTGATCCGGGTATCACGGTGAGTTCAGCTTGGAACCTCTCGTCCAATGTCGAAAAAGGGGTTAATGTTGATGATGTGCTATCCCGCTCGGACTTTGTCACAGTGCATGTTCCTTTGTTGGACTCCACGCGGCATTTGATCGATCAGGAAAGGCTGGAATTAATGAAGGATGGTGTGATACTCCTGAATTTCGCCCGTGACGGTATTCTTGATGATTCAGCTGTATGCCAGGCGATCAATGCCGGTAAAGTGAGTACTTATGTGACTGACTTTCCAAGCTCCGAGTTGATTGGGCACCCTGGTGTGATCACCTTGCCACACCTTGGCGCTTCGACCCACCAGGCCGAGGAAAATTGTGCCGTGATGGTGGCAAACCAGATCCGAGACTTTCTTGAAAATGGCAATATTACCAATGCGGTTAATTTTCCCACGGTGAATCTGCCCCGGGCCAGTGATTATCGCGTGGCGGTTGTCAATGAAAACCGTCCGGATATGGTCAGCCAAATTTCGCATGTTCTGGGTAAAACGGGTATCAATATCAAGCATATGATTAACGAATCCCGTGGAGGCATTGCCTATACACTCATGGATACCGATAGTAATGTTTGTGAAGAAGCGGTTGGCCTGATTTCGAAAGTTGACGGTGTTCTAAGAGTGTATTGCCTTTAATTTAAGGGCTACCCAAACAAACCAGAAAGCTATTAAATAAGCTGATGAGTGACGACGAAAAGTTAAAGAAAATCCGTACAGAAATTGACGCGATTGATCACGAAATACAACGCCTTTTAAGTGCGCGTGCAAAGTGCGCGCTTAGCGTTGCTGAAGTCAAACAGTCCCAAAATGGTCCTCAAGCCGAGTTTTACCGACCTGAGCGTGAAGCACAGGTGCTACGTCGTATCATGGAACGGGATAGTGGTCCCTTAGCAAAAGACACTGTAGCGAAACTTTTCAGGGAAATCATGTCTGCGTGCTTGGCTCTGGAATCACCTCAGCGCGTTGCCTACCTCGGGCCAGAAGGTACCTTTACGCAAGAAGCTGTTTTGAAACACTTTGGGCATGCGGTTGAATCACACGCCTGTTTATCCATTCATGCGGTTTTCCGTGAAGTCGAATCAGGCAGTGCGAAATACGGTGTAGTGCCTGTCGAAAATTCAACGGAAGGGATGGTTAATCACACCTTGGACACTTTTGTTCAGTCACCCTTGTGTATTGCCGGTGAAGCAGTGATTCGTGTGCATCTGAACTTGTTGTCGGCGAGAGAGGCGTTGGATCAAATTTCTATCGTTTATGCCCATGAACAGGCCCTTGCGCAGTCGCGGAACTGGTTAGATGCTCACCTGCCACATGCTAAACGGGCTGCCGTCAGTAGCAATGCAGAGGCTGCTCGTATTGCGAAACAGCAGGGAGAAGCGGCGATTGCCAGTGAAATGGCGGCAAGCGTTTATCACCTGGATATCCTGTCCAGACACATTGAAGATCAACCAAACAATACCACACGCTTTTTAGTGATCAGTGCACAGGATGTTCCCCCCAGCGGGCACGATAAGACCACTTTGTTAGTGTCCGCAGCGAATAAACCGGGAGCCTTGTTTTCGCTTTTAGAACCCTTTGCGACAAGGAATATCAGTATGTCACGGATAGAATCGCGGCCATCCCGGGGGGGGCTTTGGGAATATGTATTTTTCATCGATATCGACGGCCACAAAACGGACCCACCGGTAGCCGATGCGCTCACAGCGTTACAGTCAGAATCCGCAGCTTTCAGAATTCTTGGTTCCTATCCGAAAGCGCCTTACTAAATGAGTAAATGGATGACATCATCAGCTATAAAATCATTAGTAGCACCGGGCGTATGTGATTTACAACCCTATACGCCAGGCAAACCGATTGAGGCGTTAGAAAGAGAGTACGGTATCCGTCATGCCGTAAAACTTGCCTCTAATGAAAATCCACTAGGCCCGAGCCCACTGGGGGTCGCTGCGGCTAGGGACGTCATAGATAAAGTTCACTATTACCCAGATGGCTATGCCTTGACGGCGAAGCTTGCGGCATACCACGGGCTTGATTCTGCATGCTTTACGTTAGGCAATGGTTCTAATGATGTTTTGGATATGATCGCCCGTGCATTTTTAACGCCTGAACACAATGCGGTTTATTCAGAGCATGCGTTCATTGTTTATGCGATAGCGACAAAAGCCGTGGGGGCTGCTTCTCATATTGCTACAGCACTGCCTGAAACGGATGTTATGCCTTATGGGCATGATTTAGATGCAATGTACCGTTTGATTGACGACAACACCCGGGTGGTATTCATTGCCAACCCCAATAATCCAACAGGTACTTGGCTCACTAAAGAATCACTCAAGGACTTTATTGACTCCGTGCCCCGGCATGTCATTGTCGTTTTAGATGAAGCTTATATCGAATATACCGCCGGAAGGGTGTTTGCGAATGGTTTAGAGTGGCTGCAGGATTCTCCTAATCTGGTTGTGACCCGTACATTTTCAAAAATATATGGGTTGGCCGGTTTGCGCTGTGGCTATTCCATATCCTCTCCTGAAATTGCTGATTATCTGAATCGTGTCCGTCACCCTTTCAATGTTAACAACCTCGCATTAGTTGCGGCTGAAGCCGCGTTGGATGACCAGGATTTTCTCAATGAAAGCGTTCGTGTAAATCGCGAGGGTATGACTCAATTAACGGAAGCTTTCAGTGCGATGGGTCTGGCCGTTTTACCCAGTGCGGGTAATTTTTTGACCGTTAATGTCGGGCCGTTGGCAGGGGATGTGTATGAAGGCTTGTTGCAAAAGGGAGTCATCGTAAGACCGGTAGCGAACTACCAGCTCCCCAACCATTTAAGAATCACGATCGGGCGCCCCAATGAAAACCAGCAGGTGATCGAAGCTTTGACGGCGGTTTTGAATAACGGGCATAAGGGTGATTAAACAGATAACAATCATAGGTGTTGGCTTAATCGGAGGTTCGTTGGGGCTGGCGTTAAAAAAAGCAGGGTTTACGGGCAAAATTGTCGGTGCCGGTCGTCGGGAAGAGCCCCTTCAGAAAGCCCTTGAACTGGGCGTTATTGACGAATATTACTTGAGCATAGAGCAAGCGGTTAAAAAGGCCGAGCTAGTATTGCTTGCAGTACCGATGGGCGCGATGCGAGCCACACTTGAGGCAATCAAAGATCATCTCCAGGCCCATGCGATTGTGACGGATGTAGGTAGTAGTAAAGTCAGTTTCATTCGCGATGTAGAGCAAGTATTTGATGATCTGACAAATGTCGTCCCGGGTCATCCCATTGCTGGCAGGGAAAAAAGCGGCGTTGCGGCTTCACTGGATAACCTTTTTCAAGGAAGGCGGGTTATTTTAACACCGACAGAGACGTCATCTGAATTGGCCACTCGCTTAGTGACAAGTGTGTGGGAAATGACCGGTGCAGTCGTTGAAATCATGACGCCTGAGCACCACGATCAAATGCTTGCCGCAACAAGCCATTTACCGCATATCCTAGCATATAGCATTGTGAATACACTTGCGGATAAATATCAAGTGGATGAAATTTTCCGCTACGGGGCAGGCGGATTCCGTGACTTTACCCGCATTGCTTCTGGTGACCCTGTAATGTGGCGGGATATTTGTTTAGCTAATCAGGGTGCCATTTTAGATATATTGGATGCCTATCAGCGTAATCTTTGCGATATTCAGAAAATGATTCAAAACTCTGATGGCGAGGGCTTATACAAAGCCTTCGACAACTCAAAAAAAGTACGTGACCATGGTTGTGAGAGTGATTCGTGAGTGTAGCCAGCTATAAGAAATTTTGTGTAAAACCTGATGGGAAATTAACCGGTCGCCTCAGAGTCCCGGGTGATAAATCGATCTCGCATCGCTCCATTATGTTGGGAGCGCTGGCTGATGGCATCACCCGCATCCGTGGTTTTTTAGAAGGTGAAGACAGCTTGAACACACTGAGGGCCTTTCAAGCCATGGGTGTTCCTATTGAAGGGCCCATTGAAGGTGAAGTTATTATCCAGGGTGTTGGAATAGACGGCCTGAAAGAGCCTCTAGAAGCTCTGTACGTTGGTAATTCCGGTACAAGCATGCGCTTGTTGTCAGGCATACTGGCTGCCCAGCCTTTTGCTTCAACCCTGACTGGCGATGAGTCTTTAACGGCTCGTCCGATGAAGCGTGTTATCGACCCCCTCAAGCAAATGGGGGCCAACATTAAAGGTTCTCAAGACGATAGGCCACCGCTATTGATTCAGCCTGTTCCCCGCCTGAAAAGTATGACCTACGAAATGCCGGTGGCCAGTGCACAAGTCAAATCCTGTTTACTCTTGGCAGGACTTTTTGCCGAAGGCGAAACCGTTGTTATTGAACCGCAAAGCGGTCTTACTCGAGACCATACGGAAAGGATGCTCACAGGCTTTGGGTATGAGGTGACAAGTCAAGGCGCACACATTAGCTTACGAGGGGGACAGCGTCTAACGGCAACCACGATTGATGTACCAGCGGATTTATCTTCAGCTGCATTTTTTCTGGTTGGAGCCAGTATCGCACCGGGTTCTGACATTGTTCTCGAACATGTAGGCGTAAACCCTACCCGCACGGGTGTGCTCGATATACTTAAACTCATGGGTGCCGATATTACACTTTTCAATCAGCGAGAAGTCGGTGGGGAGCCGGTTGCGGACATTCGTGTCCGGCATGCCAATTTAAAGGGTATTACCGTTCCTGAGCACTTGGTACCACTCGCAATTGATGAGTTTCCTGCTATTTTTGTCGCAGCAGCCTGCGCTTCTGGTGAATTTGTTCTAACAGGAGGGGAAGAGCTGCGCGTAAAAGAGACTGACCGTATTGCCGCTATGGCAGAAGGCTTACAAACGCTGGGAATTGATGCGAAACCGACCGCAGATGGTATGAAAATACAAGGTGGGAAAATAAGCTCGGGCACTGTTGCAAGTCATGGGGATCATCGCATTGCCATGGCCTTTACAATGGCATCGTTGCGGGCATCAGGCCCGATCGAAGTGAATGATTGCGACAATGTTGCAACGTCATTCCCAAATTTTGTTGAGCTTGCTCGCACAGCAGGACTAAACATTGACGCGAGTTAAGGCCACCGTGTTACCCATTATTATCACGATCGATGGCCCCAGTGGCTCGGGTAAGGGCACTGTTGCAAAAATAGTCGCTGAGCGCTTAGGTTATTCGCTTTTAGATAGTGGCGCGCTGTACCGCTTGCTTGGACTCAAAGCTAAGCGGGAAAGTATCCCGTTAGATGCAGTAAGACAACTGGCCGCATTAGCCGGTGAATTGAATATCGAATTTAAACCGAATGCCCAAAATGAAGGTGTGGGTGTCAAGCTTGACGGAGACTGGGTGACAGACGCCATTAGGACTCAGGAGTGCGCAGAAGTTGCCTCAAAAGTGGCGGCTATTCCAGAGGTTAGAAAAGCTTTATTAGATCGCCAAAGACAGTTTGATAAGGGCAAGGGGCTTGTCGCCGATGGCAGAGATATGGGAACGGTTGTCTTTCCTTCTGCACAAGTGAAAGTGTTTTTGACAGCAAGTGTTGAGGAAAGGGCTTTAAGACGTTATAAGCAGTTGAAAGAAAAGGGAATCAGCGCTAGACTACCCGACATAGTCGCTGAAATCCAAATAAGAGATCTGAGAGACAAAGAACGCTCAATATCGCCAACGTTGCCCGCAGCTGATGCTGTTGTCATCGATTCAACCGATTTAAGTATTAATGAAGTGGTTGATCGGGTACTAAACTTGCATTTAACTGCCACTAAGTAAGTTCCAGTATATTGCTGCTCACGATACAAATATGTCTTTAACGAGGTGCCAAGGACGGTGCCTTTTGTAAACTGACCATGTGTAACAAGGATACGGTTACCCATGCTTTTAATTAAATCAAGGTAAATTTGAATGTCTGAATCTTTTGCTGAGTTGTTTGAAGAAAGCCTGGCCAAAACAGAAATGAAGCCCGGTACGATTTTAATCGGGACAGTGGTCGATATTTCGCGCAACCATGTCACAGTTAATGCGGGCTTGAAGTCAGAGGGAGTCATTCCTCTGGAGGAATTCCGCACGTTAGACGGCGGATTAGAAGTCAGTGTAGGTGATACGATTGAAGTCGCGCTGGACTCTGTTGAGGATGGCTTTGGCGAAACGCAACTTTCTCGCGAAAAAGCACGTAGAGAGCGCTCGTGGAACAAATTAAAAGATGCTCAAGAGTCTGATGAGATTGTCAAGGGTACAATCACAGGAAAAGTCAAAGGTGGTTTTACCGTCGAGCTCGAGAATATCCGTGCATTTCTTCCAGGCTCCTTGGTTGATGTCCGGCCTGTTCGGGATACAGCTTATTTAGAAGGAAAAGAACTCGAGTTTAAAGTTATCAAGCTTGACCGTAAGCGGAACAACGTTGTCGTTTCAAGGCGAGCTGTTGTTGAATCTGAGTTCAGCGCCGAACGTGAAGCGCTGCTTGAAAATCTGGCTGAGGGTCAGGAAGTTAAAGGTATCGTCAAAAACCTGACTGACTATGGTGCATTCTTGGATCTTGGTGGTGTCGATGGGTTACTTCACATCACTGATATGGCATGGAAACGCGTTAAGCATCCTTCAGAAATTGTCGAAGTTGGCCAAGAGATTGCCGTCAAAGTGCTTAAGTTTGACCGCGAACGCAACCGTGTTTCACTCGGTTTGAAACAGCTGGGTGAAGATCCTTGGATTGATATTTATCGCCGCTATCCAGAAAACACGCGGCTGTTCGGCAAAGTGACAAACATCACCGATTATGGTTGCTTCGTTGAAATTGAAGAAGGTGTTGAAGGTTTGGTGCACGTCTCTGAAATGGATTGGACCAATCGTAATGTAAGTCCTTCGAAAGTTGTCCAACTGGGTGACGAAGTTGAAGTGATGATTCTTGATATTGATCCTGAGCGACGCCGTATTTCCCTTGGCATGAAGCAGTGTCATCCGAATCCGTGGGAAGAGTTTGCACAAAAATACAACAAGAATGATCGTATTCGAGGTCACATTAAATCGATTACAGACTTTGGTATTTTCATCGGACTTGATGGCGGTATTGATGGTTTGATCCATCTTTCTGATCTCACCTGGAGTGATATCACGAGTGAAGAAGTTGCCCGGAATTACAAAAAAGGTGATGAGATCGAAGCGGTTGTACTTTCAGTTGATCCCGAGCGTGAGCGTATTTCTTTAGGCGTGAAACAACTTGATCAAGATCCTTTTGCCCAGTTCATTGCGGCTCATCCGCGCAAAAGTGTTGTCAAGGGGACCGTTATATCGGTAGAACCCAAAGAAGCAGTGATTGACTTGGGTGCTGATGTTGAAGGTAGGCTCCGGGCATCTGAACTCTCGAGAGAGCGTGTTGAAGATGCACGCACTGTTCTCAATGAGGGTGATGAAGTAGAGGCAAAAATCATCAGCCTGGATAGAAAAACTCGTGTTGTTAACTTGTCAATTAAAGCTAAGGAATCAGATGAAGAAGCCGAAGTATTAAGTGATTATAGCCCGACTTCGGCAGGTCCTAGCACTACACTGGGAGACTTATTGAAAGAACAAATGAACAATAACGACTAGACTTAAGAAAGGTCGTTTGTATCTTTGTTGAGTAAGAAATTTCTGTGAGAGAAAAGATGACTAAATCAGATTTAATTGAAAATGTAGCAAAAAACCAAAGCCATCTTGCACCTAAGGATATTGAGTTGGCTGTCAAAGAACTGCTGGAAACAATGAGCCAATCATTATCTCGCGGTGAACGTATTGAGATACGGGGATTTGGTAGTTTCAGTTTACACTTTCGTCCACCACGTGTTGGTAGGAATCCGAAGTCTGGTGAATCTGTAGTTCTTTCTGGCAAAAGTGTTCCACATTTTAAGCCAGGAAAGGAACTACGCGAACGAGTCGATAATCTTTTTCAACAAAGCGATTCTTCTGAATAAGCAGGTTTTTTATATTCTTTCATTTGAAGGCCACCTACTCGGTGGCCTTTTTTATCGCCGGAGCAGTGGGAGCGTTTAAATAAACATCATGATGCATGATACTACTGAAACAAAAGATCCTCGAATTGTTGTTGCATTAGACTTCCCTGACAGAAAGAGCGCCCTGTCACTTGTTGACCAATTGAGTCCAGAACATTGCCGGTTGAAAGTCGGAAAACAACTTTTCACAGCGGCAGGGCCTGAACTTGTGCGTGAACTTGTACAGCGTGGCTACGATATTTTTCTAGACCTGAAGTTCCACGACATTCCTAACACGGTTGCTTTTGCGTGCCGTGCAGCAGCCGATTTAGGGGTGTGGATGCTCAATGTACACGCACTTGGGGGTAAATCGATGCTTGAAGCAGCGGCTGACGCGGTGAAAGACTCCACGCAACCGCGCCCACTCTTGATTGCTGTGACGTTATTGACCAGTCTTGACCAGATCGATATAGAAACTATTGGACTGAGGGGTAGCGTACAGGAAAACGTCACACGGTTGGCGAAACTTACCGCTGACTCAGGACTTGATGGGGTTGTGTGTTCGGCACAGGAAGCCACCATCTTAAAGCAAACCATGGGGGAAGAGTTTGTCTTAGTGACCCCAGGTATCCGTTTACAGGACACACGTTCAGACGACCAGGTTCGGGTGGTTACGCCTACGGATGCTATTTCCCATGGAAGCGATTATCTGGTAGTCGGTAGACCCATCACATCGGCTCCTGACCCGATGAACGTTTTACAAAAAATCAATGAAGAAATCAGACGAGTTAAATAAAAGTATTGAGAAGAGGCTTATGCGCAACTCACCAGGCGTGGACTGGTTTGTTTTATAGCAATTCTCTTGATGAAAGGGAGCAAACATAGAAGGAAAACTTGTGATATATCGTATTGAGCCATCTCCTCACTGCTTGCGATATATCTTCCCGTTGATTAGGCTTGCTAAAAAATAATAAAACTGCGTCGCTCATGCTACTGGCTTTAAAAAGAAAAAAAACGTATTGCTGGCCCTGTTTTTTCTCTTTTGTCGGCGTGTTATTCCTGCTTCTGGCGAGTGAATATGCCAGTGCAGCTGAGTCCATCAGGAAGCTTTCCAGCGCCGACTTTTTACATACCGATAGTGTAGTGCCTCCCCCTGTGAGTGAGTCCTGGCTACGTGTTCGTTTGCCGGATATGTGGCAGGGGGAACAGCACAACATACTTCCCCCGTTGGGTTGGTACCGATTTGATCTGGGGCCTATACCTGACGACCTTGAGCAAGGTATAGCTATAACACGTACGCTCATGACCGCCGACTACTATTTTAATGGAACCAAAATCGGCCGCGTGGGTGGTGATCCCGATCGTTCCCGCTATTGGAATACACCTGCGATGTTTCGTATTCCATCTGGGTTATGGCAACCCGAGAACAATGAATTATTGATACGTTTGGCTGGACCACCGGGTTTTATCATGCTCGTACCGCTCGAATTAGGACCTTACGATCTGATTAAAGCGAGCTATGATCGGAAACGATTTTTACAAAACTTCCAGCCTGCCTTCTTTGTCCCAATTCTATTCACGATTTCTGCTTTCTTCTTCACACTCTGGTTTCGCCAACGAGCAGAAACACAATATTTTTGGATTGCCTTGGCGGCAAGTTTCTGGGCTGTTTACAACATCAACCTGGCCGTGGCTGAATTTCCTTTTTCAACAAGAACATGGCAATGGTTTGCTCACAGTTGCACCGATTTGTATATGGTTTCCATGGCTTTTTTTGCAAATCGCTTAACGGGCAATCACAAGCCATGGCAGGATCGGCTCTATTTTACTTTTGCGATACTGGCGCTTTTATCTTACGCACTGACGCCACAAAGCCTGTTAACCATTGTTCCTGTGATCTTGCACCTCATTGGATTGGGCATTTTTATTAACGGAGCACTCGAACTGTTCGGGTATGCCCGTCGCTACCGAAACAAACAGTTTGCCCTGATCGCTTCAGGCCTGATCTTTTCCTTATTACTGGGTTTTTATGACTTATACATGTCCACTCGACCAGCGGCCGTGGTAGACACCGTCATTTTTTTAGGCGCAGTGGCCGTGCCGGTCGTTTTTATGGGTATTTCCTGGTACTTGACTGGGCGTTTTGTGAATGCGCTGATTGAGTCGAGAAGGTTAAATACCGAGCTGGAGTCGCGTGTAAATCGCGCCCGCTCGGCGCTTGAGGAGATATATACTTCTCAATCAACCGTAGAAAAGGAAAAAGCGGTTATTGAAGAGCGGGACCGCATTTACCGTGACCTGCATGATGATATTGGCGCTAAGCTCCTGAGCTTAATTTATAAAACAGATGGCTCTGATATCTCCGAAATTGCTCGGTCAGCACTTCAGGATTTGCGGGATGTGGTGACACGGTCTAAATCAGGTGATGCCCACTTATTGGAATTATTAGCCGACTGGCGACTCGAAGCAGAACAACGATTGTTGGGGAGTCAAATCAGCCTGCTTTGGGAACAAGCGGATGAGCTCAGTAACGAACCGCTTTCATCGGCATGGGCTGTTAATATGGCTCGTATCCTACGGGAAGCCATATCAAATATTATTAAGCATGCGGATGCGGATATCGCCAAAGTTGTGATTTGTCAGCAAGGCAGGCAATTGCATGTACACATCGACGACAACGGAAAAGGGTTACCAGATCAAACAACACCCTACTCACGGGGAATGAACAATATGAAGCGTCGGGCTGAACAGCTGCGGGGTCAAATCACTTGGCAGCGTGCAGCAAGCGGTGGTTGTTCCGTGCAGTTTCGTATGTCATTGGACAATTTCACCCCCCCGGAACAGGGGGTACTTAAGTAAGGGAGGGCATCTTACCCTAAAGCCTATGGCCGAGTATCCGCATCATAAAGCAATCTTAAAGGGGTTTGTCTTGGAGGATGTGCCTGAATCAGCGGATTGGCTGGGTGCTGTTTTGCTCGCCAGCTTTCCTAGCATACAGGTACATTATGCCGCCTCGATTGCTGATGCAAACAATGTGTTGCAGCACTACCAACCTGATATCGCGTTAATCGATATTGGATTACCGGATGGCTCCGGTGTTGACATCGTCAGACGCTTGACCAAACAGAAAACCGGGTGTATGAGCATTGTAACCACGATTTTTGCTGAAGATAAATATGTCTTCTCGGCACTAAGAGCTGGGGCTGCGGGGTACGTGTTGAAAGATCAGTCCCAGAACCAGCTGGTTACGATGTTGCAAAGCATTGCAGACGGACAGCCTCCGCTATCCCCATCTATTGCCCGTAAATTATTGGCGTTTTTCCAGCCTCATGATGATGGAGAAAATCACCCGGCGCTCACGCCACGGGAACAAGAAGTACTCACAATTATTGCTAAAGGGTATTCCATCCCCAAAACGGCGGAAATGCTGGCGTTGTCACCTCATACAGTCAACAGCTACGTAAAAACAATCTACCGCAAATTAAATATCTCTTCACGGGCAGAGGCCTCATTAGAAGCGGCGCGCCGTGGATTAATTGACCCCTTAACGGAATAGCATCCATCACCTGATCAGGCGATGGGTAATAAAGCCCAGTTTAGATATCTTTCCTAAAGGACGAGCGGTAAGCCCGCTTATCCCAGTTTGCTTAGAAAGAGAATAAACGGGAGATACCCATGCGACGACATCAATTAATTCATAAGTTTTTCATTTTACTGTTACTGATCTCATTAACTGCCTGCAGCAGCAGTGGAGGAGATGACGATAATGAGAATGATGACCCAAATGATACCCCTCAAACAGGAATGAGCTTTAAAGTTCTCGATGATAACGGTACGCCAATGCCGGGCGTTTACCTTTCGATTTACCAGAGCGATAACAAAACCATTCAGGAAACCAAACTGACAGACAGTAACGGCGTTGCAAATTTTGGATCGACAGGGCGGGTAACAGTAACAGCCGCTTATGAAGGTACGGCGAATGAAGATGCCGAGATACAAACTGTATTTGGCTTACCGGAAGGAACATACACCTTATTTATGCGGGATGTCGGTTGTCAGAAAGTGGCAACAGTGAGTGTTATGGCCACTGGCATCGGTGCCAATGCTACAAGCAGTATGTTGCAGCCTGCATTTGCTGGCGGTTTGGTTGCCGGGGGAACATCTACGCTCTCGAATGTAGATATCTGCCAGGAACACGTTCAAACCGATGGGCAAGTGTCACTGCTGGTTATGGCTCTTTCTGGAACGAATCTGGAGAGCTATGGGTTCGCAATTGATCAGGCGGTTTCAGACGGCGCGTCTTACAGTATCGTGACAGATCAAACGCCGGCGACACTGAACTGGTCAGCCGCAGACCCTTCCAGGCTCCCTGAATTTGTCGCTTATGGTGCGGTACGGAAAGGTGTGTCTTATGTGGCGAGTTCAACATCATCATCCGTTGCAGCAGCCTCTGTTGCTTCATCCGGTACTTTGCGTGTTGCTGATCAGTTTCCTGCGGATGCTTTCAGCGTACAGGCGGCACGTAACATTGTGAGCAACAGCTGTTCAGTATACGAAAAACATGTTTCATTTCAATCAAATGTAAACATTAATTTCAGTGATTTCGACATTAGTACTTTTACCTATACGGCTGGTTCAGAGTTATTTTCCTGGCAAATCCTTGGGAATTCTGACAAGGACCAACTCACAGTCAGCACCTTTTTTAGTGCCACAGGTCGGGATGTTGAGTGGAACCTCAGTATTGAGCCGGGTGTGGAATCCCTGGGTTTACCCGATTTGCCTTCCGAGGTGCAAAGCTGGTTTGAGCGCAATCAGCTGATTGCAAACCGGACCAGCCTGGTTGTGTCTGATATTGCTGAAGTGAATGGGTTTGATGCTTTTCAACAGGTATTGGGCAGTGGCTCGACTAGAACGATCCTGGATTATGATGTTGTGAATATCTGTGAAGCTGGCTTAACATCGAATGATCCGAATGATCCGAAT
>DJFX01000003.1:111948-113546 GCA_002432635.1 Halothiobacillaceae bacterium UBA5861 | reverse complement strand
GATCCGAATGATCCGAATGATCCCTCAGAGAATACGGTGACTTTTTCAGGGTCTGCAGCGAATCAGCTGCCTTCAACGACCTTTGCTCCGCCGGCAGGAGATAACACGGTTGCTGGCATCACCTGGACAGATAGCCAGGGCACCGTTCTACTGGCATTCCCGGGAAATCAGGGTAGCGAAGTGGGTTTACTTTCGATTACGCTGGCGAGTGGTCAGGTCTTTATGTCAAGCACTTTTCCAGTGCCTGGAGCCAGCTTGTCCGGTAATATTCTTTCACTTGTGAATGTTACTCTGACAGATGGAGCAAACGAGTTGATTTTAAATGGCACACTGCCTTACGGTCAGTAATCCCGTTACTCTAAACGATACCCTGGCCGCTCGCGTGGCCAGGGCCCTATTTAAAAATGTACTGCTGTACAACGACCTTCTAATCGTCAAGCGCATCGTGCATCTTCAAATAGTTCTCGTAGCGAAAAGATAGGATATCGCCTGTTGTCACAGCGGTTTTGACGGCACAGTTTGGTTCTTTCTGGTGTGTGCAATTGTTAAACCGGCACTGGTCACTAAAGTGGCGAAACTCCACAAAACCTTCTGCAATTTGAACCCCGCTTAATTGCGTGACTGCAAATTCGCGGACGCCTGGGGAGTCGATCAAGTGGCCGCCACTGGGAATATGATAGAGCGTGGCTGCGGTAGTGGTGTGACTGCCAAGTCCGGAAGCTGCGGATAAGGCACCTGTGCGGATGTCCTTGTCTGGAACCACACGTTTGATAATTGAGGATTTTCCGACCCCGGACTGTCCGACAAAGATGGACGTTTTATCTGCCAAATGAGGCAGTAAATCCGGTAAACCAGAGGCTGTTTTGAGACTGATGGGGAAACAAGAATAGCCAATGGAGGAATAGGCGTCCACCAAACCTTCTATCTCTCTCTGGTTTTTTGTCGAGGCGAGATCGATCTTGTTGAGTATGAGGCAAGCTTTTGCACCAATGTGCTCAGCAAATACCAGATAGCGATCAATTAAAAACCGGTCAGGAGGTGGTTGCAGTGCAGCTGTAATCAGAATCTGATCAAAATTGGCGGCCAGTGGTTTCAGCTGGTTTTTATAATCCGGGCGTTCCAGGCTGGTTTTTCTTGGCAAAATTTTGGTGACGACATGATTGCCTGTTGCTTCCTTTTGCCATTGGACAAAATCACCGCAAACGATTTGCTTCAGTTTCCGCCGGGGAATAGCGCGATAAATGTCACCTTCATACTCCAATATTAATGCGGCGCCATAGTTTGCGATCACTTGGCCTGTTAGGGCTGATTGTTGAATGCCATCTCCTCCATTCGTTGTCCTGGAATGCTAACGGTTTTATGCTGTGAGGTATGGGCGCAATGATATACTCAAGAAAAGATCATATAAACCCGCCGGATCACCTCACCAGAAATTAAGGAATATATATGCCCCAAGACCCTGAAAATTTAATATGGATCGATTTGGAAATGACGGGCCTTGACACTGCGGCTGATCATATCATCGAGATTGCGACAATTATCACAAATAAACACCTGGAAATTTTGGCAGAAGGACCAAACCTTGCCATAAAAGTATT
>DJFX01000003.1:2007-111856 GCA_002432635.1 Halothiobacillaceae bacterium UBA5861 | reverse complement strand
ATAAAAGTATCAGATCAAATTCTGGATAAGATGGATGCCTGGTGCCAGAAACACCATGGCCAGTCGGGCCTGACGGAGCGTGTCCGCAAAAGCCAGGTGACTCTGGCGCGAGCAGAAGAAGAAACGCTCTCATTTTTTCAGCGCTGGGTACCGCCGGGTAAGTCACCAATCTGTGGTAACAGCATTTGCCAGGATCGACGGTTTCTCGCACGTGAGATGCCCATACTCGAGGCATATTTTCACTACCGGAATTTGGATGTCAGCACGTTGAAGGAGTTGGTGGCGCGCTGGTCACCAAAACTTCTGAGCGGAATTAAAAAGGAGTCCAAACACCTGGCTTTAGATGATATCCGCGATTCCATTGAAGAATTAAAATATTACCGGCAAAAAATATTAACGATTTAATACGGGCAGTATCCGGCTTCTGTAGGTCATAACAACAAACTGAAAAATGGGTGGAATCGAATGGAAGAAAACCGGTTTACCTTGGCAGGCAAAGTTGCACTAGTCACCGGCGCTTCAAGCGGAATTGGCGCGGCGATTGCCAAAGGGCTGGCTGAGGCGGGCGCCTGTGTCGCTGTGGCTGGGCGAAGAGTGGAGCGCTTGACAAGCCTGGTGGATGAACTCACCTCGGCAGGCAAAAAAGCGATAGGGTTACGCCTTGATGTGACTGATCTGGAAAGTATAAAGCATGCTTTCGATCAGGTTGAAACCGCTTTGGGTACGGTTGATGTGCTGGTCAATAACGCGGGTGTCGCAAATCCGAAAAATTTCATCAAAATCAGTCCGGAAGACTTGGACTTCATCATGGCGACGAATTTTCGTGGGTGCTGGCACGTTGCACAAGAAGCGGCCAAACGGCTCATTGCCGCTGATAAACCCGGTAGTCTCATTAATATTTCCTCTGTTTTGGGCGAGGGTGGGCAATTAGGCCAATCGGCCTACGCAGCTTCCAAAGGCGCTGTCAACCAGATGACCCGCAATTTGGCAATTGACTTGATGCGTTATGGTATTCGCGTCAATGCGATTGCGCCGGGATGGTTCCGGACAGAAATGAACGATGCTTATTTTGCAACAGAGGCTGGCCAAAAGTACATTCAGCAAACACCCCCGCGTCGCTTGGGCGATTTGAATGAACTGATCGGCCCTGTCATTTTGTTGGCGAGTGACGCGGGTTCTTTCGTGAATGGTGCTGTCTTACCTGTTGATGGCGCATTACATGCACATATTACCTAACAGGTATTGACTGTTGAAAATGACAGAAATGAACTAATCACCTTGGTGGAAAACTATGTCAGAAATCTACCTCGTCCGGCATGCTCAAGCATCTTATGATGCTGAAGATTATGATCAGCTCTCAGAACTTGGCTACTTGCAAAGTGAATGGCTAGGTGAGTACTTTCAACAACGGGGTATTCGGTTCAACCGCGTACTGAGTGGCAGTATGAAACGGCACAAGCAAACCGCTGAGAGCGCTTTAAAAGCCATGGCGCTGCCTGCTGAAATAGAAGAATTCCCTAGTCTGAACGAATATGACTTTGACAGTATTTATCGTGCTTATCAACAACTCAGTGGGCACCAGGGGCAGGGGCGGAAAGACTCAAAAAGGGATTTTTACCGTGTGCTTAAAAAAGCCTTATACGCCTGGGTTGACCAAACGCTGGATGAGACCTTGCTCACAGAGACCTGGGAGGAATTTCAAGCGCGAATTAACCATGTCATACAGCATGTTCTCGAGAGGGATACCGGGAACGAAAAAATACTCATTGTGAGTTCTGGTGGCGCTATCGCGACTTGGGCACAACTTGTATTGAACGCACCGGCTGCAGCCGCTGTTGAGTTGAATTTGCAACTACGCAACACCAACTTCAGCCATTATTTTTATAAAAACCAAGGTATCCAACTATCGGGGTTAAACAATATTCCACATTTAGATCAGCCAGAGCGTCTGGATACCATCACTTATGCTTAGAACGTCAGGAGGAATACGGTGAATACCTTTGGATTTTCAGACCGGACAAATGCATTAATTTCGCAATTAACTCAATTTATGGAAAAGCATGTCTATCCCGTTGAGTTTGAATATTATGATTACCTGGAAAAGGCAGAGAACCCTTGGGCAACACACCCAATAATGGAGTCTCTTAAGGACAAAGCGAAAGCCGAAGGCCTTTGGAATCTTTTTTTGCCTGAAAGTGATTTAGGGGCGGGTCTGACAAACCTGGAATATGCGCCTCTGGCGGAAATTATGGGGCGTGTTCTTTGGGCACCCCAAGTATTTAACTGCAATGCGCCGGATACCGGCAACATGGAAGTACTGGTTAAATACGGCAGCGATGAACAAAAAGAAGAGTGGTTGACGCCTTTATTGAACGGGGATATCCGTTCTGCGTTTGCCATGACCGAGCGAGACGTCGCCAGTTCAGATGCAACCAATGTGCGTTGTTCCATTGAAAAAGAGGGCAACGAATACGTCATTAATGGGCGAAAATGGTTTACCAGTGGGGCTATGAACGAACGTTGCAAAATTATGATTGTGATGGGCAAAACCGATCCAGATAACCCGGATCGTCACCGCCAGCAGTCACAGATTTTGGTCCCTATGGATACCCCCGGTGTAAAGATCGTCAGACCCTTGAGTACACTGGGATTCTACGACCCACCACTCGGTCATGCCGAAATTATCTTTGACAATGCTCGTGTGCCAGCCAGCCACTTGATTTTAGGTGAAGGCCGAGGATTTGAAATTGCACAGGGCCGGCTTGGGCCAGGGCGGATTCATCACTGTATGCGATTGATTGGTTGTGCCCAGCGCGCATTGGAAATGATGTGTCAGCGCGCCAATAGCCGAGTAGCTTTTGGTAAACGTTTGAGCGAACAGGGTTCTGTGCGTGAGGATATTGCTCGCTCACAGTGTGAAATTGAACAGGCAAGGTTATTGACGCTCATGGCTGCAGATAAAATGGATCGTTATGATAACAAGGTCGCTAAAAATGAAATTGCGATGATTAAAGTGGTGGCGCCGATGATGGCAAGCCAAGTGATTGACCGGGCTATTCAAGTGCATGGTGCAACGGGTATGACGAATGATCTGTTCCTTGCGGAGGCTTATACCTATGCTCGCCAAATCCGCTTGGCCGATGGACCTGATCAAGTACATATGGCGGCCTTGGGGAAAGCATTGATTCGCGAATACAGTGATTAATAGGATGATAAAAAGGGGATGGCAATGCAGCCTGCTGCAATCGATGAAAAAGTGCTGGGAGATTACCTTCAGGCACAGATAAAAAACTTTAAAGGCCCCGTCAGCCTGAAAAAATTTTCTGTTGGGCAGTCAAACCCCACATACTTGGTGAGTGCGGCCTCGGGCCATTATGTTCTGCGCCGCAAACCGATGGGGCAATTACTAAAATCCGCACATGCGGTTGACCGCGAATTCCGTGTGATCAGCGCATTGCAAAATACAGCGGTTCCCGTGCCGAAGCCTTATCATTTGTGTGAGGATGACCGCGTTATTGGATCCATGTTCTATCTCATGGAGTACGTACCAGGCCGAATATTTTGGGAACCCGCCTTACCGGAAGTGACTCCGTCCGATCGCACAGCAATCTACGACCAAATGAATCGCGTACTTGTCGCTTTACACAGTGTGGATGTCGAGGCCGCCGGTTTGGCCGATTTTGGTCGTCCGGGATCTTATTACGAACGCCAATTGGACCGCTGGGTGAAACAATACCGAGCTTCTGAAACGGAAACGATCGAAGCAATGGAGCAGTTGATCACCTGGTTACAGGAGAATACACCCGAAGATGATGCCAGGGTTTCACTGGTGCATGGTGACTTTCGCTTGGACAATATGATTTTTCATCCGAGAGAACCCCGTGTTTTGGCGCTATTGGATTGGGAGTTGTCGACTCTGGGGCACCCTTACGCGGACTTGGCTTATCAGTGCATGCAATGGCGAATGCCAAGTGATAACCCCGGACTACAGGGATTGGGAGGTTTGAATCGCACTTCATTAGGTATTCCTGAAGAGGATGAATACGTCGCTCAGTACTGTGAGCGAATGGGAATAGGGGTAATCCCGAATTGGCCGTTTTACATAGCGTTTTGTTTTTTCCGCATGGCTGCCATTGTTCAAGGTATTAAAAAAAGAGCGTTAGAGGGCACCGCATCGAGCCCCCAGGCAAAAACTATGGGTGAGATGGCTAGACCGCTGGCTGAGTGGGGTGTGACGGCTTTATCAGGTTAATAAATGGCAACCCTAAATGACTGACTTTTCTTAAAAATGTGATTTTGTCACAAAAATACTACCGAGGTTTTTTGCTATCTTTTAAGACAACATAAATAAGGTTAATGGGTTTAGGGCAAAACCGTAGGGAGTCAGTGTGGTTAATGTTTCTTTAGCAAGACTAGCAGCTATCTTTATCTTTTCGATTGCCTTAGTGGCATGCGGTGGTGGAGGTGGTTCCAATAAATCTCCAGAAGATAAAGAAGGGCCTGTGATTACACTGACGGGAGAAACCGTTATTAATCTCCACCAGGGCGATACATTCACGGACCCCGGTGCGACAGCGACGGATAACATTGATGGCAGTGTCGATGTTACGGTTTCAGGCGAAGTAGACAGCACAACCATCGGCACCTACATCCTGACGTATACCGCGGTAGATGCGGCTGGCAATAGCAGTTCGACAACACGGACCGTGAATATTGTGGATGTTTCTGTTGATGTGATTGCGCCGGTGATAACGCTCAATGGGGAAGCAACGATTAGTTTACACCAGGGTGATAACTTCACTGATCCCGGCGCTACAGCAGTGGACGATGTGGATGGCGTGGTTAATGTCACCGTATCGGGCTCTGTTGATACGGATACGATAGGCAGTTATACCCTTGTTTATGCCGCAGTTGATGCGGCTGGAAATATTACCACGGCATTACGTACAGTTAATGTCGTTGATACATCGGCTGATATTACCCCGCCTGCTATCACACTGAATGGCGGGGAAGAGATGACCATTAATGAGGGCGACAGTTTCACAGACCCCGGTGCGACAGCCGTTGATAATGTGGATGCGTCCGTTGTTGTGAACTCCACCGGTTCTGTAGACACCAACACGATTGGTACGTACACCATTGAGTATGACGCTGTAGATACAGCGGGCAATGTAGCGACAACAGTCTCAAGAACAGTCCATGTTGCTGATTTAATTGCTCCTGTCATCACTCTCAATGGCGATTCAACACTTACCGTTGCCTTGGGTGCTACATTTACTGACCCAGGAGCCACAGCCGTTGATGATATTGACGGCACGATCGCTGTGACGGTCACCGGCACAGTCGATACCAATACGGCTGGTACTTATACTTTAACGTACACTGCGACGGATGCCGCAGACAATACCGCAACAGTAACACGCACAGTTAATGTCGCCGATGTGACGCCGCCAACGATTACCTTGAATGGTAGTGCAACAATGGATATCAATCAGGGTGACACATTTACCGACCCTGGTGCTTCCGCGACTGACAATGTGGATGGCAGTGTAGCCGTTACCACAACGGGCTCTGTTGATGTCAA
Organism: Halothiobacillaceae bacterium UBA5861; assembly: GCA_002432635.1. Taxonomy (GTDB): domain Bacteria; phylum Pseudomonadota; class Gammaproteobacteria; order UBA5861; family UBA5861; genus UBA5861. Next base: position 106,272 of record DJFX01000003.1, on the reverse strand, counting down.
TACCGTTGGAACCTATACACTGACCTATCGGGCTGTGGATGCCGCAGGTAATGAAAGCACTGAAACACGAACCGTCAATGTTTTGGATATTACACCGCCAGTGGTCACATTGAATGGTGATAACCCAATCAACCTATTTGTGAATGAAACCTTTAATGATCCTGGTGCTACGGCTATTGATGATGTTGATGGCAACCTCACAGTAACTGTGGGGGGTGACACCGTCGATACGTCAACTTCCGGAACGTATATTGTGACTTACTCAGCTACGGATTCCGCGGGTAATAGTGATTCAGTCACTCGCACAGTCTACGTTGATAACCAAACGCAGCTGAATGATACCGGCATGAGTTGGGGGGGGAACTACCCGAAAGGAAATAATGCTGACTGCAGTGGTCAAACCATTTCGGCACAAGACTGCTCACATGGCCGCGATGCTGAAGCGGCTGCCAGTACGTTAACAAAAGTTGGTGGGGGCGTTGCAGGCTTTGACTTCACCAAATTGGATGCAAATGGCAACCCGCTGGCAGATCAGAACGCTGACTATTCAACAACCCCTTGGAACTGTGTCAAAGATAACCATACAGGACTTATTTGGGAAATAAAAACGAACACGGCCAGCCTGCATAACAAGGATGATAAATTTAATTGGTACAACACCGACAGCACAACCAATGGTGGGGTTTCTGGCCACGAAAATAACAATGGTGGCGTGTGCTACGGCTATTCCGCAGGTGATTCGAGCACTTATTGTAACACCCAAACATTTGTCGACAGAGTCAATGCAGAGAATAGTGGAGCAGGCTATTGTGGTCTTAATCAATGGCGGCTTCCTACGCGCGATGAACTACGTAGTATTGTCAATTATGCCCAACCATCTCCCGCGATTGATACAGACTACTTTCCAACGATCGTTTCAGCTTTCTACTGGTCTTCTACCTCATACGCTCAAGAAAGCACAAAGGCTTGGGGGGTTGGCTTTACCTACGGTGGCGATAACAAGTACGCCCATGATCAAATTTACCGCGTGCTACTGGTTCATGAGAGTGACTGAAACATATTGCAGTCACAAACAGCGACACGGATGATCTTTGGTATTGAATTCACAGGTAAATTAAGGTGATTATTAAAATGAATAAGCGTTTTTTAAATAGCTGCTTTGTAGGGGCATGTCTCATGTTGTTAGGACTGTCGAAAGTTGTGAGCGCACAAACCTGCAATGCCAATATTCCCGCCTATACGCCAGCGGAGCATTTTACTGTGAATGGCGATGGGACGGTGACCCATAATAAAACCAACCTGATGTGGAAAGTGTGTGCAGAAGGACAAAGCTGGAGTGCAGACAATTGTGCAGGTAACGCGTCTACCTACAATTGGAGCAATGCTTTAACGGTACCCGATACCGTGAATACCGGCGGAGGTTATGCTGGGTATACAGATTGGCGATTGCCCAACGTGAAAGAGCTGGCCTCAATCGCGGAATTAAAGTGTGAAGGACCCGCAGTTAATGAGACTATTTTCCCTGCTACGCCCGCCAATAACTTTTGGAGTGCCACACCAGATGTTGAAAACGATGAAAAAGTGCGGAGTATTTATTTTGGGGACGGTGGCAACATCAGTAACGACCGCGAGGGCGTGGATACACGTGTCCGGCTCGTGAGAGGCGGTTGACCCAAAATCATCGAAAAAATATCTTTTTATTGACAGCTGCCGGTGAAAAAACTATATTTCCTTGCTTATTCTTTTGGGGCCATAGCTCAGTTGGGAGAGCGCAACACTGGCAGTGTTGAGGTCGGCGGTTCGAACCCGCCTGGCTCCACCATCTCATTTCCGTTAATCTTCTTGGATTTTGTCTAGCAATGAGGCTTGTCAGCACTATCCAAGGCAATCTTCCAAAGTTCAACAGGTGTCCGTGACATTTTAATTGGGCTACCCAGTGTGATGTGGTGCTTGGGACCGCGAGCCACCATTCCCCGAGCGAGCGTATGAGGGTGATCCAGTGCTTCTTCTGCCGTCAAAATGGGCGCCGCAGGTACGCCTGCTTTTAATAGTGTCATCACCAGGCTATCCCGATCTTTGTCCGCTAGCCGTGTTTCAATAATTGCGCCAAGCTCTGTGGGATGTTTGATTCGATGAGCCGACTGTGAGAAACGAGGGTCGGATGCCAGTGCAGGCATGTCCAGCACATAAGACAGCGTTCGAAATTGTTTATCGTTGGCAACCAATAACATGATGGTCCCGTTTTTTGTTTCGTAGAAGTCATAAGGCACAGCATTAGGGTGCTTGTTGCCGAGACGGCGAGGCTCGACACCGGCAATTAACCAGTCAGGACCAAAAGGGTTTTGCAAAGTCAGCGTTGCATCCAGCTGAGCACACTGCACTGTTTGGCCTTGTTGGGATGTGTGTCGTGCATAAAGTGCGAGCAAGGCCCCGATGGCAGTCGTTAGACCGGTGGTTGTAGAGGAGAGTGGGTTGGGAATCAACAAAGGGGCGCCCTGAGGGTCACCATTCAGCGCCATCATGCCAGTGAATGCTTGTAAAACACCTTCATCAGCGGGTGCGTTCACCAAAGGGCCTGTGTGACCAAAGGGACGGATCGTAGAGCGGATGAGTTTGGGGCAGTGTGCTTTTAAAAAGTCATCGTCCATTCCCCAGTTGGAACACAGCTGTGTTGTCTCATCTTCAAATAAAATATCCGCTTGTTCGAGGAGTGCACACAATTGCGTACGGTCAGCAGGTTTATTTTTACTAAGGTGCACCCTGTCTTTATTGTTTTGAGGCATTACAGATAAGGGGTCATCGTGATTTTTTGTATTCCCGGATAGCCCGGCCGAAATAACTTGAGCACCCAGGTCACGCAGAACCCGGGTGGCCAATGCACCGCTGAGGTGTGATGTACAGTCCACAATACCAAGGCCGCCAAGTGCTTTCTTTGAGGCTCTTTTGGGCTGTTGCGTATGCTTGCGTCGTTGAGGAGGAATAATTTCATCAAAAGAAATCGCTTTTTCGCCAAAAATGATTTTTGTTTTTAATAAGGTGCGTATCTCTTCATCAGAGTAACCAAGACTGTGCAACACTTCGCCATTATGTTCGCCAAGCGATGGTGGCAGTAATTTAAGGCGCCCGGGGGTAAGGCTAAGCTTGATCGGGAGGCCAATGGCTTTAAAATGCTCTTCCTGTTTTAAAACCATCTTTCTTCCTGTGACTTGGGGGTGGTCAAACACTTCGGGTACTGTTTGTACGGCAGAAACAGGCACACCAGCAGCCAGAAGCTGATCAGAAATTTGTCGAGGAGGATAACCTGAAAGTGCAGCTGTCAAGGCGGCAGTTAATGCCGAACGGTTTTTAATACGCAATTTTTCAGTGCTGAATTGAGCCTCCTCGAGCAGGTGGGTACACGACAGAACTTTGCAGCATTGTTTAAACTGGTGGTTGCAAAAATGCCCTGCGAAAAAATAGCCTTCTTCTGTTTTGATCAGTGTGTGGGGGGAATAGGCAGGATGATCATTGCCCGTTCTTTTGGGCGGTATTTTGTTGATCAGCCAGTTGATGTTGTGTGGGTACAAAAGGCTGATGGCAGTGTCCATCAAGGAAACCTCGATAAGTTGTCCCAAACCGGAGTGAAAACGTTCTTCCAGTGCAGCGAGTACGCCGATCGTCGCGTAGAGCCCGGTGATAAGGTCTGCCTGTGGAATGGGGATGCGGATGGGGTTTCCATCCTTTTCCCCGTTGAGGCTGATTAAGCCCCCGAACGCTTGGCCAATTCCATCATAACCCGGGAGTCCACCGAGTGGACCTGTTGCACCAAATCCGGTGATGCGGCAGTGAATAAGGTGAGGAAAACGATTCACTAAGGTGTCTTGATAACCCATACCCCATTTTTCTAATGTGCCAGGTTTGAAGTTTTCAATCAAAATATCCGCGTTTTCGAGCAGCTTGAATAAGATTTCTTTCCCGGGCTTGGTGGATAAATCCATCGCCATGCCCCGTTTGTTCCGATTCATGCCAATAAACTGTGGATTGGTTTGTTGAGCCAGTGGTCCCATGCGGCGTGTTTCATCACCGTTGGGTGGTTCAATCTTGATGACATCAGCACCGTGATCACCGAGTATTTGCCCGACAGACGGTGCCGCCGCGACTGTGGACAAATCAATAACATTAAGTCCATCCAATGAAGATGGGCCTGTCTCCTCCATCCTGACTCTGCCTTATCGTTTTATGATGAATGTATCTTTTTGAAATCAGTCAGGCAAGTAAAGGCGTGCGAGGCATTATGTCAGGGGATATCGAGACAATACATAAGCCAGCGTGAGAGGAATGGATATGATGGTCAAGGCATTACCGATAATGACGATAGAGGCGACTTTTGCCGGTTCTTGATTGTAGCGTTCGGCAAAAATGAAGTTGAGGACAGCCGGTGGCAATGCGCCAAACAGGATAAGCATGGCCTCCTGTTGGGGATTCAGGTCAAAAACTGCGATGGATAAAAAGGCCAATAGCAACCCGGATAATGGTGTGAGCACAGCGGCAATCAGACCAATCCGCCATTCGCTTAAGTCGGCATCCGCTAGTCGAACACCAAGTGAAAACAGCATTAAAGGGATACAGATTTGCCCAAGCATTTCAATGGGTAACAGCACCGGTTTAGGTGGGCTCCAGTCAATCAGGTTAGCCGCCAGAGCAGCCAGGGTGCAGAGCATTAAAGGTGTTATAAATACGCTTCTGATTTTTGCCTGGCGATTAAGCAGATATGTACCCAATACGAAATGGATACCGGTTTCCACCATAAATAAAAGTGCAGCGGCGGGAAGGGCTGACTCACCAAAAGCCAGTGCAAAAAGCGGAAGCCCCATGTTGCCCGAATTCGTGAACATTATCGGGGGCAGGAGGGTTTTGGGGTGAATGTTCACGATTTTGCATACCGGGTAACTGATGACGCCAGAAAAAATGACAATTCCTGCTGCCGCAAGCACCAGCATAGTGTAATCGCCTAATTCAAAAGAGTGACCTACAATCGCAGAAAACATCAGTGCGGGTGCAAAGATATCCATGTTTAGGGTATTTGCCACAGACATATCGAGTTTGAATCGCCAACCGACTAATAATCCCAAGCCGACGATGGAAAAAATTGGAAAAATAATTTCAACAATGCGGAGTGTTAACATGGTCAAATATGCCTGAAACCACCGTTTTATGAGCCGTCGTGAGAGACGATAGCCCTGCTGCAATAATTGGGCGCTAAAGGGTACAAGGCATCAAACGTTGACGCCCAAGGCTAATAAAACTGGCAATTGGATAAAACCTTGATATTATCAAGAAACGGAACGACGCTTACTTTTATCTTGCACGCTTATTGTGAATGACTTGGATTAGCAGCCATAACACTACGTTGACGGCTCAAAATGGCGTGTTGGTATTACCCTTCTCACATACAGTGAGTTGGTCTTTGACGTTAAATCTCTTTAAACCTCGTATGTTGAATTGAAGTACTCATTATCAGAATAAAATTGTGTTAGGCAATTAACAATTTGGTTCTGGAAAATGTGAACCGTCTGAGACGATTTGCATGTCTATATCAGTATGATTTGCCCCAGTTTCCCGAAGGAATCAACTCTTTATAAGTATCTTTTCTCAGAGGCCAGTGAATTTAAATGACTGACGAAAACAAATTACCCTACGCATTTTACTCGGTAGCTGAGGCGCGCCTTGAGCGTCTCTATGGCCCGGAGCAAACGCCTGAAGTGATGAAAATGCTCAGCGATTTGATTAATGATTATTGCTCGAGTGACGATGCGCCTAAACCTCAGGAAAAGTGGACAGAGAAAGATACTATTTTGATTACCTATGGCGGTAGTATTGTTGATGAAGCCGAGACACACCACCTGAAAACGCTGCATAAATTTTTATCTAGATATTTACGGGGGGTAGTGAATACAGTCCACATTCTTCCCTTTTTTCCATTCAGTTCAGACGATGGTTTCTCCGTCATTGACTATTTCACCGTCGATCCAGCCTTGGGAGACTGGGAGGATATCCATGCGCTCTGTACAGAATTTAATTTGATGATTGATTTTGTCGTCAACCACGTCTCCAGAGAAAGCTTATGGTTTGTCGAGTATTTAAATAACAAGTCGCCGGGACGTGACTTTTTTATTGAGGTTTCCCCTGATGAAGATCTGTCCAGGGTTGTCAGGCCACGGCCTCATGACTTGGCTGTCCCAGTTCATACCCACCGGGGCTTAAAGCATTTATGGGCCACCTTCAGTGAGGATCAAATTGACTTAAACTTTCGCAACCCCGTTGTACTCCTGACGTTTATTAAAATCATGTTGGAGTACATACGCCATGGGGCTCGGTTTATCCGCCTGGATGCGATCGCGTTCTTGTGGAAACAGATCGGTACAAGTTGTATCCACTTAAGCGGAACACATGAAGTGGTCAAGCTATTCCGGGACATTGTTGATCTCGTCGCGCCTGAAGTTGTACTAATTACTGAAACCAATGTGCCAAATGGTGAAAACATCAGTTATTTTGGTAACAGTGATGAAGCTCATATGGTGTACCAGTTCAGCCTGCCGCCGATGCTGTTACATGCGCTATTCCGAGGTGATGCGGAACATCTGACTCAGTGGGCGCTTGACTATCCAAGGCCACCGAAAGGCTGTACTTATCTGAACTTCACGGCCTCACATGACGGTGTTGGCTTGCGGCCGCTGGAAGGTATTTTGGCCGATGAAGAAATCGATAACCTTGTTTCCAGCATGCGGCAGTATGGTGGTTACGTGAGTATGCGTAAAGCCGCAGATGGGCATGAAGTACCGTATGAAATCAATATCACATATTTTGATGCGCTAAAAGGGACGGCGTTAGGTATCGATCAGTGGCAAATCCCTCGATTTATTTGTTCTCAAACAGTTTGTCTCACAATTCAGGGAATCCCGGCTCTTTATATTCACTCACTGCTGGCGACACCGAATGACACTCATGGTGTAGAGCAAACGGGTCGAACGCGATCGATCAATCGTTCTTCTTTGGATTATGAGGAAATTACCAGCTTACTGGAAAGCCCTGAAATCCCTCATGCCATTGTTTTTTCAGAATTGAAACGGCGAATAAAAATTCGAGGGAAGCAGATTGCTTTTCATCCAGAAAGTGATCAAAAAACCGTTGACTTGGGTCACTCGTTTTTTGCCGTGTGGCGGTTTTGTGATCGCCAGAAAATACTGGCAATTCATAATGTGACCAGCCAGTTTCAAACAGTCCTATTACCGAAGGAGAGACCGACCCATAAGAAAGTCACCGGGTGGACTGATTTATTGCAGGATAAATACTACTCATCCAGTATTCGGGAAATATCTCTGAAGCCCTATCAGTCAGTCTGGCTAGAGCTTCAGGAATCTCACTTGCGTTATTGACTGTCTTCCTCAACAGCGTCGTAGATGTCTTTAAGAATATTGGGAATCGCGTTTACGACGCGGTTCCAGTTATGAATAAAGGGAGTTTCCATCGGATTGCTGATGAATGAGTCGCCGGCCTTGATGATATTTTCAGAAAATAGTTCGATGGCTTTTTCTTCTGAATGTCTGTCAAAAGGCAGCCCGTTGATCACGGCATCCGCGTAATAAGATTCCACCAAATCCAGTGCGATCCGGTAATAAGTCGCCTTCAATGTTCGAAAGGTGCCGCCATTGAACGTAATGCCCGCGGTTGCCAATTTGCGGAACATTGCTTTGGAAATGTCTGTGCTCATCTTGGATAGTCCTTTGTCAGGGTTATCCGCCGAGACAGGCTGATGCTTGTGGTCATAAACATCAGCAATGTCGACCTGGCATAAATGGTTATGGGAATAGTTACGGTTCACTTCCGAAAGCACACCAATTTCCAAGCCCCAGTCACTCGGTATGCGGATATCCTTGATCACATCCGCACGCATAGAAAACTCCCCTGCGAGCGGATAGCGAAAGCTATCCAGATATTGCAGATAATCCAAAGGGCCAAACATGCTGCGCAATGCACGAATCAGCGGTGTCACCAATAGCCGTGAGACCCGGCCACTGAGCCCCTTGCTGGAGATGCGCGCATAATAACCTTTGCAAAATTCGTAACTGAAATGTGGGTTCGCAACGGGGTAGATCAGACGAGCGAGTAAATCCCGCTGGTAAGTCACGATGTCACAATCGTGCAAGGCAATTGCTTCGGCTTTGCCAGAGGCCAGAATGTAGCCATAACAGTACCAGACATTCCGTCCTTTGCCCTGATTGATAGGGGCGAGCCCTTCGCGCTTTAGGGTCGCGTCGATTTCGCGTAAGCGAGGGCCGTCATTCCAGAGAATTCGATGATGCTGTGGTAAGCGTGAAAAGTATTTCTTGGCGTATTCAAACTCTTCCTTACTGGCAACATCCAAGCCGATTACAATTTCTTCAAGATAAGGGACTTTGCAGAGTTCGTTGACAATATTGTCCAAAGCCGGTGCCTGAAGCTCAGAGAACAGCGAGGGCAAAACCAATGACATGGGACGTTGTTTTGAAAACTGCAAAAGCTCTTCTTCAAGAGCCTCGATAGAGCGGCGATTAAGATTGTGAAACGTGGTAATAACGCCATTCTGGAAAAAATCTCCCATGGGTTAAGCTCCCTTTTGGTCATATTGTTTCAAAATTTGTAAAATGGCTTGATTCCAGCCCTCCGGGCCGATTTTGTCAGTATAAAGAATTGTTTGATCTGTCTCGACTACAGGTGGCTCACTTTTGGCTGATTTGATAACGACTGGAATATCAACACATTCCAACATCCCCTGGTCATTGGGCGCATCACCCAGCGCCACTGTAACCAAAGTACTCGTTTGATAGAAAGCTCGATATCTTTCAATGAGGAGGCTCACCCCGGTGGCCTTATCCGTTTGGCCCATTACATGATAAAAACGGCCACCTTTTAGTAATTTCAATCCTGCACTGTGTAGAGTTTGACGGAAGTTTATTAAATTTTCATCACTGTCTTGCCATGTCAATGGTTCCGAGGATACACGCATCGAAGCCCGTTTTGCAGCGTCTAAGGAAAGACCTGTGAGTGTGGCCAGTTCTTGAACGGAGAGTTCGGCAAACGAGGTGAACTGATAGCCTTTTTCTAACTTAATTGCCTGCAGTGTGGCTAAAATTTCTTTTCTGTCTGAGCCGAGTAACTGCATGTTGTTTGGTTGATGGTTTTGAGGCATTTCAGGGAAATAACCCCGAGGGATATAAACAGCGCCACCGTTTTCGACTACGAAGGGGTGCGTATTGCCCAGCTCATCCCGTAATTGTTCAATTTCAGCCGCCGTTTTGCTGGAGTTAAGAATCAAGGGGATTTGCCTGGCTCGAAGTTCGCTAACGGCTTCCCGCGCGGCTGCCCACGAATAATTATCATGGTCTAAAAGCGTTCCATCCAGGTCCGTAAAAATAATAAGCTGATTCATAAGTCGGGTGTCTTCCTGATATTTTTACAAATATGATCACATGTGATGAGACGCTTGAACCCCAGCAGAACTAATATTTGTGAACTCTAAATACCAAAATGGTAGAATTAGCGGCCCTCAAGAGAGTCTATTGTAAATTAAGGAGACAGCAACGTGGCTGAAAAGTTTGGTACCTTTTCCTGGAGCGATCCGTTCTTTTTAACGGATCAGTTAAGTGAAGATGAGCGACTGGTGCAAGAGACGGCTCAGAGCTACTGCCAGGAAAAACTTATGCCACGCGTCCTTCATGCAAACCGCAATGAGCATTTTGACCGCGACATTATGAATGAAATGGGAGAACTCGGGTTTTTAGGGTCTACCATCAAAGATCATGGCTGCGCAGGGCTAAATTACGTATGTTACGGCTTGGTTGCTCGTGAGGTCGAGCGCGTTGACAGCGGTTACCGTTCCGCTATGAGCGTTCAGTCGAGTTTAGTGATGCATCCGATTAATACATTTGGCAGTGAGGCTCAGAAGGAAAAATATCTGCCAAAATTGGCTACAGGCGAATGGGTGGGCTGTTTTGGCCTAACAGAGCCCGACCATGGCTCAGACCCCGGTAGTATGAAAACACGGGCGAAAACAGTGGATGGCGGCTACCTGATTAATGGTGCGAAAATGTGGATAACCAACGCGCCAATTGCCGATGTTTTTATTATTTGGGCCAAAGATGATAGCGACGTTATCAGAGGTTTTATTCTCGAAAAAGGCATGAAAGGCCTGAGTGCGCCAAAAATAGAAGGGAAATTCAGCTTGCGTGCGTCCATCACTGGCGAGATCGTTATGGAAGACGTTTTTGTCCCTGAAGAAAATCGCTTGCCTGATGCACGAGGATTAGGAGGGCCTTTCAGTTGCTTAAATCGTGCTCGTTACGGCATTGCTTGGGGTGCCTTGGGTTCTGCGGAATTTTGTTGGCATGCCGCGCGGGAATACACATTGAATCGCCAGCAGTTTGGTCGACCACTGGCCGCCAACCAACTGATTCAGAAAAAACTGGCCGATATGCAAACTGATATCACCCTGGGATTACAATCCTGCTTACGTGTCGGGCGGTTAATGGACGAAGGCCGCTTTGCTCCTGAAATGGTCTCCATGATTAAAAGAAACTCCTGCGGCAAAGCGATTGATATTGCGCGCATTGCCAGAGATATGCACGGTGGGAATGGGATTTCAGACGAGTTCCATGTTATTCGTCATATGATGAATCTTGAAGCGGTTAACACTTATGAAGGGACGCACGATGTCCATGCCCTCATTTTAGGACGTGCTCAAACAGGGTTGCAGGCCTTCTCTGGGAACTGAATATGGCTGATCGGGTGAGTGCGCATCAAGCAAAAGAATTACTGGCAGACGAGCAAGTCTGTCTTGTGGATATCCGCGATGTACAGAGCTATGCAAGTAACCATATTGCTGGGGCAATACATCTTGATAATGTTAGTTTCCCCGATTTCCTGGAAAATACAGAAAAAGAAAGGCACGTCATTGTTTACTGCTACCACGGTATCATGAGCCAATCTGTGGCAGCGGTATTGGCTGAGCATCAGTTTGAAAAAGTATCTAGTTTGGACGGTGGGTTTGCCGCCTGGTTTATGCACTTTCCAGAGACCTGTTCTGGAAAAGGTCTGTAGCAAGCTTGCGGAGATGACCAGTGAGCAATATCAATTTAACTGAAGAAGAAATCGCGACCATTCGAACCCGTTTAGGCGAGTACAAACTTGAGCATAGAGATCTTGATCAGATTATTTCCAGCCTATCAGCGGCGACAGGCGCTAATCAGTTACAAATTCGGCGACTTAAAAAGCGTAAACTAAAGCTAAAAGATATGGTGTCCAAATTGGAAAGTTTATTGATTCCGGATATGGATGCCTGATGTCCTCATACGCCTGAGGTTTTTTCGATGACAACCATCGCAACCACATAACTTGCCTCGTCAGATAAACTGATATGAAAGCGATTGGCTCCTAGTTGTTGCGCTTTATCCGCAGCACCTCCCGTTAATGAAAGGGCAGGTGCGCCTAGCGTGTTAGAAACGGTTGCAATCGTGCGAGGGGTTATCCCTTTACCAAATCCTGTTCCAAAAGCTTTTACAACGGCTTCTTTTGCCGCAAACCTTGAGGCTAAGAAACGGTAGGGTTTTTTCTGAGCACGGTAACTGTCCCATTCCTGATCGGCCAAAATATGCCTGGCTAAGCGGTCGCCATGACGTTCATACATCCGTTGGAAGCGGCGTATGTCTACAATATCGACCCCTGTTCCCAGAATCATGATTGGCGGGCCTCGGACATTAATCGCTTCATGTTTTGTACGGCCATACTGATCCCGCAAAAAGTGGCGTCACTGATCAGGGCATGTCCGATATTCAGCTCATGAATGGTTGAAATAGCGGCTATGGGTTGAACGTTATGGGTGTGTAACCCGTGGCCAGCATTGACGATTAAGCCACATTCAGCTGCGTGTTTTGCGGCCGCCTGGATAAGAGCAAGTTCGTTTTTTCTTTCCTCTGTTGAGTGAGCATCGGCATAGCGCCCGGTATGGATTTCAACGACGGGTGCGCCGCAGCGGACAGCCGCATCAATCTGGTTATGATCGGGGTCGATGAATAAGGATGTTTGAATCTTTGCCGCTGACAATGTTTCACACAACGCGCTGATTTCATTTTCGATTGCTAAAACGTTTAAGCCACCTTCAGTGGTTAACTCTTCCCGTTTTTCAGGAACAATGCACACATCCCGGGGTTGGATTTTTAGGGCAAAGGCGATCATCTCAGCGGTTGAGGCTATTTCCAGATTGAGCTTGGTTTGTGTCATTTCGGCAAACCGTTCAACGTCGTAGTCCTGGATGTGTCGGCGGTCTTCCCGCAAATGCATGGTGATGCCATCGGCACCGGCGCGCTCTGCTTCCAGGGCGGCATGGACCGGGTCCGGATAACGTGTACCACGTGCTTGCCTTAATGTGGCGATATGATCCACATTCACACCAAGAAAAATTGGTTCTCCCACAATGTTACTCCCGCGTCATTCAAGTTTATCGGCCTATTTTACAATGGATCTGTCTCCAGGATGTGGTTGACATCCCTATACAGAGCCAATAGCGTTATTAAAAAATAATGAACTTTTCTGAAATTGAATGGGGTGGAATCACTTATGAATTTTGAATTAACCGAAGAGCAACAAATGTTGCGCGATAGTGTCCGAAAGATGATGGATACAATTGCAACACCTGAGTATATCCGCGAGCATGACGAGCAGGGCTTATTTCCCTATGAAGTCTATGATGAGTGGGTCAAAATGGGATTGCTGGGGCTTGCGTTTCCCGAAGAGTATGGTGGTGCGGGTGGGGACGTTCTCGACATGGTTATCATCGGCGAAGAACTGGGCCGCAAAGGTTATGACTTTGTCGGTGCATTCGGGATGTCGATTTTTAATGGCCTCAATGTTTTGCGCTACGGCACCGAAACGCAAAAAAAAGATTACATTCCCAAAATTATTAATGGGGAAATCCGGCTATCCATTTCTATGACGGAACCAGATGCTGGCTCTGATGTCGGTGCGATGAGAACAACAGCAGTCAAAGAGGGAAATACCTGGGTCATTAACGGGCAAAAGGTTTTCTCTACAGCTGCAGATAGCAACAACAACATTATCAGTCTGTATGTTAAGACAGACCCAAGCGTGCATCACAGCAAAGGGGTGACATTGTTTCTTGTCCCCAAAGACACACCGGGCGTAACGATTCGCAAACTCAACACTTTGGGCCGACGAATGTTGGGCACTAATGAGATTTTTTTCGACAACGTCCGCATTCCGGATAATCATCGCATTGGTGACGTAAACAAAGGCTGGCAATGTTTGTTGTCCGGCTTGCAATTCGAGCGCTTAGTGACCATAGCCGGGTATGCGGGTAATGCACAGACGGTTGTGGATGACGCGCTGGCCTATGCCAAAGAGCGCAAGCAGTTTGGCCGACCGATTGGTGAATTCCAGGCCATTGCGCATATGCTGGCTGACATGCAAACACAGGTTTCTGCCGCGAGGATGCTGATGCTCAATGCGGCCGCCAAAACGGCGAGGGGAGAAGATGCATTGATGGAAATTTCGCAGGCCAAGCTGTTTGGCTCCGAAACGTTTGCGAACGTTGCGAATCAGGGCATGCAGATTATGGGGGGGTACTCCTACATGATGGAGTTTCCGATGCAGCGACATTACCGTGATGCTCGCAGTACAACGATAACGGCAGGCACCTCCCAGATGCAGCGGAATGTCATCGCAAATTTAATGGGCTTAAAAGTTAAATAAACACCAAGTGTCCGTCATGATTTGGTGTGGACCAGAATACAAATATTAAAAATAGGAAGGTTAACGCATGTTTGAATTAAACGAGCAACAACGCTCATTGCGGGAAGCAGCGAGAAAGCTGGCGCAAACAGAGTTTAAGGATAAAGCACATATCTGGGATGACACAGGTGATTTCCCCTACGAAAATCACGCCCGGTTGAAGGAGCTGGGCTACCTTGGCTTGAGCATAGATGAAAAGTACGGCGGCAGTGGCTTGGGTATGGTCGATACCTATCTGGTAGTTGAAGAAATCTCAAAAGTCTGCATGACGACTGCACTGCTCGTACATGACCAAAATGTGATCCCCGGCATCATTGCACGCTGTGCCTCGGAAGAGGTCAAGGAAAAGTATTTAAAACGCGTCGCGCAGGGGGAGCTGCATTGCTCTATCTGCTGGACGGAACCGGAAGCCGGTTCCGATGCAACCGCACTTCGCACAACTGCTGTTCGTGACGGAGATGATTACATTATCAATGGCCAAAAAGTGTTTACCAGCTTTGGTGACCATGCGGATATGCATTTTGTCTATGCCCGTTTTGGGGAATCAAAAGGCGCAAAAGGCATTGGTGTCTTATTGATGGATGCTAAAAGTGAAGGCATCACGGTCCAGACATTACCTAAAAAGATGGGAACACGTGGATGTCACGAGTGTGAGATCTTTTTTGATAACGTGAGAGTGCCGGCAGAAAATGTGGTCATAGAGGGTGATCCGAAAAGCTCAGCGGGGTTTGTTAAGCCTTTGATGGTGTACAACGGCACCCGCGTAGGTATGGGAGTGATGGCACTGGGGGTTGCAGAGGGGGCTTTTGATTTGGCCCGTGATTATATGAAAACCCGTAAGCAGTTTGGTCAGCGGCTGGCCGACATGCAGGGTTTACAGTGGATGATGGCTGACATGGCGATCCAAATTGAGTCTGCCCGCCTGCTTTGCTACCAGGCGTTGGCCTTATTTGATCAGGGAGCACCTAACCCTTATTTATCATCTATTGCTAAAGTTCAGGCGACAGAAATGGCGCAGAAAGTTGTTCACGACTGCCAGCAAATGTTTGGTGGTTATGGCTACTTTGGTATTAATCCCATTGAGCGCATGGTGAGAGATGTGCGTATGCTGACAATCACAGGTGGCACAACCCAGGTTCAGAAAAACAGTATTGCCCGACATATCTTTTCAGACTAGAGTGTGATACCGATTATTCTGTTGATGTAACGTGAAATAAAAAGGCCGGTTTTCACCGGCCTTTTTACGTAGGGTCTTGTGGTTTTGTTTATACAAACTGAAGGAGCAGTAAAAAAACGATTGTTAAACCAATACTTGAGTGGATGACACCTTTCACTGTTGTCAGAATACTCAGTTTTCCAAAGATTGCGTTCAGCTCCAGCGCAGCAATGAGTAAAAGAGAAATAATTAATCCGACGCTAAGCGTTCCTGTCGCTGCATTTTGGGCAACAAGGTCTCCCGCTCCACCTGTGCCATGGAATGAGCCCAGCATACCCAGCAACATAGGGGCCGAAAACAGGGTGTTAGTCCGAGAGGCCAGTAATGCTTTAGGTGCGGCGGCTGCGGCATCTCCGCTGACAATGCCACAAACAATCTTCTGATTCGGCCAGATAATGAGCCAGACATTCAAAAACATCAAGGTACCCATTAACGCACTAATCGTGAGATAGGCATCGATACCATGCGCTGAATAGACAATCGAAAGTAGTCCAACGCCTGTGATAAATGTAAACATGGCGCCCCAGCGGAACCACCACAGGGCACGGGGAGCTAACTTCTTGGTGGCGTCTGCTTTTGCAGATGCCTCTGCCTCCTTGAAGTATTCCCCTTGGACAAAGTTAAAGTAATAGAGAAGACCAATCCAGGTAATCCCAAACAGAACGTGAAGCCATCTTAATAATAAATCACCAGTAATGAAGCTACTCATTTTGAGTTTCCTTTCCAATTTATAGTTATGACCCCTGTTGGGGCGGTTTTCGAGATAGAATCTCGCATATCATTGTACCAAGTCATGATAGTTATTAAACTAAATTGATCGGGAGAGGGGATATGGCAACGCATAAAAAAACACGTGGGGGCGGGGACGATGGACAAATATGCACAGATGCGCAAGGCAGTATCTATCGTATCGGCTTTGCCCGGCCATCTAAATACAATGGCTTTAGTCCAAGTATGTTACAACAGCTGGCAGAAGCTTATACAGAGCTTGAAAGTAATGAGCAATACCGGGTCGGAGTGATTTACGGGATCGGTGATCATTTTTGTGCGGGGTTGGATTTGAGCAAAACAAAGCTTGATACCGATTTGTTTCCACCTGATTGTGTCGACCCTTTTAATCTGCGACCACCTTACCGGCGGAAACCACTTTTAGCTGCTGTTCAGGGGGTCTGTTACACCTTGGGTGTGGAACTGGCACTGGCTGCAGATATTGTAGTGGCCGCCCAAAATACACGATTCTCCCAGCTCGAAGTTAAGCGAGGGGTAATGGCCTTTGGAGGCGCTACCATCCGTATGGTCGAACGAGCAGGGTGGGGAAATGCTATGCGTTACTTGCTCACAGGTGATGAGTGGGACGCTGAGACCTCACTCAAATACGGATTTGTTCAAGAAATTGTGGGCACAGGGCAGCAGCTTGAAAGGACCATGGAACTGGCAGAAATTATCGCATGTCAGGCTCCGTTAGCGGTTCAGGCCATGATAGAGTCGGCACGCATCGCGCAAGTCGAAGGCCAAGCTACAGCGGTATTGAACTTTCAGACGCAAATGAGTCGATTGCGAGCCAGCGAAGATTATCAGGAAGGTATTAACTCTTTCCTGGAGCGTAGGGATGGTGTATTTACAGGGCGATGAGTGAAACGCGGCGGTATGTCTTATCGCAAATTTACGTTACCCTATGAGGGTTTTGTTTGGCGGTGGGCGCGAATGTCCACTGGATAAAAACCCGTTTTGGGGCGAGATGACCCAGAAAATGATTTCATTATTTTATTGATTTTGGAGAGGAAAAATGTCTGACAATATGCTAGAAGGCAAAGTTGCTATCGTGACAGGTTCCGGCCGTGGCATCGGTCGTGGTATTGCATTGGAAATGGCAAAAGAAGGGGCTAAAATCGTCGTTAACGATATCGGTGGCTCAGTTTCTGGTGAGGGCTCTGATGCAACGCCTGCGGAGGAAGTGGTCGCAGAGATCCGTGCGATGGGCGGTGAAGCAGTGACCAATACCGACAGCGTTTCAAGTTGGGACAGTGCTGAGAAAATTGTTCAGTGTGCACTTGATAATTTTGGCCGGGTTGACGCTATCGTCAACAATGCCGGTATTCTACGTGACAGAATCTTCCACAAAATGTCTGAAGAAGAATTTGAAGCCGTACTGTCTGTCCATTTGAGAGGCGCATTTTTCGTGTCTCGTGCAGCCATTGCGCATTTTAGAAAACAAGACAGCGGAAGTTTTGTTCACTTTACGTCAACTTCTGGTCTTATTGGTGGCCGCGGGCAGGTTAACTATGGTGCAGCCAAGGCAGGGATTATGTCACTTTCCCGCAACATTGCCATGGAAATGGATATGATGAATGCCAATATTAACTCAAATTGTATTGCGCCTTTTGCCTGGAGCCGCATGATTGGCACCATTCCTTCAAACACACCGGAGGAACAAGCGCGTTTGGAAAAACTCAAAGAGATGAAACCAGAAAAAATTGCTCCTGTTGTGGCT
Organism: Halothiobacillaceae bacterium UBA5861; assembly: GCA_002432635.1. GTDB lineage: Bacteria > Pseudomonadota > Gammaproteobacteria > UBA5861 > UBA5861 > UBA5861. The sequence continues at coordinate 88,744 of DJFX01000003.1, read as the reverse complement.
TATCTCGCCAGCGATGCTGGCCGGAAAGTTTCGGGACAAATTTTTGCAATTCGGGCGAATGAAATTTTCTTGATGAGCCAACCTCGTCCTATTCGCAGTGCGCATTCAGAAAATGGTTGGACTGCTAAAAAAGTGGGTGAGCGTGCCATGGCAGCTTTTGAAGGCAACTTCACACCGCTGGAGCGCTCCAACGACGTTTTTTCTTGGGACCCAATCTAGCTCAGCATAACGAATGGCCCGGTCGCTTTGAGACAGGGCCATTCGTCCTCCCTGCTGTTCATTCGATCAGCTGATTTTTAACAGTCCACTGATGTAGCCAGGCCAGGCCAAACGAAGCGATGCTCATACGAGAAGCAAGAGCGGACGATTTCCACAAAATTTGGCCAATCTTTCACGAAATTGTTTCTGCCGGCGAAACCTATGCTTACGCTCGGAACACATCAAAAGAAGCGGCCGAAACCTTGTGGATGAAAGCGCCTCGTAAGACTTTCGTGCTGGAAAAAAAAGGAGCACTATTAGGCACGTATTACATTAAAACAAACCAGCCGGGCCTGGGGAGCCACGTATGTAATTGTGGATATATGGTTCCAAGCAAGGCAAGGGGCAAGGGCATTGCAAGCCAGCTCTGTGAACACTCCCAAGAGCTTGCGTTAGCGCTGGGCTACAAAGCGATGCAGTTCAATTTTGTTGTGGCAACGAATCAAAGCGCTATACAGTTATGGCAAAGACAGGGTTTTGACATTGTTGGGTGTTTACCCCGAGCATTTAATCACCCTCATCAAGGCTATGTTGATGCGTTTGTGATGTATAAATGGCTGGACTCATCGAAGACATGAGTTATGACATTCCGTCATCTGAACGGATCTGTAGACGATATCTTGGGTAGGTAGCTTAATGAATCACTTTTGGATGCCATTTACTGCAAACCGCGATTTCAAAAAAGCACCGAGATTATTCTCATCGGCCAAAGGTATGTTTTATAAAACACCTGATGGGCGCGAGATTCTGGATGGTTCATCGGGTTTATTCTGTTGTGCGGCTGGACATGGCAGGGTCGAAATTGCTCGTGCGGTTTACCAACAACTTTCAGAGCTGGATTACGCTTCACCATTCCAGTCGGCTCATCCCTTAGCATTCCAGTTGGCCAATGCGCTATCCCAGATCACTCCAGGGGATCTTAATCACATTTTCTTTACGTGCTCCGGCTCAGAGGCCGTGGAGAGCGCTATGCGCATTTCACTGGCTTACCACCAGGCAATGGGACAATCAAGCCGGACCCGGTTTGTCTCGCGTGAGCGAGCTTATCACGGAGTCAATATTGGCGGCGCCTCTCTCGGTGGTATGGTGAAAAACAGAAGAGCGTTAGGGCCAGGTTATCCTGATGTGGTTCACATGCGACACACCTGGCAAGAAGAGAGACGGTTTGTGCGTGGTCAGGATGTTCAGGGACAACACTTGGCTGATGACCTTGAACGGTTTGTGCAATGCTACGGTGCGGAGACCATTGCGGCCTGTGTAGTCGAACCGGTTGCTGGCTCAACAGGTGTGCTGGTTCCGCCAGTTGGTTATTTGCAGCGCTTGCGTGAAATTTGCGATGAGCATCAAATTCTACTGATTTTTGATGAAGTCATTTGCGGCTTCGGCCGGCTCGGACGTGCTTTTGCGGCCGATGCATTCGGTGTTGTGCCGGATATTATGACTATGGCAAAAGCATTGACCAACGGTGCCCAACCGATGGGAGCCGTTGCGGTGAGCGAAAAAGTGCATCGTGCTGTGATCAATGCAACAGAGAACGAACAGTTCATTGAATTATTCCATGGTTATACCTATAGTGCCCATCCGGCGGCCTGCTCAGCGGCACTCGCTGCACTGGCCATTTATGAAGAAGAGCAGCTGTTCGAGCGTGCGGCTCAACTTTCAGCAGTTTTTCTTGATGCGGTTTTTAGCTTAAGAGATTTACCCGCGATTACCGATATTCGTGGTTATGGATTACTGGCCGGTTTTGATCTGATACCTAAGGGGGAACCGGGACTTCATGGGTATGCCTTGCAAAAAGCACTTTATGAAGCGGGCTTACACATTAAAACAACCGGTGATGCAGGGATTATTGCGCCTCCGTTAATTACCGAAGAAAAGCACATCCAACATATGGTTGATGTATTAGCGTCTGTATTAAAAGGAGTAGGGTGAACGATGGGACAGGAAAAGCTGGCAGTCATTACTGGGGGGTCAAGAGGCATTGGCGCAGCACTCGTTCAACAATATGCTGCTTTAGGATGGCAAGTCAAAGAGCTGTCACGTTCGGGAGAGGGGCCTCATCATATTACGTGTGATTTTTCGAATCGAAGCGCAACGAGGGCTTGCGTTGAAGAGCTGTTTTCTGAGCTTGCCAGCCAAAGCTGGGAAAAGATCGTTGTAGTCAATAATGCGGGTATGGTGGGTCCGGTTGGCCCCGTTAACCAAACAAACTCTTCTGGGTGGTATGCCAATATTGACGTTAATTTTTCTGCCGCAGTTACCTTAAGTGGGCTTTTTATAAAGTACTTTCAATTTCATCCTGTGGATAAATATATTGTGAACATTTCATCTGGGGCGGCCCATCAACCCCGCTATGGCTGGTCACTGTACTGTGCTATGAAGGCGGCCTTGGAAATGTTTTCTGACACAGTGGCACTGGAACAGCGTGAAGAAGCTTATCCTGTAAAGTCCATTATTGTGAATCCGGGCATTATCGATACGCAGATGCAAAAAGAGATACGCGATGCATCAAAAGCGAATTTCCCCGATGTGCAGCGGTTTAAAGCCTTCAAGGAAGATGGTTTGCTTGCAAGCCCGGAAGACGTCGCAGAAGAAATCATCAATATCCTCGCCGCCGGCCCGGAAACGGGCCAGACTTATAGTGTGACAGATAAACGGAAGCGGTGATCTAAGTTTCTGACCAAACAGCTAATTCATTGCCATTCGGGTCCTGAAAATGGAAACGCCGGCCGCCAGGGAATGAAAATATAGGCTTTACAATCATGCCACCGGCGGCTTCTACATGAGACAGCGTTTCCGTTAGGTTGGAACTGTAGAAAACAATCAATACGCTGCCACTTTCTGTGCGCGAAGAAAGGCTTGATCGATAAAACCCACCATCGATACCGGCGTTTTCGAAAGCCATATAATCTGGCCCGTAATCGACAAACTGCCAGCCGAAGACCTGCTTAAAAAAGCGTTTCGTTTTATTGAAGTTATGTGCGGGTAACTCGAGGTAGTTGATTGTGTTGTGCTTATTCATAGCGTTTGTGGAATCAATGATTGAATGATCAGATTTACAGCATTGTAACTGGCTAAGGAATGCATCATTACCTAAATTTAAATGTTCAATGGCTCAGTTATGTGACTAGGAAGCAATCATTGGAAAAAACACTGTTAAGAACATTTACTCAATTAAAAGAAACGTTGAATCAGCAGATATTAGGGCAAGAGGCTCTTGTTGAACGCTTGCTGATTGCACTGCTGGCCAATGGTCATCTTTTAGTTGAAGGCGCGCCGGGGCTTGCAAAAACAAGAGCAATCAATGAATTATCTAACTTTGTTCAAGGTGATTTTCAAAGAATACAGTTCACACCTGATCTGCTTCCCGCCGATTTAACCGGTACAGAAATTTACCGGCCCGAGGATGCCTCGTTCAGGTTTCAGCCCGGCCCATTATTTCATAACTTAATTCTTGCGGACGAAATTAATCGTGCCCCGGCAAAAGTCCAATCGGCTCTGCTCGAAGCCATGGCAGAGCGCCATATTTCGATTGGGCACAAAACTTACCCGCTGGATGATCTTTTTTTAGTAATGGCGACTCAAAATCCAATTGAGCAAGAGGGGACTTATCCACTTCCAGAAGCCCAGTTGGATCGTTTTTTAATGCATGTCAAAGTGAACTACCCTGCGCCGGATGTCGAAAAGCACATTTTGCAATTAGTCCGTAAAGAAGCAAAATCGGCTCAATACGCTGACAAACAGACAAAATCGGATACCCCTATTGTCTCAATGGAGCAGATCATGCTGGCGCGCCGAGAAGTCCTCTCACTTTATATGGTGGAATCGGTAGAGGATTATCTTGTGAGGCTCATCAGCAGCAGCCGGGATCCTGGTATGCATCTTGGGCGCGATGGTGAACAGCTTTCACGATGGGTCGCCTATGGTGCCAGCCCGCGTGGTACATTGGCCCTTGACAGTTGTGCCCGTGCGCATGCCTGGCTTGCGGGGCGTGATTATGTCTCACCCGAAGATATACAAGCCATTGCACCCGATGTACTGCGTCACCGTATTCTCTTGTCCTTTGAGGCGGAGGCGGAGGGTATTACGACTGATGAACTGATCAGCCAATTATTACAACTTGTCGCGTCTCCCTAGGTCTTCTGAGTATTGTGTTTTCGTTTGATCCGAAAAAAAATACATCCTCCGAAAAGGTGTCCGACCAGTTTATAGATGGCGTGCACCTTGAACTCACTTCATTGATTCAATTACGGCAAATAGCGCTCCAACTGGCTGCACGTGCACCCCGTACCGCAGTAAAAACACATGCTGGCGCCGAATTGTCTCGAGCTTTGGGTCGTGGGCTCGATTTTGCGGAAGTGAGGGAATATAAGGCCGGCGATGATATCCGAATGATCGACTGGAAAGTCACGGCTCGAAGCGGCACAGCGCATACCAAGTTATTCCATGAGGATCATGAGAAACCAACCTACTTCTTTGTCGATTATCGTCAATGCATGCATTTTGGCACGCAAAAAGCGTTGAAATCCGTTCTAGCCGCAAACATGGCCGCTTTATTGGCCTGGTCGGCTCAACGGGCAGGGAACCGTGTCGGCGGTGTTGTGTTTGATGGCCAAAAGCCTTTGGAGACAAAGCCAGCTGGGGGGCAAAAGGGCGTATTGCAGTTCTTACATTCGCTGGTGAATGGGCATAGAGCAACTGATCAAAACGCCGCATCTATGTCACTCAGCCGTGTATTACAGCGCTTGTCTCATCTTGTGCATACAGGCAGTACGGTTGTCTTTCTCAGTGATTTTTTGGGGTTTGATCATGAAACCCAAACCTGCCTCAACCGATTACGGCAGCATAATCGCTGTATCGCTGTGCATATTTACGATTTATTGGAATCCCGATTGCCGCCACCTGGCCGCTATGCCATGGGGCAGGGGCAGCAGATGACCATCTTGAACAGTGCGGATTCGAAACAGCGAGCAAAACATCATCAGCGTTTTCAACAGCACCAGAATAAGATGCGGAAATACTTCTCCGGCAGCGGTAATTATTTTGTAGAACTTTGCACAGAGGACGACTGGCTGGAGATCGCGAGGCAGTTAATGCGCCACGTTGGGTAGTTTTTTAAAGCAGCAGGTACTGATGGATCCATTAAGCCAACTAAGAGCGCTTCACCTACCACCCGAACCGGGTTGGTGGCCTCTTGCGCCTGGATGGTGGTTAATTTTAGCGGCCACAGTTTTACTGGTGGCGTTAGGGAGTATTGTGTTGTACCGCTACAGAAAAAAAAATACCTGGCGTCGTGCGGCCATAACCGAATTAAATAAGATCAAACAGTTTTCAGGGCTGACCTCTCAAGAGAACATCATCCGCTGTGCTCTACTGTTGAAACGCGTTGCATTAGCCATTGATTCCAGATCACACGTGGCGGCGCTTGGCGGGCATCAATGGTTGGAATATTTGGACCAGATTACCCAAACCGATCAGTATACAAAAGGACCAGGACAACTGCTGACACAGGCACAGTACCAACCTCCCAGTGTGCCAGAAGCGAATGTGACAGATGCGGAACTCAGTGCTTTGTATGCCTTAATCGAGCGAACGGTTAAGCGCTCACCTCATATGCCAAGGAAAACCACTCGTGTTTGAATTTGCCTGGCCATGGATATTTATTTTATTGCTTCTGCCGATCGTGGCTCGCTATCTTCCCGCTGTTCAGCGCAGTGAGGCCGCGCTTGAGGTGCCTTTTTTACATCTGTTTGAAAGTGACAGCGCCCAAATCCACCGACGATTACCCAGGAGCAAATGGTTGTGGTTAGGTATCTTTGCCTGGTTTTGTGCGGTCACGGCGGCCGCCCGTCCCCAGTGGCTTGGGGATCCCGTCGCATTACCCACGACCGGGCGGGATTTGATGATGGCGGTCGATATTTCCGGCAGCATGGAAGAAGATGATTTTGTCTGGAAAGGGAAAGCAGTTACACGTTTAGAGGCTGTGAAGCAAGTTGCGGGTGAATTCATTCAAACGCGGGTAGGGGATCGCATCGGGTTGATCTTGTTCGGTGACCGCGCTTATGTACAAGTACCCCTCAGTTTTGACAGGGAAACCGTTCGACATTTTTTAGATGAGTCCGTGGTGGGGCTGGCAGGCAAAGCAACCTCGTTAGGGGATGCCATCGGCTTAGCGATCAAACGGCTCCGTGAGCGGCCGCAAAACGCACGTGTGCTTGTACTGCTAACAGATGGTCGCAATACCGCGGGTGAAATTGATCCTCTCCAGGCCGCGAAGGTCGCCGCTGAAGAGAGTGTACGCATCTATACGATCGGTGTGGGTGGTCACCCGCAACAAGTACGCGGGTTGTTTGGTTTCCAAACCATTAACCCATCAAGAGACTTAGATGAGCGTTTACTACAAGATATCGCGCAAACGACAGAGGGACGTTATTTTCGGGCACATGATATTGAAGAACTTCAGCAAATCTATGCTCTTTTAGATCAGTATGAGCCAACCTTGGGTGCTCATAAAACCTACCGACCCGTAAAAGAGCTCTACAGCTGGCCACTGGCCCTGGCCTTATTGGTGGCGATGGTATTAATGGGGGCAAAGGGGCGCAGTTACCTATGAATTTTTCGGAATTCCATTTTATTCGCCCACTGTGGTTATTGATGCTCCCTATCTTTTATGTTTTATGTTGGTGGTTATATCAACGTTCTGATCAGACGACATTGTGGACACACTACGTAGACCCTGTTTTACTTAAGCATCAACTGATTTCAGCCAAGTCCCAAAAGCCTGTTTGGTCTTATCTCGGGCTGGCCGGGTGTGCGACAGTTGCTCACCTTGCGTTGGCGGGACCCGCATGGGAAAAGCTACCTTCTCCTGTTTTCCAATCGATGTCGGCCCGCGTGATTATATTGGACTTATCAAAGTCCATGGATGCGGGGGATATCCAACCTTCGCGTTTGATTCGCGCCAAACACAAGTTAATCGATTTGCTCGATGCGGCAGGGGATACTCAAACGGCATTGATCATCTTTACCCAAGTACCCTATGTTATTTCCCCACTCACGGATGACACAGCAACAATCAAAGCGATGCTACCTTCATTGGATACACGGCTCCCGCCCGTTCAGGGCGCTACGATCAGTGCGGCTTTAAAAAAGGCCGATGAATTGATCGAACACCTGGAAGGTATGCCTGCCTCTATTGTATTGATCACGGACTCCAAGCCGGATGAGGCCAGCTTTAAAGTAGCCAGCACCCTTCGCAATCAAGGGCAAACGGTTTCTGTGCTCGCTGTTGGTACCGCGAGTGGAAAGCCAGTTCCCGTTGCAGGTGGAGGTTTTTTGAAAGACAGGCAGGGGCAGGTTGTTGTGCCAGGAGTCAATCGTAGTGAATTACAACGACTAGCGACAGCAGGTGGGGGGGTGTACACCGCTTTAACAGCCTCAAAAGAAGATATTCGTCGAATAGCCAGTGCCGTCTCCAGCCCTCAATTGGGGCAAAAAAAAAGCACAGATCAGCAGAGTGACCAATGGATCGACCGAGGACCTTACCTGCTCATTTTTCTGCTCCCTTTTTTGGCATTACTGTTCAGGCGTGGGGTTTTAGCATGAGGCTCCGGCTCTGTTTGTTATTACTGCTTTTGGTAACAAACCCGGGTCAAGCAGAAGGGCTGTCCGATACCTGGAATGCTTTATGGCGGAACAGTGACCAGCGTGGTATGACGTACCTTCAACAAGACAAGTACACAGAAGCCGCTACGACCTTTGATCAACCGGATTGGCAAGGCGTGGCCCACTTCCGCAGTGGTGATTACGAGCAAGCTGCTGCTAAATTTGCGCAGTCCCAGTCGCCGGAAGCCCTTTACAACCAAGGGAATGCCTTAGCGCGTGCAGGGAAGCTAAAAGAGGCGTTGGCCGCCTACGAAAAACGTTTGGAAATGAGCGATGATGAAGATACTCGCTTTAACCGGGATCTCGTGGAAAAACTGCTTAAATCACAAGAGAATCCGCACAATAACCAAGAAGACAAAATCAATAAAAACCAGAATAATCAAAGAAATGCTGAAGAAAATTCAAGTAATAGTAAAAATTTAAGCGAGACAGATAACACAGAAAAATCAGCTGAACCAAAGAATACTGAGGTACACGATCGCGAGGATGGCACTGAACAGGCTGAACGTGCGGGGTCGAACGCTGGAAAAACACCCGAAAAGGGACAGAATAATGATTCTGGTGTGGAAGAAAGCCAAACTGATAATCAACAGGACCAAAATGGCTATGCGCAGTCAGAATCACCGGTGCGCGAAGGTGAACAATCCCGGCAACAGTGGCTGAACCGTATCCCGGATGACCCTTCCGGCTTACTGTACCGAAAGTTACGGATGATGCATCGCAACACTTACCCTGAGACAGGCGACAGCGAAAAACCATGGTAATGCGACTCTTTTCATTGATATTTTTCATATTTTTTTCCAGTTACGCAACGGCGGCTCAAGTGGTTGCAACGGTTGATCGCACTTCGATTGCGAGTGGACAGTCTCTTATACTCGAGGTTAATGCCATGGGGGTGACGGGTGAACTGGACTTAAATGGGCTGGATGAAAGTTTCGAGATTCTTTCACAAGCACGCAGCAACAGTTTACAAATTGTCAACGGCAGCATGAATCGCTCAATCATATGGCGGCTGATATTGATGCCTAAAAAAGCCGGCCAGTTGATGATTCCGGCATTGCGTGTGGAACGTGTTCAAAGCCAGCCGATTGTCATCAACGTGAGGGAACCTGTGGTTGACTCAAAATCATCCGGCAAGGCAGAGGATCTTTTTATTGAAGTGTCATTAACGCCACAGAGTCTTTATGTTCAACAGCAAGCTGTTTTTACCTTGCGAATTTATCATGCCATTAATTTATCAGAAGCCAGTTTAGTGATGCCGAGCGTTGAGCACGCTCAATTTGAACGGTTGGGAGAAGATCAAACATACAGTGAGCAGCGGCAGGGAAAAACATACCGCGTCATCGAACGACGGTATGGCTTTTCAGCCCAGGCCAGCGGGGAAATGAACATTGACCCCGTCGTGGTGCAAGCACAAGTACCTGTGACAGATGCGTATGGCCGGCAACGCCTGGGCAGTTTTGGTGGTCTTTTTAATCAGACACGGCCAGTCCGGTTAGAATCCCGGTCAATGACATTAAAGATCAAACCCCGGGTAGACAAGATGGAGGGTCGTTGGTGGTTGCCTGCACGAGAACTCAAGGTTGAAGAGATATGGCCCCTGCACAATCAGGAAGTGCGTGTTGGGGATTCGATCACGAGAACGATCACACTCTCTGCATTTGGGTTAAGTGCCAATCAATTACCTGAAATTGAAACAGCGCCAAACGACGGTTTACAAATTTATCCGGATAAAGCGGCATTGAATACGGCTCTGCAAGGGGATCTTATGCTTGGCAAGCGGGTGGAAAAATGGGCGTTGGTGGCCTCTAAACCCGGTACTTACACACTACCCGAAATAAATATTCCTTGGTGGGATACCGTAAACGATCAAGCACGTATCGCCCGCCTCCCACCCCGGACCGTGGTGGTTTTTCCAGCTTTGCAGCAGGCGGAAAGTTTGCCGAGAGCTGTGGGCAGCCCAACATCAACCACTCAAGAAGTGCCCCTCAATACGACGCAGGAAAACCGTCAAATTTGGTTTTGGCTGGCATGTTTTGCTTTTGTAGGTTGGGCCCTTTCATTAGGTGCCATATTTTGGTGGTGGTGGCGCCAGGCGAGACGTGACAAAAGCTTTCTGAACAAGAAAGAACCAGTCGGTTTGAATACTCGTCTGCGTGATGTTGAACGCGCATGTCTTGCGGGGGAGCCGCATGCTGTCAAACAGGCCTTACTCCAGTGGGCCTCAAAACAGTGGCCAGATCAACCACCCATGAGCTTGCTTCAAATAGGTCAGCGTCTTGCTGATGACGCTGTCAGGCATGAAATGCAAGCCTTGGATGCCGCCCAGTATGCCGAGCCCCAGGGGCAAGCAGGTTCGACGAATCCAAATTTGGTTAAATTGATTCAGCACGCGCTGGCAAATGAGAAAAAACGACAGAAAGCAAAGGCAGAAAGTTTGCTGCCAGATTTATAAAACCGTTTTAGTGTAGAGCGATTATTCCAGTGTATCCATTAAATCGATCATAAACTCCATCTCTTCCTCGTTTATCAGTGTCCAGCCATCAAAACCGAGGCTTTCAAGTACAGCCGGTGAAGAGGAAGACATATCTGTCAATGCGGTAAGAAGCGTGTCTGTTAACGGCTGCATACGCGGCCCCACCAATAGTGAATGACTGATGATCCGAATATGGCTGCTTACCAGAGCGCGCATTTGAGTTCGGACAAGTTTCGATAAGTCGTGAAAAGCTTCTGCCAGAAAAAAGCCGATATCGGCATTTCCCTGAATCAGATCTTTAGCAACCAAAATATAGGTATCCCGGGTACAACTCTGTGTATTTTGCTTATCGAGTTCTGCGGGTTCGAGCATGATCATACTCATCATATTGACATCCGGGTCATCTGTGCGGGAAATGCGTGTGCCTGGCTGTAGATCTTCAACACAGGTGAAAGGGCTGGACTCATGCACTGCGATGATTGCTTCGTCCGATTTTCCGGTGGGTTTAACGAGTGGTGCAAATTTTTTTTCGCGCACTAAAAAAGCAGCGTCGTAAGGGTTGGCATAGATGATATCAATTTCATTTGATTGGATTGCTTTGCGTTGGCTTTCGAAGTTGTCGTACAACTCCAGGTGGATCACTTCACTGAGTGCTTTTTGCATCCAGGTGTTGAATATAAACCAACCAGGAATATGCTCAGGTGTGAAGTCTGGGCTGACGGTGAAATGGTATTTCATGCGGAATGCTCACTTGACAGCATGGTTTTATAAAGAGAGGCGTAATGCTCTATTTTTTTTCGTGCCGGCTTTCGCCTGACAGATGTGTAGCTGACCACACTGTTTTTTCGAATATTGGGTATAACCGTTGCGTAAACCCAGTAAAAACCGCCATCTTTGCGTAGATTTTTTACATAACCGTTCCACTTCTTACCGCTAGTGACTGTTTGCCATAGGTCTTGGAAAGCGGCTGCAGGCATGTCTGGGTGCCGCAAAATGTAATGCGGTGCGTTAATCAGTTCTTGACGAGAGTAGCCTGACATTTCCACAAAAGAATCGTTGAGATGGGTGATGTATCCTTCGGGATTGGTTCTGGAAACGATTAAGTGACCGTCGGGGTAGGGGGTTTCGATTTCGGTAACGAAAATACGGCGGGATGATTGGTCGTGGTAGGTCAGTGTATGCTCTTGGTATTCACCGGTGATCTCATCGGGTTGCATGTCTGGCAACGACATTGTTTCTCTCCAATCTTTGGTGTGGCGAGTTTGATGCTCACCACACTAGCGTCGCATAATCTTATAAAAGTTTGGATATGTTTTGGGCGGCACGTTTTACATCGAGAAAAATCAGGCCTAATTTTGCGGTCTTTTTCGCAAGCACGGTGACAACAGCATCTGAGCCGGCATGAGTCATGACAACATAACCCATCGCTCCCTTGACGAGAACTTGTTCCAATTGGCCACGTGCCAGCTCTTCTGCCGTACGGTCACCAAGCGACAACATAGCAGCGCTCATGGCGCCAACTCGGTCCTCGTCCATACCTTGAGGCAGTTTTGAGGACATAATCAGTCCATCTGTTGAAATCACAGCTGAGGCTTCAATTTCGGCAGAGGTTCCATTGAGTTCTGAGAGTATTGAATCAAACATGTCGGAGCGCATAATTTTTCCTTTTCAATATTTGTGAGAGTTGAGAGAGCTTCCTAGAGCGAATAGGCTTTTGCCATGTTGTTGAACAAGGTACGGCTGATACCACTGATTTTCAGAAACTTATCCAGTTCTGAGGCCAGCGTGGAGGCTTGATAAGATTCCTGCATCACCATGAGCGAAAACCCAAGGACAGCATTTATCGCGTTGAGTAAGGCAAACATTTTTTCCGGATCATTGGCATAAATCCGGGTAACAACCTGATTAAACTCTCCGGAGATGAGAGACATGGACCCGGCCATGAACTCAACAGGCAGATTGACTTTTACGTGCACATCGCCCACGTGGTACATCGCTTTTGTATAGTCTTCGTCGTAAGGACCGGTGAACAGCGATTTAAGCCAGTGGAGGTGTGACTGCTTGAGTAACTCGACTCGGCCTTCAAGATAAGGCTTGGTTTTATCAATAGAGGTGAGTACGGCGTAAAAATTTTCAGTGACCTGCTGAACTTCCTGGCCAACCGTATTTGCCGCATCCTGAAGACACTTTTCTTTATCAGGCGTAAATGCCGTAAATGCTTTGGCATACTGGGTTAATTGTGTAAAGTCGATTCCTTCCATATAAAACTCCTTGTGAGTTGGGGCAAACATTAGAAAGCTTGGTACCTGTTGTTCAGTAACCAGATAAGAGTGACGAGGTTAGGGCTGTTTAATCTAGGGATTCCCTCAATACAGAGGACAAAGCGTTGTTGCCCAATATAAAGCGGCCAAAATCCAAGGTGTGTGTTTCCGGCGGCGTCAATGACGCCCCAGGCGCTTGTTGATAAATCAAGGTGAGACTGCCAAACGGAGTGATGACGCTCGTGTAATAAACCAATGTCTGCACTGAGCGCGGCTAACTCTTCGGCAGCATTCGCGGAAAAACCGACTGCATGGACGCTGAGGCCCTCGTTATCTGCGAGTAATACATTTCCCGTGGTTGTCAGTGTTGACAATAGGTTCGGTAATGTGTTTTCCAGCGATTGATCAGGAAGGTTGATCATATCTTCAACCCCCTGAATCCACTGCTCTTTTTGAGCTTGATAGAGTATTTTGAAAGCATTGTCATCGGAGTTTGATGATGTCCACTTTTTCAACTTTTCAGAATCTAAGCGAACACTTTTACGCCCTCTCATAAGATGGATAATCAAATTTTTGATTTTGCTTTGCTCGGGTGAGGCCGCGCTGAAGTAGGCTCCAGCGGGGCTTGGTATTACATAGAGACTTGTGTCGAGTTCAAAGTGCGACATAGCGTCATGTTTCCAAGTCTGGGATGATTGAATAGACTAGGGCTTCGATCAGCATGGCAATATCGGCTTTTTCTCGGGGATCGACTTCAAAAACCGGGGCAGAGAGCCTGAGTTTTTCCATGTGACTAATAATCGTTTCAAGGGGTTGCGCTGTTTTACGATCCATATGCGTAACGCCAATAACCAGCGCTGTTTTGTCGATAAATGACCGAAATGCCGTTAAAAAATCATGCATATCATCGAGAACTCTGGGTGAAGCACTATTGATGAGCAGAATCAGCCCAACGCCACCTTTTTGAAGTATTTCCCACATGAAATCAAACCGTTTTTGTCCGGGTGTGCCATACAAATGAATGGTTGTTCCATCGTCAAGATTCAGCACGCCATAATCCATGGCAACGGTTGTGTGAGACTTTTTTGTATAGAAACTTTCGGTGGCGTTTGCCTCTGTTTTTATGGGCGGAATGTCACTAATTGAACCAATGGCAGTGGTTTTACCGGCGCCAACCGGACCCGAGAAAATGATTTTTAGCTGACTCATGGTTTCCTGTGTCTACTTGTTCAGTTTGCCTAGCAGGTTTTTGAATATGGTTTGTAATCCCGGTGTTTTATGACGGGCCCGGTGATTAGGCGGTTCGGTATATACGGGATCTTCTTCAGAAATAAAGTGATTAAAATACATTGATGAATAAAGCCCGAAGACGTGCTTCTCAGGTACCGAAAGTTTTTTCACTGTGTCATTCAGCGAGAGTGATTTTTTTTGCCACGCGGCAATGACTTGTGTGCAATGAGGGATCGGAGTCAACCTGGTTAGATTGGGCCAGCGTGATATTTTGATTGGTTTTGTTGTATCGGTACCTTCAGGTAACCGCCCTCGTGATGTCCATAAACTTAAATCCCATAGGAATTTTTCTAAATGAACAAAGTCCAAATGATTTGAATAGGACTCCAGTTGAGCATATGAGAGGTACGTAGTTTTATAGTCCGATGATTGTAAAGGAATAAACGCGACGGATCTTAACTTGGCTGGGGGAATATTGGAGTAGACTTTCTTCCAGTCTGGCACGAGTAGAAACTCACCCAGTATGTTTGTGATTTTTGCTGCTTTATTCTCATTTTTGGCTATCGACAAAGTGCTCATAATCGTGCCAAGAAAATAGCTGTTTGGGTTGAAAGTGTTTAAAGGGCTTGCATGCTCATCGACTAATTTGACAAAAGGTAGCCTGTTAGCCTTTTCCGAAGGCAATTTATAAGCTGAGTTTTTGGACATGGGCTTGGCTCTTTGCTTAGAAGAATCTACGTACTTTGGCCCAGCCTCACTATGATTTTCTATAGTTATTTCTTGGGTTGCTTGAGTGACAGGCTTGTGAGTATGAGTGGGAACTTTTCCGCCTATTGGGTTTGATACGATAGCGGACTTTTGATCGTGTAATGTTACCTTGGTCTTATGAACCTTTTTTAGTGTTTTCGCTTTATCGGAAGAGCTCTTTTTGGTTTCTAGCGTTTGTTTTGCGCCATGGAAAGACTGATCATTATTTGTTTTCGATAGAGCCGATTGTTCTTTTTCGGCAGTGTTTTTAAGAGACTGTTGTATTTGCCTATTCTGTGTTTCGAGAGCATCAATCAGTGCTTGGAGCTTGATCGGTTTTTTTATCGACAAGTGATTATCAAATGTTTTTTCATCAACAGATAAGCAAATAATATTTTTGAGAGTTCCTGCTTTTTTTATGGCGTCAATATGTACTTTTATTTGGTAAGCATCCATGTCCACGAGTGCAATATGAGCGTTTTTAAGGTCACTCAACTCAAATTTATTGTCAAGGTAACCACTAACCAGCAGGGTAATAGAATTTCGGGTCATGCTATCAAGCCCGACCATGGCGAGTTTAATGACGAAGGTATCAGTACTTTCTTCCGTACCCATTTTTTCTCTTTATAATATTTTCGGAGGTTAGAATTGAGAAATTTTAAGTTTTAAATTAATAAACCTGATGGGCTGATAATAACCTTATAAAAAAGACGCTTTTTTGGGTCCACGTCAAGTTTACTTATAGATGGCGAAAGAAGTTCTATAGAATGAGATCAGCTTGGCAGTTTTTTAACGATTGGAGTGCCAATGAGACCTTTGCAAAGGAAAGATTGGGACATCGATGCCTCTGTGTCCTCAGCATCCAGTCCGCTTGAGTTGTAGCTTGACAGGGTAGCGTATTGTTCCGCGCTCAGATGCTGTTCGCATTTTTTCACCATTCGCACTCGGAGGGCATAGCCGCCTTGGCCCAATGCAATATAGAGATCAATTAAAGCACCATATAGGCCATCACGGTCATTGAGAGATCGATGCATATGAATGCGTTGTATATGGAGATGGAGGTCTTGTGGATTACGTATGACTTTCAGAATCAAATGATGGAGAGCCCGCTTTTCCCAGTGTTTAGCGGAGATCGTTAAAGAACGATTAGCATCAACACGGAAAGCAGGCTCTATTTGATTTTCAGGTGTTCTTTTTATGTATTGATTGGGAGCAATACTCTTAATAATAACGGTTGGAGCCATGTTCCTGATCAGCCTTCCTGGCGGTAAGGTGGTTCATAAAAACATAAGGCCCTTAATTATGAGATTTCTCCGATAAAAATAAAGACTGGCATTTGTATAGCATGAAACAGTTCATGTTCTTTAAGGCTTAACCCACCCTCAAATAAACATCAAATCTTAATCAGTCGTTTATTAAGCCGATAAGCTCCTTCACTTTATTCTTCATAATTTTCCCATTGGCATTTCGAGGTAAGGGAACAAAATCCAAGGTAATTTTTTTGGGAACTTTGAAGTGTGCCAAATGCCGCTCAACATGTGCCTTTAATTCATCTTCGGTGACGGTGCTATTTTCCCGTACTTGGACCATTGCGCCGACTTCTTCGCCGAGGATGTGGTCTGGAATGCCGACAACAGCGGCATCCATAATGTCAGGGTGGTCATACAGTGCATTTTCTACTTCAACGCAATAGATATTTTCACCACCACGTATCAGCATGTCTTTAGCCCGGTCAACAATGTAGAGAAAATCCTCTTCATCTTTGTACCCAAGGTCACCAGAGTGCAGCCAGCCGTTTGTGAAGCTGATTGAGGTGGCTTCGGGCTTATTCCAGTAGCCGGTAACCACCTGTGGACCAAAGATCCAAACTTCGCCAATTTCGCCAGGCGGCAATTCTTTTTCCTCGGCATTCATGATTTTTACGGACGTCACCGGTGGTGGTGTGCCAACACTGTCTGGTTTGGCGATGTAGTCATCCGCATTGTTAGAGGTTGTCAGTGCGGATGTTTCGGTTAACCCATAGCCATTGCTGGCTTTTATGTGTGGAAATGCTGATTGGACCCGTTTTTGTAGCTCGGGCGCTGAAGGGGCGCCGCCATACCCAATGGTTTGCAAAGAAGACAGGTCATAATAAGGAAAGCGTGGAGATTCCAAAACCTGCCAGACCATCGAAGGAACGCCACCAAAAGAGGTGATTTTTTCTTTCTCGATCAGTTCCATAGCCACTTCAGGATCCCACTTATGCATAAAAACCAGCTTGCTGCCCGCAAAAGTACTGCCGCACAAAATGGCATGACAACCCGTTGCATGGAAGAGAGGTACAGAAATCAATTGAGCCAGTTGTTCTTGAGCGGGCTCTGGTTTTCTACCGTAGCGGATCTCCGTGCGGTAACGGACGAAAACGCCACTCAGTAAATTATTGCAAATGTTACGGTGAGTCCCAAGCGCGCCTTTGGGGTGGCCCGTTGTTCCCGAGGTGTAAAAGAGCGTACAAGGTGTATCGGGCGGGATCGGGATATTGGGTAAATGCTGCTCAGGGTCTGTTCCTGAAAAAAGGTCTTCCCAGCGTTCAGCATGGATGGGCATTTCTTGAGTTTGGCGTACTGCCACAATATGTTTCAATGCCGTCAACTCTTGCTGGTGGTCGATGAGTTCAGCCAGACGCTCCTGATCAGCAAACAGTAATTTTGCGCCGCTGTCGTGCAAACCATACGTCAGCTCTTCACCTTTCCACCAGGCGTTTAACGGGACGATAATGGCGCCCGAGATGACAGTTGCCCAAAAAATCATGGGCCACTCAGGCAGGTTGCGCATAGCTAAGGCAACACGATCACCCTTTTCGATACCGTATTTTGACTTGAGTAGATACGCTAATTGCGCAACTTTTTGATAATGCGCTTGATAGGTGTAACGTTCATCATGATAGACAAGGTAGTCCCGGTCAAAAAACTGTCGGGTTGATTCCAGAATCGTGCGCAAATTTTCGGGTGCAGATTTCCATACTTTAGTGGGTATGCCATTGATATCACACTCTTCGATATCGAACATACCGTTTGAAGCCTGTTGTAAGATTTGTTCTGCTTGTGCCAACGGTAAAGGCATTTTTTTCCTCCCTTGTGATTTGTAATACTTTTAGGTCTCCTGGGCCGCTTTAAAGGCTGCCATTGCCTGGCCGGAATCAAGCGCTTCCCGTGCGCGCTCGGCACCCGACTCGATCGTGCCGCTATGTTGACTTCCCCATAGCGCGATAGCTGCACCATAAACCAAGCTGTCGTAGGCAGGGCCTTTCTCGCCGTTAAGTGCCCCCAAGCCCGTTGCGAGTGTTTTTTGCGGTAGATTATCGGCTTCATGTTCAAAGAGGACGGCGCGAACAGTTTGTTCAATACCAATATCTGTCGGGGTCAATGAAGCTGTTTTGAGTGGTGCGGACGGGTTTTCATAATAGTGGCAGACCGCTTCCTTTTGCAGGGATGGGATGACACCGCCTTCAACACCGCGGACAATCGTTGCACTGCTAAACCCGGCCTGTCGGGCGAGCTGATTGTAAACATCTGGATAATTACGATGAACATAGCCTGTATGAAGGTGTGTTTTTAGGGCGCCACGCAGGGGTGAACATAGTTTTTCGATTGTTGTAAACAGGTTGCGTTTGATCATCTTGTTACGCAGTGGCAATAAGTGATGTAGGGCCGGGCAATAGATTTTCTGGTCAAGGTAACCCCACCCAATGGAAGGGTTTTGAATCTTGTCAACCACCTTTGAAACAGGCTCAAACACATTGACCCCTGCAGCCATGAGTACTTGGTGTGCAGTAATGCCATATTTAGGGCCAATCGATTCTAGCCCATGAATAATGGCCGGTACACCACAGGCCGCGAGAACAGCGGGTAAAAATGGCGCCATGGGTAATCCACGCCCGTGGCCATCATAAGGATCGGCAATGTCGATCAAGAGGGGGGCATCAATGGGGAAAAGCTCAATTCTATCGAGCAATGCTTGCAGCGCAGCGGCATTTTCGTCATCGGATTCACGCTTCATTCGCA
Source organism: Halothiobacillaceae bacterium UBA5861 (assembly GCA_002432635.1). Taxonomy (GTDB): domain Bacteria; phylum Pseudomonadota; class Gammaproteobacteria; order UBA5861; family UBA5861; genus UBA5861. The sequence continues at coordinate 70,064 of DJFX01000003.1, read as the reverse complement.
GCGCAATTAAGAGGACAGCGGCTTGGATCAGATCAGCTTCGCCGTCCAGGATGGCTGAAAAGGCGGCGTAAGCCTCTTCCTGAGTCAGATCTTTACTATAACCTGGGCCAGTTGCTGCTTTTTGTATTGCACCGTGCAGGGGGCTTTGAGGGGGATTTTTTATCATACGCAGAGCATACACGCTCCGTGGTGAATCTGGCTACTTCTACTTTCTATTCATGACTTTGCAGCAAAAAGCGATACCGAATAAAACCAGGATGCCCGGTAGTGTGATCAAGCCTAACTGGTTACTATGGTTCTTAGTGACTGTTATGCTGACTTTGCCCGGCTCAGACTCGCTTTTGCCGTCAGACACTTGAAAGTAAAAGGTATCGTAACCGGTAAATCCGGGGTCGGCTGTGTATTGGTAGGCGCCTGTCAGAGAATCCGTTACTGTAACGGACCCATGCCCGGGTGCTGTAGAAATGTAATAGGTTAACGCATCACCGTTTGAATCGTTGCCTGATAAATAGCCGGTACCGATGCTGTTCTTTTTCAGCTTAAGGCTGTTCTCCAAGGCAATGGGTTCATCATTGTCACCGACAGTAATAGTGACCTGGTTTTGAGCGGTATTGCCAGTGTCATCTTCAACAGTTAACTCAAACACAAGGGTTGCATTAGCGGCAGGAGCGAGGAATGTCGTTACGGCTGAACTGGGGTCGTCCAGTGTTACGGTATCACCCGAGCGCTGTGTCCATAGATAACGGACTAATGTTCCATTGTCTGAATCAACGCTTTGGCTACCGTCGAGCGTGACCGTGCTATTGATTGCCACTGCCTGGTTACTACCCGGGTTGGCAATTGGAGCACCGTTCGCGGTGAGGGACAGTGCTGCGTAGGTGTTGAGCAAGCCCGAGCCACATTGATTGGCTGCGCAGTTTGAATCTGCGGGGAGCGCACGAGCGGATGAAGTTATAATATTTTCGACTTCCCCGGGTGTGAGTGTGTGATCGATACTTAGGATAAGCGAAGCGGCACCCGCGACATGCGGCGCAGCCATACTGGTGCCGTGATAAAAGGTGTATTGATAATCATTTTGGGCAAATGTTATGCCTGAATCCAATGTCGACAAAATACCATTGGGATCATCCAATTGGTTCATCATGCCGCCGGGTGCGACAATGTCGACCGCAGAACCATAATTACTATAAAGTGCACGATTACCTTCTTTGTTAAATGCGGCCACGTTGATTACATTGTTGCAGCTTGCAGGTGTGAAAGGTGTGCTATCTGTATTCACACTCGAATTACCGGCTGCTGTGATCACAACTGAGCCTGCCGCAACAGCTGCATCGATCGCTGCTTGCTCAGCGGCACCGCAAGCACCTTGCATCCCCAAGCTTAGATTGATTACTTTTGCCGGTTTTTTAGCAGGTGGTACATTCGGTACAGCCAATCCCGCAGACCAGTAAATAGCATCAATGATGTCGGACAATAGGCCGCCACACTTACCCAGCACGCGGGCGATGAGTAAGTCACTTTCCCAATTAATCCCTGCGATTCCCGTGGCATTGTTCGTATTGGCGGCGATGATGCCTGTGACGTGTGTGCCATGCCAGGAGCTATCGCCCTCTGGACAGAGCCCACCTTGTGTTTCGTCTGCTGAGATCCAGTCACCAGGGTCAGTGGCATCATCATCGCGCCCATCACCGTCATTGGCGGTAAAGGTTTCGGAGATAAAGTCGTATTCGTCGGCAACTCTACCTCGGATGTCTTCGTGGTTGGGCAGAATACCCGTATCAATGATAGCAATTGTGACTTGGGATGAGCCGGTTGTCAGATCCCATGCCGACTCGGTATCTGTTGCACCGGTATGCTCAGTGGTCGAACCAAGATTCCATTGGGCACTGCTTACAAAGTACGGGTCTGTTGGAATTTTCATGGGGAAAACCCGGCGATTGTATAAAGCGTATTTTACTCCGGGCGTTTGATTGATCTGTTCAAGTAAGTTCTGGGTCGTTCGCTCGTCCAATTCTGTGGGAATGGAAAGCACATGGGATCCTCCTGCCATTTCCCTCACATACCCGAGGGAGGCACCCAGCTTGGCAGATAGAGGTGGAAGTTCACTCTGGACTTGATATCTCGTGCTTGTTATCTCGGCTGAGTCAAATTTAACAATGATTTGTTTGTCATGCGCATGTGCCAATTTAGCAAACATTAGTAGCAGTACAAAAAGAGTGAAATGAATAAGTGGCCAGCAAGTCTTCATGTGCACCTTAACGGCACGGCACACTGGTTTTTGAATAGCTTAAGAAGGCGCTTGTCCGAGCGGCGGGTTTCATCGTATGAACGATGAGGCTTATTGTTTAGTAAGGCGTTCCTGCCGTTTGATGATTTTACTCATAAGTTCTTTTCGCCGAGTCAGTTCCGTTAACCGGGTTTCGAGGTCTTCAGTGCCAGGCTCATCTGATTTTGCGATCAGCTTTTGAGTTTTTTCAATGTCTGCTTTAAGGCGGCCATATTCTTCCTTAAAAAATTCAAGCTTGGCTGCTTCTTCCCCCTTATCGAAAATAATATCCTCAGGTGAGGATGTGCCGTTTTCTTGAGTAGACGCCGGTGCCGGGCTAACCTTGGGAATCATTCTGGTTTCTGGAGGTTGCTGGCGTTGATTCATGAAGGTGGGTGAGACGATTTCGACACCGGCCTGGTGGAGGCAATCTAACATTGCCTTGCGTAGGTTGGATCGAGTGCTTAAGAGACTTTTGACTTCAGGAAGAAAACCGGCGATACGGTAATTGACGGAATAATCGCCTAAATCCGTAATATGACAAAAGGCATCTTGCAACTCTGTTAGTTCCGCAGCTTTCAAGAGTAAGGACTCAATCTGTGTGTGTGGTACATCGTAGCCGAGCGATACGGTTGCTGAGACAATCGTACCAGAAGGGTGAATCACCACTGTGGGTTGTGACATTAAATACAAATTGGGGAGCGTCATTAAATCGCGTTCTTCAGTCTGTATTTCGACATGGAAGAGCCCCCGGTCAGTCACGCGGCCAAAGTGCTGGTCAATTCGAATAAAGTCACCGCCTTTAAAATGACCGACAGAGCGCAGCATAAAACCGGCGAGGATATTGGCAACAAGTGTGGTGGATGAGAGCGCGATGACACCAGTTACAATTACACTCACGAGCCCAAGCAGCTGCTTTTTTGTCTCATTTTCAATGGGCAATGTGAGGATGATCAACACCGCAGCGCTGAGCCCAAGGATGAGCTGGATCAACTGGTATTTAAACTGATTGTCTTTGCTACTATCCGGTTTTAATTTTTTTTTGATTTGGTAGAACATCCAAAAACCGAAAAAAACAGTCAATAATGCCAGACCCACTGGTAAGATCGGTTTGAGTTCGATTGAGCTCAGTAGTTCGATTAGCTGCTCCATATGTCGTGCCGATGAGGACTTTATTATCAACCGTTCGGTAACGAGATTGGTTCTTTAAAGACGCCAAGCAGTTTATCACAAGCTTTTAATGGATTTAGCTGTAGAATACAGCTGTCGAAATATTCCCATAATTTGTCAGAAAAATCAGGAAGTCATGTGACCGAGACAAAACAAAACCAATTGTTTGAGCAAGCACAGATCCACATCCCTGGCGGTGTTAATTCGCCTGTCCGGGCATTTAAAAGTGTAGGTGGTATCCCGCGTTTTATTAAGCGTGCTGAGGGTCCGTACCTGTTCGATGCAGATGATCGGCGTTACATTGATTACGTGGGTTCCTGGGGACCCATGATTGTAGGGCATGCACACCCCAACGTGATCGACGCTGTTAAAAAAACAGCAGACAACGGGCTGAGCTTTGGCGCCCCGACTGAAGTTGAAACGTTGATGGCTGACAAAGTCTGTGAGCTGGTTCCTTCGATGGATATGGTGCGCATGGTCAGTTCAGGTACTGAGGCGACGATGAGCGCCATTCGCCTGGCCAGAGGGTTTACCGGGCGTGACAAAATTATTAAATTTGAAGGTTGTTACCACGGGCATGCCGACTCGCTGTTGGTGAAAGCTGGATCGGGAGCCTTAACTTTAGGCGTTCCAAACTCTCCTGGCGTTCCGGCAGCATTAGCTGAGCATACCCTGACGTTAAACTATAACGATAGCGAACAGCTTGAGCAGGTGTGTGCCGCTCATGGACAGGATATCGCAGCGATTATTGTTGAACCGGTCGCGGGCAATATGAATTGTGTTCCTCCTGCCTCAGGGTTCCTCGAAACATTGCGGCGTGTATGTGATGACTATGGGTCTGTATTGATTTTTGATGAAGTGATGACGGGTTTTCGTGTGGCACTGGGCGGCGCGCAAGCTTTGTATCAAGTCACGCCTGATTTAACCACTCTGGGTAAAGTCATTGGCGGTGGCATGCCCGTTGGCGCTTTTGGTGGCCGACGCGACATAATGGCGCACATTGCCCCTCTGGGGCCTGTCTATCAGGCCGGAACACTCTCAGGAAATCCTGTGGCGATGGCCGCAGGGCTTGCCACGTTGGATCTGATCGCAGTGAATGGTTTTTATGCACAGCTTGAAGAGAAAACAAAACAACTGACTGAAGGTCTCCAGTCTGTCGCGAATAAGGCAGGCATTGGGATGGTTGTCAACCAAGTCGGTGGCATGTTTGGTTTGTTTTTTACCGAAGCTGAACACGTTGAAAATTTTTCCGATGTCATGGCTTGTGATGCCGAACGGTTCAACCATTTTTTTCATGGCATGTTAGAAAAGTGTATCTATCTGGCGCCTTCGGCCTTTGAGGCGGGTTTTGTCTCGTCTGCACACAGCACAGAAGATATTGAGAACACGATAGCCGCTGCTGAGGCTGTATTTGCAACAATGAGACACTAGGTGTGTCGGACACACTGCTCGTTTGGCACACGGCCTATGCTTATTACGCGGTTCTAGGGTGTGTGGCCGGCACGATTGCCGGTTTGCTGGGCGTTGGTGGTGGTATTGTGGTTGTGCCAGCACTCGTTGCGATTTTCACCTGGCAGTCTGTTACGCATGATTATTTGATGCAAATGGCGATTGGTACGTCACTGGCCACGATTGTGGTGACGTCGCTCTCATCCGTCTGGGCGCATCACAAACGTGGCGCGATCTATTGGGATTTTTTTAAGCGGATTGTTCCGGGTGTGATGCTGGGGACAGTACTGGGCTCCTCAATTAACGATGAGCTGAGTACTCGGAGCTTGCAGGTTGTGTTTGGAATCTTCATGTTTGCATCAGCTGCTCAGATGCTCCTGGAAGGAAAAAACAGGGTCTCTAAAGCTAATACAGGGCGGACCAGTTTTGTTCAAACGGGGACGGTGGGGATGGCCATTGGTACGGTCTCTTCTCTACTGGGTATAGCCGGTGGATCGCTCATGGTGCCCTATTTGAAGTATGTCGGCTTACCGATCAGGAATGCTGTCGCGACATCAGCCGCAACAGGGTTCCCACTGGCCATAGTTGGCGCCTTTAGTTTTATTTTGACGGGCCTTGATGAAATGAACTTACCGCCTTTGTCAACGGGTTATGTTTACTGGCCAGCATTTTTGTTCATTGCGGTGCCCAGTGCTATGTGTGCCCCTTTGGGAGCTAAACTGGCTCATTCTCTGCCAACAGCACAGCTAAAATTACTGTTCGCTTTTTTTCTGATGCTGGTTGGGTTGAAAATGCTTTGGGGCTAGCGCGCCTACAAACAGCCTTGTTTTGTTCCTTTTACAGATCAAGCCAAAACGTTTGGGTGCCAAAGGCGATCAATTTGCCAGAAGGTTGGCTGTGAACTTCAACTTTGCTGAACATGACGTTACCATTTTGATTGATGCAGGTGCTGGTTGCGAGCAGCTCCTCGGATTCGGTTGCTTCGCAAAAGGTCATTTTGAAATCCACTGTTGCTGCGTTGATGGGCCGGTTGACGTAGGCGAAAGGCCCAAATACACCGGCGGTGTCTGCCATATGGAGAATCACACCATTTGCTGTTTGTCCACGGAAGTCTTGGTATATTGGGTCCAACGGCATCAAAACCTGTGCTAGACAAGGTGTAATATGTGTGACTTCCAATCCAGAACGTTCTTTGAGATTGGGAGCAAAGCGTTCGTTAGCCATAGGGTGATTGTTTTCACCGCTCAACTGTAGTGGGTTTGGCGTAGCATAAATGCGCTTTTCAGCTTGCATGGGCGCTTTTTCAGCTTGTGTGCGGAATAAGATCTGGCTATTTGCAATCAATCGTCCGTTTTCATCAGTAATTTCTGCATGAATAAAGGCAAACCGGCGTGCTTTACGTGAAAACCGGGCAGTAATGGTAATTTCTTGATCTCTGGTACCACTGATGTAGCTTATTTGCATATCAAGCAATTCAGCTTGTTTCGGAGCTAAGGCATAGGCCTGGCAAACGAGTAGTAGACCAGCGTCCTGCATGACGGTGGCTAAAACACCGCCATGGACAACGCCAGCAGGGTGGTTCAGCTGAATTTCGCGGAAGGGGAGTTTGAGTGTTGCCATATCATCCGTTAAGGATTCGGCTTTTATCCCCCAATGCGTTGCCCAAGGATCATTTTTATAGTGTGCTAATAAATCAGACATTAATTTTCGTTCTGTATTGAAAAAGAGACATTTTATTGGATCAACCCTTAGGCAGCAATGTGTGATTATTTTTTCAGGGTGTTTCAAGAGTATTGGATTTTAAGCCTCTTCATGCAAATATACGTTATCGAGATCGAAAATCCCGGCCAACCCAGGAGAGAAGTGTGAGTCATACGGGCCTTAAAGAATCATCGAATGCCGTTAAATTAATGGATCCGTTTGGCCGTCATATTGATTACCTTCGCTTATCCGTGACCGATAAATGTAACATGCGTTGCTTTTACTGTTTGCCACCGGGGTTTAAGAATTTTGAGGTTCCGGAGCACTGGCTGACCTTTGATGAGGTCAGCCGGGTTGTGAACGCATTCACCTCGCTAGGCGTCAGTCGTGTACGTATCACGGGAGGAGAACCGCTGTTAAGGAAAGATTTGCCGCAGCTGGTGGCGCAATTGCACAACTTGCCGGGTTTAACAGACCTTTCATTGAGTACGAATGCTGCATTACTAGAGCCATACGCCATTCGCCTTAAGCAAGCGGGTATTACCCGAGTCAACATCAGTTTGGACAGCTTGAAACCTAACCGATTCAAGAAGATTACAGGAGGTAGCTTAAAGCACACGTTAAGGGGTTTGATGGCGGCTAAAAATTCAAACATTAATCCTATTAAAATCAACATGTTGGCAATGAAAGGCGTGAATGATGATGAATTCGAAGATATGGTCAATTTTTGTATTGAGCATGGATTTACCCTGAGATTCATTGAGGTTATGCCCATGGGGTCAACCGGGCAGGGTGCTTCCAGTCAATATCTGGATTTACAGGAAGTTAAAAAAACACTGGCCAAGAAATTTACTTTGATTCCTGGGGTGATGCCAGGCGGTGGTCCCGCTCGTTATGTACAAGTTGAAGGAACGGATCTTAAGATAGGGTTTATCACACCGATATCCCAACATTTCTGTGAAACCTGCAACCGGGTAAGGTTGTCTGTTGATGGAACCTTGTACTTGTGTTTGGGGAATGAGCACAAATTTGAACTCAGACCCCTGCTACGCAAGGGTATCAGCGATCAAGGATTACAGGAAGCAGTCCACCAGGCACTGGCCTTAAAGCCTGAACGTCACCATTTTAAAGAACAGCCTGAGAAAGTTGTCAGGTTTATGTCTATGACAGGAGGATAGCGTTGTTCATTAAAAAAGATGCCACGTTTCAACCTCTTCAGATTGCCGTACTGACGGTTTCTGACACGCGAACGCTTCAGGACGATACATCGGGTAGTACATTGGTCGAGTGCATCACCAAAGCAGATCATGTTGTTGCGGGACGCGAAATTGTTAAAGATGACGTCTATTTACTGAGGGCTGTTTTCTCTCAATGGATTGCAGATTCTACGGTGGATGTGATCATCGCTACGGGTGGCACAGGGCTCACAGGGCGGGATGTGACACCAAAGGCAGTCAAACCGCTTTTGGATAAAGATATTCCAGGGTTTGGTGAGCTGTTTAGAATGTTGTCTTATGAAGAGATTGGCACATCAACCATTGAGTCGTTAGCGCTGGGCGGGGTGGCGAATGGCACATTGATTTTTTCCATTCCAGGTTCAACCGGTGCGTGCCGCACGGCGTGGGAGCGTATTCTTCAACTGCAACTCGACAGTCGAACCGGGCCTTGTAATCTTGTTGAAGTAAGAACGCGTTTTTTTGAATGAAGACGCAGGCTCTTGTCTCATGATATTCCAATATTCATTAATAGAGTGACTGCTCAGGCCATACTAGCCATAATGCCATTAATACGGGAATACTTGAGATCATTCCGGTTACGATGCTTTGTAACAAAGGTGCTGTCGTGCCTGATATCGCAATAGCCCGTTGGCAAACAGGGTATAAAAACGGGACAAAGGCGATGAGTAACAGTGCGATTAAGTTAACTTCTGCGTAAAAATAAGCCAGTGTTAAAATAGCCCCCAAAAGTAATTGCAGGAACACCATATTGGCTTTTCCCAGTGGCTCATGACGTTTTTGAGTTTGATTCAATAACCACCACCCGCCTGCCGCAGCGGTAAGCGCCCCCGCCATTTGGCCAATTAACAATGACCCGTCTAGCGAAATGATGATGGCTGAACCGAGTGCAGCCACAACATAACTGGTATTCGATATGTGGCTGTGGGAAATTTTAGTCCATACCATTCCAGATGCTGTCCAAATCAATAATGTACCAAGGATAAACCCCACTGCTTCGGCAAGTTGTAATCGAAATAAAAGCGGTGAAATTAATACGTAAAGGATAATAAAAGTCGCCGGCGGCATCAGCAAATAACGGCGGAGGCGCGTAATCCAAATATGAAATAAAAAAGCTGTTAATCCAGCAATAGAGACTGCAAAAAATAAGCGATCAACACTGTTGATGTGCGAAGCAGAAAAGCCTTGATGAATACTAAAGTAGCCTACTAAAAAGCCGAATGAAAGGCCTATACCCACTAAATACAGCCGGGTCGTGGCCCATTGGTCTTTCCACAGCGCCCGTGCACTGCCAATTAAAACCAATGCCGTAAGAAGAGGATAAATAACGGTTGTGTTGATTAATCCCATTGCTCGAGCATATTCGATAAATATTTATTTATCAATATAAGTGAGCCATGGGCAGGTTCAGGTTGCCCATGGCGGCTGATGAGGTGTTATTCCTTAATGCCTTCAATAAATAGATTTAATATAATTTCAACCGGTATAGCGGGTGCCATATAATTCATGCCAAAATCAGTTCGGTCAATTGTCGTTGTGGCGTTATAGCCGATCCGGTAACCTCCCCAAGGGTCTTTTCCTTCACCCACTTTGGTCAGCTCGAATTCTACAGGTTTTGTCACGCCTAACAGAGAGAGCTTACCGGCCAAAACGCCGCCGTTCTCAGTTTTCTTGAACGCTGTTGACGCAAATTCAATCTTGGGGAATTCCTTGGCGTTGAAAAAATCAGGGCTGCGTAAATGGTCATCTCTTTTTGTGTGATTGGTATCGACACTGGCCGCATCAATGACCATAACGGCTTGATTGCTTGAGCCGTCTTCTTCGACTGAAAAGCTACCTTCAAATGTATTAAAACGGCCAACAAGGTGGCTGAAGCCTAAGTGATTTGCGATAAACTGAACGGTTGAGTGTGTCGGATCAATTTTGTAATTGTCTGCATAAACCATCGACGAAGCCAGGAAAAAAGTCAAAGCAACCAAAGTTTGTTTTAGTTTCATTTTTACTCTCTCGGGTGAAATTATGTTGTTTGTCTGTTCACTATATGCGATTCAAGGGTTCGGAAGAACATAACCTTTGGTTGAATAATTATTAACTTCAAGTTAATAATGGGTGATGGATAAGTTTTTAACAATGACCGTTTTTTGCCGCGTGGTAGAGTTGCAGAGTTTTAGCCGAGCAGCCAAAGTATCTGGTATTTCTGCAGCAATGGTCAGTAAGCATGTTGCGAATCTGGAGCACAGTTTAAAGGCTCGATTGCTTCATCGTACAACACGGCAAGTCACGCCAACGTCGATTGGAATGCTTTATTATGAGCGCTGTAAGGCTATTTTGTTGGAGCTAGAAGAGGCTGAGTCGTCTATTTCAGACCTGACTGAGCGTGTTTCAGGCGTATTGAAAATCTCCGCACCAATGGACTTTGGACGCCTGTTTTTAATGCCTGTAATCTCCGAGTTTTTGGCGGAACACCCTGATGTCGGAATTGATATTACTTTTGATGACCGCTACTTGAATCTGATTGATGAAGGGTTGGATATGACGGTACGTATCGGTCAACTCCATGACTCCAGTCTTGTGGCCAAAAAACTTGCGGCCAGTCGCTTGATCGTTTGTGCTGCGCCTCACTATTTGAGCCAACACGGAGTACCCCAGAGTATCCAGGCATTGTCGGGCCATAATTGCTTGAGTTATAGCTACTCACAAAAAAAAAATGAGTGGGTCTTTAATAACGGTAAAGGTAAGAGTGAATCTGTCTTAGTTTCAGGGTCTTTAACCGCGAACAATGGTATTGCTTTAAAACGGGCTGCAATTGATGGATTAGGCGTTATTTTTCAACCCGATTTTATTGTCACTGATGCGCTGCTAAACGGGGAGCTGGTCGAAATTTTACCCGGAAGTTCTCAAGAGTTCATGAGCATCTATGGTGTCTATCCACACCGTCGTTTTATATCCAGTAAAGTACGCCGATTTTTAGAATTTATTCAACATTACTTTGAGCAGTCCAGTTCTAGCTTATCTACTAGTAGTTGAAAGCCGGATAATTTGTCGAGCGCGTTCGATCACAGGTTTATCTACCATCTGCCCCTGCCAACGAATACTGCCACTATCAGAGGCTGCCTCTACAGCAGCTAAAACACCCTGAGCCCATTCGATGTCATCCTTGCTGGGAGAAAAAAGCTCGTTGACTGTTTGAATTTGTTTGGGATGGATGCAAAGTTTGGCGGTGAAGCCGAAACGTTTGGCGCGTTGAGTATCCGCTTTGAGCCGATGGTTATCATCCAGGGCAACGGTAACCCCATCAGCAGGTGCTTGAATGCCAGCAACTTTTGATGCAATCACTATCCGAGAGCGGGCATAAAGTAGCTCTTCCTCATTTTCACTGGCCGTTGAGCGGGTATCTCCCTGAAAATCAATGGAGCCGAATGCAATGCGCGTGACACCCTCTGCTTGTGCAATGTCATCAATTTGCCAAATTGCACGGGCGGTTTCTGCGATGGGAATAAGGTCTGCCGCTTTTGTCAGCTGAGAAGAAATTGCTTCGATCGCTGCGCGATCTTCGGCCATGGGTAAAACGAGGCCACGTACACCTGGGTGTTTTGCAAAAGCTCGCATGTCATCAGCATGCCAAGGACTATCACTTCCATTGATTCTGATATAGGCGGGGTGCTTGGGGCTTATCCATCGAAGGACCATGTCTCGGGCGGTATCCTTGATTGAGTCGGAAACTGCGTCTTCGAGATCGAGTATGATCGCGTCAGCCCCAGCATTCAGCGCTTTATCAAAGCGTTCGGGACGATCGCCGGGTACAAAGAGGTAAGAACGTGCTTGCATGTTATCTGCGCCAACAAAATTGTATTAAGGCGCAGAAGTCTAAGCCATCATTGCAGTAAAGTCATAATTCATTTCGATCGTGGTTTCTTGCAAAAAATCACCTTGGACGAGATCAACGCCTAATCCCCAGAGTACAGAGAGGCTTTCTGCATCATTAATACCAGAGGCGATAGTTGTTTGCCCAAACCGGTGCGCTTTTTCTGAAATAGCCTCTATGACTTGTTGATTCTCTCTATTCTCTGAGAGCCCTTCCATGAAAGAGGTATGGATTTTCAAGTAGTCAACCGGAACATGGCGGACTAGGCGAAATGGGTTGGCCTCAGCACCAAAGTTATCAAAACAGATTTTACAATCGATCTTTCTCAGAGCGCTCACAATAGCACGCGCATGTTTGATGTGTTTGAGTACGGCTTCTTCACTGAATTGGAAGACGACGCTGCTGGCTGGCAGTTGGAACTGCTTGAGGAGTTGTTTTATCCAGCGGAAAAGTTCCGGATCATTCAGGGCAGCTTCTGATAATGGGATAAAAAATACAGTCAGCGTCTTATCTTGAAGCTTCTCCGCGAGCAAAGAGAAGGAACGGTAAATAACCCAGCGATCAATACCGCGGGCCATACCTGTACGCAGTGCGATGGGGGAGAAAACGCTTTGTGTGACCTCTTTTCCGGGAACATCGGCAAGCAGTGGGTCAATTTCATACCGTTCACACTCACTGCTGCTTAAGCTGATGATTGGTTGGTACCGGATGATAAAGTGGTCACTTTTCAGTGCAGTGGATATTCGTTTGATCCATTGCTGATCAAGCTGTCTTTGTGTCAATTCGCCCGGTTTGGGACGATAAATTCGGGTGCTTTGCCCTTTAGCCAGGGCCTTACTCAATGCGCGTTGAGCGCGTGACAAGGCTTCATGTGTTTCTTTTGTGCTTTCGTCAATAATGCAGACGCCCATACTGGCAGAGGTGTTTAATGGATCTTGTTCGTGATTCACGGTTTGGTCTGCGATAATTTTTTGTAAGCTTCTTGCACGCTCGTTGATGGCTTTGTCATCTGTTGCTGGATTAATCAAGCCAATCGTGGCTTCGTCCAGAATGCAGAAAACCTCATCATCCTGTTTGGAGCTTTGTAAAGCTTCTGCAATTGTTTTAAGCAAGTTATCTTTGATTTGCAGGGGGGTGTCGGCCAGGTTTTCACTGTCAAAACTTTCCAGACGGATCAAAAAAAGCGAGCAGCTGGCCGCTTTAATGTTATTGCTGGCCTGATGAATCGCTTCGCTTAACACTTTCAACAAGTGTTGGCGTGTGTATAAGCCTGTGAGCGGGTCTTTTTGAACAAGCTCCTGAATTTGGCGATTTAATTCTTTGGAATCGGTACGGTTGCGGATAATAATTTGTGTACCCAGCTCTCCCTCAATAGTTGTCCGGGTAAACTCAATTGTGCCTTTGAATTCCTCGCCTTCAGTGTTTTGAAATGTCAGTGAAATCGATTGTGTTGCTCCGTCTCCTTCACGGTGTTCGCGAATAAACTGTTTTAACTTTTGGTGGTTATCTGCTGTTACCATATCCATCAAAGGCGTACCGAGAATGTCGTCCAGCGACTGGAGCCCAAATAGCTCAAGATAAGCCTGATTGGTATGAACGTGCATGCCCTCTTGTACATAAGCAACCGCATCACGAGAACTGGAAAGCAACGTTTGACTGCGTTTTTCACTTTCGAAATAAGCCGTTTTTAGAAGATCATTAGCCCGCACCATACGCAGGTAATTAAATTCTCTCTTCACCGCAAGTTTTAGATGGACAAAGTCTTCTTTAAGCACGGCATCAACAGCACCTGCAGAGAGGACTTCTCCTGCTGAAACGCCTTCATCCTCCTCCATCATGCCAATAACAGGAATTTTTTGGCCGCTGCGCGTAATAATTTGAGTGGCCTCTTGCACGGCGGTTGGCAATTCAGGGAGAGAGCACAAAGCAATATCGTATTGTTCGGCCTCGAGTTTTCCGGAAAGCTCTTGAAGTGTTTCCACACGCGTAGACTTGAGTAAAAAACCCAACTTGCGCAGGTTGCTATTGTAATGCTCAGCTTCATTGAGTGAACCATTACTGATGATGACGAGATGCAACTGCGGCGTTTCGTTTAGTTTGTTATCAAACACGTGTTCAAATTTTCCTTGATTCTCATGCATATAACTATAGCCCACTCTATAGAACTGGCTGGCGGCAGGCCCGTGACAGGGAAATCACTATTCGGGATTGCCTGCTTTATTTATCGGATTACACAAGTTGCCAGTGAATACCATTAGATCACTGTATAATACCGTTCAATCAATCCGTGTTTTTTGGATGAGTTTCTAATAATTGAGCTTTATTGACAGAAAGGATATTGGTGAATGGCAACTTACAGTACAAATGAATTTAAGTCCGGGCTAAAAATCATGATAGACGGATCCCCTTGCTCAATCGTGGAAAATGAATTTGTAAAGCCTGGTAAAGGACAAGCATTTAATCGAGTAAAAATCCGTAACTTAAAAACGGGCCGTGTGGTTGAAAAAACGTTTAAATCTGGTGAGTCGGTAGAAGCGGCTGATGTGCTCGATACCCAAATGGAATATTTGTACACTGACGGTGAATTCTGGCACTTTATGGACCCCAAAACATTCGAACAGATTGCCGCAAGTAGCGAAGTTTTGGTTGATAATGCAAAGTGGTTGAAAGAGCAAGACTTGTGTGAAGTGACATTATGGAATGGTGCACCCATCGGTGTGACGCCTCCCAATTTTGTCGAACTCAAAGTTGTGGAAACCGATCCCGGTTTAAAAGGTGACACCGCCCAGGGTGGCACAAAGCCTGCGACTCTGGAAACGGGCGCTGTTGTTAAAGTCCCTCTCTTTATTGAAGAAGGCGAAATGCTAAAAGTTGATACTCGCACGGGGGAGTACGTTTCGCGTGTCAAGGCATAGCGGAGTTAGCCGTGAGTGTGGACTGGAAGCCTTTTGCTTCCCACGAGATATTGGTTCAGCGAGCAGAACTGCTGAAGGCTATTCGATGCTTTTTCGCAGAAACCGGCGCGCTGGAAGTCGAAACCCCCATATTGTCTCGTGCGGGCACGACAGATCCACAGATCGAGAGTTTTATCACTCATCTAACCGGTCGAGAAAAAGCGCTCTACCTTCACACTTCGCCTGAATTTGCAATGAAGCGGCTGCTTGCAGCCGGATCCCCCGATATATACCAGCTTTGTAAAGTCTTCCGGCAAGGTGAGTTCGGCCGGTTTCACAATCCCGAGTTTACCTTGCTGGAGTGGTATCGGCTGGGCTTTGATCATCACGCCTTAATGAAGGAAGTGGTCGATCTACTGAAGCAAGTGGCGCCGTTTGCCACCGTGGATGGCGAGCCACAATTTTTGAGCTACCAAGACATTTTCCTGCAGTACACAGGAATTGACCCACATCAGACAGACACATCAGAGCTGTCCTCATTTGCCCGCAAAAAAAACATCAGCTTTCCAGCTCAAATGACAACTGTAGATGACTGGCTTGACCTACTCATCAGCTGCTGGATTGCAATTAAGTTGCCGCAAGACCGGTTAACCTTTATTTATGATTATCCTGCGTCACAAGCTTCACTTGCACGCCTCAGACTGGAAGGAGGCAGCTATGTTGCTGAACGCTTTGAAGTTTACTACGGATCCCTAGAACTGGGGAATGGCTTTCATGAGCTCACAGATGCTCATGAACAAGCGTCGCGCTTCCAGCAGGATCAGTCAGCCCGTGTTTTGAACGGGCAAAGCATTATTCCGTCAGACTCACATTTACTTGAGGCCTTGTCTTTTGGGCTGCCACCGTGCGCGGGTGTGGCACTGGGTGTTGATCGCCTGTTAATGCTGATCACAGGTGCTCCTCATATTAAAGACGTTTGTACTTTTTCGATTGAAAATGCTTGAAAAAAAAGGAACCGTTTTACGCTTTTCAGACATCGAAAAATCAGCTTTGGTGGCTTTGCTGGAGCGCTATGGTTTAATGCTGGAGATCGTTCCATCAACTTTTCCCATTCCCGGCAGCTACTGGGGGGATGACGAAGCCGGTTTGATCACTAACGTTCTGTATAGTCGGCAGGAAACGCCCATTCACTCAATTCTCCATGAAGCCTGCCACTTTATCTGCATGTCTCCCAAGCGAAGAGAAACGCTGCACACCGATGCCGGTGGGTCCGATGTTGAGGAAGCCGGTGTGTGTTTTTTGCAAATTCTTTTATCAGAGGAACTTCCCGGTGTAGGGCAAGCCAGAATGTTCGCAGACATGGATGCTTGGGGCTATAGCTTCCGTTTTGGCACGGCAGAAAGTTGGTTTTTAAATGATGCAGAAGATGCCAGGGAGTGGCTATTGGCGCACTGCGTCATCAATAGCTCCGGCCAGCCCTGTGGGCTGAATATGCTTCCTGACCAATGAGTGCAAGCGAAGCCCACAACATAATAATCCGTATCTGGGCAGAGACAGCAATAGTACCAGTATCCGTCACGGGCTGGTTTTTAAATCTGCGATAGCCTGACCCATCTTAAGAGAAACATCTGCCCGGAGTGAGTCATCCCACTGAACCGTATCTGGAAACAATAGAATCACCGTGGAGCCCATATTAAATCGGCCCATTTCAGCGCCTTTGGTGAGAGAAACGGATTGCTCTGAATAATTGATGCGGTGAACGGCTTTACCGGCCGGAGGTGTCACCAGGCCTGCCCATACCGTTTCAATAGCGGCAACATTAATCGCGCCCACGAGGACCATGGCCATAGGCCCTGCTGAAGTTTCAAACAGACTGACAACACGCTCATTGCGTGCAAACAGGCCAGGCAGGGCGCGTACAGTGTAAGGTGCAACACTAAAAAGCCGGCCGGGCACATGAATCATGTGTGTCAGATTTCCAGCCAATGGCATATGAATTCGGTGGTAATCTTTGGGTGATAAATAAATGGTTGCAAAATACCCGTTTTCAAAAGGCACTGCCAAGTCATTAAAGCCGCCCAGTAGTTCGTGCAGGGAGTAATCCACATTTTTAGCTTGAAAAATACGGCCCTGTGTTACTCGGCCTACTTGTGAGACTGTGCCATCGACAGGGCTAACAACTGTTGCTTCGCCTTCAGCAATAGGCCGGCTGCCGGGTTTTAGCGCTCGGGTAAAAAAGGCATTAAATGTTGGATATGCTTTAAAATCGGGCTCAGCCGCTTCAGTCATAACAATTCCGAAGTGATGACTGAACCAGCGCATAACCGGGACAGCTAACGGCGATTCAATGCGGGTGAGTTGGTACACCATCCGCGAAATCAGATGATGGGGGAGTAGGTGAAAAGGCCAGGTTTTTATTTTATCGATCAATGTTGAACTCATATCCGTTTGTGTGAGAGACAAGTCTTTGTCGCTGTTGGTTTCAGGTTTGCGGTTGGGTATTACACTTACAACCGTGAAAACGAGGCCAATAAGCAAAAGAATAAAAAGGATTTTTTGCATTTTTTAGGAATAGGATTGTGGACTAAGCTGTGCCGCACACAGTAAAAACACGAAGCATAACGTTTTTTTTCTTTCACGTCAGGCCTAAACCGTTTACCTTTACTTGTTTTGGCCACGTTGGTGCCCGTTTTAACCCATGAATATCTTCGCGCTATGAGTCAATTAACCGATCATCACAACTCTGTCCCCTTACTGGATATGATCCGTTGGGGTGAACAATATCTGGAACAAGCAGGGCTTACCTATGGGCATGGAACAGACAACCCCTTCGATGAAGCGGCTTGGATTGTTTTACATGCAGTTGGTATCTCCCCTGATGTGATCGAAGTTGATTACGCACGCGTGCTCACGGAATCGGAAATTGCGGCTGCCAAAAAATATTTGTTGGAGCGAGTAGAAACCCGCCTCCCGACGGCCTATTTAACACATCAGGCCTGGTTTGCCGGCCTGGAATTTTACGTTGATCCACGCGTGCTGGTTCCCCGGTCCCCCCTGGCCGAGTTGATCCTTGACGCCTTTTCATCGGTCACCGACCCACAGGGTATTACCCGGATATTGGATATGTGTACGGGCAGTGGGTGTATTGCCATTGCCTGCGCGTATGTCTTTGCTGAAGCGGATGTGGACGCGGTTGATCTTTCCGCAGACGCACTTGATGTCGCTAAAATCAATGTCAAAAAGCATCAAGTTGAAGGGCAAGTGAATCTGATCGAAAGTGATGTGTTTGATCAGGTTCCGCGTCAACACTATGATTTGATTTTGAGCAATCCACCGTATGTTGATGCATCTGAAATGCAGGCGTTAGCCGATGAATACCGGCATGAACCCTCATTGGGGTTGGCAGCTGGGGAAGATGGGCTTGAGATTGTTGTGAAAATTTTGCGGCAGGCCTGTGACTACCTGAGCGAAGAGGGGTTACTGATTGTGGAAGTTGGCAACAGTGCAGAGGCGCTGGAAGCCAGATTTCCAAACATTCCTTTTCAGTGGTTTGAGTTTCAATCAGGCGGCGAGGGGGTTTTTATGCTTACTGCCGAAGACTTGCGCAAACATGCCGCACAGATCTAAATAAAGCACTGAAGCAAATCACCAAGGTAAACGTGCTGACTCAGTTTGTATTGATCCTGCTATTTCGGTCAGGTCACTCGAGTAGTGGAGCAAAAGGATTTTTAGCGATAAAAAATCGCCCATTTTCCCACTTTAATGAATGGTTAAATGTAGGTGCTTGTTTTAAGCCAGCCGAGTGCTTCCTTAAAAGTTTTAAATAGTTGAACGGTTTTACCTCTGTTTCGGGCCACACTTTCCAGAAAGTAGTGATCGTTAAGGGTGTTATCAGAAATGATCACAGCAAACTGATACTCACTCGGTAATGACGAACCAAACTCATAAAGCTCCATGGTATCCGGTGATTTGTTTTGTTGCCTTGCATCGACTAATACTTGAGAGCATTTCGTTTCTTCTCTTATTTTGGTGACTTGCGCCATGGAATTTTCCCAGTCATCAATTGTGGTTTCTCCGAATGACTCCACTTTGATGACATCGATGTTGTCTAGGTAAGTTACGGTCTCTGGCATGGTTGTGACTTTTATGATTTGTATAAAAATACGGTGTAATAACTAGGGTTTAGTAGACCCAAAACTATAGGTGATATTTTGGGTCTTTTTTCTGTGTCAGCTAGTTTTTTGCTACCCAGCCCAGCGTTTAGTTATTTGAGCGACGCGTTCACCAAATTGTTTAGCCGTTTCGAGGTCGCCGGGGAGAGGGCCTTCTTCAGGGCTCGAATCCGAGGGTGATTGTGCCATTAAACCACTGTAGGAACCCAAATAGTTAATATCATTTCGGTTAGCTGCTTGAGTATTTGCCGGCATCATGCCCGTGCTGACCCAGACCATGCCGTGTTGCATCGCTAAGGTAAACATTGCGTGAAGTGTGGATAGCTTGTCACCATTTAATGAAGCTGAGTTGGTAAACCCCGCTGCAAGCTTATCTTTCCAGTCTTGCACAAACCATGGCTTGCTTGAAGCATCGGCAAATTTTTTAAATTGCCAGGATGCTGATCCCATATAAGTGGGTGAGCCAAAGATAATCGTGTCGGAATCCTTCAACAAGCCCCAATCTTGATCAGAAATATCACCTTCCTGATTGATCGAGAGGAGTGTTGATGTGATACCGGAAACAGCTTTTATACCGGCATGAACAGCTTCTGCTTGTTTCTGAGTGTGGCCATAGCCGCTGTGATAAACGATGGTGATTTGTGCCATTTCAGCGTCCTTGTGTGTGATTTTGAAAGTAACTTGCGGTAACAACGGATCAATCAAACCTTGAGTGCAATGGCGGGGTTGTATCATCAATCAACGGGCTTTTTAATTGAAAGTGCTCATCCCTCTTTTAGAACAGAACCGGGAATAGAGTGGTCGCTAAACACCCAGCGATGACAATCAGCGGTGACAAATGCCACAGCCTCAGCATCACGAGCCCCGTTATGCTGATAGCCAGGTCAGTACCTGAATATATGGCAGCTATAAAAATAGGATCATACAGAGCAGCGCCCAGTAATCCCACCACCGCCGCGTTAATGCCTGCAATAGCGTGATTGGCCATAGTGAGTTGGGAAAGACCTTGCCATAAAGGTAATATTCCCGCGATCAGTAACAATCCAGGAAGAAACATGAAACTGAAGGCAACGATGGCGCCCCACCACGGGCTGGTTTCAGTCGGGATAAGGGCTCCGAGGTAGGCCGAAAAAGCGAACATGGGCCCGGGTATCATTTGCGCTGCGCCATAACCGGCCAGGAAATCTTCCTCACTTACCCAGCCGGGTTGCACAATGCTTTCTTCCAACAGTGGCAAAACCACATGTCCGCCGCCGAACACCAAAGCCCCAGCTCGGTAAAACGATTCGGCAATCGCAAATAGCTCTGGTAGAAACGGTTGAGCTAACGGTAATGCAATCAGAATGAAAAAGAACAAACCTAAAAGTGTGCCTCCGAGGCGCTTACTGTAAAAGACCCGGATGCTGGCTTTCCCCGTTGAGGAAGGCTCTCGACACAGGAGTAACCCTGCTACTCCGCCGACGGCGACTGCAACAATCTGGAACCAGGCTGTATCCGCCAACAACAATAGAGCGGCGGTGAGTGCCGCGAGCGTGCGGCGTGTGGTGTCGGGGCACAACGTTTTTGCCATGTTCAAAACGGCATCGGCAACGATGATAAAAGCAACCAGTTTTAAACCGTGTACGGCGGCTTCGCCAACGGGATTAGATAAAGCAGGCAGTAAAGCCGCAAAGCCCACCAGTAACAGCACGGAGGGTAAGGTAAATGCAACGAATGCTGTGATTGCGCCAGACCAGCCTGCACGTAAAAGCCCAAGAGCGAACCCCAGCTGGCTGCTTGCAGGTCCTGGAAGGAATTGACAAAGGGCCAGGAGCTGGCTGAATTGGTTTTCTGTTACCCACCGTTTTTGTGTAACCAAGGTGTTGCGAAAATAACCCAAATGCGCGATAGGTCCGCCAAAGGAGGTCAACCCGAGGGTGAGAAAGGTTATGAAGACTTCCAGGATGCCGCCGTTTTTGGGCAACTGTTTAGTAGGGGGAGGCATAGGCATTATTCTTCGGTGGCAGTGATTGTTTTGCTCGGGTTGGAGAAGGCAATTTTGTATTCCCTATCCACCAGTATTCAACAACCAGATGATAGTTTGATTAATTAGGGGGTGGTATAGCCACATCGATCTTTCAGATCGGTTAGCTTTCAGCATCACTCTGGTTCATTGGTACCTAAAACCAGTTTTGGTGTGGGTACCTCAGGTTAGGTGTTGGGATGTCTTAAGCAGCCCGTGTTGAGACTGCGAACAGGATTTGCGGCTGAACTGAGTGGCATGACCGGCATGTCACACACATATACGTGTGGCAAAGGTAGTGACTTCACTGGTTTGTGTAGCTTTCAGTAGTGAAACACCTTAGATGTCGTGAGTCATGCCCAGTCAATCTGGGCATGACGTTCGTGGAGATAACAATGAATGGAGATTAGCTTTTTATCTTCCGCAACTCAGTGACTTGGTCATAACCAATACCCCAGTTATCGGTATTTACCTCATCAATGACAACAAAGGTTGTTTGTGGATTTTTACCCAGTACGTTAACTAAAAGATCAGTGGCGCCTTTTATAAGGGCCTGTTTTTGAGCTTTGGTGACGCCTTCATCGGTTATTTTGATGTTGATATAAGGCATATGAACTCCTCATTTAAACGTTAGTTCGTTAACAGCATTAAATAGACACAGACATGTATGTGTTTTAATAAACGAGTATCGCCGTTCTGTGCAAGTCTCTAGATTGCCCGGTTGTATGCGACTGCATAATCGCTGGATAAATCCGGTTCGTTATTCAATGATTTGGAAGACTTTTGCAATAATGCGCCATTGGTCAGCTTCTTTAATCAATGTGAGAAAGTCGACAAAATCCCGTTGTCCAATGGAGCAACGGACCCGTGCGCGAGCCGTGTTATCACCGGCGAACTCAATGGCATCGATAAAGTCTCGTCTAGGTTCCTTTCGTGATGCTGGAGACTTTCGCTGAGCAATGACTTTGAAATAAGTGTCCATATCGCGATACAGGGGTGGATTTTCGTCGGCTGTGGCGTAGATAGCTTGGGGATGGAACACAACTTTGATTTTATCGACGTCGCATTCATACAACGCATCAAAATACATTGTCAGCACCTGGCTGACCGCCTCGAAGGGGCTCATGCCGTAGCCTCCTCTGAGATCAGTCCCTCGGTTACCATCGCCTGGGTCACAGAGGGGCGTTGGCTGATACGCTGAAAAAATGCATTTGTATTGGGCCACGGCACTAATGAATGATCAATAAATCGTGACCAATTCAAAATCACAAAAGCGTAAGCATCCGCCACACTGAAGGTTTGGCCTGTTAGAAAATTTTGTCCCTGTGATAAATGAGATTCGAGCGCAGTGATCCGTCGTTCAATTTTTTTGAGGGCTGTTGCCTTTTCCTCATCCGACAGTTCAAGCCCCGAGAAAAATGGGCCGTAAGCCTTGTGTAATTCAGATGACAAAAAACTCAGCAATTCTTGTAGACGAACGCGTTCGAATGAGCCATTTTCGGGAACGAGCCGGCTCTGAGGCTTTGAGTCACCCAAGTACTGCAATATGGCGGCATTTTCTGTCAAGATTTCATCGTTTGCGAGGACCAATGCAGGTACATAACCATTTGGATTGATGTCGGTGAAGGTATGACCATGCTCGGTTTTATTGGCTGCAGTATCTGTTTTTATGAGCTCGAAGGGATGACCTAATTCATTGAGGATAATATGTGCGGCCATGGAACAGGCACCTGGTTTGTAGTAGAGTTTCATTAATTTCTCCTAATCATTAAATGAGGAAGGGATATATAATATCTACTGAACATTAAGTTACTAGAGGTAACTTGAAGAAACAGGTTACTGCCAGGAAATCAGGTTACATAAATTTATGGGACTGAAAGTTAGAAAAAACAGGAGCCCGAAACCTCCAGAACCGTGCGTGTTAACCGAGTGCATGGGAGTGATTGCAGGGGCATGGGCGCCCAACGTGGTGTGGTGTTTACGGTCTGGACCTCGCCGCTTCAATGAACTGCGGATCGATATTCCACCGATTTCTGCAAAAGTGTTGTCCCAACGTCTTACCGAATTACAAGAACGAGGTGTGTTAACGCGGCATGTGCGACCTACATCGCCTCCTTCTGTGGAGTATGAGCTGACAGATTTAGGCCAAGAGTTGATACCTGCTTTGGATGCGATAGTAAAAGTGGGGCACAAGCTAAAAGCGCAAGGGCAGCTCCTCTAACAGCACATGTAGTGGCACACCTGAGAATGGTAACGAGTGTATTTTTTATGCACTGCTATTGAGCGGTGAATAAGAATGAGATGAACGACGACTGTTGTACCATCTGTTATCTCCCCCCCGATCCATGTCAAATCTTAAGACTTCAATGACCCAACCAGCTGATGCGATATAAGTCGCGGCGTCTATCCAGGTAATTTCTTACGGAGCCCTCATTTTTTAATTTGTCCAATTTTTCTAAATCAAGATCCACAATTAAGGTCATCTCAGTGTTGGGTGTGGTTTCTGCCATGATTGCGTCGTGAGGGAATGAAAAATCCGACGGAGAAAAGACGGCCGATTGCGCGTATTGGATATCAGCGCCATCTACTTTAGGCAGGTTACCAACGCTGCCGGCGATCACCACATAGCATTCGTTCTCGATGGCTCGCGCTTGTGCGCAACAACGTACGCGAAGATAGGCATTTTTTGTATCTGTCCAGAAGGGGACAAATAGGAACTGCATGCCTTGCTCTGACTGCAAGCGCGCCAGTTCAGGAAACTCAACGTCATAACAAATTAATATCCCGATTTTTCCGAAGTCGGTGTCAAAAACAGTAAGATTATCTCCGCCTTGCATAATCCAGGCGCGTTTTTCATAAGGTGTGGGATGAATTTTGTATTGTGACTCAAGCGTTCCATCCCGGCGGCAAAGATAAGAAACGTTGTACAGAACATCGTTTTCTATGATGGGGACCGAGCCTGCAATAATATTAATGTTGTAACTCACGGCAAGGTGGGTGATTTTTTCAATGGTCTCTTGGGAATATTTGGCTAAGGCTTTAATGGAGTCGATGGAGCTTTGGTGTGTTTCAATGCCCATTAAAGCAGCGTTAAAAAACTCAGGTAAGAGCGCCAGATCACATTGGTAATCGGACAATGCATCA
This sequence comes from Halothiobacillaceae bacterium UBA5861, assembly GCA_002432635.1. Lineage (GTDB taxonomy): Bacteria > Pseudomonadota > Gammaproteobacteria > UBA5861 > UBA5861 > UBA5861. Next base: position 46,166 of record DJFX01000003.1, on the reverse strand, counting down.
ATAAAAAACTCAACCTGAAGAATCAGTTCGTCGACAGACCTCAGCGGCCTCATTTGCCACTGCACACAGCCTATTCTTGCTGATGTTTTTGTGGCGCCAAATAATGGGCCTTTTTTTTGGTCGTAATAAAGATTAGTCCACTCCAATAGTGTGGCATAGCCTTTAGACTCGGCATCCTCTGGTAAGTAGTCACTTAGTACGCGCTTCACTTCAAAGTCGTTAGACAATTGAAAGGTGAGAATGGGGTCATAGAGTTTTTTCTTTTTTACCAGCTCGATATATTTTTGCGGAGACATCTCGTTAGCATGGTGCTGGTAATTGGGAATGCGTCCCCCGGCAACAATGGAACTCAAGTTCAAGTTTTGGCATAACTCTTTGCGGGCATCGTAAAGCCGTCGGCCTAAACGCATACCCTGGTAATCGGGATGTACGACCACTTCTGCACCATATAAAACATCTCCTCGTGGATCATGAGTTGTTAAGTAGGCATCACCGGTTATTTCGTCGTAGGTGTGGTAGTCCCCAAATTTTTCGTAATCGACGATTAACGAAAAGGCGGCAGCAATCACTTTCCCATGATCTTCAATGCAGATTTGGCCTTCAGGAAAGGCTGAGAGCTGTGCGTTAAATTTTTTTTCTGGCCAGGCACCTCCCATATCGGGATACAAAATATCCATGATTTCTTTGATATCAGGGTAGTCATCCGGCTTCAAATTGCGCAGATTTAGTCTGTGTTCGGAGCCTTCTGTATCTTTAGAGTCAGTCATTGCTATTCACCGAAAGAGATGGGTCATTAAAGTGGGTACGGCCATTGTGGTGGCATCAAAGTCGTGAGGAAACACTTTGAAAGTCAATAAAGGAACGCGACTTTACGGGCAGCTCGTACGTTATGAAGGTGTTTCCTGACAACAGAGTCTTATACACGTTTTGAGCGATTTTTTGTAAAAATTTATAATCTGGGCGCGTGTAAAGGAAATGGATGAAAATGGTTGTATGCCAAGCGCGGTAGCCCAACGCATCCCCCCCCCACGTTGTGAACGTCGCCTGTACACAACCGCACCGCCTGAATTGATAGAATCAGTCCTCTAGGCGCTTCCCAGCCGTTTTGGTGACGTTGCTCATACTTCTACCGGCGCCAATTGTTGTAAGGCCACTCGATGTCATCGAAGATATCGGCCCGAGTCTCGTCACGCCTGCTGTAGATTTTTTCGTTTGACATGCTCCGCTTCAGCAGCTGGAAGAAAGCCTCCTCAACAGCATTGTCACTGCAGTTTCCACGCCGGTTCATATTGCCTTCCAGCCCATGTGCTTTTCAGGTACGCCTCCAATCGTAGTCGGCTTTGGCCTGAATAGCTTCTGGGGTTAAGCTGCTCCTATAAACCGCAAAAATGGACAAAACTCTTGGTGATCTCCTTGATAAAGTTTGCAAAAAATCAAACCATAAGGAGATTATTATGAGCGTTTATAAAAAACTACTTCTTTGTGTCGCATTTCTATCCTTGGCAGGTTGCGCGACTAAAATGTTACCCACGCAACAAGCGGTTGAAGATCGTCATATTGGCAACTTGAAAATTGATGAACTTACTCAGTCTAAACAATATGCCATCAGTGTTGCGCACTTAAATGTTCCCCCCGAAACTGTATTCGCAAAAGTTTCAGATCACAAAAACTTACGTGATTGGGTGCCAATGATTGATCACTTGGTTGAAGTCGATCATTCAAAATCAGTTACGCCTGGTCAGCCGAACGTAGGTACTGTGCGTATTTGCGATTTCGGTGGTGATACATTAGTGGAAGATATTCGCTACTGGCAGGAAGGCGTAGGTTATGCATATAGCGTACGTGATAGCGACGATGTGGCTGTCACTGATCATCTCGGTGTTATGTGGATAGAAAGCGATCAAAAAGGTGGCTCTTATTTAGTTTGGAGACAATTTTTTGAGAAAAAACCTTGGTCCCTCAAGGCACAAATAATGCCACTCATGATGGCCTATGTTATGGATAACGCCATGGAAAATTTAGTGGAAGAATGGGGCGGCGAAGTTCTTTAGTCACAGTGAAGGGGAGAATAAGTGTTGGAGCGTTTTTACAAAGCAGTGAGCTACATTGAACGAAATTTGGACAGGCCGATTCGTTTAAATGAGGTTGCCGCTGCGGCCAACTATTCTCCCTACCATTTCAGCCGTATGTTTAAAGCAATGACAGCTGATAGTGTGACGGAATATGTACGCCGGCGCCGATTGACAGTCGCTGCTGATCGGTTATTAGCGGATGGTGAAGTTTCTTTAATGCAATTAGCGTTGGATGTGGGGTTCGAAAGCCAAGAGTCATTCACCAAAGCGTTTAAAGGCATGTTTAATGTAACGCCGGGCAATTATCGTAAGAATAAAGACCCGATGCGTTTACTTTATCGCGATCCTTATGGGCATAGTGAGCATATCCATCTTTCTTATCAATTAGAAAAAGAGCCGGAAATTATTACGCGGCCAGGCATGAAGGTTGTGGGCATGGCGCACAATTTTGTGGATAGAGATTTAAGTCTTAAGGAAGTCTGGTCCGGTTTTAAGCCAGAGATGGAGGGCGTTCCCAATCGAGTTGGAAAGTTAGGCTTCGGTATTTATGAAGCCTATTATGAGGCGGGCGAGGAAGTTGGCTTTACCTATTGGTGCGCAGTTGAAGTGAATAACTTTGATGATGTGCTAGAAGGTTTTCAAGCTCGGGAAATTCCAGAGCAACAATATGCAGTTTTTTTGCATCGCGGACCGTTGCCTAATTTGCACAAAACCTTGAAATATATCTGGGGTAGTTGGTTGCCAAAATCAAAATACGAGTATGTAAGTTCTCCAGAGTTGGAAATCTATCCTGCGAATTATGTCGCAACGGAAAAAGATGCGGAGTTACAACTATATATTCCCGTTAGTCTTCAGCCGTAAAGCGAATGATTTGCCCGTTTTGCTTCAGCCCTTCGGGTCCGAGCAGATAGAGGTAGGGTGGGGTACGGCTCTCGGTGGCAGGGAGCTCGTTGCGGGATTCGCCCGGGTAGACCAGGGCACGGGAACGGGTACGCATGGGGCCAGGATCAATGGCGTTTACGGTCAGCGTTGCTGGATCATTGGGATGAGCGGGGGCCGCTTCATGAGCGAGTATTTTGGTTAAGCCTTCGATACCCGCTTTGGCAACCCCAAAAGCACCCCAGTAAGCACGCGTCTTTTCGTCTGTTGAGAAGATAATGCGGGCATTGCCTGAGGCTTTGAGTAAAGGTAAACAGGCCTGAGTGAGCATAAACGGCCCGTTCAGATTGGTTTGGATCATTTTGTACCAATCATCAGCTGCGTAATTTTCCAGTGGCCGGGGCGGAGTAATCGCCACGGCGCAGTGGACGAGAGCATTGAGCGTTCCGAGTTCTTTTTTGATGTTTTGTGCAAGGTCATCGTAGTCTTTGTGAGTTGCGCCTTCCAGGTCCAAGGGGTAAATCGCCGGTTGTGGATAGCCTTTGGCTTCAATTTCGTCGTAGACGGATTCAAGGCGGCGCATTTCTCTGTCCAGCAGGATAACGGTTGCGCCCAACCGCGCAGCTTCCATTGAGAGGGCGTAGCCCAAGCCATTGGCGGCACCTGTGATGAGTATGCATTGCCCTTGCAAGAGGTGTTCTGGGGCTTGGTAGTCGAGCAGGGAATTTGCCATAGGTTTGAGTCCGTGTGAGGGCTTTACAGCCGTAAATTGGTCCTGAGCAGACGTAAAGAAGTGTGATTATAGGGTGTCTGCGTTTTTCAGCCAACGGCTGAGAGTTTAGAAATGGCAAGGCTGAGTGATTTATCGAACACGGAGTGGTTTTCTATGTGGGTGCAGTCTTTCTTGTCGATGTCGCTGAGCAGCTCTGTGGTTGTTTTTTCCATGGCTTTGAGACCATTTCGGTCAACAAAAACCATGATGCCTTCGTCGACTATGATGGCGGAGAGCCTGAGTTTACGGGAAGTCCCCATTTTATTGTCTTTGATTTCAAACCACGCGCCTGGTTGGATATAGTCTGGCAGTTTGGACAGGGGTTCAATGGCGTCAACATCGGTTTCTTCCCACGTGCTTGCACTGTGATCGGTCTGGGCGGCCGGGCTGATCACACGATCAATTTCGGCTGCAATGTCGACGGCAGGCAGGTTTTCTCCGTCGGTCATGTCCAATCCGGTATCTTCGATTTCATCTAAGGCATCGACTCTGTCAGCTTCTGCGATGAGTTCTTCGTGGGTGATTTCCAGCGCCTCGATAGAGGCTTTGACGTGCGCTTCGTTTTGTTTGGATTTGATAAACAGTTTTTCAATCCGTGATCTGAGTTTTTTGTAACGCTGGCTGATTTCGGCTTCGTCATAGACCGCTGGAAGTGGCTGAAAGGAATCGACAGTTTCGTCAAAAAGCGCGAGCAGGTGTGTCCACTGTGGGCTGTTTTTCCCGTATTTGGTATAGCCACGGTACATAAGTGTTGCCCATTGTTTCAGGATTAATGTATGCAAAGCCGGCGGGAAGGAGGCCTGCTTGAGGGTGGTGCGCAGTTGTTTAATTACAACTTGGCGGGCAACACCTTTGAGCGCCTGTTTTTGCGCCGCGGCCTCGTTATGTTTAATTTGTTCTTCCAGATCGACAAGCCATTGGTTCAGCTTGTCCATCATGGTGTCAAAAAAACCAATGTCCTGATCGAAGTCGCGGGCAATTTCGTCGGTTAATTCATTGAAAAAGGCATACGCATGGTCTTGTTTGTCCTCAACGAGAGCCAGGTTTTCGTACAGCTTGTTAATGAATTGTTTGACTGGGTGGTTTGTTGTAGTAAGCAGCGTTTCGTCGATAAAGGCGGCTTTAAACAAGGGGATTTGTAATTTAAGCAGCTGTGCCTCGGCCAAGGGAGAGGTCTCGGTATGAGACAATATGGCATTATAAACATGCTGGACCAGTTCGATGACCCGGCTGTCTGGTTGACTAACCTGTTGCGAAACCATTCCCGATTGCCCACGGGAAATTTGTTTTTGGAGTGCTCGCTTCAGTTCAGTGGCCTCAAAGAGTTTGGTGTATGGCTGCTTTTTTTGCAGGCCAGATAGACCGGATATGAGGTGGTCACGGGAAAAATGGGCCCCTGGTGTGTGGGTGCTTGTGGGCTGCACGGTGGCCTGCGGTGTGTGTGGGTGAATATAACGGCTCACAGCTTGATAGATCGCCTGGTCTTGTTGAAATTCACCAACGGTGTGGTCAGGCGCATAATGTGGACTTCCTTGAACACTCATGTTTTCTGCGGTATTGAGTGAATGTACTGGCTCATCAAGGCCGTTTTCCAATTCTGAGAACGATAGGTCGCTGTCCGCAGCGCTGGTTCTTTTGACAGCGGAATGTGTTTCTTTTGCCAGGATGTTGGCTTGGGTGAGTTGTGTGTTGAGTGTTTCGTAAATTTGGTCCAAATTGACCATGACAGACAAATCGAATAGCTTGTAGAGGATGAGCTTGGTTTGTAGGTCCAACTCATTGTTGAGTGGTTTGACAGCCGTTTGAAATGCCTGGCAAAAAACTTTCGGTTCGACGGCTTGGAAGTGAAAGGCAAGTGCCGTGAGTTCACTGAGTGTTTGCAGACGCTTCCTCAGTGCACTGAGAGTGTCCCGGTAGAGTTGGGTGATTTTTTCCTCCATACTGGAGATGGCCACCATTTCTTCCATGACATCCTGATCAATCAGGCACAGTTCTTCATCATTAACCTGTGTATTGCTGACTGGCTCCAACGGTTCGGATTCAACCGTTGGCCGGAGCGATATTTGAATATGGGCCAAAAATTCACTTTTAATCTGAGTCCGTTCAAGGCGTAACAAGCGCATCACGTCGAAGTAGTCTTGCTGTTCCCGGTTGTTTTCTGCTTTGTCAGCTAGGCTGAATAAAAAATCATCAGCGCCATCAAACATGGCATCGATCAACGAAGAAGCTTTATCCAGTGTCGTAAATTTCAAATCCTGAATCAGCTTTTCGAAATCTGTGCCTGAGCGGTGTTCTGTTTTACGTGAATATTGGTTCTTTGCCATAGCCGATGGGACGCCTGCTGAAAGGTGGATACTTATCTCTGCAGGTTATCGACCCGTCGTATTGAAAGCTTGAAGGCAAAAATAGAAAAATGAACGTTTGAGAAGCGTTAATTGAGAAGGAATTTTCGCACAATGTGTGTGAAAACTTCAGGTTTTTCTGCATGCAGCCAGTGTCCGGCGTTCTGGATCAGCTTGAATTGAGCGGCAGGGAAATATTGATGAATGACCTTTTCATCCCCCTGCGTAATGTAATCGGAAGTACCACCTTTTATGAATAAAGTCGGGCCTGTGAATGGCCCCCGGTGGGATGGAGCAGCGGCCAAATGTGCATATTGATCGATTAAAACTGGGAGATTAAACCGCCAGTTAAATTGTTTATTGTCTTGCCGGTACAGGCTTTTTACTAAAAATCCCCGAACCTCTGGACTATCTATTCTGTTTTTCAGTTGTTCATCCGCTTCGCGGCGTGACTTGAGTGTTGCCAGGTCAATACGCTGAAGGGCATCAAAAATTTCATTGTGGTGAGGGGGGTAGGGTTTGGGTGCAATGTCGGCCACGATGAGCTTGCTGACAGTCGAAGGGTGTGTCAGTGCAAGTTCCATTGCAACTTTGCCACCCATGGAATGGCCAAGCAGGCAAACCTGATTTAATGGTTGGCTTTTAATATACTGGAGCACGTCTTCCGCCATGCTGGGATAGCTCATTTTTGCATCATGAGGTGACTGGCCGTGGTTACGTAAATCGAGTGCATGGACTGTGAAATGCTCGGCGAGCTGTTGGCACTGGGTTTTCCAATTATCCAGTGACCCAAAGAGACCGTGTAGCACAATAAGTGTTTGGCCGGTATTGCCATGAATGCTGTGGTGTAAAACAATCGACATGCTGTTATTCCTGACATATTGCGATAGGCGTTTATGAAGAATCTTAATCTGCTTTTATCTGCGGGTTGGCTGATGTCTGCCTGGGTCCTTTACAGCTTGGCAGTTGTTTGGGCGTTATACAAATTTCCCTGGCGATCCTTAAGAGATAGCCGGGTCGTTCAGCATCTTTTTTTGGGCTTAACCTTTGCCGTGGCATTACTTTGGCTGATGCGAGTCGCTATTTATCCTGGCCTGGAAGTACATTTTTTAGGTGCAACTGTGTTGACATTGATGTTTGGCTGGCCAATGGCATTGATTTCAACAGCGATTGCCGGTGCGGGGAGTGTGTTTTTTAGTGATGTGAATGCTTCAGTTTACGGTATTTACGGCGTTATTCGAGGAGTGGTGCCGGTTTTGGTGTCGTTCTCGATTTTTAAATTAACCGACTGGTATTTGCCCAAACACTTTTTTATCTACATGTTTGTAAACTGTTTTTTTGGGGCCGGCATTGCCGTTTTTATAAGCGCTCTTTTTCTGATCGGCGTGTTGTGGTTGAGTGCCTCTTACCCCCTGTCTTTTCTATACAGCGAATACTTTGTTTACCTACCGTTGATTATGTTTCCTGAAGCTCTGATTACCGGTATGGTAATGACGGGGATGATGGTGTATCACCCCGATTGGATCAAAACATTCGATAGCACAGTCTATTTGGATGAAAATAAGTAACCCATTAATTGAGCTTTGCTTTCAAACCAAACAACGTAACCGGAGGATCTCATGAAACTTAAAAGTTCCAGTTTTGCTGATAACGGGCCGATCCCAGCTGAATTTGCATTTGGCAAGCACGAGCCCACCGAACACATGACCTTGAGCGATAATAAAAACCCGGCTTTTTCCTGGGAAGGCGCACCGGATGGCACGCAGTCATTTGTGATGATCTGTCATGACATTGATGTGCCAACACAGCTGGAGCTGGTGAATCAGGAAGACAAGGTCATTCCTGCAAGCCTGCCAAGGACTAACTTTTTCCACTGGGTATTGGTGGATTTACCTGCAACAGCCAATGCTATCGAAGTAGGTGAATTTTCCAATGGTGTGACGCCAAAAGGTAAGCCCGGACCAGAAGCCCCTAATGGCACACGCCAGGGTGTGAATAACTACACCGAATTCATGGCGGGTGATCCCGATATGGGTGGCACTTATTTTGGGTATGATGGCCCCTGCCCACCTTGGAATGACGAAATTGTTCATCATTACATTTTTACGCTCTACGCATTGGATGTACCACGTTGCGATGTCACGGGACAATTTGGTGGAGAGGATGTACTTGCCGCTATTGACGGTCACGTGCTGGCACAAGCACAAATCACAGGGTTGTATGCGATTAACCCAGCTGTGACTATCTGAGTCTATGTTGACGTCAAACATGGCACCGATTGACCTTTACTTTGAAGTACATGGTGAGACAGGGTACCCCGTACTGCTTATGCACGGCTTTTTATCAAGCCGTGCGCATTGGATACCGAATTTGCCAGCACTCATCGATAACGGATTTAGACCCATTGTCTTAGAATTGCTTGGGCACGGGAACTCAAACACACCAGACGCCCCTGAACAATACCATCCCCAGCACTATGTCCAACAATTTGAGGCCATTCGCGAAACACTGGGTATAGAGCGTTGGCTCCTGTGTGGCCAATCACTCGGCGCTGCGCTTGTGCTGAATTACGCTTACACCTGTCCTGAGCGCACAACGGCACTGGCCTTTACCAATTCGCGCGCTGTCATGATGGAGCCAACGGAAAGAAAAGAAGCGCTTGAAGCGTTCCAGCGCGAAGTTGCGGAAAAAGGGCAGCGAATTATCGCAGAAAGCCCGATGAATCCTGCCCGCAGTCGTCGTTTGCGTGCGGATATTAAGGCATTGTTGATGGCACATAACGCACAAATGAGCCTCAGTGCTTATGAAAATGCCATGTGTCACACAGTACCTTATGCGGGGGTTAAGCACCGCTTGAAAGATAACACTTGCCCGGCACTGCATGTTTTTGGGCAGCGGGAGCGTACTTTTCAGGCCGACCGAGATTATATTGCTGAGCATATGGCGAATTGCCAAGTGGTTGACCTGGAGCATGCCGGTCATGCTGTGAACTTGGATGACGCCGAAGGTTTTAATCAGGCTGTTATCACATTTTTTAAAAAACAGATCTAAGAGAGGAGATGAATTATGAATCCCATGTCGCTTGAAGGGAAAAATATTATCGTTACTGGTGCAGGGCAGGGAATCGGTAAAGCCATTGCCAAAATGGCCGTTGATTTAGGCGCTCGTGTTGCCATAGTTGATGTCAATGTCGATACGCTGAATGCTACGGTTGATGAAATTGGAAGCTCCGGCGTTAAAGCCTATGCAGGCAGTGTTTCAGATGCAACCTTTGTACAAAATATGGTTGATTCTGTGATAAGTGACTTTGGCAGTATCGAGGGCCTTGTCAACAATGCAGGTATTGTGCGGGCCGCAATGATTGAAAAAATGGATGAGGGGACTTGGGATCAAGTCATTGATGTTAATTTAAAAGGAGTGTTTCTATGTTTGCAGGCTGTTGGGAAACACTACATCCAAAAAGCCAAAGCGGGCGACCCCTCGCCGGGAGCCCTAGTGAATATTTCATCTGATGCGGGCCGCCGGGGAACAATCGGACAAATTAATTACGGCGCTGCTAAATCGGGTGTGTTGGGCTTAACCATGAGTTCTGCGCGTGAGTGGGGTCGTTATGGCATCCGTTCAAACAGCGTATGTTTTGGCATGGTTGAAACACCGATGACAGAAACCATTCGAAGTGAAAAGTTTATCGACAAGTACCTGGCTCAAATACCAATGGGACGTATTGCAAAACCGGATGAGGTCGCCAGACCCGTATGCTTTTTGCTGTCTGACGCCGCATCGTATATCACAGGCCAACATTTAAGCGTAAACGGTGGTTTTCACATTGGTGTGTAATCCCTCATATTAATGGTTATAACGACCGACTGCGGCGCCTGTTCTTTAAGCGCCGTGGTGGGTTTTCCAGCATTTCAATCCACAATCGATATATTTACTCCCAAGTTATCCACAGTATAACCCCAGGTAATTGACGGGTTCCCCACAGCATATAGTGTAATGCCCAACTCAAAAGCCCAATTTATTGTGTTTTTTAACTTGCAGTTTACTGAAAACTGTCAATAATTAACCTATGTCTTAATTGTGGAAGGCATACTGAACTACCTCACCCATCTTTAATGAGTAGAGCTTTATGAAGCAATGCACAAATTGTGGTTCTGATATGGCGCTATGCGATAGCCAATCTCAACAAAGACTCAAAAGAAATACATATCACTGTGCAAGCTGCCGTGCGCAGCAGGTTAAGGGGTCTCTAGAAATTCCTGGTAATACGACAGATCTGGATCCTTATTACCATTTTGAGTGTATGCGCGCTTACCGGCAGAAAAATACTGCGCAGAAGCCTGACAGTGCGGCAGATCGACTGACATCAAACGTGTGAAAATGCAAATGTCAATCCGCCCCACTCGAGAATATTTCAAAAACAGAAAACAATCACAAAAACAATATCCCTAATATATAGGATTTCCTTTATCTTGTATCTTTGTGTAATCCATATACACTATATATAGTGATCAAGGTAAATGCCTTTTGAGGCAGCTAAGGAACTCTCTACCAAGGACATAGTGCAGAATGAATAAAAATAGTGTTGTTTCACTCAGTTCAGTCAAGCCCAATACGTCTTCTGTTTCAATGCAGGAAGCATCCATTGATATTTGGGATAAAAAATACCGGTTGAAAACGAAGGATGGGGAGCCCGTCGATCAAACAATTGATGGCACCTACCAGCGGGTTGCACGTGCCTTGGCTGATGTTGAAGCTGATGACCGCAAAAAATCAGAGTGGTATGAAAAATTTCTATGGGCGTTACGCCATGGCGCGATACCTGCTGGACGAATTACATCCAATGCGGGCGCTTTGAAACATAAACCCGCCACGTCGACCATTAATTGCACGGTCTCAGCTACGATCGAAGACTCCATGGATGACATCCTTGGCAAAGTTCATGAAGCGGGTTTAACGCTGAAAGCCGGCTGTGGTATCGGGTATGATTTTTCAACACTGCGACCCCGTGGCGCCTATGTTTCGGGGGCGGGTGCCTACACCTCGGGTCCTCTGTCATTTATGGATATTTACGACAAGATGTGTTTTACCGTTTCCTCCGCAGGTGGGCGCAGAGGGGCCCAGATGGCCACATTTGATGTTCGCCACCCGGATGTGATGGAGTTTATTCGCGCCAAGCGTGAAGACGGGCGCTTAAGGCAGTTCAACCTGTCGCTTTTGATCACGGAAGATTTTATCGAAGCGGTTAAAAAAGATGCAGACTGGCCGCTCATTTTCCCCGTTCGCAAAATAGAGCTTGATGAGCTGCGGTCTTCAGGCAAGCCGCTTCCCGAGCTTGTCTGGAAAGAATGGCCCACTAAAACTGGACTTGTTGTCAACGATGAAGGGCTAGTGGCCTGCACGATCTACAAAACAATTCGGGCGCAGCGCTTGTGGGACATGATTATGGCATCCACATACGATTATGCAGAACCGGGATTTATCCTCATCGATAAAGTTAATGAGATGAATAACAACTGGTTTTGCGAAGATATTCGCGCCACTAACCCTTGCGGGGAGCAACCTTTGCCACCATACGGGGCTTGCCTGCTGGGTTCGATTAATTTAACCCGGTTTGTGTTGGACCCCTTTACGGAAAAAGCCCGCTTTGATTGGGATAAGTTCAAAGAAGCGGTTTCCATCTTTACCCGGATGCTGGACAACGTTGTTGAGATCAATGGTCTACCGCTTGAAGGCCAGCGCGAAGAAATCATGCGAAAACGTCGTCATGGAATGGGCTATCTGGGTCTGGGCTCAACATTGACGATGTTAAAAATAAAATATGGTGAGCCTGAGTCTCTCGAATTTACGGAAAAGGTCACCCGGGAGATGGCATTATCTGGGTGGCGAACCGGGCTTGAACTTGCCCGAGAAAAGGGAGCGGCACCCATCATGGAAGAAGAATTTTCTGTCACTCGCGAAATGCTGCGCCACCGCCCTGAAATGGCAGTTGATGGGTACAAGGTAGGCGATCATATTCCCGGCAAGGTGCTTCATAGCCGTTACAGTCGCTATATGCAACAAATTGCATCTGTGGATCCTGAGTTGATTGAAGAATTGGCTGAAGTTGGCGCACGTTTTACCCACCACAGCTCGATTGCGCCCACAGGTACGATTTCTCTGTCTCTGGCGAATAATGCCAGCAATGGTATTGAGCCTTCTTTTGCTCACCATTATTCGCGGAATATCATTCGGGAAGGGAAGAAAACGAAAGAAAAAGTCGATGTTTATTCCTTCGAATTACTGGCTTACCGAGAACTGATTAATGACCAGGCCGAGCCTTTTTCTAACAATCCGGACAACCAATTGCCGGATTATTTTGTGGCAGCGGATGACATTACACCGAAAGCACATGTTGACATACAGGCGGCAGCACAAAAGTGGATTGATTCTTCCATTTCCAAAACCGCAAATGTTCCGACCGATTTCCCGTTTGATGAATTTAAAGACATCTATCTTTACGCCTATGAGAGCGGCCTGAAAGGGTGTACAACATTTCGATTTAACCCCGAAGTCTTTCAGGGTGTTTTAGTGAAAGAAACGGATCTGGAAAATACAGTCTATGAATTCCAGCTGGATGATGGTTCTGTTGTCAAACTGAAAGGTAATGAAGAAGTGGAATATGACGGTGAAATGCACACCGCAGCGAACCTTTACGATGCCTTGAAAGAAGGCTACTACGGAAAACTTTAATCGATAAATCTGCAGGTACGTAGATATGCCAACTAAAATTGAAAAGAAAATTGTGGGTTACCAGGTAGAATCCAGTACTAACCCCCAACAAGCAGAGGCTCCGGCTGCACAGGTCGAGCGTACAGACCGGGCGGATATCATTCATATGCATGAGTCGGTCAAGCGTCCCGAGATGTTGATTGGCTCGACCTATAAAGTAAAAACACCATCGGATATTTCAGAGCATTCGCTCTACATCACGATTAACGACATCATTTTAAATGAAGGCACAGAGCACGAGCTACGTCGCCCGTTTGAGGTCTTCATTAACTCCAAAAACATGGAGCACTTTCAATGGATTGTGGCGTTAACCCGCATCATCTCTGCGGTTTTTCGGAAAGGTGGGGACGTGACGTTTCTGGTGGAAGAGTTACGTTCAGTGTTTGATCCTCGCGGTGGGTACTGGAAACGAGGGGGAAAATACATGCCCTCGCTGGTTGCCGAGATTGGTGATGTTATTGAGCGGCACTTAATCTCTATTGGCCTCATGAAGGCGCCCGAGCTGGATGAACACCAAAAACAACTGATGGACGCCAAGCGGGAAGAGTTCTCTTTATCGCCAAGCCCGACCTCTGATGATGCGGGTGAAGATGAAAATAACTTTCCCAGCAATGCTGAGCTGTGCAAAAAATGCCATACCAAGGCCGTTGTCGTACTGGATAACTGCGCGACCTGCTTGAACTGCGGCAATTCCAAATGTGGTTGAACCCCTAATTTGACTATCGAATCCAGCGGAGTAATTAAGCGATGCAATGTAAACAATGTAACACCCCCATGGACTTGATTGGTGAGGAAACAAGCCAACATAGCCTATCACAGCGTTATCGTTGCTCTGTGTGCCGCAGTGAACGACTGTGTTCAAAACTGGTTTTAAATGACCAGCCTTTCAGCCTGGACCCATTTGTTAACTATTCGGCCTCGAAATCGATTCAAACAAGGGCAAATGACGAACAAAACTTTCAATTGAAACAAGTCGAATATAAGTAATTCTTGTGCTGAACCAGGGCTGATTGGTATTAGCCCAACTCGTGTTTGCTTGCGTAATTATTAATCTGGCACGCGTTTGCGTGCCTTTTTGGCTTTGTGTTGACCGCCTCAAACCTTTTTAATCACTGTCACTAAAAATTATGTTTTTTAAAAATCTTATTTTATACCGGCTCGAAAAACCATTCTCCCATTCACTTGAAGAATTAGAAACTGCATTGGGACAAGCTGCGTTTACACCCTGTGGCCCGGCTGATTCCTCGCGCTATGGCTGGTCCACACCCATGCCGGGCGGTCAGCAGTTTGTCCATTCTGGCTCTGGCTATCACCTAATCGCTACCAAAAAGGAAGAACGGATTCTGCCGGCCAGTGTTATCCGAGAACACGCTGAACAACGCGCGGATGAGATTGAAGCCAGTACAGGAGCAAGGCCCCGTGGAAAGCGCCTCAAGCAACTACGTGAAGAAGTGACAGAAGCGCTCACGCCGAGAGCTTTTACTCGAAGCCGTTATTGTTATGCTTGGATTGCGCCGCAGTTAAATACAATTGCGGTGGATAGTGCAACCGCCGCCCGTGCGGATGAGCTGATCAACTTTCTACGCCAAACACTTGGTAGCTTACCGGTTTCCCTGCCCAAGCCCAAACAACCGTTGCCTGAAATGTTCACACGCTGGTTGGCCGATACGCGCTCACTGCCTGCCGAACTTATTTTAGGTGATGAGTGTGAGCTGCGCGAACCTGTGGAACAGGGTGGTATCGTGCGTTGTCGTCAACAAGACCTTGAGGCGAATGAAATCCTCAATCACGTGAAAACTGGAAAACATGCTTCAAAGCTGGCATTAAACTGGAAAGACCGCTTGTCATTTGTTTTAGACGATATGTTGAGCATCAAACGGCTTCGTTTTGGCGAGGACATTCTCGAGGCGGCAGAAGCGACCGGTGAAGGGGATGTCGCTATGCAATTTGATTCAGACTTTAATTTAATGAGCCTGGAACTGGCTGCATTTATCCCGTATCTATTGGAACATACATGCCGTTCCGCTAATACTCAGTAAAGTTTGATCACATTCCCGCTGCCACATGTTGTGTATAAGTTGAATTTTTAGCCTTACTTTGACTGTGCCATTTTAATTATTTAACGACCACCTTCCCCTCAATTTTTTGAGGCTGTCTGTGAGTTTGAGTTTTTTATAGTGTGAAATTTATTCTGATAAGACTTATGAAGTTCTATTATTTTTTCATTTAAATCAAAAGGTAATATACAATTATTTGCGTTATTCCTTATCTGTGAGACGAGTGTAAAACGCCCGCATTTTCGAGCTTTTTAATGTGTGCCTGACCTAGATCTAGATAAGACTTAAGAATTTCAATATTGTGCTCGCCAAGCAAAGGTGCTGGGCCACCCAAATGTCTTGGTTGATCCATAAAGTGAATAGGCATTCCACCGATTTTAATCGTCCCCAAAATGGGGTCATCCAGAGTTCGGACTGTCTCCCGTTCAATCAGGTGAGGGTGGTTCATTGCTTCGGCAACAGATAATACCGGTGCTGCGGGAATGTGGTGCTGATTGAGGGCTGCCATGGCATCTTGTGTGGAATTAAAAGAGCACATCCATGCTTCGATTTCTTTAACCAGTTGCGATAAATTTTTTAACCGGGTTTCATTCGTTGCAAACCGCTCATCTTTTTCTAATTCTGGCTTGCCCATTGCCTTACAAAGGCGAGGCCAGTGCGAGTCTGGAACGGTGATGGAAATGTACCCGTCTTGGGTTTTAAAGTAACCCACCGGCGCATACGCACTGGAGTGAGAGCCCGAACGATGCGGTGCTATTTCACCATTGCTGATGCTGTGTATTTCAACGTTAGCTTCATGTGCCCGGAAGAGAAAATCAATCAAAGTGGATTCAACGTAAGCACCTTCTCCGGTTTTTTCACGCCGATAAAGTGCTGCATTCACTGCTGCAAGTGCACTCATACCTGTGCCACAATCGCCGAGGGCTAAACCGATCAGCGCCGGCGCCCCATCCGAATCCCCAACCATGCTGGCAACTCCGGAGTACGCTTGGCCTGTAAAATCAAATCCGGGCATATTCGAAAGCGGGCCAGACTGACCGAATGCTGAAACGGAGCACATAATCAGGCGGGGATTTAATGCGTGCACAGCATCCCAGCCAAAACCCAGGCGGGCGATCGCGCCTGGGGCATAGTTTTCCACCAGGACATCCGCCTTTTTGATCAGGTCCAGCACCAATTGTTTGCCTTCAGCGGTTTTTAGATCGACACACAAACTTTTTTTGCCTGTGTTTTGTTGAATGAAATAGCCACTTCGTTGATTTTTGACGAGCGGCAGGTAACGGCCTGGGTCGCCAGTTGGCGCGAACTCAACTTTAATGACTTCGGCGCCGAGCTCGGCAAGCGATTGGGTTACGACCGGGCCTGCAAAAAATTGCGTAAAGTCGACGACAACCAAGCCCGCCATCACAGGTTCTTTTTTCATCTCCACCTCCTGTTCAATTTATTATATGTTTGGGGCACGGCCTTAGGTGTTATTTAAAGTCAGCCTATTTTTATTTTGCTGAGACTCTTGTTGTTTAGTCAACTAAATTTATTGGAAAGTTCATGAAAGTATATGGTGACCATAATTCCGGGAACTGCTATAAAATCAAATTATTAATGTCTATTCTTAATCTAAACTGTGATTGGGAAGACGTTAATATTCTGGCAAACGAAACTCAAACCCCTACGTTTCTTTCAAAAAATCCTAATGGAAAAATTCCCGTACTGGAACTAGATGATGGGCGCTGCCTTTCTGAGTCCAATGCGATTGTGAATTACCTGGCAACCGGGAGCCCCTTATTACCGACCGATCCGTTTCAACAGGCCAAAGTATTTCAATGGCAATTTTTTGAACAATATAGCCATGAACCTTATATTGCTGTCGCACGTTTTATTGCCAAATATTTGGACATGCCCAGCGATCGCAAACAAGAATATGAAGCAAAACAGGCTGGAGGGCATAAAGCGCTGGGAGTGATGGAACAGCGCCTGTTTGAAAGTGACTACCTGGTTGGGAACCAGCTGACAACGGCTGATATTTCGTTATTTGCCTACACCCACGTTGCGCATGAAGGAGGGTTCAATTTATCAGGTTACCCCGCCGTTGTGGCATGGATAACTCGAGTGATGGCCCATCCCGGTTATGTTGGAATGGGCAGTCACTAATCGGCTTGCATGAGGATTATTTTGGGCGGGTTGTTGCCCCTGCATCAAGCAAGGTCTGAATGGCTTCATCACTGAACTCAAGTTCTTTCAGGATTTCCATACTGTGCTCGCCAAGATGAGGAGCACCAAATTGAAAGCCGGGCGGATTTTTTGAAAACTTTGCCGGTGATGTTACCCGACGGAGACGTCCCTCTGTTGGGTGATCGTATTCCGCAAAAAAGCCTACCTCTTGTAGGTGAGGGTCGTTCAGCAAATCGTCAACGGTATTCACCGGTGCAAAAGGGATATCCAGCGTTTCAAGCGCGCTCAGCCAATCGCCAGTCGATTTTTGGCTAAGTAACTCTTCAAGTTTTGTATACAGTGCTTCAATGTTGTCGGTACGGCTCATCACGCTGTCAAAACGAGGGTCTGTCACAAGTTCAGGATGACCGGCATATTCAAAAAAGGCTTTCCAGTGCCTGTCGGTATAGGGCATGACACATAAAAAACCATCACGGGTTTTGAACGGGCGGCGAGTCGGAGCCATCTGCCGTACATAACCGGCAGGCCCCAGGGATGGCTCGTAGGCTGGACCGGTGAGGTGTTCCACCAGGATGTACGAGGCAAGCGTTTCAAACATGGGCACTTCAATCGCCTGGCCTTCGCCGGTTTGTTCGCGTTTGTACAGTGCCGCGAGGATGGCCGACAGCGCCATTAATGAGCCGGTTTTGTCGGCTTGAGCGGTGGGCACATAGCGGGGATCGGCATTATGGTAGCGGCCAATCAGGTCAGCCATGCCACTAATTCCCTGAATTAAATCATCATAGGCAGGGCGATCCCGATACTGGCCTTCGCTGCCATAGCCTACCGTTGTACAGGTGATGATCCGGGGGTTGACCTTGGCCAGTGTTTCGTAGGCAACACCAAGTTTCGCTGCGGGTTTCGGTCGGTAGTTGTGAATGACCACATCGGATTTTTCAACCAGTTTATGCAACACATCAGCAGAACCTGGTTTTGTCAGATCAAGTACGATGCTGCGTTTATTGCGGTTCATATTCATGAATAACGCCGCCATCCCCGGTGTTTTGGTGGTCGCAATGTTGCGGGTTGTATCCCCGGTGGGCGGTTCGATTTTTATTACTTCGGCATCCCAGTCTCCCAATAATTGTGAAATGTAAGGGCCTAGAATGACGGAACTCATGTCCAGTATGCGGACACCTGATAGTGGACCACTCAAGATAAAACTCTCCTAATTTATTTTTGACCTACCGGAACCGCGTATTCCGGTAGGCTCGTTGGACGAAGAAGCATTGGAATTATACATAGGTTTATTGGTTCTACCCATGCAATTTATGTCGCCATGAATGCACCACTGTGGCCATACAATGAGCCAGACCAACCTATAAGGCAGTTTTTATCTCCGCAGTGCCTTTGATAACAATTTGACCATCTTGGTTTTTCACCCAAACATCATAGACCTGGTCGGAACCTTCTTGTAACTTACCCCCGCCGGTCACGGTGTCGTCAATGCGAACCGGTGAAACAAAGCGGATATCCAACCGTACTCGGTTAACAACATCCGCACCGAGTGTTTTTTTCAATGACTGCCAAATCAGTGCCAAAGACATGGTGCCATGTGCAATGATGCCCCCCATTGGGCTTTTGGCGGCAAACTCTTTATCGACATGAATGGGGTTGTAGTCCTGGGTGACATCGGCGTAGTTGAGAATCGATTCAAAATCGACATGATTGCTTGCGGGCTCTAATACTTTTTGCATGGTTGTTTTCCTCACTCGGCAACCAGTGATGTCATCACGCCAGTGAATAACAGCTCACCGGTATCCTTGCTGCGCGTGCGTGTTTCTGAGTAAGCCCATTTTCGGCCTTTACGAATTTCTTTGTCGATGCAACGCACTTCAGTGACCAATGTTTCACCGATGCGTGGCATGCGGTGTATGTCGAAAGACTGCCCACCATGAACACCACCAGGAGGGCGTGGGGATTGGTGCGTCAGAATGGCATCCACAGCAATCATTGCGGTCATGCCAGGAGGCATCACGCCCGGTTCGTTGTCATCAGGGTAAACGGTTCGCCATTTATTCACGGTTTCCTCATCGACCGTGAATTCTGATTCACCGTATAGTTTTCCTGGCTCGTAATGATCGTATGTAAAAAGTTTCTCTTTCGCCATAAGTGCCTCTTATTCCGCAGGTTCAACTTGTGGGATTTTGTAATCGGAACCGTCCCGGGTTTCAAAAACCACCCGCACAGGCATGCCGATATAGACGCGCTCTGGTGGGCAATTAAGAATATTGGCGGTGATCCGGAATCCTTCTGCCATGTCAACCATAGCAATGGGGTAGGGGGTGTCATCCTTGAAAGCCGCATTAGGGGCTCTATGGATAATCGAATACGTAAAAACAAATCCCTGCCCACTGGATTCTCGCCAGTCGAGGTTTTTCTGGTGACATTTTCGGCAAACGGAACTGGGCACAAACTGGGGTTTCTGACAATCAAGACAATACTGATAAAGAAGTTTATCGCTGTTAGCGGCTTCCCAGAAAGCTTGAGTATGGGGCTTGGGTTCAATACCCGGTTTATTGGGCTTTTGTACAGGTGTATTCACGATGCATCTCCCAAAACAAGTGAACAGTGCGCAGAAAAAATACCGCCCTGATTATGGGCAAAGGCCAGTTCAGCATCTTTCACTTGCCGCTGACCTGCCTCGCCACGCAGCTGCCGGACGGCTTCGACGACATGCCAAAGACCACCGGCTGCGCCTGATGAACCGAATGAGAGCAGGCCTCCATGTGTATTCGTGGGCAATGCACCCCCAATCTCCAGTTCACCATTCACGGCGGCTTCACCGGAAGCGCCACGCTCATAGAAGCCCATGGATTCAAGCTGAATCAACAGTGTGCTGGTAAAACAGTCGTAAATCTCTGCAACATCAATGTCCTGAGGTGTCACGCCCGCTTTCTTGAATGCTGCTTCCGCAGAAAATTTGCAGCCAAAATGATCCAGTGTTTCGGGTGCCATCATGATGTGTTCATGCGTGTGCCCCTGGCCTGAGCCCAATATTGTGATGGGTTTTTTGCGTAGGTCTGGAACGGTATCCGCTGCGCTGACAACCACAGCACCACCGCCATC
Source organism: Halothiobacillaceae bacterium UBA5861 (assembly GCA_002432635.1). GTDB lineage: Bacteria > Pseudomonadota > Gammaproteobacteria > UBA5861 > UBA5861 > UBA5861. Next base: position 25,996 of record DJFX01000003.1, on the reverse strand, counting down.
AGAAATCAGGCAACAGTCGAGCATGTGAAGAGGTTCGGCGATCATTTTCGAATTGAGCACATCATCAATTTCAATCGGTTTTTGCATGTGGGCGTCGGGATGAAGTGCCGCATGTTTGCGGCAGGTGACGGCAGCGGCTGCAAAGTGCTCGTTAGTCAAGCCGTAGTCATGCATGTATCGTTGAGCCACCATGGCATAACTGGCCGGTACGGTGATACCAAATGGGTTTTCAAATTCCGGGTGGCCGACCATGCTGGAAATCACTGAAACGACGTTACTACCATGGCCCGTCACGCGATTATCGCCCGTTACACACAGAACATGCTGACAATAGCCCGCCTCGACGAGTGCAGCGGCTTCCTGAATGAGCATGGTTCCCGTGGCGCCGCCCATGGAAATGGAAGAAAGGTGAGCCGGCCGAATGCCGACATCTTCACAAAAGACTGATCCCAGCATGATATGAGGCAGTGTGGTGGCATAGGCGGTGAGTACACCATCGATATCGCCCAGTTTAAGGCCGGCGTCCTCTACCGCGCCGATACCCGATTCGGCGTGGATGGACATGCAGGTACTGCCCTCCAATACGCCAACTTTGGTGTTGTAGACACCACTGATGACCGCTTTTTTTGCCATTCATCCTCCTAATTTACTTTAGAAAGTAAATTTAATTTATTGTTAATAATAGGAAATATTGTTTTTCAAATGATTGAGCTGGTCGATTGTCCCTTCAATCAGTTCTTGCATGATCTCTGCTGCAGGTTTCCGTTTTTTCAATATGCCGGATATTTGCCCTGCGGGGTTAAGAATCAAATCATGGCGCCCGGCTTTTTGAGCCGCAGCAGTAAAGTCTTCCATCAATATGCGTTGATAGGGTGTGGGCAATGGGTCCAGATTGGATTCTGTCCAGGCTTTGGAGACCTCGTTGTTAAAGACTCGTACGGTTTTTCCTGTCCAGATTCGGCTGACTTCAAAGTCCTGCGAGTTACCTGCAAGAATTTGGTCCTTATTGGTATCGTAAATTTCGCATTCTTCTGCGACCAGAAATGCCGTGCCTATCCATACCGCTTGGGCTCCAAGCGCCAAACTGGCTGCAATGCCCCGGCCATCAGCAATACCGCCGGCGGCAATCACGGGTGTTGGGCTGATTTCGTCGACCACCTGAGGAATTAACGGGAAGGTTGAAACACGTCCGGTATGACCTCCGGCCTCGCTGCCTTGTGCAATAACGGCATCAACACCCGATTCGCACTGCCGAATGGCATTGCGTACCGAGCCTGAGAGTCCCAGGACTTTCATACCTTGTGCGTGCCCCGGTTCGACAATAACCTTGGGATCACCCAGACCCGCGGCAAAAATCGGCACTTTCTCGTCAAGAACAACTTCAATCACCGTTTTGGCATACTCATTATCAACGACGATGTCGTCCTCTGGATAAGCCTCCGGAAGGTCAAACTTTTTGATCAACTCTTTTACGAATGCAACATGTTCTGGGTAGTCTTTTATCAGTTGCTCTCTGACACCTTGTCGAGTAGGGGCGGATGCGGATATTTTCGCCGGCAAAAGTAAATCAATGCCAAACGGCTTATCTGTCAAAGAACGCACTTCATGGATGCGGCGACGGGTTTCTTCAGGACTCAGGCCGGAACATCCCATAATACCCGCTCCGCCAGCCTCAGAGACGGCAGCGACCAATTTGGGTGGCGTAGCACGGCCGGCAACTCCCATGCCAGCAAGTAAAATAGGGTATTCTATTGAGAGTTCGTCGCAAAATGCGTTGTGGAAAGTTGGTTTATTCATAATGATCCCCGAGCGAGCAATGTCCAGTTTTATTCTGGATTGTATTTTTAATGGTTCACGTTTTAATTGTTAAATCTATCTTGAAATGAAGTTGGCTTCCAGTTTTAGATAGATCGTTTTTGTATTGATTAAGATGATTTGTAAATGAGTAACTTTAAAGAAAATATCCATGAAGAAGTAAAAAAAGCCCTGTATGAGGATATCGGCAGTGGTGATGTGACAGCAATGTTGATCGCAGAAAATGCACTTTCAGAAGCACAGGTGATCACACGTGAGACTGCAATCTTGGCTGGTGTTGACTGGTTTAATGAGGTCTTTCGCCAGCTGGATGAGACCATTTCGATTCAGTGGTTTGCTGACGATGGGGATGTTGTGCAGGCAGATCAAATATTGTGCAAACTTTCTGGACCTGCGCGAGCTATGTTAACCGGTGAGCGAACGGCACTGAACTTTTTGCAAACATTATCGGGAACGGCAACCCGTGTTGCGGCTTATGTTGCCGCGGTTGCTCATACTTCCGTTAAGCTTTTGGACACGCGTAAAACCATTCCAGGTATGCGCCTGGCGCAAAAATACGCGGTTCAATGCGGTGGCGGTTATAACCATCGCATCGGTCTTTTTGATGCCTTTCTTATTAAAGAAAATCATATCATCGCAGCCGGAGGAATGGCCGCCGCGGTTGCGCGTGCACGTGCGATTAACCCGGACCTTCTACTGGAAGTTGAAGTGGAATCAATGGAGGAATTGGATCAGGCGATCAACGCTTCGGTTGACCGAGTGTTACTGGATAACTTCAATCTGGCGATGTTAAAAGATGCGGCCGCTTTTAGTGCTGGGCGTGTGGAACTTGAGGCTTCGGGCAATGTGTCACTGGAAACACTGGCTGACATTGCAGAGACAGGTGTCGACTACATCTCCATTGGCTCGTTGACGAAACATATTCAAGCCATAGATTTATCCATGCGTTTCAGTGGATCTGATTTTAGTGAGCAAGCATAACGCGGAAAACAGCAATGGCGAGTAACACGGAATGTACGATACCAGGCAGTGGGCTCAATCCGATTGATGTGAGCTTAAATTATTTGCTGTCTCAGGTGACCCCTTTAACAGTTCATGAAGAAGTCAATCTATCCTCGGCACTCAAGCGCATTTTAGCCGCCCCGGTGACTTCGACGGTTAACATTCCACCGTGGAATAACAGTGCCATGGACGGCTACGCCATTGCAACCCAAGACCTCGTGCCTGAGAGTGAAACGTGTTTGCCGGTTTCTCAGCATATTCCCGCGGGTCACGTGGGCCAGCCGCTCGTACCTGGGACAGCGGCGAGGATTTTTACCGGTGCACCGATTCCGAAAGGTGCTGATGCCGTTGTAATTCAAGAGCAATGTCAGCGGGAAGATCAGTTGATCCGTTTTTCGGTCAACGTGCAACCCGGTGACAATATCCGCCGCCTCGGCGAGGCTGTTACAAAAGGGCAGGAAGTGCTTTCGCAGGGTCTCCTTCTCCAACCACAGCATATTGGAATGGCGGCTTCCGTCGGTACACAAACTTTGTCTGTGGTACGACGACCCAAAGTGGCTGTTTTTTCGACCGGTGATGAGCTTGTTCAACCCGGAGAGGTATTGGGAGAAGGGGCAATCTACGACAGTAACCGGCCCACTCTCCAAGCTTTACTGGAGGCCGCTGGCTGTGAGGTATTGGACTTTGGTCATGCGGTTGACGATGTTGACACCATTACGGATCTGCTTGATCGCGCCAGCCAGACCGCTGATTTAATCATCAGTAGCGGCGGGGTATCCGTTGGTGAAGAAGATCATGTCAAACCAGCTGTAGAAAAACTCGGGACGCTTTTGCTCTGGAAAATTGCCATTAAACCCGGTAAACCTCTGGCTTATGGGACGGTCAAGGGCACGCCTTTTTTTGGCGTACCAGGCAATCCCGTGGCACTGTTTGTGACATTTTCGGTTTTTATTCGGCCTTATATTCTGAAAATGTTATCCGCCAAGCAGACTGCTTCACCCACCTACCCATTGCCGCTTGGGTTCGCCTGGAAAAATAAGGGGCAACGGCAGGAGTTTGTGCGCGTACAATGTTTAACAGATGCCGATGGCAAACACTATCTGATTAATTACCCCAACCAGTCGTCCGGCGTTTTGACGTCTGTGGCCTGGGCCGATGGTCTCGCAGTGATTCCTGAGGACTCTGTATTATCAGCGGGTGATACCGTTGAATACTGGCCTTTTTCCGCCCTGCTTTAAAGGAGAGAATACTTAAATGGAAATACTTGATGCGCTCATGAACCGGGTCTCAACCGGGTCGAAACGGCTTAAAGAACCCGGTCCATCTGATGCTGAGCTCAAACAGATGCTTCAAGCGTCCATGTCGGCTCCCGATCACGGTGGATTGAAACCATGGCGGTTTATCGTGGTGCAAGGAGAGGCCCGTCGCACATTGGCCGACTTGTTTGCAGAACACGCTGAACGAATTGATCCGGCGGTTGAACAAAAAGAAATTGACCGCCAAAGAGATAAAGCGCTTGGACCACCTGTAACACTGGTCGTGGTGGCTCAAACAGTGGAGAATGAAAAAGTTCCGGATTATGAACAACTTATCACTGCGGGCATTGCGGCCTTTCAAGTGCAATTGGCAGCTTATTCGATGGGCTATGGTTCGATATTAGTGTCGGGGAAAAAGGTTGATGACGATCAGATAAAAGCCGCATTTGATGTCGCAAAAAATGAGCGAATCATTGGGTTTATATCACTGGGGCGGCAGGAGACAATTATGCCGAAAGCTCGTAAAAGTGCTGAGGATATGACCCATTACTGGTCTCCTGGCGGTGCGTGATACCTCAACTCGGCTAACAGGGCTGTATGCCATTGCGGATACAGCGCTACTGAAACCGAGTGGTTTTGAAGATGCGATCCGAAAGACGTTGATCGGTGGCGCGTCGCTGATTCAATATCGGGATAAAACGCAGGATAAAGTGCGCCGGGAGATGCAGGCTAATACCTTGGTTTCACTTTGCCGAAAATATAGCGCCTTATCGATCATCAATGACGATATCGCTTTAGCGGCTGGCTCAGGCGCAGACGGCGTACATCTTGGTGCTGATGATGCGGCTGTTAACGAGGCAAGGCGCGCACTTCCCGATAAGTTGATTGGCGCTTCCTGTTATAACCAATTGGATCTGGCCGAAGAAGCCTTTGCAGCGGGTGCGGATTATATTGCTTTGGGGGCCGTTTATCCCTCACGTGTTAAACCCGATGCAGTGATCGCACCAGTGAGTTTGCTTCAACAAGCTCGCCAAATATTTTCCCAACCTATTTGTGCCATTGGTGGCATTAACTCTACAAATATATCGGAAGTGTTGGCCACGGGTGTGGATATGGCAGCGGTCATCTCCGCCATTTTTTCTGAGCAGGATATTGTTGGGACAACTCAAGCATTAGCCAGTCAATTTAGAAAAGTTTCATGACGGGGATGGGGGAGCCGGTGTATCCCCGTCAAAAATGAGAGCTATTGGTTGGTGAAATTAGGTTTCCGTTTTTCTGCGAAAGCCGCCATCCCTTCTTTTTGATCTTTTGTGGCAAACGAGGCGTGAAAAATTCGCCGTTCAACTTTAATACCTTCGGTCAATGAGGTTTCAAAGGCGGCATTGACAGAGTCTTTTGCCATCATCACAACAGGCGTCGAAAAAGAGGCAATTTTTTCAGCCGTTTTGATGGCTTCTTGCAGCAGATCCGCTACGGGCACAATGCGAGCCACCAAGCCACTGCGCTCAGCTTCCTCAGCATCTATTTGCCGGCCGGTTAAACACATTTCCATGGCTTTAGATTTACCAATCGCTCGGGTTAAACGCTGTGTGCCACCCGCACCGGGAATCGTGCCAATTGTGATTTCGGGTTGACCAAATTTGGCGTTGTCGGCTGCGAGTATAAAATCACACATCATGGCGAGCTCACAGCCACCGCCCAAAGCATAGCCTGCTACGGCTGCAATCACAGGTTTCCGGCAGGTTGTAACGCGTTCCCAGTTGGCTGTAATGAAGTTTTCTTTGTAGACATCCATATAGCCTTTTGTTTGCATTTCTTTGATGTCAGCGCCTGCTGCAAAGGCTTTTTCACTGCCCGTCAGTACGATTGCGCCAATGCTGTCGTCTCCCTCCAGCTCATTGAGCCCAGCAGTTAAATCATCCATTAAGCCATTTGATAGCGCATTCAGTGCTTGAGGGCGATTCAGTTTAATAAGGCCTACGTTGCCGTGGCGTTCTAATAGTATGTTTTCGTAGCTCATAGGTTGGGCTCCTGAGGTTGAATCAATCGTCGCCGGAGAATTATACATGAGTGACACAGTCCCTGATATCAAGTGCTACCAGTTGAAATCAGCAAGAGCCGCTGAAAATTTTTAAATTCTCATCTATATAAGGTATGTGCTGATTGAACTGATGAAAACACAGCTGATCGAGGATTAATATGGCGACTGAAGTCAACAATACAGAAACAACAAGCAACGATTTCTGTCAAAAAATTTATCAGGAAATTGTGGCAGAAGACGTTTTTTTACCTATTTTGCCAGAAGTTGCCATCAGCATGAGAAGAGCATTGAATACAGCAGGTGTGACAATTAATCGTTTAGCCGAAGAAATTCAAAAAGATCAGGCCGTATCAGCAAAACTCATTCAGGTCGCGAATAGTGCTTACTACGCCCGAGCCGTACCTGTAAATACCATTGCTGGAGCCGTGAGCCGCTTGGGCCTGTTTACAACATACAACCTGGCAATGGCGATTACAGCATCTAACTTATTCCACACAAACAGTGATTACATCAAAGAAAAGATGCAACAGGCGCATATACAGAGTGTGCAAACCTCTTCGTTAAGCCATGCGATAGCGGGAAAGTTACCGGGGCTTGATCCGGAAAAGGCATTGCTCCATGGATTATTTGCCAACATAGGAGAAATTCCAGTACTGGTCTATTCAAACGAAAATCCTGAGCTATTTGCCAGCGATGAGGAACTGGATGATACCATTCGCAATCTAAGAGGTCCCTTAGGCGAATGGATTCTGGGCAGCTGGCAATTTGAAACCGACTTTATTGAAACAGTGAGACAATGTGATCAATTAGATCGTAAAATTGAAAAGATCAATTATTCTGCTGTTGCATCGGCCGCAATCCTGCTGAATCGCAGTATTTTTGAAAGTGAACTGGACATACAGCAATATGCTGTTATCCAGTGCTTGAAAGAAGCAGGCGTTGACTTAACAAACCACTACTTTATTCAGGAAGTTAGTGACGACGTTGCTGACCTTGAACTTGTTTTGTCTGGGAAGTCCATCTGATATTATGCTTTGGTGTGGTCGGCATAGAGACAAAACGATGCCGGGTCTATCTGTTTCTAAATATCAACCTCCCATCACAATTTTCCCTCACGCCATCCGCAAGCGGGCTTCTATATAATTTACCCCGCGATATCTTGCTCACGTCACCTGGCATCTCGTTGAGGTGCTAGTGTCAATACAAATCGCTTACAATACCAAGAATATTTCAACTTATTTATAAAGCCTTAGAGTCATTTGGGATAAAAAATTTCAATGAAAATTGTCTCTTTCAATATCAACAGTATTCGCGCACGTCTACATCAACTTGAGTCATTGATTTCAATACACCAGCCAGATGTTATTGGCTTGCAGGAAACAAAAGTCCAGGACGACTTGTTTCCTGTTGAAGCGGTTAAAGAATTGGGTTACCACGTGTACTTCCATGGCCAGAAAGCGCACTACGGCGTTGCTATGCTGTCAAAACAGCCTCCTGCAGCTGTGATCAAAGGCTATCCGAGTGATGATGAAAATGATCAGCGAAGAATGATTACAGCCGACTTCAGTCTGGCAAATGGAGAAACATTGCGGGTTTTAAATGGATACTTCCCTCAGGGAGAAAGCCGGGACCACCCCGTAAAATTTCCAGCCAAAATGAAGTTCTACCGTGATTTAATTGCATTTATAAAGTCCTGCTGCAGCGAACACAAATACCTCGCCGTGATTGGTGATTATAATATTGCACCATTGGATCATGATATAGGTATAGGGGATGCCAATGCTAAACGCTGGTTGAGAGAGGGAAAAACCAGCTTTTTACCAGAGGAACGGGAGTGGATAGATCAATTGACAGACATGGGACTCTATGACACTTACCGGGAGAAACACCCCAATATTTCAGACCGCTTCAGTTGGTTTGATTACCGCAGTAAGGGGTTTGAAAGGGAACCTAAAAGGGGTTTGCGAATTGACCACATCTACACCAATGCAGCGTTAACCGCCCATTTAGATGATAGCGACATTGACTATGAGATTCGCTCAATGAGCAAACCCTCTGATCATTGCCCTGTCTGGAGCACTTTTTCCCTGGAGCTAAAGTAGGGCCGTTCACATTACAAAAACCAATGACTGCCTTTCAGCTTTTTTCATCAATCAACGAGCTGCTTTGTGGGTGATGCTCTCCGATTATTCTCCTGTTCGAGCATCATAGTGATGCAACGCATCCACTCCTTGAATGCAGACTGGCCAATGACTCCGAGTTCTTTTGTGAGGTAATTCGACTGATCTACCGTTCCAAAAAAGACCAGCTATATCGGGTCATTTGGAAGTTGCACTCATCATTATTGGTGGTGTATTGATTCACGCGCCGCCCGATCCAGACGGTGTCGCGATCGCATTAAATGATCGTGAAGCAGATGATATGTGCGCCGGTTTCAGGGTAGGGACATGCCATTCACGCAGTGTACACCGAATGGACCCAGCGGGGAAACCGGAGAGAGCTCGCTAACCAGTGGCGAAATAAAGCCGAGGACGCAGAGAATGCTGGCCTTCAGCGATTTGCCATTACTTTGAGAGGTTTAGCGGACAGTTACGACCGAGAGGCAGAATGAGTAATTAACGCTCACAAAAGTAGGAATATGGATGAAATCAACTCCTAAATGTGCTCGGTATATGCCAAACGACTCTTCCGATTACCTGTTCTTGGATAATCTCACCTAACGCTTCTGTTGATGTACTCTGTTGTTGATTGTCGCCCCGCAATCTCAATTTATGGTCGTTTGTGATCTGAGCAATGCGCTTGATGATTGTGCCGTAGAGTGGATGACTAACGACTACGACCTGGCCCGGTTTTAGCCTCAGATTTCGGCGTGAAAAAGCCAAAACGTAATCGTTTTCAACGAATTGCGGGGACATACTGTCCCCGCTAACCCTAAATAGTTTTAGTTTCATTAACCCAGCTTGGGGTAAACCACATCCTGACTTGGTGGATAGGGACATTTTGCAGTGTAGGTGTCCACTTTTTTCGTCGCCCAAAAAGCTTCAGCAAACTCGTTGATCAGCGCCAAAAGCTGCAGACCCTTATCCTGTTCAATGCCTTGTTTGCAGGCCGACCCTGCCAACATGATACGGTGCACTAAGTCATGAATATCTGGGAATTGCTCAATTTGGGGTTGTTTAAAGTAATCACCCCAAATGACACGTATTTCGTGTTTGGCAATCTCAGCGTGGTCTTCCTTCTGCTTCGTTAGACGGCTTAATTGAGCTTGTTCCGCAAGCGTCAAGGATGATTTGCCCTCATACTCGGCGATCAAGTCCATAAAGCGTATAACACTAAGCGTCGCAATTTGTGCTGTGGATGGATCATAAATCTTGCAGGGGATATCACAATGAGCCGCGGCTGGTTTGACGTCTGCAAATGTGTCGTAGATTTTAACTAAATTGTGAATCATGGCTTTCATGTACTTGTTACTCTCCGTGTTGTCGGTTGCGCTTTTTATAAATGAAAAACGAAATGCCCCCAATGGCTACTACAACAGATAGATACGTTAATGTGTGAAGCAGCACACTCTGTGATGAACCGTGGTCATGGCCAGGGTGAGCCGCCACAATCGAAGGTAGTGCACACAGCAGACATATAAAAAATGCGTAAATTTTACGTAGTGCAATCATTGGTATGAGTTCCTTAAGGTTAATCAAGTGGATTTGTGTTACTGAAAGCTACCCGACCGATCTGGGTTATTACATTTTCGGCAAAAACCGGTGGGTGGTCCAGTGATTTGGACCCCGAAAGTCTCTCGATTTTTAAGATGCCGCCATACACAATGTTGATTTTCACTCTATTGACTGTCCGTCATGACTCAAAAGATGAGCGGGTTCAATAACCTACAAGCTCCCCGTACGGATTGATTGCGATCCTGTTAGGAAAGACCAATATGAAACGAGAATGGCCTTGGGTTGAGTATAAGGTGACGTCGCGGGGGCCCTTATATCCATAAAAGAGTACACTTTTATTGATATCCTAGTGTCATTCGCCGTTGGTTCAGGCATCCTCAACGTTATAAATCGGCAGGCAGACAAAAAATCACGGTGATAAAGACAGGTAGTACTTTGTTCTGTGCCTGATTCAAACAGGCCTTATGCAATTTATTTATTTCATGTTTTTAGGTATTAAACGCTAATTTAATTTAACCAAAGGAAGGAATTGGGTGTGCACGTTTTAACAGGAAGAAGGTCACATTAGTAGTGCTGCGTTGGTATCTGTTTTTTCCACTGTGTGTCATCCTCGCTTTACCCCTTGAGAGCTTTGCTGAGCAGCCTGTGCTTGCGGTTGAGTTCTCAGGCAATGATGTCACAAGAGCATCTGTCCTCCTGGAGGAATTAACGTTTTCTCCGGGTGAACCCTATGACCTCGATAAAGTGGAGTCGTCTCGGCAGGCAATCATGGATTTGGGTTTATTCAAAGAAGTGACGACTGAGATTGAGGAGACAGACGAAGGGGTTATCGTAACATTCAAAATGGTCGAGCGGTGGTTCATTTTACCGGTTCCACGCATTGACCGCAGCGCCGATGGTGTCATCAGTGCCGGAGGTATTGTACGGTTTGACAATTTATTCGGCCTGAATCAACAGTTACAACTTGTCTTCAAGCAGGAACGTGAAGATGAAGGCGAGGGCAACAAAACCGATGTCTTTAAGTTGAAATATTCAGCCAATCGATTCACAGGAACACCTTATGGTGTTCGCATTGATTTTGGTAACGAATTGGCCAATGAAGACTTAAAAGAAGATGGCGAGGTGATCGGTGAAGCAAAAACACAAAATGACCGATTCGCATTTGCGATTGCCCGGCAAGTAACCGTATGGCGGCCTGATGAAAACTGGCGTTTGGAAACCGGATATTTCACCCACCGTCGACGCACAGAGCTTAAATCGGGTGAACTAGGTAGACGAGAAGATGGTCGCAGTGCAGGTATCGAATTAAAGCTTATTTCCAATCAGGTTCACATTGAGCCTAACCGCCGGACAGGCAAAGAGTACGGTATTGAACTTACTTGGGCGAACGGCATGTTTGGTTCTGAATTTGATTTTCACCGCTATGATATTTTCTACCGAGAATATCGCCCTATCCAACAACCCGCCTTGGTGAACTTGAACTATCAACTCCGTTTTGGCTATTCCAACGGAAATGCATTCGGTGATGATAGTTACTCAATTGGTAACAGCAGTAGCATTCGTGGAATAGACGACGACGAAGAGACAGGCAACGTACAAGTGCTGGCGAATATTGAATACTTATATGCTTTACCTGCCTACCAGCGGATTCGAGGCGTCTTGTTTTCAGACATTGGTAACGTGTATCCCAAGCACACTCTTAAACTAACAAACTTGGAAATGACCGTGGGAGTGGGCTTGCGTTGGAAAATTGCTTCGTTCGTGAATACAGACCTACGGGTTGATTTTGCCTACAACCCTGAAACTCAAGAAGTTTTTACATATGCGGGTACTCAGCATGCGTTTTGACATGCTGAGTCATCAGTGAATTTTCCGTCTATTTTGCGGCAAATACCGGTTCTTAGTTGGGCGGGAATGCCGTCCAGCCGTCCGTCCAGGATTGCGCTGAACCAGGGCGGATGGCTCCGAGATAATTGGCACCTTCATCCCAGAACTCATCTTGTGGTGGCTTCCTGGCATGTTCAGTGGCAATAGAGTTTGCGGCGGGAATGAAGTTGGGCCGGGTTTCTGAAAAGGCTAATACAGGCAGCCCGGGTGAGGCATCATAAATGGTGTTTCTCTCAGGGTCTGAGAAATAATCGACTTCAGAAAAACCTTGGTCGTCGTCATCGGCCCCTTCCTCTTGGGAAAAATAGAGGCCGGCAGAGCCTATTTTGTATAACAGAATATTGGAAAAATTAAGCTCACCAGAGCCAATCAAACGGTCGACATTGTCGCCTCGTAGATCGATCGCTTCGTTTGAGAAACCTGTAATCAGCATGTTATGAAACTGGCCGCCTGACCCTCGACGTATCACCATCGCGCGATGTTTTTCCGGTGAATCTATATGACTGATCAATGTTGCATTATAAATACTCGGCGCAGATCGCGGTTTGGCGTCTTCATTATTTTGCTGGTTGTCACCTTCAAAAGCGTTGTCACCTGTGTCTTTATGCTGTTGAATAATCAAAAACTGTACATGTCCTGTCCAGCCCATATCCCAGTCTAAACTGTCGTCACCCGCGCCGGTGATCAGAATATTTTTCAGGTCAGCGGTTCCACCAAACATTTCAATGCCATCATCCAGTGAGCGGTGGACTTGTACATGGCGGATAATTGTATTTTTCCCACATCCACCGAGTGTCAAACCATTGAGTTCGTTATTGGCGAATGCTTCGTAACCCGCAAACTCGACACGAACATATTCGAGTACTCCACAGTTGCTGAAAACGTCATTTCCACCAAAATTGGTAATAATGCGGGGGTCTCTAACACCTTCAATGGTTGGATTGGCGACATTAGTCGGCGCATTGCCTAACAAGACCACGCCTCCCCAATCTCCGGGTTTACGTTGACCCTCGGGTTGGCTGCTGGTAAATACAATTGGCTCCTCCGGTGTTCCTTGTGCGTAAATCGTTGCATCCCGGCTGACGATCAAGGCGGAGCCGGGTTCGCCAACAATCGTCGTCCCGGGTTGTATTTCCAGATTAGAACGCGCTGAAACATAAACAATACCTTGAAGCTTGTAGGTTCCTCCATCTAAGACGACATTACCCGTCAGAGTACCTTTGATTGTTTCAGAACCCATGGGGAAAAAGAATAAGGTGACGCCGATGATGAGCGCGGCAAACCCCCCACCTAAGACATACAATCCTATTTTAGGTGGCTGTTTAGGGGTAGCAGATGTGGGTGTGGAATTAGATAATCCAGCCGAAGCAGATTGTGTTTCAAAAGCTGCCGCTGCTTGGCTATCCAAATTGACCTGGCTGAAGTCGACTCTTTCTAACTGCCGGGCCAGGCGACTCACCTCAGCAATCGGTGATTGAGCTGCTTGCTTGATAAATTTATCACGACTATCGGCGTTTTTAACAACTTTTGTAAAATTAACTCGCTGTGGTTCAGGAGAGTGCTTTTCGTAGGCGCGCTTGAGTGCCCATAACATATCGATAATCTGCGATTCTTTCGACAAGTTAAACTCCTTTAAACATGCTCATGGGAAAGAATAAAGACACTATAATAGCGCTCGAATCATGACAGATTTGTTACACGTAACAAATCGATGAAATAGTTCACACTCACTGAGCTTTATGCAAGGAGCCGCTTTGACTCACTCACGGCAACACTTAACATAGCGAAGTCAATGCTCGAGCTGGCACGCAACTCTGCAGTAATCCGCTTAAATTTTTGAATATCCAATTCTTTTTCGGTAAACCAGTTTGTTATCAATTTTTTAGGTGTTAATGAGGCTGCTCCATTATTGAGGGCTTCGGCGACAAGCTGATGCTGATACAAATGTAAGTCGCTTCTGAGCTGAGACTTAGCCAGCATGTGCCAGTGGCTGCTTGCTTTTAAGGCAGAGATTTGATCTCTGAGCCATTGCATGTCCAGCATATAACCCAGATTAAAATACAGCGTGGCGACTTTTTTGACGTCCTGCTTGTTGGTGCGCGCAATATCAACAATGTCCAAAGCTGAGGATAGGGGAACCACCGACGCTATGCGCAGTGTAATCTCCCTTGGAACCCCTTCTTTTAAAAAAAACTTAACGCGACGTCGGAGTGTTTCACGGTTATCTGCAGCAAGACTCCGGGGCATACTGGCAATTAATTCATTCACGCCTTCTTCAAAATACCCAATGACTTCGCCCAGCTCGCGGTGGGTGTAGTGATTGCGTATTAACCAATGTATCGAGCGCTCCACTAAACCCGAAGCCATAGTCAACATACGCGTTTGTATTGCAGCAGGTATTTTGTTATCAAGTGACTCAATCATGCTGTAGATTTCGTCCATTGCAAATACTTCGTGTGCAATGGTGTGAGCACGAGCGAACGTGCCATAGCCACAAGCCAGCTCATCCACGGCCCGATTGACGTATGTCGGACCGGTGCGATTGATGATTTGATTAGTAATGTGAGTGGCGATGATTTCCCTTTTGAGCCGGTGTGTGTTCATTTCCGCACGAAATTTTGTGCACAGCCGTTCAGGAAAATAAGTATCCAGTTCCTTGTTTAGATAGGGATCATCCGGCAGTTCAGACCCGACAATACTGTGATAAAAGTGCATTTTGCTGTAAGCGAAAATAACCGACAGCTCAGGACGAGTTAAGCCTTTATTATTGGCTAACCGCTCTGCAATACCTTCCTCATTTGGTAGAAATTCCAAAGCACGGTTCAATTTGCCTTCCGCTTCCAGTTTGGCCATAAACTGGGAGTGTTCCTGAAATTTTTCCACAGCTTCAGATTCTGCAATGGATATCGCCTGGGTTTGCTGGTAATTGTTTTGGAGCACCAGTGTGGCGACTTCATCGGTCATATCTGAAAGCAGCTTGTTACGCTGTTTGGTTGTAATGTCACCATTTTCAAGGACATCATGCAGCAATATTTTGATGTTAACTTCGTGGTCTGAACAATCGACTCCTGCAGAGTTGTCAATGGCATCTGTATTGACTTTCCCTCCGGATAAAGCGAATTCGATACGCCCAAGCTGGGTGAATCCAAGGTTGCCGCCTTCACCCACAACCCGGCACCTTAATTCACTGCCATCCACACGGACGCTGTCGTTCACACGGTCGTGTACATCGGCATCTGTTTCGCTGACCGACTTAACATAAGTGCCGATGCCACCATTCCACAAAAGATCGACCGGGGCTTTGAGCAGCGTGTGAATCAGTTCTGCGGGCGTAAACGCTTGCTGGTCGGTATCTAATAAAGTTTGTACCTCAGGCGAGATTGCTATTGATTTGCTGCTACGGGAATAAATGCCACCACCTTTTGAAATCAGTGACTTATCATAATCTTCCCAACTTGATCGGGGTAAATGAAACAAGCGTTGACGCTCTTCATAACTACTGGTCGAATCAGGGTCGGGGTCTAAAAAGATATGCTGATGGTTGAATGCAGCAACCAACTTTATGTGCTTTGACAACAGCATGCCGTTGCCGAAAACGTCACCACCCATGTCGCCAATGCCAATAACTGTGAAAGGTTCACTCTGTGTATCTAGCCCTAATTCTCTGAAGTGGCGTTTCACCGACTCCCAAGCACCACGGGCAGTAATTCCCATTTTTTTATGGTCATAACCCTGGGAACCTCCGGAGGCAAAGGCATCATCTAACCAAAAGCCATACTCTTTGGCGACAGAGTTAGCCAAGTCGGAAAAGGTGGCGGTGCCTTTATCCGCCGCGATAACAAGATAGGGGTCATCCTCGTCATACCGGATTACATCGGTTGGCGGAACAATTTGCCCACCAATGTAATTGTCGGTGATGTCCAACATGCCACGAAGAAAGGTTGTGTAACAAAATTCAACTTCGCGTTGTATTTCTTCCCGAGAGGCATTTAACGGCGGCTTTTTAACGACAAAGCCACCTTTTGAACCTACCGGGACGATCACCGCGTTTTTAACCATTTGCGCTTTGACGAGCCCAAGCACTTCCGTACGAAAGTCTTCCAGACGATCAGACCAGCGTAATCCGCCACGCGCAACCTTGCCGCCTCGCAGGTGTACGGCTTCCACTCGCGGTGACACGACGAAAATTTCGAACATCGGTTTTGGCAATGGAAGGCCATAAACTTTATTGGGATCGAACTTGAAAGACAGATATTCTTTAGAACGTTTGTCTACATACTTTTGATAATAATTCGTTCTTAACGTAGATTCGATCAGGTTCAGGAAGCCTCTCAGAATTCGGTCCTCGTCCAGATTACTGACGTCTTCCAGTTGTTGATGAATCCGCTCAATGAGTCTCTGTGCTGCGATATCACGTTTACCACGTCGCCTCGGATTAAATTTTATCGAAAACAATTCAACCAATTTGCTGGTAATAGCCGGATTACGCGTGAGGCAATTGATCATATAGTTTTGGCTGAAGGGCACCCGTATCTGAGAGAGATATTTGCAGTAAGCACGCAACATCACAGCTTTGCGCGCGGAAAGTCCTGCGGTTAGCACGAGCTGGTTGAAGCCATCGTTTTCGATACGCCCGGTCCAGATGTCAATAAAAGCATCCTGGAACTTTTCCCGGACAGCGTCGATCGGAATCGCTTTCCGGTCAGAGCGCTGCATAACAAATTCATGGATCCAAAGCTCAATGCCGTCTTTCCTGGTGATGGCATAGGGCTTTTCGGAATTAACTTTTAAACCCATGTTTTCGATCACAGGAATAATTTCGGACAGTAAAACCTGGGAGTAGGCGTGATAGACTTTGAGGTTAACAATATGTTCCTCTTCCCCGAGAGGCCGATAAAAGTTTACTTCGAGTGAGTTTTCGTCTTTTAGCACTCTTAGGTGGTCAATATCGTAAGCGGCTACTCTTGCAGAGAAATCTTCTTTATAGCCGCTGTGTATTCCATCCCGGTAATCATGAAAAAGCTGGTTACCTAACTCTTCACCATGGGTTTCGATGAGTATGTCCTGTAGGTCATCGTGCCAGGCGCGACTTGCGAACGCGAGCTTTTGCTCAAGCTCAACCCGGTCGAATTCAAGCTTCTGATTCGGATCCGTATGAATCGTGTAGCATACGCGCGCCAATGTGGAGTGAGTAGAGAACTGGGTGTCATACTCCACTTTTTCGCCATTAAGTTCATCAACCAGAATGTGCTGAAAAGCTTCCCGGAGTTCCCGGCTGTAGCGGTCGCTGGGGATGTAGACAATACATGTGTAGAAGCGGCCATAAACATCCCGTTGAACAAATAGCCGAATGCGTTGCCGCTCTTTCAATGCCATGATGCCAAGTGCAATGCCTAAGGTATCATCCACGGGCTGTTGAAAAAGTGCATCCCGCGGGTAGTTTTCTAAAGTGTTGGATAAAGCACGACCGGCATGGCTTTGCGGGTCCAAACCGGACTGCACTAAAATATCCTGAAACTTCTTCCGCAGGTAAGGAATGTCGTTGATTGCCCGGCTGTAGGTTGACGAAGCAAGCAGGCCAACAAGGCAATACCGGCCCATAATATCGCCTTGAGCACTGAGTTTGGGAATGGTAATGAAATCCATATAAACGCCGCGGTGAACCGTCGACACAGCGTTTGACTTACAAATCGTCATCAGCGCTTCGTCATGGATGTAGTCCACATTGTGGAGTGGCAATACCGCTTCTGCTGGATATCCGGTTGAACTTTCTCTGCCATTGAGTAAGCCCAATGCCGTCTCGGGTTTGATACTTAAAAGGCGTTCACCCTTTTCTGTTTTTTCAACCAATTCACAGTAGCCAAGAAAGGTGAAGTGGTTGTTACACAACCAGGCGAGAAAGATTTCAGCTTCTTCAATATCGACTTTTGGATAACGTGATGATAGTTCAGGCAGCAGGTCCTTCAGCTCCAGCGTTTTATTCAGCATCGCCTGCCAGTCATGGTTAATTTTATTGACATCCTGAATAACCGCTCGAATGCGTTGTTCCAAGGATTTCAAAATATCCTGATTCGTTTGCCGATCAATCTGGAACTGCATGAACGATTCTTTGATGACCTCACCACTTCCTGTTTTGGGCGCCAGTGAGACCAGTTTTCCCGTTGTATTTCTTGTAACCGAGAGGATAGGGTGAACAATCATATGAATCGCAAGGCGAAGCTGACTCAACGCCATGGAAATGCTGTTAATCAAAAACGGTTTGTCATCCGTAATGATTTCAATAATAGTATGCGTGGACTGCCAACCATGCTTTTCAAACTGAGGGTTGTAAACGCGTACCTTGGTTGTATCAGGTTTTCGCTGTTTGGCTTCCTGATAGTGCTGTATGGCCGCGCCTCGTAAGTATTCAATATCGTTTTGTACGAGCTCTTCTAAAGTCAGCTGCTTGTAATACAACTGCAGAAAACGGCTGGTTTGCTCTTTAGCGGCCTTTGAGAGTTTACTTTCTGACAAGTCACATACTTGATTGAGTCGTTCTTCTTTTTTTTCTATGTTGTTCTTAGACCGGGTCATCCTGAACCTCTAAATTAAGTATCAAAAGTAGAAAAATTTTCTGCTAATCAACAGCTTTAACGGAACAACAAATAAGCTTCTTTAATTTTACCCTGCAAATTATAGCCTTTATTTCAGCCTCTCTATTCACATTAAATTCGCATTTAAAGAAATTACATTGTATGCCGATATTTACGCATGAAAACCTGGGAATTGGGCAAACGTGTGGCATGATGATGAGCACTTGATATGAATATGAAAAACATACTATTTTTTCTGATTTTTTTAGCTATGAGCAGTGTCACCAATGCAGAAATCAAACGTGAATATCTCGGAATCACCTTGGGTCAAGGTATGGTTGATCCAGGGGATGACTCATCCATACAAAATGACGATTTGGAATCAAGCTTAAGTTATGGCGTTTTTGGAACGGGGATCACGGAGAACGGTTTTGGCGTTGAACTCGGGATTGTAGCGTTCGATGAATTTCAGTCAGAAGATTTCGACAATGTTTATGCCCGGGCTTATGGCTTTGAAGTTTCACCTCTTTATGAAATGGCACTCAGTGAAACAGTGGCACTGTATGGAAAGGCCGGTTTATTCGCATGGACAGCGAGCTACACCACCGATACCACTCGCTGGGAAGATTCAGGGGTGAGTTTGACTGTGGGCTTCGGCGTTACACTTCTGCCGAAAGCCAGTAACCTCATCTGGCGTTTTAGCGCACAATACTATAACGATGTGGATGATGCAGGGATCACCCGAGCGGGTGTTGACCTAGGATTTCATTTCTAACGCGCGAGAAAAACGTGCCTGTTACTCACCCGGTGCTGAGAAAAATTCAAGAATACAGCGAGCCACAGCCTCAGACATGTGAGGCTGATCTAGAGAGGCAATGCCTTGATCGACGTTTGTATCGCCAATGCGTTCCCGTCGGTGTTCCATCAACGCACGGGAAAAAGCCGGTGTGAACTCCGGGTGCCCCTGAAAACACAGGGCAGTGTGTCCCACTTGAAAAGCGGCAATAGGACAAAAATCACTGCTTGCGATTAATTCAGCATGCTCTGGCAGTTGAACCACTTGATCCTGATGGCTGACGAGCAGCGAAAACTGACGGTCATCGTTGATGTTTAAACCCGGGTTACGACGAATCTCCCAAGTGTGTACTCCGATCCCCCAGCCATTGACTGAGCGCACAACTTTGCCACCCAATGCTTCGGCAATTAATTGGTGACCAAAACAAATACCCACCATTTTTTTTCCGTGAGTATGAAGACGTTGAACCAATTGTTTGGCGGCACCAATCCAGGGCGCATCCTCATACACGCTGTAACGGCTACCGGTGAAGATATAGGCATCACAGGTGTGGATATTCTCTGGGTGAATGCCGTCAATCACACGATAAACTTCCATCGTGAGGTTTGGGTTTACGGCCAATAAAATACGCTCAAACATTTCGGGATAATCAGGAAATTCCGGTCGGAAAACTGGCATGACCTCATCGCATTGCAAAATACCAATTTTCACTTGGAAACCTCTCCATGAATGGCGCTCATAACGATATCTTTCAGACGTTCGGGTGTTAAGGGTAGTGGGTTACTTGCCGCAGTGGGATCGGCCATTGCCATGTTGACGATTTTAGTCAATTGATCGTCTTCGATTTCAGGTAAAAGCCCAAGTACAGCGGCCGTGTGTGGGATCTGACAGTGTTCACGCAGTGATAAGATCCATGTCAGCACCCCGTCAAACCCAGGTATATCCAGTCCTAGCCAACGTGCCAGGCGGTCCATGGCCGGTTCGATTGCGGGCTGGTTGGCAGCCATAACATAGGGCAAAAAAATCGCATTCGTCAGTCCATGGTGTGTATTGTAGAGCGCTCCAACGGCATGGGATAAAGCATGTACCGCACCCAGGCCTTTTTGAAAAGCAGTGGCGCCCATGCTGGCGGCAATGAGCATGTGGGCGCGTGATTCCAGGTTATCACCTTCAGTAATCACCGCCGGCAGATGATGCTTGATCAGCCGCAGTCCTTCGAGTGCAATACCATCGGCCATCGGGTGGTAACCGGGGGCGCAGTATGCTTCGAAACAATGTGTGAGCGCGTCCATCCCGGTTGCTGCGGTCAAGTGCAGGGGGAGGGCAGTTGTCAAAGAGGCGTCAAGGATCACCATTTTGGGCATCATTCGAGGATGGAAAATGATCCGTTTTGTCTGCGTTGATGTCTGGAGGATAACGGACGACCGGCCGACCTCCGAGCCCGTACCGGCGGTAGTCGGAATCGCGATGGTGGGTGCGATTTTTCCCGGATTCGCCTGCTCCCAATTGTTACCAATATCTTCGAAATCCCAAATAGGTTGGGTTTGGCCTGCCATAAAAGCAATGGCTTTTGCGGCATCGATTGCGCTTCCGCCACCGAGTCCAATCACACCATCATTGGCGCTCGCCTGAAAAACGGCTACGCCTGCATCAATATTTTCCCCTGTTGGGTTGGGTTGAATGTCTGAAAACAATGTGGGGCACATCCCGCCCGCTGCTAAATCGGCCAAAACCTCTGTAGTCATGGGTTGTGTCGCTAGCCAAGGGTCTGTCACTAACAGCGGGGCAGAGAAACCCAGTGACTGACAGGCCGTGACCAGCTCTCGAATCCGGCCAGCGCCAAACCACACGGTTGTTGGGTAGTGCCAGTTACCATAAAGGGCAGGGGTGGGGATACTTGTAGTCATACAAGGCCTCGTAACAGTAAGAACGATATTGTTTTGCTGATTTTGTCGCTCTTGTATGTACAATTAAAACAGTTTGGGAGCAAGCGAATAACACACAATAAACAATAACGATGGGCAGGAACTCAACAGTGCCGATATCTTTACCCAGCCTCGAAACATTCTACATTACCGCAAACAAACTCCGCTTTCATGTGACAGCTTGGGGAGATAAAAGTCAACCACCTGTCGTGATGCATGCCGGTACCGGGTTTGTTGCGGCCACCTGGCACCCCGTGGCCGAAGCATTGAGCCCGCAATTTCGGGTTTATGCGATTGATCGCCGTGGACACGGTTGGAGTGATAAACCTGAAAGCGGGTACGAATTTTTTGACTTTGCTGAAGATACAATTGCTATTTTAGATGCGATGAAGTTACAACCTGTCATCGCCATTGGCCACAGTGCAGGAGGAACCGATTTTTTAACCGCCGCTAGTCAGAGGCCTGATTTATTTAAAGCCATTTTTTTACATGAACCGACAATGGCGGATACCACTATCCACCCAAAAGCGGCCGACCTTCCCAGCTGGGCAGTGAATCAAATCGAGCGTGTCAACAATCGTCGAGCGTACTTCCCAAGTCGGGAAGCGGCATTCGAACACTTCCATTCACGAGAACCTTTTAGCCGCTGGCAAGACATGCTGCTGGGCTTACATGCTCATTTCGGTTTAGAAGCGCAAGCCGAAGGGGGCTTCAGACTGAGCTGCTACCCAGCAATTGAAACCCAAATTCTATTGCCTATCTACTCGGCAATGAATAACCTTCATACAGGCGACCACCGCGGGAGTCCTTTCAAACACTTTAAATATATTCGGCAACCGGTTGGCCTGGTTCGCTCTGAAAACTCAGGTGAACGCTTCATTACCATGTTTGAGCGTGTAAAAACAGCGTTACCGAATGTAATCAGCATGCCACCTCTTCAGAATACAGGCCATTGCGCTCCACAGGAAAATCCCCAGGCTTTGCTAGATGCCATCCAAACATTCCTTTCCATGCCTATTTAACGCATTTTTCGTCGTTTCAAAACGAGCAATTGAAAAAATAAAACATGCCACTATATAAAGGTATTGTTCTATGGTTTCGATTCGGAACAAACACTATTCGAATATGATCATTTCCCCCAGGTGTATATGAAACAAACACAGCAAGATGAACGCCCCTACCTGATTGAAGATCCGCGCGTAATTGGGCTCATGACGCGAATGTCGCCCCACATGGAGCGCCTTGGCATTGAAATAGAATCCATTTCACCCGGTGAGTGTGTGTTTAAACAGCCTTACCACGAAGATCTGATCGGTGACCCCGACACAGGTGTTGTGCATGGCGGCTTGATTACGACACTTATGGATTCAGTTTGCGGCATTACGGTTTTTTCCTTAATGAAAGAAATGGTAGCAATTGCCACATTGGATTTGCGCATTGATTATCTCCGCCCGGCAGTACCTAAACGCCCACTTTATGGGAAAGGCACGTGTTACAAACTGACGTCTGATGTCGCTTTTGTCCGGGGTATTGCCTATGACGCGACCGAAGATGATCCGATTGCAAACTCAGTCGGTGTTTTTGCTTTGACTCCCGGCAACGACCAAATTTTTAAACAGTATTTGAACGCAGAAAAATAATGAGCAAATTAGCCCGTATTGCTGTGGAAGCAAAAAAACAAAAAGACCCTAACCTGATGCTGAAAGAAGTACCCTATGCGAACTTCATTGGCATGAAACTGATTACATTTGGCAGCGAGTTCCTCTCTCATCTCCCATTCTCTCAAAGCAATGTTGGAAACCCCTTATTGCCTGCATTGCACGGTGGAGTGGTTGGTGGATTCATAGAATGTTCCGCGATTTTTACTCTGCTGTGGGAGCTGGATAACTCCTTACCACCGAAGACCATCGACTTCTCTTTTGATTACCTGCGTTCACCAGGCGGTAAAGATACTTACGCAATGGTTAAGTTAGTACGAATGGGAGGGCGCGTCGCAAATGTTCGCGTCAGTGCATGGCAGGATACTCGTGATAAACCTGTTGTCGTGGGTAATGGCAACTTTTTATTGAAATACAAAGAAGAATAATTTCAAGGTCACAAGGGGTACCTTTAATCCGTACCCCTTGTCTCTCACGCATTGTTAGTTGTGCAATAGCGCGTGTATCTAATTTCAGAAAGTTATTGCTGGGGGTCAAACTCCTTGAGTGACTCATCCCAAGCGCTTGTTAGCTCTTTGTAGGCATCAACGAATCCCTTTTTCATTTTATCCCATGCCTCACTTGAGCTGTCTTTAAGGCTGCCAAACTTTTCAGCCACTTTAATACGTTGCTTTCGGAGTGTTCGAAGAGTATCGCGTGTGCGCTCTTGTGCTTCCTCACTCATCTCATCCCAACTATCGTCAATTTTGTCTTCCAGCACGTCAATGCGTTGATCTAAACGATCTAGGGTTGACTGGGTCTTCTCAATGGCTTCTGCTTTTTGAGCGGCAGTATAATTACCCAAGGCATCAATCAAGTCTTGTGTTTCCTCTTGAACCTCTTTTGCCGCTTTCTCGTCAGCAGATTTTTCTGCGTAACTTAGGGTTGTAGCACCTACTAAAATGACGAACAATATTGTAAAAATTTTTTTAGTTTTCATATCTGGCTCCTTGGTGGGGTTAAATAACATTTATTGAAATCTGGATACGGCTGATTTCAATGCAGTCCCGAATGCTTCTGACGCACTATCAACACCGGCTTTCAAGTCTTCCCATGCATCATCACCGGACTGCTTTAATTCAGATAACTTTTCGTAAGCTTCTGTTTGCTTTGAGCGCAAGTGATCAATTTGCTCTTCATATTTCTGTTGTATTTCGGTTTATGTTTTTTTTGCTTTTATCTCGAGTTCGTCAATCTTTGAACCCCACTCGTCCAATTGGTTCTGTAGCTTTTTTTCATAAACCTCTTTCTTACTCATCGATGCCTCTCCCTGTCTAAAGTTATTAAAGAATTAGGTAAGAAAAATTTGAAATAACTGGGTGAA
>DJFX01000003.1:435-1760 GCA_002432635.1 Halothiobacillaceae bacterium UBA5861 | reverse complement strand
AGATGAAAACCCCTCTGGGTTATTTCATTTAACGAGATTATGTATTACTAAATACAACGTACCCAATAAGAGAAAAGTCGCTAACAAAATAAGAATACCGTCTTCCGTCATTAGGCCAATTGCTGCCAAGAGAATAGCGAGGGCAGGTAGTGCTACCGCAAAGGGTAGCAATTCCAAGGGAATCATTGCCAGGCCAAATAAACCGCATGTCAGGGCAACAAGGCGGTTTATCGGATAGGCAGTAAAAAATGTTAATCGTGGTTTAAACCATTTATCTAATCGGTCTGTAAATGGTTTAGCGTTATTAATGCCGCTAATCAGTTTTTCTCGGTTGAATGTGACTTTTTTTAATCGGGAAGGTATCCAAGGATGCTTTTTTCCTAACGCCATCTGAATAGTAATGAGGAAAATTAAAATGCCACATGTACTGGGAATGCCTGGTACAACACCGGTTGGTAAAAAGGCGATTAATGCAGGAACTAAAAGAATAGGCCCAAAACCCTTATTTTCGAGTTTTTCAACAACTTCACCAAGGCTAATAGAGTGCCCCGATGTTTTTTCTTTTAAACGTTCCAGTGTGTCACTAATGCTCATTGAATTTGACATGGTCATCTCTCAATTGGCATGAACAGTCAATATACCAAAATGAATAACACACTTTTATGACAGACTATTTAGAGACTGATTCGCATGAATACCGGCCTCCTGAGTAGAGGCCGGCAACTGAAACACACTGGAAAATAGTGTTATTGACTGTTACGACCAGGGCCTGCGCCTCCACCTTTAGGCCCCATGCCTTGTGGTCCAGCTCCCATGCCACCTTTGCGCAAAGGGGGCTCGTCAGGTAATGTCACACCTTGTTCTGCTGCGCGCTTTTTCATCATTTCGTGATGTTCTTGCCGGATTCGTTCGCGTTCTTCAGCGGAAGTTGCCGCACGCATTTTGGCACGATATTCTAAACGCTCTTTTTCTGTCATTAACTGGCTACCATAAATCTGTATTTGCGCTTGTGTTTGTTCCACTACTTCAGAACCTTCTTGTGCTTGTTCAGCAGCAAAAACAGGCCCTGTAATCAGCACGAGGCAACACGTCAATACAGAAAGTCTTTGTGTGCATGAATTCATCGTTAACTCCTTAATCGGGTTAAATAATTTGGGTACCCTAGGTTAGGGGGAGGCCCCAAATTACGCAGATTATATGTGAAGGGATCACCCTTATAGATTGCCTCAACAATCTATTTTAGAATATTAAACATTAATAATATTTGGGAGTTGATTTAAATCAAAAAAATAAGAATATTTACATAAAAATAATAAAAAAAACAA
>DJFX01000003.1:0-227 GCA_002432635.1 Halothiobacillaceae bacterium UBA5861 | reverse complement strand
CATCGTCAAATTCAAGATATTTCTGTCGATAAAAACTGGCCTCCGAGTGGAGGCCAGTGAAGGATTGGAAGGGTTAAAATACACTTTCAACCAATACAGTCCCGATAATTTTGACTCTGTGGCAGGCCACAGGCCAGATCATCGATAACGTTATTCTGGCAGTGTAATACCTTCGTCCGCCGCCCGTTCTTTCATCATTTCTCGGTGCATTAATGACTGAAGAAGAG